>CADEEL010000018.1 GCA_902826335.1 uncultured Alphaproteobacteria bacterium
GGCCGGCCCGCATAGCCCATATTGGGCGCAACCTGGATGTCGAGCGCTTCGCCCGTCCGCCGCGCGGCGGGCGCTGGCCCCACGCGGATGATGACGCGAGTCACCGTGATTCCTGGGGAGGCCGCCAGCGTCGCCGCCGCACGCTCGGCCGCGTCGAGCACGAGGCCCGCATTCGGACCGGTGACGTTGGCCGGCGCCTCGAAAATGATCGCCCGCCCCAGAGCGCGCGCGGCCGCCGCCTGCACTTGGCGCATGCGCGCCTGATATTGCGCCACGGCGATCGCCTGCGGCGCGATGGCGGCGCTCGCGCCTTCTTCAGCGGCGGGCGCGCCGGTGCTGTGCGCGCGCGTATAAAGAATGACCCCGCCATGCGGCGTCACCCGCAACGCGATGTCGTTGGCGTCATTGCGATAAATCTCATCGCCGCCGGCCGCGCCGACGGCGCGCAGGATATGCACTTCCGGATCGCCCTCGAACCGCAGCAGCGCATAGCGCCCGCCCGATCGGTCGAACACGAACCGCAATTGCCCATCGGGCGTCGCATAACGGGTGGCCGGGCCCAGACGCACATCGTTTCGCACGCCGGCCATGAACGGTGAAATCTGCTGCGCATGCGCCGCGCCGCCCGCGCTGGACAGAGCCAGAGCGGCGGCGAATGCGCCTCGAAGGCTCAATGGACGAGAAAGTGCGCCGCCCTGGCTCATCTCGTCATTAAGCACGTGGACCTGGGCGGATTTTTGGCGGTGATGCGGCGATCGCACAGAGGTGTGCCGTTAACGCCACAGTAACGCTTGGGTTTCACCGACGCGCCGCCGCGTGCTAGGACGCCGCTGAGTTTGGAGGATTGCTTATGCGCATTGTGGGTCTGGCTGTCATCGCCGCTTTGTCGCTCGCCGCGTGCGGGCAAAACGCTGGCCAGACCGGTCAGGACAATTCGCAAACGCCAGGCGGCCAGAACGCACAGGCAGGCGGCGGCGGCTTCACCATCGGCATGGGCGGCGCCGGCTATCGCGCCGAATCTACAATCACCGGCCCCAACGGTGAAACCAGCCAGATGATCATGATCCGCGATGGTCAGCGTACGCGCATGGAAATCGGCGCCGGGATGGTGATGATCCTCAATCTCGATACGCAAGAAGGCTATTCCGTCATCCACGCTCAGCGCATGGTGATGCGCTTGCCGCTCGATCAGATCTCACAGCAATCCCCGGAAGAAGTGTGGCGGAACGAACTACGCGGCGAGGGCGCGCGCCTGCTTGGCGAATGCCGCGTCGCGGGCGAAACCGGGCGCGAATGGCAGACTGAGCGGGACGGCCAGACCCGCACCGCCTGCGTCACTCAGGACGGCATCCTGCTCCGTGCGGCCGAAGGCGAGCGCGTGAGCTGGGAGACGACCCGCGTAACCCGCGGACGTCAGGACCCGGCCCTTTTCCAGCCGCCCGCCGATTACCGCGTCACCGATCTCGGCCAGATGATGCAGGGCATGGAGAATATGGTTAACCGCATGAAGGCTGAGCAATCCGGCCAATAGGCCGCCGCGAGGCTGGACTACCCAGGCGCCGCGCGCCGTTGTGCGGCGCGGCGGCGCACGGTATGGCTTGCGTTCGCCTCCGGTTTGGAACGTTTCATGATTCTGTCCGCCGTCTCCGGCATCGCGCTTCCAGACCTCGCGCCCGAACTCGTGCGCCTCGTGCCGCGCCAGGCGCTTGAGGCGTTCGTTCAGTTTCCCGACGTGGTCATGGCGTTCGTGTCGATGGGCGCGGCGGCGCTGATCGTCAGCCTGTTCTGGTTTCTGCGCGGCATGGCCAAGGCGAGCTCAGCCGCCTCCATCGCCTTGAAGGCGCAGGCGCTGCGCCGGGCGAAGGACCATCGCGCGCTGGTTCTGATCGGCTTTATCGATGGCGGCGGCCCGGGCCTGCGCCAGGAGATGAAGTCAGCCATTGAGGAATATTTCGGCCTGTTCGCCTTCCAGGCGGAGGCGGTGGTCGAACTCTTTCCGCTGCACCTGGAGACGCTTTCGCCCAAAGCGCATCCAGAGCGCCGCCGCCGTGTTGCGCA
Organism: uncultured Alphaproteobacteria bacterium; assembly: GCA_902826335.1. Taxonomy (GTDB): domain Bacteria; phylum Pseudomonadota; class Alphaproteobacteria; order Caulobacterales; family Aquidulcibacteraceae; genus CADEEL01. Next base: position 2,059 of record CADEEL010000018.1, read on the forward strand.
ACAGGCGGTGGACGCCCTGGAGCGCGCCGCGGGCGACGTAATCGTGTGGGGCAAGCGCTCCATGCTTGGCCGGCTCGATCTGCGCATGACCACCGCCCCGCCCTATGGACGCCTGCCGGAGGTGGACGCCGTACAGCTCGCCTGGCGCGCCGGGCGGCCCGTGCAAGCGGTCGAGCAGGCGCTGGCTTATGCCTGCGCGCGCCGCGCGCGTCCCGTTCTCAATCGTCCGCAGGATTACAAGCCCGAGCGCCTGCAGCCGATCGTCGAGGCGCTGGATCGCCTCGTGCAGGAGCCGCCGGCGGAATTGTCCGATTCCGTCATGATGGACATATTGAACGATTTCGCCTCCGGCGCCTTGAGCCTCGGCGAACGCGGCGGCCATGCGCGCTGGCTGCAGAAATCGCTCGATGCGCGCCAGCATTATCTCGATCAGGTCGATCGCAGCGCCGATCCTGGCGCCTGGGGCTCGGCCCAGCAGGAAATCGGCCGCGCCCTGGCCGCGCTCGGCGAACGCGAAGGCGCGCGCGACAAGCTGGAGGAAGCGGTCTCGCGCCTGAAACTCGCGGCCGATGCGTTGAAAGCCACGGAAAGCTACCAGAACGCCGAAGTGGCGATGCGCGCCCTGCAGCGCGCGGAACAAACGCTCATTCAGCGGCGCAGAATCGGGTTGCGCTGGCCAGTGTGATGTCTGACGATCACGCCATCCCGCGAACAATCTCCGCCTGCGTTTTCTTCGGTAATTTATCAAACACCAACCGGTGCGCTTCGGCGAGCCGCGCCGTGATTTCCGCGTCCGGCAAGGCGCGCAAGTTTTCCAGCATGACCCATTTCGCGCGCGCCAAATAAGGTGCGGGGACGATGCCTTTCTTCTTCGTCAGCAGCTCAAACGAGAGGTCGCTGCATTTAAAGGAGCATCGTTTCCGTTTCTCGCTCTCGCCGGCGAGCACGGCGAACATCTTGCCGCCGACCTTGTAGACGCGGTCATCACCCCATTGCACGGACAGTGTGGCGCCCGGCAGCGCCAGCGCCGCCTTCTCGAACGCCGCGGGCGTCACGCCGTAACGCCGGTTCCGATCTGGCACGCGATCCCCGTGCCGCCCAGCCCACAATAGCCGCCGGGATTCTTGGCCAGATATTGCTGGTGATAGTCTTCCGCATAGTAGAAGGCCGGCGCGTCGCGAATTTCGGTCGTGATCGGCCCATGCCCATTGGCCCGCAGCGCGGCTTCATAGTCCCGCGCGGCGGCCTCCGCCGCGGCGCGCTGCGCGGGCGATGTCGCATAGATCGCGGACCGATATTGGGTGCCGATATCGCCGCCCTGGCGCATGCCCTGGGTGGGATCGTGATTTTCAAAAAAGACTTTCAAGAGCCGCGCATACGAGACGGCCGAGGGATCGAACAGCACGCGCACCACTTCGGTGTGGCCGGTGCGCCCCGAGCATACTTCTTCGTACGTGGGATTGGGCGTTTCTCCGCCCGCATAGCCAACCGCCGTCGTCCAGACGCCGTCCGTCTGCCAGAACTTTCGCTCCGCGCCCCAGAAACAGCCGAGACCAAACACCGCCTCCTCGAGATGGCTTGGAAACGGCGGAGCGATCGCGTGGCCGTTGACGAAATGCATGTTCGTGAACGCAGGAGGCGTCGTACGGCCAGGCAAGGCGTCAGCCTTGCTGGGCAATGTCATGGGTTTACGGGCGTGCATGGGCGCATCCTTGGTCGCTTGAGCCAATGTAAGCGCTATGCGTTCGCGCGCCAGCCCCGGTTACGCCGCGCTCGAAACCACATCAGAAAGCGGGTGCTCCAAGCGCGCGAGCATCTCTTTCGGGCACACCTGCCAGAAGGCGCCCCGCGCCCGCGCCCAATCGTCGAGCGCCTCCTGGGCGCGGCGTGAGCCGGTGTAGGCGCAATGCGCGGCGATCAATCCGCGCAACTTTTCATCCCAGAACGTCGACGCGATCCGCTGAACGACAATTGTATCCGCGTTCACACGCGCAAGAAACCGCCCTTCCGGATCATAAACAAACGCCATGCCGCCGGTCATGCCGGCCCCGAAATTGACGTCGGCATCCCCGAGAACGACAACATTTCCGCCGGTCATGTACTCGCAACCATTGGCCCCGCAGCCTTCAACCACAGCATCGGCGCCGGAATTGCGCACCGCGAAGCGCTCTCCCGCCTGGCCGGCGGCGAACAGCTTTCCACTCGTCGCGCCATAAAGGCACGTATTGCCGATAATCGCGTTCCATCCAGCGCGGTCTTCCTGCTCCTTGTACGGACGAATTACGATGACGCCGCCGGACAAGCCCTTGCCTACATAATCGTTCGCATCGCCGGTCAAATCGATGAGCGCGCCTTGCGCTAGAAACGCGCCGAGCGATTGACCGGCCGAACCCGCAAGCTGAACGGTGAGCCGCCCCTCCGGAATGGGCTTATCCGCATGCTTGCGAACGATCGCCGAGGAGAGTCTTGCCCCAATTGCTCGCTGCGTATTGCGCACACCATAAGTGAGTGCGAGTTTCTCCCCGCGCTCGAAAAAAGCCGCGCCGTCGCGTAGAATTTGCGCGTCGAGCGTATCTGGAACCTCCGTGCGGCCGGCTTGCGTACAATAGGGCGGATGAGGCGAATCCACACGCACCAGAAGCGGGTTGAGATCCAAATCGTCGAGGTGCTCGGCGCCCCGGCTGATCTGCTCGATCAGGTCCGTACGCCCGATGATCTCGTTGAGCGAACGAAAACCGATCTGCGCCAAGAGCTCGCGCACCTCCTCGGCGATGAATGTCATCAGATTAACGACCTTCTCCGGCGTTCCGGAAAAGCGCGCGCGCAAATCCTCCCGCTGCGTGCACACGCCCACGGGGCAGGTGTTAGAATGGCATTGGCGCACCATGAGGCACCCCATGGCGACAAGCGCCGCCGTGCCGATGCCGAACTCTTCCGCCCCCAACATCGCCGCCACCACGATGTCGCGCCCAGTGCGCAAGCCTCCGTCCGTCCGCAGCCGCACGCGGTGGCGCAGATTGTTGAGCGTCAGTACCTGGTGCGCTTCCGCGAGCCCCATTTCCCAGGGAATGCCGGCATATTTGATTGAGCTTTGCGGTGAGGCGCCCGTCCCGCCGACATGGCCGGATATGAGGATGATATCCGCCTTCGCCTTGGCCACGCCCGCCGCCACTGTGCCGACGCCCGACTGCGCAACCAATTTCACGCACACGGACGCATCGGGATTTACTTGCTTCAAATCGTAGATGAGCTGCGCCAAATCCTCGATTGAATAGATGTCATGATGCGGCGGCGGCGAGATGAGCGTAACGCCTGGCGTCGCATGGCGCAGCGAAGCGATGAGTTCGGTGACCTTGAATCCCGGCAATTGCCCGCCCTCGCCGGGCTTGGCGCCTTGCGCGATCTTGATCTCGATTTCCCGGCATTGATTTAGATAGTCGGCCGTTACCCCAAACCGCCCCGAGGCGATCTGCTTGACCGCGCTGTTGGCGTTGTCCCCGTTCGGCCGCGCCCGATAGCGCGCCGGATCTTCGCCGCCTTCCCCGGAAACGGAGCGCGCGCCAATGCGGTTCATGGCGATATTGAGCGTTCCGTGCGCTTCGGGCGATAAGGCGCCGAGGCTCATGCCAGGCGTGATGAAGCGTTTGCGAATTTCATTGACGCTTTCAACTTCGTGCAGCGGCGCCTCGGCCCGCGCATTATCGCGGATTTCAAGCAGATCGCGCAATTGGATGGGTTCGGCGAGGCGGCGCTCGCGCACACGATCCGCATACACTTTGTACGCCGCGAAATCGCCCGTCGCACACGCTGTCTGCAATTGGTGAATATGATGGGCCTCAAGGGCGTGGCGTTCGCCGCCCGAGCGCTGGCGATAGAGGCCACCCAATTGTAGCACGGCGCCATCCCCGCTGAAGGCGCGCGCGTGCAGCTCCGCCGCCTCCTGCGCAAGGCCGGAAAGCCCGATGCCGGAGACGCGGCTTGTCAGCCCGGGAAAGAATTCATCGACAAGCGCGCGCGACAGGCCGATCGCCTCGAAATTGAGCCCCCCGCGATAGGACGAGATCACCGCGATGCCCATTTTCGAGATGATCTTCATGAGGCCCGCCTCGATCGCCTCGCGATAATTCGTCGTCGCTTGTTCACGCGTCAGCGCGCCGCCTATGCCGCGTGCGACGCGCTGCGCAATGGTGTCCATAGCAAGATAGGCGTTCACCGTGGTCGCGCCGCAACCGATCAGCACGGCGAAATAGTGCGTATCAAGACACTCGCCCGACCGCACCGTGATCGAACAATAGGAGCGCAAGCCCCGCGCCACGAGATGCGCGTGCACGCCGCCCGTCGCCAAGATCATCGGGCACGCGACGCGGGATTCATGTTGCCCCTCATCGCTCAACACGATGTGCGAGCGGCCTGACAGAACCGCTTCCTCGGCCTCCGCGCGAATACGGTCCATGGCGCGGCGAAGATTCGTCCCCGCTTCCTCGGGCCGCGCTGGCGCCTCGAATGTGCAATCGATGAGCGCGACCTCCCCGCCAAGCTCTTCGATCAAGCGCGCATACATGCCGTTGGTAAGCACCGGGCTCTTGAGCACATAGACATTCGCCTGCGTCTCGTCCTGCGCCAGAATGTTGCCGAGATTTTTGAACCGCGTGGCCAAACTCATGACGCGCCCCTCGCGCAGCGGATCGATGGGCGGGTTCGTCACCTGGCTGAAATTCTGCCTAAAATAATGAGAAAGCGGGCGATTGATATCCGAGAGCACGGCCAGCGGCGCATCATCGCCCATGGAGCCGATCGCCTCCTTGCCCTCCTCCATCATTGGCTGGAGCAACAGCTCGACATCTTCAAGCGTCAGGCCGGCCGCCGCCTGCCGGCGGACCAGCGCGTCGTTCGCCTCATAAAGTCTCGGTTCGGCGCCCGCGAGGCGCTCATTGAGATCGACGACGTGATCCAGCCAGTCTTCATAGGGATGCGCGCGCGCCAAGGCGTCGACCACATCCATGTGGCGATGCAGTTTGCCCTCGTGCGTATCGACCGCGATCATGCGCCCGGCGCCCACGCGCCCGCGCTCGATCACCCGCGACGGCTCAAGCGGACACATGCCGGTTTCCGAGCCCACCACCAAAAGCCCATCATCGGTCAACGCAAAGCGCAGGGGCCTCAGGCCATTGCGATCGAGCCCAGCCACCGCCCAGCGTCCATCGAACATCGCCAGCGCCGCCGGCCCATCCCATGGCTCCATCACCGCCGCGCAATAGGCGTAAAGCGCGCGGTGCGCCTCGGGCATCGTGGTCGCCTTCGCCCACGCTTCCGGCACCAGCAGCGCCTTCGCCATGGGCGCGGAGCGGCCGGCGCGCACCAGCACTTCAAACACATTGTCGAGCGCGGCCGAATCCGATCCGCCCGGCTGAATAACGGGCTTTACATCACTGTCCGCGCGCCCGAACGCATCGGACGCCATGCGGATTTCGTGGCTCTTCATCCACGTGATGTTGCCTTTGAGCGTATTGATCTCGCCATTATGGGCGAGCATGCGGAACGGCTGCGCCAGGCGCCATTGCGGAAACGTGTTTGTCGAATAGCGCTGATGATAGATGGCGACTGAGGAGATAAATCTTTCATCCTTGAGATCGGGATAGAAGCCGTCGATCTGCTCGGCCAGGAACATGCCCTTATAGATCAGCGTCTGCGCCGACAATGAGCACACATAGAGTTCCGCGATATTGTCGGCCAGCGCGCGTTTCTCGATGCGCCGGCGGCATATGAAGAGATCGCGATCAACGGCTTCCTCATTCCGCATCAGCGGGTCATGCAGCAAAACCTGCTCGATCTCCGGGCGCGTGGCGTTCGCCTTTTCACCGATCGCCGATATGTCGACGGGAACCTGGCGCCAGCCATAGAGTGAAAATCCCGCGCGCAGCAATTCCGATTCCACGATTGTGCGCGCGCGTTCCTGCGCGGTGAAATCGTTGCGCGGCAGGAAAATCTGACCGACGAAGATCGGCCCCTTCTGCACGGCGTGCCCCGTGCGCGCGACGACTTCGCGGAAAAAATCCTGCGGCGCGTCGAGGAGGATGCCCGCGCCATCCCCGGTCTTTCCATCGGCATCGACCGCGCCGCGATGCCACAGCGATTTTAGTGAAGCCAGCGCCAGCGTCACGACATCGCGCCGCGCCTTTCCATCTATGGCGACGATGAGCCCAACGCCGCACGCATCGCGCTCATCGTCCGCGCGGTAGAGGCCCTGGGCTAAAAGCCGCGCGCGCTCACGCGCCATGCGATTGATCTCGTCGCTCATTGCTTTTCTTCGCGTATTAATTTTTCGGCGCGCCTGTCGTCGCGCACCGCATTCGCAGCGCGATTGCGCTTCCATACCGCGTCCGCGCCAACATCCTCAGCACGGCGGCGGCGATCCGCGGATTGGCTTGCAGAGAGCGCTGAATTTGTCTTGCGCGGCATGGGTCTACTCCGCCGCCACCCGCGCGGACGCCGCCAGCGCTTCAAGATCAGCGTGAATGGTTTCGGCGGCGTCGCGCCCGTCCTTGAGCGCCCACACGACGAGTGAGGCGCCGCGCGCGATATCGCCCGCCGCGTAGACGCCTGGCTGATTTGTTCGTAACCGCGCATCGACGCGCAGCGCTCCACTCGGCCTGACGGCGAGATCGGATGCGGCGAATTGCGCGCGCACATCTTCCGCGTCGAAGCCGAGCGCCATGATGATGAGATCGCCTTCAAGGTCGAAGTCAGAATCCGGAATCTCCTCCACGCTTTGCCGCCCCGATGCATCGGCCCGCGCGAGCCGCATTCGCGCCGCGCGCACGCCCGTGGCCTTGCGCGCGCTTCCAAGCACCGCCTTGGGCGCCGCAAGCCATTCAAAGGCGACGCCTTCTTCCTCCGCATTGGAGACTTCGCGCGCCGAACCCGGCATGTTCGCGCGGTCCCGCCGGTAAAGGCAGGTGACGGACGCCGCGCCCTGGCGCACGGCCGTGCGCACGCAATCCATCGACGTATCGCCCCCACCGATCACCAGCACGCGCTTGCCGCTTGCATTGAGCCGCGCGGCGCTTGGCGGGAGTTCATCGCCAAGCCCCGCGCGATTGGCCGCGATCAGATAATCGAGCGCGGCGATGACGCCCTTGGCTTTTTCGTTGATAAGCCCGGCTGACCGCGCCCGGTAGGCGCCGGTCGCAATCAGCACCGCTTCATGGCGCGCGCGCAAATCCGCGAAAGCAAGATCGCGCCCAATTTCGCAGTTCAACTCGAACCGCACGCCGCCATCGCGCAGCCGCACCTCGCGCCGCGCAACGATCGCCTTGTCGAGCTTGAAATTCGGAATGCCGTAAACCAGCAAGCCGCCGACGCGATCGTGGCGATCATAGATTGTCACGGCATAGCCACGCGCGGCGAGCGCTTCGCCCGCCGCCATGCCTGCCGGGCCGGCGCCGATGATGGCGACGCTCTGTGGCCGGGGGCGCGGCGGGGCGATCGGCGCCGCCCACCCTGCGGCGAACGCCGTGTCTGTCAAATAGGCCTCGATCGCGCCAATCGTCACCGCCCCGTGGCCCGACTGCTCGATAACGCATGCGCCTTCGCACAGGCGATCCTGAGGGCATATCCGGCCGCAGACCTCCGGCATCGGGTTCGTTGAGGCCGCCAGCGCGTATGCCTCCTCAAGCCGGCCCTCAGCGGTCAAAAGCAGCCAGTCAGGGATCGCATTGGATAAAGGGCAGCCAGACTGACAAAATGGCACGCCGCATTGCGAACACCGCGCCGCTTGCGCCGCCGCCTTTGCGGCGATGGCCGGCCCGTAAATTTCAAGAAAGTCCCGGGTGCGCACAGGCGCAGGGCGCTTTTCCGGCCGATCAGCATCTACCGATACAAATCTCAGCATCCTCTCGGCCATGACGAACCACATCCCCGAAAATATCAGGTAAGAATGTGCGGGTATTGACATTCATCGGTGGAAGCAAGCGAAATCATGCCTTTAGGGCCTCTATACTGACCTAATTGAGCCTCTTCCCCTGTGGACGCCACCTTGCCAGGATCGAGTCGCGCTGGGGGCTCACAATTTTGGATATCGTCACGCTCGCGAAAGCCGCCCTGCTGGGCGTTGTTCAGGGGCTCACCGAGTTCCTCCCGATCTCCTCCACGGCCCATCTCCTCATCGGCGAGGATCTGCTCGGCTACGAGGACCCCGGCGGCGTGTTTACAGTGATGATCCAACTCGGCTCGATCCTCGCGGTGATGTGGCTCTACCGGTCCAAAATTCTCGAAGTGATCGTCGGCTTGCCTACGAAACCCGAAGCGCGCCGCTTCGCGCTCATGCTGATCTTGGCCTTTCTGCCGGCCATGCTCGCCGGTTTCTTCCTCGGCGATTTCGTTCGCTTTGTGCTCTATGAGAGCCTTCAAGTGATGGCCTATGCGTTCATCCTCGGCGGCGTCGTCATGCTGGCGATTGAACGTTGGCGCCCGACGCCCGTTGTCATGCACGCCGATCAAACGCCCATCTGGCGCGCCATCGGCGTCGGGATCGTGCAATGCGTCGCGTTGATTCCCGGCGTGTCGCGGTCCGGCGCGACCATTGTCGGCGGCCTGCTGCTTGGTCTCGACCGGCGCGCTGCGGCGGAATTCTCGTTCTTTCTCGCCATGCCGACCATGACGGCCGCGTTCGCGTATGACCTCGTGCGCATGCAGACGAGCGCGTTTCCCGCCGAACGCATCGCCGAAATCGCCGTCGGCTTTGTCATGGCGTTCATCGCCGCGGCCCTTGTGGTGAAGCCGTTTCTTGATTTCGTGACGCGCGTGGGCTTTGCGCCGTTCGCCTGGTACCGCATCGCCTTGGGCGTGCTCGTCATCGCCGGCCTGTCGTTCGGCCTGTTTTAGAATGAGACCCGCCCCCTTTCACGCCGGCTTCGGCTCGAATTGCCCATGCGGGCGGAAGCGCCACAGATAGCCGGGAACGATCGCCTCCACGCTTTCGCGCTCGGTGACGCCCAAATCGAATAGCGATCCGATTCCATCTTCTGTGTGGGCGACATTATCGCGCCGTAGCATCTGCACCTGATCGCCCGTCAGCGGCGCATCCGCGAACGGCCAAAGCCGGAACGCCGCGTCCAGCAACATGCCCAGTGGATGCGCGAGGAAAAACGGCAGCGGAACGAGAGCGCGCGCCCGCGCGGTTTCACGCAGCGTGAAGGCGAGCAAATCCTTGAACGTATAGATTCGCGGCCCGCCGAGTTCGAACACGCGCCCGCGCGCGCGCTCCAGATCAAGCGCGGCGACCACGGCGGCCGCGACATCGCCCACATAGACGGGTTGGAGTTTTGTCTTCCCGCCGCCGATCAACGGCAAGGCGGGCGCGAACTTCGCCATATCGGCAAAGCGGTTGAAGAAATTGTCTTCCGGCCCAAACACGATGGATGGACGCAAGATGACCGCGCCGGGCAAAGCCGCGCGCACCGCCGCCTCGGCCGCGGCCTTGGTGCGCCCATAGCGCGCCGGTGAGTTCGGATCGGCGCCGATGGCGGACATGTGCACGAGCCGCGTGATCCCACGCGCCGCCGCCGCGCGCGCCACGACGCCTGCGCCTTCCGCCTGAATCGCCGCGAAGGTCTGCGGCCCTTTTTCGCTCAACAGGCCGACCAGATTGACGACGCCCCCCGCGCCCTCCAGCGCGCGCGCCACCGACTCCGGATAACGCAAATTGGCCTGCACCAGCTGCACCTGCCCCACATCGCCCATGACCCTGAGTTCATGGCCGAGATGCGGCCGCCGCATCGGCACGCGCACGCGCTTGCCGGCCTTCGCCAAGGCCCGCACGACCTGCCGGCCGACAAAACCCGAACCACCGAACACCACAATGAGATCGCCGCGCATGATCAGCTCCTGCCGCGCTGGGCTAGGCGAGCCCGCTCCCCTTGTCGAGACGGTGAAGAGTCACTCGCTCCCATCCCGCCTGCGCGCGGCGCCGATGCGGCTCAGAATTAAGGGCGCGGCGGCGTAGACAAGAAGCAGTGCGCCATAGACAAAGCCCTGCGCGGTAGCGAAGCGCGCTATGTAGGCGCTTGGCGCAACACCCCGCAGCGCTTGGCCGATCATGATTTCCGCTGCGAGCGTCAACGCCAACGCGCCAAGCCCCATCGCGATCAGCGCGCCCGGTTCGCGCCGCATCGCAAACTTGCCGGTGACCCAATGTGCGGCGGCGATGATGACGGCCAGTAGAAACGGCGCCTCGATGAGAATCGCCCAGAATTCACCTACGCGCGGCTCAAGCGCCAAAACGCGCACAGGGCCAAGCAAGAAGCCCGCCGCCATCACCAGCACGAAATAGAACGCGGCAGCCGCGGCGATGCGCGCCATCAAACGACCGAAACAGGCAAGCGAGACGGGCCACGCTGCCCGGGCGTCGGGCGCCGCTCAGGCGGCCCCTCTTCCGTGCGCCGCAGATTGGGAAAGCGCTGGAACAGCTTAAAGAGCGCCAATTGCCCTTCGAGCCGCGCAAGCGGCGCGCCCAGACAAATGCGCCCTCCGCCGCCGAACGTGAGGTGCGGATTGGGTTTGCGCGCAATATCGAACGTATGCGGTTCGGCGAAAACGGCGGGGTCATAATTCGCGGCCATGATCAGCGCCGAGAGCATATCCCCTTTGCGAACCGGACACCCGCCGACCGCGCCGTCCGCGCCCGCGAAGCGAAAACTGCGCGTCGCCGGCGGCTCCGTGCGCAGCACCTCCTCCACCGTGGACGAGATCAGCGCGGGCTCGGCCAGGAGCCGCGCGCGCGCATCCGGGTGCGTGAGCAGCATATAGACGCCGCTGGAGATCAAGTCCGTGGTCGTGACATTGCCGGCGGTCAGCAGCATGTTCATCTGCACAACGATTTCAGCATCGCTGATCGGCGCGCCTTCGCCCTGCGCGCGCACCAGATCGCTGATCAGATCGTCGCGCGGCTCGGCTTTTCGCGCCGCCGTTAGATCGGCGAAGAAATCATAAAGCCCCGCGAGCGCGCCGATGCAGCGTTGATGTTCCTCGGGCGTACGCATCGGGTTGAACATCAGGAAGCTATCGTCCGACCAGGCCTTGAACCGCGGCAGATCGTGATCGGCCACGCCCATCACTTCCGCGATGACGCGCACGGGGATCGGCACGGCGTATTCGGCCACGGCGTCAAAACTCGCCCTGCCTTCGAGCCCCGCCAGGGTTTCGTTCACCACCTTTTCGATATTGGGTCGAAACGCGGCCACGCGCTTGAGGAACAACGGCCCGACGATGCCGCGCAGCCGCCCATGATCCGGCTCGTCCATGAAGAAGAAGGAATTGACGGGCGAGCCTTCGTGGCCCGCATTGACCGCGTGGGTGCGCGCCTGAACTTCCGTGAAAAGCGCCCGAAGCGCCACGCTCATGAGGTTGCCTTCGCGCGCCTTGGTTAAGTCACGCGCCCCGCTCGCGTCGTTCAAAATGGCGCGCACGGCCTCGTGCGTCGCCGCCGTCACCACATCGGGAAACACCGGATCGCGGCGCACCGGCGCGGCCTCACGCAGCGGATCGAGCCGCGCCATCGGATCGGCGTTAAAGGCCGGATCGACCTCCATCAGTTGAAAGCCGGCTGCGAGGGCAGGCGTCGGGCGAAGATCGTCGGGCATGCGGGCGGCTCCACTTCGGGCGCCCGTCCTTTACCATATCCGTGTGCGCCGCGCAGTGTGAACGCGGGCCCCGCGCGGCCCTGGCGCCGGTTTTGCACCATCCCGCCCATGAGCGGTCGCCGCGCCTCCGATTGGTTGGGAATGAAGCCCCAACGGGCCGAGGGCGACGCGCGCGGCCAGGAGCGGCGCGGCGGGGAGCGGCGCGCGCCCCCGCGCATCATCGACCCCTTGTTCGTCGCCTCTCTCATTAACGCTGTCGCGCCGATCGCCGCGCGTCCGCCCGCCTACGCCCGCGTTCGCGCCGCGCCGCTTGGCATCGTGCGCGACGAACGCGCCTGACATGACGGTCCTTCTTTTCGTCGCGCTGCGGCGCACGTTCACCGTGCGTGCGCGCGCTTGGCCGCCGTCGCGTATTCTGGACTTCGTGATCGCTTTCGCGGCCGCGAGTTGGTGCCTTTAGCCGCCGCGATCGAATTCCACGTCGCGCCGCGCCGAGACGATGGTGACGACCACACCAGCCAGCACGTCCAGCAGCGCCATGATCAGGATCAGAAAAAAGACCGTGGTGGCGAAGGCTGGGTGCAGCAGGAACTCAACCAGGCATATGATGAACACCAGCATGGACAGGGCGTGATTGAAGATCGCCGCCGTGCCGGTGCTGGTTGATTTAAGCAGCTCGACGAACAGCAGCAGCAGCGCCACCAGGACCAGCAAATCCCCGCCCGTCACAATCCATTCGACGGGCACGGACGCCCCGCCCGCCACCGTCGATTCCGACGAGGCCATGTTGATCCCGAACACGCGCCGATCGAGCAGGCCGCGCACATCGGCGGCTGTCGTGCCGGTCGCCGTGCGGCCGAACGCCCAGATATTGTACATCAGCACCGGCACGATCAGCAGCGGAAAGACGTTGAAAATAGCCCCCATGGCGTTCGGCTCCCTTTGCGGCCCACGGCCCCGACGGCGGCCGCTCTCCAAGGCGACATACTCGCCGCGCGTGATGTTGTCGCTCATAACTCGTCCCACCCGCCTGGCTTGCGCGCGCGGCTCAAGAGCCACATCACGCCGAAGAGATCGGTTCCCGTCGCGGCCAGACGGCCAAGATTGGTGTATTTAGACCGACCAGCCCCGCGAGGGCGATGGTTTACATCCAAAAACTCAACAGCGTAACCTTCGCGCAGCATCAGGGCCGGCATATAGCGGTGCATATGGTCAAAATAGGGAAGGCGTAAAAAAGCTTCCCGTTTGAAGACTTTGACGCCCGAGCCGCTGTCATCGGCCCCATCCCTCAAGAGGCGCTTCCTAACCCCATTGGCGATGCGCGAGCCGATCCGCTTGGCCCAGCTGTCCCGTCGCTTGGCCCGCCGCCCGCCCACCATGCCCAGATCGGCCGGCGCGTCCGGGCGCACCATGCGGGCATAGAGCCGGGGCAAATCGGCCGGATCGTTCTGCCCGTCCCCGTCCAAAGTGCCGACGATCGCCCCCCGCGCGGCCAAAACGCCCGTCCGCACCGCCCGGCTCTGGCCCGCATTGGCCCGGTGCCCGACGATCCGCAGCGTGGGGATTTCGCGCTTCAGCTCGGCGAGTTCGGCGCGGGTGTCGTCCCGGCTCGCGTCATCGACGAAAATGATCTCGTGGGAGCGCCCTTCCATGGCGCGGGCGATCTCGCGCGCCAGGGCGGCCGCATTGCCCGCCTCGTTATAGACGGGGGCGACGACGCTGAATTCGATGGTTTCGGGCAAGGGCGATGGGGTCCGGGACTGCTCAGCCCGTCGTTCTAGCGGGCGCAGCGCCTGGGCGCGACCCCCCGCCCGGAGGCCTCAAAGCGGCGTGAAAAAACAGCTCGCCGCGCCGGTGTGGCAGGCGGGGCCTGTCTGGCGCACGCGCAGAAGTAGCGCGTCCCCATCGCAATCGAGGCGCGCCTCGATCAGTTCCTGCCTGTGGCCGCTGCTTTCACCCTTCACCCACAGCGCCTGGCGCGAGCGAGACCAATAGGTGACCCGTCGGGTTTCCAGGGTGAGCCGCAGCGCCTCTTCATTCATCCAGGCGAGCATCAGCACCGCGCCGGTCTCGGCGTCCTGCGTGATCGCGGGGATGAGGCCGGCGGCGTCGAACTTCGCCTGCGCCTCACCCATAGCCCGCCATTTTCATGAAACGGTTCTGCAGGTTCAAATCCGTCTTGAACACGCCGGTGAATTGGGTGGTGATCGTCGTCACATCGTGATGATGCACGCCGCGCGTCGACATGCATTGATGCTCCGCATCCACCAGCACGGCCACACCTGCCGGCTTGAGCACGTCATTGATGGCGTCGGCGATCTGTGCCGTCATCGTCTCCTGCGTTTGCAAGCGTTTGGCGAAGATCTCCACGACGCGCGCGATCTTGGAAATTCCGACAACGCGCTTGACTGGCATATACGCCACGAAGGCGCGGCCCAGGAACGGCGCCATGTGGTGTTCGCAATGGCTTTCGACATCGATGTTGCGCAGCATGACGATGTCGTCATAGCCCTCGATGTCCTCGAAGGTGCGCGACAACTCCTTCACCGGATCCTTGCCATAGCCGGAATACCATTCCTCGAACGCATCGACGACGCGGCCGGGCGTATCGAGAAGCCCCTCCCGGGCCGGATCGTCCCCCGTCCAGGCGAGCAGCGTTTTGACGGCCTCCATCGCCGCCTCGCGCGTGGGGCGCGCGGGCGCGGCGGGCGCGACCATGCGTGGCTTTGAAATGCCGGACATTGCAGGACCTTCCTCAACTGAGGGGCGGAGGTCGAGCCGGGAGGGTCTCAGTAGGAGCACCCGGTCTTAACGCCCGCCCGCTGGTTTACCCTCAGGGCGATGGTAATGGAGATGGGGAGCCGGCCGCGCCGGCGCCATTCCCTTTAACGCCTTGTCATCGTACCACGCGGGCACGCCCCCTCATACGAGATTTTCTAAGCTTCGGTTTTGCGCCGCTCACCCCGATCGCGGCGCCGCGCGGATAATATGACAATGCGGACGATTGAACTCACCAACTCCCTCACTCGCGCCAAGGAAATCTTCACGCCCGCCGATCCCAAGCGGGTGACGATGTATGTGTGCGGGCCGACCGTTTATAACTACGCCCATATCGGCAATGCGCGCCCGCCCGTCGTGTTCGATGTGCTGTTCCGCCTGCTGCGGCGAACCTACGGCGAAGAGCACGTCATCTACGCGCGCAACTTCACGGACATCGACGATAGGATCATCGCGCGCATGAGCGAGACGGGCGAACGCCTCGAAGAGATCACCAACAAATACGCCGACATTTACGAAGCGGATATGGCCGCGCTCGGCGTTCTGCCGCCGACGCTCGCGCCGCGCGCGACCGCGCATGTGAGCGAGATGATCGCGTTGATCGAAACCCTGATCGCCAAGGGCGCGGCCTATCAGGCGCAATCGGGCGTCTATTTCTCCGTCGCCGCCGACGCCAATTACGGCAAGCTGTCCCGTCGCGATCTGGATGACATGCGCGTCAGCGCGCGTGTGGAAGGCGAAGACGATAAGCGCGCGCCCGCCGATTTCGCGCTGTGGAAGGCGGCCAAGCCCGGCGAGCCGGCTTGGGATGCGCCGTTTGGGCGCGGCCGGCCGGGCTGGCACATCGAATGCTCGGCCATGATCGAAAAGACGCTTGGCCGCACCATCGATATTCATGGCGGCGGGATCGATCTCCTGTTTCCACACCACGAAAACGAAATCGCCCAATCGGAATGCGCGCATGGCGCGCCGCTCGCGCGCGTCTGGCTGCACAATGGCTTTTTGACCATGGACGCGGAGAAAATGTCCAAGAGCGTCGGGAATGTGCTGCTCGCGCATGAGCTCTTGCAGCGCTGGCCGGGCGAAGTGCTGCGCCTAGCTCTGCTCAGCGCCCATTATCGCGCGCCGCTCGATTGGACGGAGGATTTGCTCAAGCAGGCGGATGCAACGCTGAAGGGTCTTTACGGTGCTGTAGACCGCCTAAACGATGTGTCGCCGGAAGGCGACGTCGAACCCTCGGACGATTTTTTGGATGCACTTTGCGATGATCTGAACACGCCAATGGCGATGGCGGCATTGTCAACGTTAGCGACGGACGCGAACAAGGCAAAGTCCGAGTCAGAGAAAGCGACGGCGAAGGCGCGCTTGCTCAAAGCAGGCGAAATGCTCGGCCTACTGCAGCGCGATCCTGATATCGTATTTGGGCGCAAGGTGAACGCATCGCTCAATGCAACCCTGGGCAATCTGCAACTGCACGCAACTGCGACGGTTGATTGGCCAGCGGAAAAAATTGACGCCCTCGTCTCCGCCCGCTTCGCCGCGCGCAGGGCCAAGAACTTCGCGGAAGCCGACCGCATCCGCGAGGAACTGACCGAGATGGGCGTCATCGTCATGGACGGGCCGGAAGGCTCGACGTGGCGGCGTGCATAGGCGGAGCGGCGAATTCATGCTAAGTGATTATTAATGGCGAAATCCATTTCTATATCCGACGATCTCGCGGCGTTGCTTGAACGACGCCGCAAGACGAGTGGTTGGCCCAGCATCAACGCCGCCGCAGAGGCGCTTATTGCGCAGGCTTTGGTGAACGCGCCCGACGAGGATCATTCCGCCGGGCGCGACGACGCGGCGTTACGCGCCTTGATCGACGAAGCTGACGCCAGCGGCCCCGCCTCGCCGTGGAACGGCGCGGACGCCCGGACCGAAGCCCTCAAGAGATACGCGGCGCGCATACGCGCGTGACGCGCAGTGCAAATTCTTCGCCAGCCCCGATTTATAGATGATCTTAGCGACGCCTATGCCTATCTCGCCAACCGCAGCCCAGCGAGCGGCGAGCGCCTCTTTGACGAATTGGACGCGCTGCTCGAGCTCCTTGAGGTGTTTCCGGAAGCTGGCCGCCGACGTCACGAGCTGGGAATTGGAATTCGCTCCTTCCGACTGCGCGGGTTCTCGCTGATCGTGTTCTACAGAATCGAGCCCGACACCCTCACATTGCTGCGCCTTCTCCACGGCGCGCAGGCGCTGGGTGAGGCTGAATACTGACGCCCCCGCCCCATCCGCGCCGCAATCGCCCGCTTCACACGACGCCCAAACTCACAAGGAGCCCACATGCGCATCATCGGCCTGGCCTTCGCCCTGGCGCTCATCGCCACCAGCGCCGCCGCGCAGATCACGCCCGCGCCCGCCCCGCCCGCGGGGCCCAATCCGTTTCAGGCCAATGTCGGCAGCGCCCCGCGCCCGCCGGCGGAAACAACCCGCGCCGCCCGCCCCGCCCCGCCTGAAGGCCGCGCCCCCGCCGGCATCGATTTCGGCCAGTGGCGCGGCGCGAACGCCGGCGTCTATGGCCCGGCCTTCGAGGCCCAAATGACCGCCCGCTATGCCGGCATGAGCCGGCCGGACGCCCGCGCCGACCTGGAACGGAACGGCTTTGTCTGCGCCCAACGCCCGGGCGCGATCGATTGCCGCATCGAGATCACCGACAATGGCTGCGCCAAGGATTGGTATGTCGCCTTGGACGATCGCCGCACCCGCCCCTATGCGGGGTTCGATGTGATCTGCGATCGCCCGCTCTGAGATGAAGGCACCCGCGCTCCTAGCGTTGGCGGCTCTGGCGCTCGCCGCCTGCGCAACGACGCCGTCGCGCCCGGCGGCGGAGGTTTCGCTCGGCGATTGGCGCCGCGCCAGCCCGCCCGCCACGCTCAGCCAATTCTCGGCCTCGGTCGCGCGCCGCTACCCTCCGGGAACGCCACTGGAATCGGCCGCGCGCGATCTCACCGCCAACGCCTTTTCCTGCACGACGCCCGCCCCCGCACGGCGCGGCGCGCCTCCTGCGCGGGTGTGCCGGCGCACTTTGAACGCCAGCGGCTGCGCGCACACCTGGCAGGTGCACCTCTTCGGCGCCGCCGCCCTCACCCGCGCCCGCGCGCTTTATGACCGCACCTGCGGGTCGGACGGCCTGTTGGGCGGGCCGACTTAGCGCTACATGAGCCGCGTGGACGATCTTTATCATCCCCGCGTTCTGGAGCTGGCGGCCGATATCCCGCATGTTGGGCGCCTTCCCGATGCGGACGGCAGCGCCACGAAAGTCAGCCGCGTCTGCGGCTCGACCGTGACCGTCGACCTCGCCCTTGAGCACGGCCGCATCGCCCGCTTCGCCATCGAGCCCAAGGCGTGTGCGCTCGGCCAGGCCGCCGCCGCCGTGCTGGCAATGCACGCCATCGGATCGTCCCCGGATGACATTCGCGCCGCGCGCGAGGCCCTCGCCGCCATGTTGAAAGCGGGCGCGGCCCCGCCCTCCGGGCAATTTTGGGAGTTGCGGCACCTCGAAGGCGTGCGAAACTACCCCCAACGTCATGCCTCGACGCTCCTGGCGTTCGAGGCGGCGGCGGCGGCGCTCGACATGGCGGAAGCCAAGGCGCGCGCGCCCGCCTGAACGGGGAGAATGGATATGCGCGGCGCCCAAATGGCGATGGCGATCGTGATGCTGGCCGCGCCCACACTCGCGTGGGCTCAATCAAGTCTCGATCTCGTGGCGCTTGAACGCGATCCAAACGCCTATGTGGCGGCGCGCTACGCGGCGGGCGACAACGCGGCACTGCGCAACGATCTCGCAGCCGCCGGGTTTGAGTGCCGCGACGCATACCCGACCGAATCCAATCTCACCGCGCAATGCGAACGCATGGACCAGACGAGCCAACACTGCTTTTCGTTCGTCACCGTACGCTTGAGCGCGGGCGCAGCGCCCCTGCTCACCCGCGCGCCGCGCTGCATGGGCGTCATCAATCCGCCCGCGCGGCCGAGCGCGAACTGAAAGTGCGGTTGTCAAGCGGCCCAGGAAAGTTTGAGCGATTCAAGCTGATCAAAAAGGCGGCGAGCGTGGCGACGAGTTCCGCCTATCGGTGTGGTTGGTGCGACAAGCCGAGTGAAGAAGTGCGGAAAATCGTCGCGGGGCCGACATGCAGCATTTGCGACGAGTGCGTTGTCCTCTGTGCCGCGCTCGTCTCCAAGGAAGATCCGGCCGCATTTGACGCTCACGTTGCCGAACTTCGATCCGAGATCGCCGACGCTTTTGCAAATCAAGCTGATGAGTCCTACTAACATTGGCTGCAGTGCCTCGGCTTGGACGGGCTCGATTTTTCGAATTTCATCTGTTAGACGGGCCGCCATGCCGCTTCGCCCGCGCCCTCGCTTGACGACCACGACCACCAGCTGAGGCCGGCGGCGCGGGAACGGGCGCGCCGCGGCGGCCGTGCAACAGCCCGTTTCCCCCAACCCACCACATCGGCGCTTCCCATGCCCGCGCACTCCTGGCCGGCGACGGCCCTGATCGGTCTTGTCCGCCTTTACCGGCTCACGCTCTCGCCGCTTGTCGGGCGCGCATGCCGGCATGAGCCGACTTGTTCGGCCTTCGCGCTCGATACGTTGGCGCAGCACGGCGCCTGGGCCGGCGGCTGGATGGCGTTCGCGCGCATCGTGCGCTGCCGGCCCGGCGGCTCGTGGGGTTATGACCCCGCGCCGAGCACGGCGCCGCCGAACGCCCGCTGGTGGAAACCCTGGTCCTTTGGCGATTGGCGCGGCGGTTTCCGCGCCCCGCCCCACAATTGTGAAAAGCACGCATCATGAGCATCAACATCACGTTTCCCGATGGCGCCGCGCGCGCCTATGATGACGGCGCAACACCGCTCGCAATCGCCGAGAGCCTCTCCAAATCGCTGGCGAAAAAAGTCGTCGCCGCGAAAATCGACGGCGCCTTGTGGGATTTGACGCGCCCGCTGGAAGGAGACGCCAAAATCGAACTCATCGTGCGCGATAGCGCCGAGGGGCTCGATATTCTGCGCCATGACGCCGCCCATGTGCTGGCGCAGGCCGTGCAGGAACTTTTCCCCGGCACGCAGGTCACGTTCGGTCCGGTGACGGAGGATGGCTTCTATTACGACTTTGCGCGAGACGCGCCGTTTTCGACGGACGATTTCGACAAGATCGAACAGCGCATGAAGGACATCGTCGACGCCGATCTGCCGATCATCCGTACGGTCTGGGAAAAGCAGGCGGCGATCGCTCATTTCCGCGCCATCGGTGAGATCTACAAGGCCGAGACGATCGACGAAGTGATCAAGCCTGGCGACCCGATCACGATCTATAGCCACGGCGACAAATGGGGCGATCTCTGCCGCGGGCCGCACCTGCCTTCCACGGGCAAGCTCGGTAAAGCCTTCAAGCTGATGAAACTCGCCGGCGCCTATTGGCGCGGCGATCAGGCGAACGCGCAGCTCCAGCGCATCTACGGCACGGCCTGGGCCGATGAAAAGCAGCTGGAAGATTATCTCAAGCGCCTTGAGGAGGCCGAGAAGCGCGACCACCGCAAATTAGGCCGTCAGATGAACCTCTTCCACATGCAGGAAGAAGGACGCGGCATGGTGTTCTGGCACGAAAAGGGCTGGACGCTGTGGCGTACGCTTGAATCCTACATTCGACGACGCCTCGAGGCGGCGGGCTATATCGAAGTGAAGACGCCGCAAGTGCTTGACCGCACGTTCTGGGAAAAGTCCGGGCACTGGGAGAAGTATCGCGAGCACATGTTTGTCTGCGAAACAGTGGAAGCGGAAACGCTGTCTCTCAAACCGATGAACTGCCCGGGCCATGTGCAGATATTCAAATTCGGTCAGCGATCCTACCGCGAATTGCCGATCCGCATGGCGGAATTCGGCGCCTGCCATCGCTACGAGCCGAGCGGCTCGCTGCACGGCCTGATGCGGGTGCGCGCGTTCACGCAGGACGACGCCCACATCTTCTGCCGCGAAGACCAGATCGAAGACGAAGTCGCCGAGTTTTTACGGCTGGTGCGTTTGGTGCATGGCGATTTCGGTTTGATCGCCACTCACATCAATCTCGGCACGCGGCCTGAGAAACGCGCGGGCTCGGACGAATTCTGGGACAAGGCCGAAGCCATGATGGCCAACGCCGCGCGCAAGGCCGGCATCGAACCCGTCATCGCCGAAGGTGACGGCGCCTTCTATGCGCCGAAGCTCGACTTCATCGTGAAGGACGCGATCGGGCGTGAATGGACCTGCGGCACGATCCAGTTGGACTACGTCCTGCCCGATCGGCTCGGCGCGGAATATGTCGGCGAGGACGGCGCCAAGCACAGGCCGGTCATGCTGCACCGTGCGATCTTCGGATCCTTCGAACGCTTTATCGGCATCATCATGGAGAATTACGCGGGCGCATTTCCGATGTGGCTGGCGCCCGTCCAGGTTCTGGTGGCCACGATCACCCAGGACGCGGACGGCTACGCCGATCATGTCGTCGATCTGATGAAGCGCGCGGGCCTGCGCGCCGAGGCCGACAAGCGCAACGAAAAGATCGGCTACAAAATCCGCGAACACTCCCTGGCGAAAACGCCCGTGATCGCCGTGGTCGGCCGCAAGGAGGCGGAGGAGCGGAAAGTCGCGTTGCGCCGCCTCGGCGGGGAGGCGCAGACGGTGCTGAGCCTCGACGAGGCGCTCGACGCGCTCCGCGATGAAGCCCAGCCGCCGGATCAGCGGCGCGGCTGAGGTCTGGAGCTTTTTCCGACGAAGTGGGCGCTTGGGCGTCTCAGAAAACGCGGCGATTCGAGAATCTAGAGCATGATCCGATTCAATGTGATCGGACCATGCTCTGGACGAAAGTGGACCGCGGGCCCACATTTGACGGGCGGAGGCTGCGAGTCTCCCACCAGGAGCGTAATCGTGGACCCCAAGCAGACCCGGGCGCGGTCAGCGGCCGTAGAGCCGCAGGTGCGTGTGTCGGCGGTGGTCGTCGTGCGCGCGGCGGGCGCGCCGCTCGAACTGTGCCTGCGCGCGGCCTTGGCCGAACCCTGGATCGATGAGCTTGTCATCGTCGACAATGGCGCGCCGCCGCCAGTCGCGTCGGCGCTGCGTGCGCTGGCGGCGGACCGGCGCGACATCGTGCTTGTGCAGGGCCAGGGCGATGTCGGCCACGCGGCCGGCGCCAATCTCGGCGCGGCGCGCGCCCATGGGCGCTGGCTGATGTTCATCGATTCACATGTTGTGTTGCAGCGCGGCGCGGCTGAGCGCATGGCCGCCGCCGGCGCGGAGGCGAACGCGCCCTGGATCGTCGGCGCGCGCCTTGTCGATACAAGCGGCCATGAGAGGGCGAGCGCGCGCGCGGGGCGCCTGACGGCCTGGTCAGCGCTGGCCGTGGCGTGCGGTATCGGCGCGCATAGGCCAAAGCGCACGCGGCGCGCCGATGCTGAACAGGATGGCGCGATCAAGGTCGCCGCGATATCGGGCGCGCTCATGCTCATGCCGCGCGCGGATTTCGACCGGCTCGGCGGCTTCGATGAAGTGTTCGCCGCCGGCGTCGCGGATCTCGATCTGTGTCGCCGCGCGAACGAAGCGGGCGGGCGCGTTCTGATGCAGACCGCCGCGGCCGGTGTTCATTTTGCTCCTGGCGCTGTTGATGCGCGCCAAGATTCATCCGCGCTCGCCGCTTATGTGCGCCGCTCGGCCCACAGCGCGCCCGAGCGCGCCTTCGCCGCCATCGCGCGCCCATCACTGGCGGCGCTTGTGTTGCTGCGGCGGAGCCTCCGCTTCATCTTTGGCGCTGGTGCGCGTTGATCTCGCCCACGCCGAGGCACACTTCATCGCCATTGGCGTAATTGAGCCCTTCGATCGTTTCGCCGGCGCTCATGCGCAAGCCGCGTGCGCCAAGGGCGCGCTCGAACGCATCGCGTTCCGAGCAACTCACCAGCGCCGCCCCGCCCGCTTGCGCGGCCGCCGCCGCCGCGCGCGCTTGACCGGCGCCGAACAGGTGCGTGCGTGTGTCCGTCATGAAGACGAGGCTTGTCTCCCGATAACCCGCGACCACGAGCGGCGCGCGCCCCAGACCCGCGCGATCCAGCGCCTCGACGACTTCCGCACTGATCAGAATTGAGCGCGCTTCCGGCGCGATGCGTTCGCGCAGCACGTACATGGACGCAAGCGCAAATAGGATCGCGGCGCTGACTCGAAGCATGGGCGCGCGCGCCATGCAAACCACTACGAGTGCAATGAGCGCGCCCGCTCCGCCCCACAGCGCGGTTTGCACCGCGCGACGCAAATCGGCGCTGTCATCGCCCGGCAGATAGGTCGACCCATACGCCATCAACGCGACCAAGAGCGCCGCGCCGACCGCGAACAATGTGATCGAAACCAGTGACGAGACGCGCCAGCGCCCTTCATACGCAGCGACAAGACCCGCCCCGGCGAGCAGCGCCAGCGCGGGAAAGGCCGGCAGCACGTAGTGCGGCAGCTTGGTGCCAAGCAGCTCGAACACGATCCATGTCGGCGCCGCCCAGGCGATCAGAAAGCGCGCGCCGCCCTGAGCTGAATTGTTCGCCGGCGCGGCGATTGCGCGCCACGCGACGACGAGCCCAGGCGCAAGGCCGATTGTCGCCGGAAAGAAAGACAGAATAAGCAGCGCCACATGATAGCCGGGTGGTCCGGCATGGCCTTCCGCGCCCGCCGCGAGCTTCGGCGCGAGATCAACCGAAATCGCCTCGCGCAGAAACGCGCCATCGGTCGCGACTTGTATGGCGATGAACCAGGGCGCGACGATCAGCGCGGCTAGGATCGGCCCCGGCGCCCAAAGCAATGGCGCCATCCAGCGCGCGCGCCGCTCCCATGCAAACAATGTCAGCAGCGTCAGGGCCGCGACCATGGGCGCGACCGGCCCCTTGACCAGCACGCCCAGGCCCAACGCGCCCCAGAACAGCAGCGCGAGGCCCCGCGGCGCGCCGGCGCCCTCGCGTAGCAGCGCCAACGCCGCCATCATCAGAACGATCAGCCCACAGAGCATCGCGTCCGTCTTGGCGATGATCCCCTCGGTGGCCAGCAGCAGCGTTACGGGCAAGAGACACGCGCCGATCAGCGCCGCCCGCGCGCCGACGAGAACCCGCCCGCCCCAGAACGTCGCCAAAGCCGCGAGCAAAACGCCGAGCAGCGATGGCAGACGGTACGCCCAGATCGTGTTCAGATTCCCCGTGATCGGCGCCGTCGCCGCCACGGCCGCGGCTTGCATCCAATGGATGCCGATCGGCTTTTTGTTGCGCGCTTCTTCCTGCACGTTGATGCGGATAAAGTCGCCCGTTTCAAGCATTTGGCGCGTAGCTTGCGCGAACCGGGCCTCGTCGCGATCGAGCACCGGCAGAGATGCAAAGCCCGGCAGCACGGCGGCGAGCGTGATCAGCGCAATCAGCGCATAGCCGCGCCAGCCCGCGCTCAGCCGGTCGAGCATCAGGCGCGCTCCGCTTCGCGCGGGCTAATGGGCCCGAGGCCCGGGCCTTGGTCGGCGCGGATTGTGAAGGCCGCGTCCACGCTGGCGCGATAATCTGGCGCGGCGATTGTGGACACGGCGATGAACTCCGCCAACGCCTGGGTGCGCGTCAAGGTGAGACGCAGATAGCCGCGCTTGGTTTGGTCCGTCCACTTCACGTTGGGATTGCGCGCGCGCACGCGCGCCGCGAAATCGATGCCCGCCTGCGCAAAGAGATCGCCAGGACTCGGGCTCGTGATCGACGTCGTTCCCAGTTCCACGCCGACGCGCGCTTCGCCCACATTGAGTTCATTGGCCCAGGCCGCATGACTATCGCCGGTCAGTACGATCACGTTGCCGGCGAGCCGGCGAAACATCTCAAGCACGCGCGCGCGCGCTTGCGGATAACCGTCCCAGCTATCCGTGCTGAGCGGAATGGGAAAGCGCGTGAATTCCATGAGCCGGCGCGCGCCGGGCTGCGCGCGATCCGCCGCCGCCATCGCCGCTTCCGGCGCAGCGTGGAGATCGGGCGCCGTCACCGGCGCCATTAGCACCTGATTGCCGATGATCTGCCACGGCGTGTGGGCGTTGCTCGACGTCGTCAATTCGCGCGCGAGCCATTGCTCCTGCGCTTGCCCAAGCATGCGCCGTTCGGGCGCGTTGAGCAGCGCCGTGAGCCGCGCGCGATCGGGCACGAATCGCAAGCCGGCGGGCGGCGCGCCAGGACTCGATATGGCCGCCTGCACGCGCGCCCAATCCCACACCGAACGCAAACGCCCATCTACCTCTTCATAAGGCACGGGCAGCATGCGCACATTCGGCCCGCGCGGCGCGGTTGGTGAGATCGCGCGCGGCGCGTTGGGATTGGAGAAGTCCCACGGCGTCGAATAGAGCGGCAGCTCACTGGCGTAATCGAACGGGCGCGTGCGCGCCAGAAGCCGCGTCTCCACCATAATGAGCGTGGCGAGATCGCCGAACTGGAAGCGCCGATTGATGGCGTCGAACGGCCGGCCCGCCTCCGGCTCACGGATCGGCATCCATTCATAATAGGCCTGCAGCGCGGCGCGCTTGCGATCCTCATAGGCGCCTTCGCGATTGGAGGGGTTGTGGTTTTCCGCCCCGCCCATCCAGCAATCATTGGCGATCTCGTGATCGTCCCACACCACGATCCACGGGCACGCCGCGTGCGCCGCCTGCAATTCGCGCTCGCCCTTGTATTGCGCGTGACGCTGGCGATAGTCGCCGAGCGAGAGGCACTCCACTTCCGGGCTTGGAATGCGCCCGAGCGCGACGCCGCTTTCACCCCCGAAGCCGCCGACGCCATATTCATATATGTAATCGCCAAGATGGACGACGAGATCGAGGTCCTCTTCCTCCGCCATGGCGTCATAGGCATTGAAATAACCGTGCGGAAAACTCGCGCAGCTCGCCACCGCGATTTTCAAGCGATCCATGCGGCCGGATTTCAACGTGCGCGTCTTGCCGACGGCGCTCGCCTGATCGCCCGCCAAAAACCCGTAGAAATAAGGCGCGCCGGGGCGCAAGCCCGCGACATCGACTTTCACGGTATAGTCGCGCCGCGCATCTGTTTCGATAACGCCTGTTTGCACGACGCTGGTGAGGCCCCGATTGCGCGCCACGATCCAGCGCACGGGCACCGGCCCGTCCTGCTCCGGCGTCACCCGCGTCCAGATGATCACCCGGTCCGGCCCTGGATCGCCGCTGGCGACGCCGTGGCTGAACGCCAGCCCCCCGATATAACGCGGTGCCGGGGGCCTTTGCCCGCATGCCGCCGCAGCCGCGCCGAGGCCGGCCGCCGCCAACGCGCCCCGGCGCGTCACCTTGATCGATGTCTCGCTCATCCCACCCTCTTGGCAACGCCAGTTTCGCACTCCCGCCGGTTCAATGCGAGAGGCGCAAACGCATAGGTGCGCGCGTCAGGCGGGATTGCGGCGCACGCGCAGCCGCACCGGTTGATGATCCGAATGCGCGAAGCCGAGGGGCACGCCGCTCACCTCCAGCGCCTCCAGGTCCGGCGAGAGCACGAAACCGTCAATCACGCTGCGGTAATTTTCACCTTCCACGTAAGGCTGATTGTTGGTGCGGTTGGAGGGCGTGGCCGCGTCCGCCGCGATGCGCCAGCCCGCCGGCAGCGCCTCATCGGGAAACTCATGCACCCAAAAGAGATGCTCTTGCGCGGTGGTGTGCGGGAACGCCGTATCGACCAGGAGATAATTGAAATCGCCGCCAAGCACCACGGAGCGTCCGCTCGCGTGCTCGCGCTCGGCGAAATCCATCAGCGCCGCCAATTGCCGCCGGCGCGTCTGCGCGCCTTCATCGAAGGCCGAGAGATGCAGGGAGACGATGGTCCAGGCCGGCGCGATGCGCGCCACGACGAGGCCGTAATGACGCATAACGACGCCCGCCATGCGGTTCGGCTCATCGGGCAGGCGCACCACTTCGGCCGATTGCAGCGCGTAACGGGAATAGAGCCCCGGCCCGTGCACCAGCCGCAGCGGCGGCGGCCAGAAGCGCGTGCGCACATCGGCGTAAAACACCCGGTCAAAAGCGGTGAGCGCGCGATTCACGCCGCCGCGTACATCATGCCAAAGCGTCATCGGCCCAGGCGCGGCGAGTTCCTGGATGCAATACACGTCCGCTGGATTGGCGCGCAGAGTCGCTTCGATGCCGGTGAGATTACGCGTGACCGAGGCGCGCGAAGGCGGCAATAGCCGTGCCCCGCCATCGGCGCGGAAATCAGAATCCGCGCCGAGCCCCGCATAGCCCAAATTCCAGGTGACGATGGTGAGTTCGTTGGGCGCCTCCCCGGCCGTCTCGCCCCGCCCGATGCGCAGATCGCGCGCATGGGCGGGCGACATCGAAGCGACCAAGAGCGCGACGCAGAGTGCAAGTTCCTTCATGGCGACCTCGATGGGCTGGCGCATATTCTCCCCTTGTGGGAGAGGGAAGCGCGCACCGGCGCGCCCCTTCTCCCACACAGGGCGAAGGCGCGCCACTCAGAGAGCGCTGGCGCCTTGAACCAAGATGACGAAGAGCCCTCTGAGCCCGGATCGATCCGGAGCGTGATCGCGCCGCCGCAGGCGGCCGGCGCCCGCGTGGACGCCTGGCTGGTGGAGACATGGCCGGATCTGTCGCGTGCTCGCGTGCAGGGGCTCATCGGCGCGGGAAAGCTGAGCGCCGACGGCGCGCCGGTCACACACGCGTCCAGCAAGGTCCGCGCTGGCGCGACCTATGAGCTGGCGCTGCCGCCGCCTGAGCCGGCCGCGCCCGAACCAGAGCCAATCCCGCTCCAGGTCATGTTTGAGGACGCGCACCTCATCGTGGTGAACAAGGCGGCCGGCATGGCCGTTCATCCCGCGCCCGGCTCGATGCGCGGCACGCTGGTCAATGCGCTCTTGGCGCATTGCGCGGCGAGCCTCTCGGGCATTGGCGGCGTCGCCCGCCCGGGCATCGTCCATCGCATCGATAAGGATACGACGGGCCTTATCGTCGCCGCCAAGACGGATGCGGCCCATCAGGGCCTCGCCAGGCTCTTCGCCAAACATGACCTCGAACGCGCCTATTACGCCATCGCGCGCGGCGCGCCGAAGCCGCGCACGGGAACCATCGACAATCGCCTCGTCCGCTCAAGCGAGGATCGGCGCAAATTCGTCGTCGTGCGCGATGCATCCTCGGAAGCCGGCAAGCGCGCCATCACGCGCTATTGGACGGTCGAGCCATATGGCCAGATCGAGGGTGCGCCGGCTGGAACGCCGGCCGCGTCCCTGCTCGAATGCCGATTGGAAACCGGCCGCACGCATCAAATTCGCGCGCATCTCGCTCATCTCGGCTGCCCGCTGATCGGCGATCCGCTGTATGGCAAGTTTCGCGGGCTGAAAGCAGCGGGCGCGCATGCGCCGGCGGCGGAGGAAGCCGCGCGCGTCTTTCCGCGTCAGGCGCTCCACGCCGCGATCCTTGGCTTTGCGCACCCGATCACCGGCGCGGAGTTGCGCTTCGAAGCGCCGCTGCCAGGGGATATGACGACGCTGCTCGAAGCGCTCCGCACCTTGTAGCGCCGCGCGCTACATGATGAACTTCGCCTCGTGGTTCGAATTGAGAAAGCTCACCATCTCCGCATAGGACAAATCCTCCAGCTCCTTGAGCGCCGTCAATTTCTCGGCGGAGCTGTTCGCACCGCGGAATCGCGCGCGAATAAGCCGAAGCGATGCGCTGTACTGGCGATAGCGTTCCACCTCCCTGTGCGGCTGCAGCCCCTCTTCAAGCGTTCTGAGCGCCAGCGCGACGATCGCGAACGAGATCGCCCCGCAATGCGCGAGCACCAGCAGGAGGGGCGCCGCGCCGGCCGCGACGCCGATCAGAACCAGCACGTCCAGAACCAGCAACATCAGCACGCAGCCGAGCGCCGCTCCATCGATGATCTTGATCTGCTGAAACGGCAGCTTCGAAAACAATTTCGCATCGGATGACAACATGTACTCCGCGAAATCGATTTGATGATCGATGCGCAAATGCGCCAGCGCGTCGAGAAATCCGTTGAGATGCGCGCCTTGCGCCGCCGCCGGATCGAACGCGACATCGAGGAGCCAGGGCTCCTCGCCGACATCGCGATTGAGCACGCCGGCGAGCTTGGCGTCCAAGTGAGCGAGTTGTTCGCTGTCAAAGCGCGCGAGAGCCGCCGCCCGCGCCTTCAGGAACGGCGTGCGATCCCCGCTTTCAGCCGCCTTCATCACCAGGGGCGCCAGCGCGACCAGCGACTGGAAGTGCAATTGCCGCAGCCGCTCGGTCGCGAAGCGATTGCGCAGCCAGGCGTGTTTCGCTTCGCCGAACAGAACACCGCTAAGCCCAAGATAGCCGCCGATGAGGCCCAGCGCCGCGCCCGTCGCGGCCAGCGCCTGGCGCAGCCACAGCGGTTCGTGCTCGCTGAGCGGCATCCATGCGGTGATGAGCAGTGCCACGGCCACCATGCACACGGCTTCGATTCCGCGCCGCCGGCCAAGTTTCTTGGCGGCGTTGGCCGCATCGTCGATCGGCTCAAAGAGGGCGCGCAGTTCGGGATGATCGAGCGCGAAGGCGATATCGGGATAGGCGGCCTGCGCGCTGTTGCGATCGGGCTCACTGCGCAGCAGGTCCGAGTTGAATCTAAATCCGGCGCTCATGCCCTCAAGCCCCATTTCGCCCAACATCGCCGGCTCATCCCAGCCCCTCGCCGGATGACGCGGCGGCCCGCCCCTGCTAGATTCACTACAAGCTCCGGGGCTTCATGGGTTGATAGACGTTTTCATCTCCTACGCGCGCCGCAACCGCGATCAAGTGCTGGCGATCAAAAAGCTGCTCGATGACAAGGGCCTCGACGTCTTTTTCGATGTGGAGGGCGGCGTCGATGGCGGCGATGTCTACACCGACGTGGTCGATCAAAAACTGCGCGAAGCCAAGGCCGTGCTCGGCTGCTGGACGCCGCACGCGCTGACGCGCCGCTGGATCAAGATCGAGTGCCACATCGCGCTCGACCAGGACAAACTTGTGGTCGCCGAAATCGAGCGGATCAAGCAGGATGAGGTCCCTGCAGTCTTCTATCAAGTCAATCGCGAGGATCTGACCAGCTTTGCGAACGATCCAAACCACCCCGCCTGGCGGCGCCTCGAAAATACACTCGCCAAGCGCTTCACCACCTGGGCGGAGCAAAACACCAGCGACCCCGAAGCGCGCGCCGCGCTCGCCAAGGCCGCGCGGCTTCGGGGCGATGGCGAGGCCCCGCGGCAAAGCCCGCCACCGCGCGCCGCGCATCCTTTGTTGCCAATTCCGCGTGATCGCCTTGGGCTCTATCTACAGATCGGCGGCGGGGCGCTGGCGCTCATCGGCCTACTGATCATCGTCTCTGGCGGCTAATCGCGCTTGCGGCGGAGATAGGTTCCCGCCGCCGCCGCGCCGGCGCCTGCAATCAGCAGGACGTATCCAACTGGACGGAACGATCCGCCGCCGCCGCTGCCGCCACACCGTGCGCGATCCGTCGGATCGGAATCAGCGACGCACCCGCTCCCCTGATAGGCGCGATCGGTCGGGTCGCTGTCGGTGATGGCGTGCGCGGCGCCCGCTGCGCCGCCGGCGCCCAGCGCCGCCCCCATGACGCGGGTGAAAAAGGACCTGCGGTTCAGGCGGCGCGTATTGTTCATAGATTGTATACTATCATGGCGGCGTCTGCCCGACCAAACGTGCGCAGCGCAGACGAGCACCCAGCCGAGTGGATCGCCGATGATCCTCGGCGATCACTAATGGGCACGCACGAATGGAAGCCGCCGTTCACGGCATGCTTATAATGTAGTCCAATGCAGCACGCAGTACCATTTGTTATCTGTGCGGCAAACTTGATGCACAGTTATTCCCGATGAAATCTCACTGTCGTGCGAACCTGATCGCCCGGCAATATGCCAAAATAGTCTACATTAGGTTCGCTGGATTCAAACCGCTCGACAACAGCGGCAGCAAGACCCCACCCCATCGGTGTCTCCCTCTCGGAGACGCATTCGAATTGGCGCTCAGTGCTCCAAGTACAGAGAATAACGACTTCACCCGCGATGCCGGCGGCGAGCGCTGCTGAGGGATAAAAATCAGTAGGCGCGTCGATCGGCGGCAACACAAATGGCGCCAGGCCGTCATACATCCGGTTGAGCGACTCCAATTCAGAGCGTGCGCCAAAAATTGACAGGAAGAAAAAATGGCGCGGTCTGGTGCGCCGCGACAAACTCCTGCTCGCGTTCGGAAACACGAAATTGCAGCGCAAGTTGCATCGCCGCTTCACCAAATCCGTATCCGGGCGGCGTTTCGCGAAACAGCTGGCAATTCAATGATCGGTCTTGACGTACAATACAGCGCAATACACCGCGACCACGAACGCGATCGCGTGCGGCCTGCCTAGGGTATGCATCCAACACAGCGAAGAAATTCGGCGCAGCCTCCCATATGGGTAAATTCGGCGACGATAGGGGAAATGTTTCTCCGCCAACGCGGAGTGAAGCCACGTCAGGAAGTGATCCTGCGCCATCTGGAAACAAGAAATTAATGGGCACGCGCAAATTCGCGCCGGCGACGGGTTCTCCGCCCCGCGTAGCCGGCGTCAATCGGAACAGCCGTGAGAGAGCCCGCGCCGCGTCGCCAAAGCCCCATCCTTCGGGTGACTCACTTCCGATTTCACAATTAGCGCGCGTATCGAGCTGGATTCTGCATTCTAAAATGACCCTGCCCACCACGCCCTGCTCAACCGCGGTTGGGGGAAAGTACAGCCACAGCATTTCACCGCTCGGCCGTTCAATCCACTGGGGTCTCTCAAAGTCAAGTGGTCGCGGGTCGCCTTGGGCAAGCGCCGCGCCGGTGCTCAGCGCGACGCCCAGCGCCGCCCCCATGACGCGGGTGAAAAAGGACCGGCGGTTCAGGCGGCGCGCATCGCTCATGGCTATGATGTTAGCACCGCGCCGGCCCAGGCGCGACCGCCCCAAGACCGGGCCGCCCGCTTGCAAAGTGTATTAAGCGGCGTTGTGTCCTCGCCGCCAGAGCGACAGGATCAAAGCGAGCACGAGCGCGCCGGACAACCCCCAATTGATCATTGCGCCCACGGACACCGCTTGGCCGGGGTCCGGCGGCAGACTCATCATCGATATCGCCGTGCGTCCGACCTGTTCGGCGCCAAGCGACAGGATCATCAGCGGCAACAAGGCGCGATAGCGCACGAGTGCAACGAGGCCGAGCAACGCCAGCATCAGTAGCGCCAGTCCCCATGCTTGAAACATAAACACAAGCAAGGCGGCGGCATTGGCGGGAAAAGTGTCGATGGGTACGCCGTCTGCGGCGTGTATGATGAACCGGCTGCTCACCCATGGATTTAGACCGGCGACGTTGAAACCCATCGCGGCCTTCATCAGCACGACCGGAACCAAGAGCCAGATCGCGAGCCATTGGCCCCGATAAGAATTGTCGATCTGGCGTGGGAAAAGTAGTTCCAGCATCGTCTTTACCTCTCGTGTCATGCTGCGGCCGGCGCTGTGATTGCGGCGCGGTATTTTTTCGACAACCGCACGCGCAACAGCCAGAAGATAAGGAAAGGCAACGGCGCGAGTGCGGCGATGTAGAGCACGGGCGTGTCGCGCAGCCATTGCGGAAACACCTGCTGCTGGCCAAGGAACAGCGATCCCGCGGCGACGAACAGGCCAAAGCACATGCGCCAGACATGGCGCGCAATGCGCTGGCCCCCCTCGATGCCGCGCCGCAGCACGAGTTTGAGATCCGACGCCGCTGCGATGAGACTGACGAACAGGAAAATGTAGAAGGCCTGCGGCGGCGCCCCATCAAGCGTGCCCTCCGGCGTGTTCGTAGCCATCCACGTCAGCGAGAGCGTCGCGATCAGGCCGCCAACAGCTATGAACAACCCTAAGACTTCCAACGCGCCCACGCCTTGGCGCCGGCGCGCGGTCAGCCAACCGGTGAAAATGAGATAGAATGTCATAAAGCCGGCGACAGTCGAAATCCGATCGTGAAGGAACGGCGCCACCGCCCCGCCGATCCCCGACATGACAAGCATGGCGACGAGGAACACATTGCCCGCCCGCCGATGGAGCAGCCCGCCCTTACGGGCTAAGAGCGCGACGCCGCCGCTAAGAAGCCCCACCGTACCGCCGCCGATATGGAGATAGAGCAACGCATCGGCGCCCAGGTGCACCCACCAGGGCGCGCGCGCGGCCACTTCCAGACGATCCGCGTAGGCCGACCCCGCCAATGCGAAGCTCAAGCCTACAAAAGCCCACAAAAAACCCGTCCGTCGCAACCTAGGTATCCTTGCCTGCCGTCGCGGCCAACCCCGCGCGCTGGACCGCCATATCGACTTGCGATAAATTATTACGGCGGTCCGCGAGCAATTGAACATGACGCCAAGCATCAAAAGCATGACCCAAGGCGACAGGCGGTGACGGCCGTCCTTTCGCGCGCCCAGCCCAAGATCGCCGCCGGATACCCGCGCGGCCTGGTTGAATTCGCGGTGCGCAAAGGCGCCAGCCGCGCGGCCTTGCTGACGCGGGCGGGTCTAACCGAGGCGGACCTGCGCCATCAGGACAATCATGTCGCGCTGGAGCGCTACCTCGCGCTGTTCGCCGCCGCCGCCGAATTGACGGGTGATCCTGCCATCGCCCTGCACTATGGCGAGGCCGTGCGCATGCAGGAAGTGTCGATCGTCGGCCTCATCTGCGAAGCGTGCGAGACGACGATCGATGTTGCGCGCGAAATCAATCGCTACGCCGCTCTGGTTGTCGATGACGACCGCGGCGAACCGGCGATGCTCATGCGCGGCGTACAGCGCGACGGCGGCGTCTGGATCGAGTTTCCGCACGATCTCTTCACCGCCAATCCCCCGATCGTCGAGGCGGAATTCGCGCGTCTGGTCTGGAACGGCAGGATCATGTTCGCCAACACGCCTGAATTCCAAACCATCAAATATCCGCGCATCATTCAATTTCGCCACCCGGCGCCCAGCCATCGCTCCGAATATGAGCGCATTTTTCAATCGCCCGTCGTGTTCGACAGCCATTGGAACGCGATGCAAATCGATCCGGAATTTCTCGCTTTGAAGCAGCCGCCGGTGAACCGCTACGTCTTTGGCGTGCTGAGCGAACGGGCCGACGCGCTGTTGAAGAGCCTCGAAGACGCTAAAACCATGCGCGGCCGGGTCGAGAGCGTCCTTGTGCCGGTGCTCCACAAAAGCGAAGTCGACATGGATTTCGTAGCCCGCGAGCTGGGGCTGGGACGCCAGGCGCTGTATCGCGCCCTGAAAGCCGAAGGCCTCACCTACGAAGCCGTGCTCGACGCGCTCAGGCACCGGATGGCCCTTAACTACCTTGCGGAGCGAAAAGTCTCCGTCAACGAGGCTGCTTACCTTGTCGGCTTCTCGGAGCCGGCCGCCTTTTCGCGCGCCTTCAAGCGCTGGACGGGCATGAGTCCCAGCGAAACGCGCAAACGCTTGTAGGCGCCCCGGCGCCCTCTTTTCGCCGCCCACGGGTTTTAGAAATCCTATCCCCCTGCCCATGAAACCGGATGAAGGGCGGGCGCGTAAATACTATATGAATTCGTCAGCCCAGCCCGGCCCCCGCCGGCGCGGGGCGGGACCAGGGGATGACATGGCCTCCACCGCGCTCACGCTCGCGCTGTCGCCCGAACAGGGCCTGCAACGGTATCTCTCCGAGATCCGGAAATTCCCCATGCTCCAGAAGGATGAGGAATTCATGCTCGCCAAACGCTGGCAGGAGCACCAGGATTCCAAGGCGGCCCACAGGCTTGTCACGTCGCACCTGCGCCTCGTGGCCAAGATCGCCATGGGCTATCGCGGCTACGGCCTGCCGATCGGGGAAGTGATCTCGGAAGGCAATGTCGGCCTCATGCAGGCGGTCAAAAAATTCGATCCGGACAAGGGCTTTCGCCTCGCCACCTACGCCATGTGGTGGATCCGCGCCTCGATCCAGGAATACATTTTGCGCTCCTGGAGCCTCGTCAAAATGGGCACCACGGCGGCGCAAAAGAAGCTCTTCTTCAATCTGCGCCGCTTGAAGGGCGAAATCTCAGCGCTCGAGGAAGGCGATCTCAAGCCCGAGAACGTCAAGACCATCGCGCACAAATTAGCGGTGACGGAGGACGAAGTCGTCTCCATGAACCGGCGCCTGTCCGGCGGCGATGCAAGCCTCAACGCGCCGATCGCCTCCGACGGCGAATCCGAATGGCAGGATTGGTTGGCGGACGATACGCAGGAGAGCCAGGAATCGACGCTCGCCCGCACCGAGGAATTTGGCGCGCGTATGAGCTTGCTGCAGGCGGCGATGGCTGACCTCAGCGAACGCGAGCGTCACATCATAGAAGAACGGCGCCTGAAGGATGAGCCCGCCACTTTGGAGGATCTCTCCAAGGAATATGGCGTCTCCCGTGAGCGCGTACGCCAGATCGAGGTGCGCGCCTTCGAGAAACTTCAAAAGGCGATGAAGAAGCAGGCGCTGGAACGCGGGTTGGTGGAAGCAGAATAAATCCGCCCCCAAATCGCCGCACGCGCGCGTCATGAGCGCGCCCATGAGCTGGACCCGCCGCACGCTTGTCGCTTGCGCCGCCGCACTCGCCGCGCGGCCGGCCTTCGCGCACGATCCCGCAGCGCTCGTCGATCCTTATACGGAGGAAACCGAGGCGCGCGGGCCACGCCGCGCCCTGCCCTTCACCGCGACGTTTCAAAACCATGGCCGGCGCCTCACCTTCGTCGCCACGCTGCATGATACCGATCGGCGCGGGGCAACCTTCCGCGCCATTGACCGCGCCTTCGCGCAGCGGCCGAACGCCCTTCTGGTCGAGGGCTTTCCCTCGTCCTGGGGCGTCAATCCCACGCGCATCCTCGATGTTGTGCGCGCCAGCGCCGCCGATCCACGCGGCGCCGATTCCTATGTGCGCGGCGAACCCGGCCACGCGCTGCGCCAGGCGCTTCAACGCGGCGCGCCGATCCATGGCGGAGAGCCCGATAACGCCGCGATCGACCGCGCTCTGATCGCGCTGGGTTATGCGCCGGCCGACATCGCCGCCGTCAAAGTGCTGCAATGGATTCCACAAGGCCGCATCGCCGGCGAATTTCGCGACAACCGCGATCCGCGCTTTCGCGCATTTCTCGATCAAGCCTGCGCGCGCATCGCCGCCGAGTTCGAGCCGGCGCTTCTCTTCAATCGCGGCCTTTATGAGCGCTGGCACGCGCGCCAGTTCGGCCGATCCGTCTATGAGGACGATCTTTATCACGAGCGGCTCGATCCGCGCGCGCGCACGCAGGCGGGCGACATCTCCCGCGCCATGACGCTGGTGCGCGACCGCCACATCTTTGGTGAAATCCTGCGCGTGCTGGCGCGCCATGACCGCACGCTTGTCGTCTATGGCGGCGTACACCTCATCACGCAGTGGCGCGCGCTCAACGCGGCGCTCGGCGCCCCGCGCCTGTCTTAGAGATAGTCAAGCAGCGTCAGTTTTGAGAGATCTGAAAAGACCTTCGCCGTCGCCTGATATTGCGCCTGCAGCGTCGCCAACTGGATCGATATTCTAGGAATGTCCGCGTCGGCGATATCGCCAATTTCTCGGGACAGCAGATTTGAGCGCGCCTCATTGCGGGCGCGCTCGGATGTGAGACGCTGCTCCAACTGCCCCGCGCGCGCATCGGCGGCCGTGAGCGTTTGCGCCGAGGATTCAAGCCGCGTGGCCAGCGCCTGCAAGGCGTCACGTTGCGTCTGGGTGAGGTCCTCGCCGAGTTGTCCGCCATTCGAATCGAGCAGGAGCTTGAGATCGCGCATCGCGTTCATCAGATCGCCGCTGATCTCGGACGCCTTGTCCGCAAGCGCGACGGGCGCGCCGAGCCCCAAATCCATGACTTGGTGGCGATTGGCTTCATCGAAAATGTCATCCGGCCCCGCGGCGGCGACCAGCGCCTGCAGATCGCCGACCTTGATCGGCCCGGCGCCGACGCGTTCGCCAGCGAACAGCGGCTGGCCGTTCCAGGTCTCGTTGAGCGCGGAGACAACGCTGCCGAACGCGAGATTAAGCTCCAGACCGACGGTCTGGCCGTCATCGTCCGCCACCGCGTTGCGCAAGGACAGCGCCAAGGCGCGGCTTGCCTCCGATGCGCGCGACAGCGCGGCCGATTGCACGCTGAATCGCGCAATCATCTGGTTCGCCGCTTCGCCACGCGCGTCGGATAGCGCACGCAGCCCGCGGGTATCGACAAGGCGGCTTGCGTCCGCGCCATAACCTTGAAGATCGCCAGCGATGACGCCAGTCGACACCTGCTGCTGCAACGCCGACATTTCCGCCGTCATGCGCGAGATATCGTATTGCATCTGCGTGGTGAAGCGAAGCGTGATTGCGCTGGTCATGGTTCAATCGCCTAATAGCGGCCAAGCGCCAACAGGATGTCGTACATTTCATTCGCCGCCTGAATGAGGCGCGAGGCGGCAGCATAAGCGTTTTGGTACGTTGTCATGCGGATGAGTTCATCATCGATGGAGACGCCCTCAACCTGTGAACGCCGATCTCCCGCCGCCGTGGCCAGCGCGCGCGCACCCTCTGTCGCGCGCGCGGCGTCGCTGGAAATGCGCCCGGCCATGCCGGCGAAACGCGCGGCGTAGATGCCAGGCGAAGTCGATTGGGCGAGCATCTGTCCAGCCGCCGGAAAATCGTGGGCCGCGTCGCGCGCACGCGCGAGCGCGGCGGCGCCGCGATTATCGCCCGCTTCGCTGATCACATCGCCGATCGCGGCGGAGAGGTCGGGACGGGCGACGCCGAGCCGGCCTGGATTGGCGGCGATAGAAGCAGACACATCCATCTCAACGGCGCGCGTCGCGCCGGCGCTGTAGCTGAGGCCAAACAGCGAAGACATCGATACGCCGGTCGCGCCGCGTGTCGTGGAATCGCCGTTCAGGACGACATCGAATCCAGTGCGCGGCGTCCAATCGACACGTCCGGCAGCGGCGTCGTAGGAAAACACCGCGTACTGACCAAGGCCGGTGGATGTATTGTTGAGCGTGGCGACGAGGTCTGTCCATGTCGATCCGCCGGCGGCGAGTGCGCCGTTGATCGTCAGCGACGGCGAGGAAATGATGCGGCCCGCCGTGTCGCGCACGCGAAAATTCAGCACGCCGCCGGAATTGAGCCCATGCGCGTCGCTCGCCGCGCCGCCCGTTTCAAAGAAGATCGGCGCGGGTCGATCAACAACATCGTTGAGGCCGAAGAAGTGCGCAAACCCGCGTCCCGTGCGCGCGCTCGGATCGGCGCCGTCCTGCTGCACGATGAGCCCAGCGCCCGACGCGGCTGTCAGTGAAAGCCGCCCATCCGTGAAACCCGCCGCCCCGGCCGGGCTCGCGGCCGCCAGCGCAAGGTTGAGCGCGGAGGCGAAGCTGCCAATCGTGTTGGAAAAATTGAACGCGCCGGCCGGTTGTTCCGCGCTGATTTGGCCCGCATCGAAATCGATCGTCAGCCTTTGCGCGAGCGCGCCATTGGCGTCCGTGACGCCGATGATCGCCTTGCCGGTAAAATTGAGCGCATCGCCCGCGAGTAGGCCTGTTTGACGCCCTTGAAGATCACTCGGCGCCGGATAAGACGAGTTCTCGTTGTGCACCTTGTTGAGCGCATCGCCGATCGCCGCGGCGAAGCCGCCCAGGGCTTCCGCCAATTGCCGCAGATCGACATCGCGCGCCTCGATGAGGCCCTTGAGTTCACCGTTGCCAAGATATGGCTCGAGATTGCCGGCATTATCGATCGCCGCATTATACGATATGCCATTGAACGCTGAGAACGGCGCGCCGCTCGGCGTATAAGCGATGTTGGCCGCGCTCTCCCCGACGAGCAACGCCCCGCCCCCGGTGCGCACATGCACGCCGCCCTGTTCGAGCGGCGTGACTCGAATGTCGAGAATCGCCGCCAGCTTGTCGATCGCGGCCGATTGGGCGTTTTCCGCCGCCGCCGCATCGGCGCCCGAACGGCGCGTCAGCCGAATATCATTGTTGAGAGCGGCA
The DNA here is from genome assembly GCA_902826335.1 of uncultured Alphaproteobacteria bacterium. Lineage (GTDB taxonomy): Bacteria > Pseudomonadota > Alphaproteobacteria > Caulobacterales > Aquidulcibacteraceae > CADEEL01. Next base: position 40,562 of record CADEEL010000018.1, read on the forward strand.
ATGCGCTGAATGATGTCCTGCGCCTCGGAGACCTTATCGCCGACGCGCTCATCGGCCTCGCCGATCAACACCTGCACGTCCTGCGCCGTGCGCCGCACTTCCGAATAGAGCGCCGAGAGCGAGGCGACCGCTTCATCGCGCCGCAAGGTCGAGGATGGATCAACGCCAAGGCTGGTGAACGCCGGCCACACGCGCTCGAATGTGGCGAACAAGGATGTCTCGCTCGAAGGATCGCCAAAACTCGCTTGCGCGCGCGCCAACAATTCAGAGCGCGCCCCGGCGCGGCCCTGCGCCGCCTCGGCCATGTGGCTCGCCGTCGCCAGAAATCGGTTCGCCGCGCGCTGGACGACGCCGTCATCAACGCCGGCGCCGTTGCCAAACTGCGTCAGCGGTGTGAACTGCACCTCCGTGCGCACATAGCCGGGCGTATTGACGTTGGCGACATTTTGCGCGGCGACTTGCAGGCCAGTCTGACTGGCGTGAAGACCGGTCAGTGCTGTACGGAAAATCGTGCTGAGGCTGGTCATCGCGCGCCCGGCATTAGGCGCCCGGGCCTCGGCAAGTTTGACCTAGTGAAAGCGTCTCCGCGCGGCGGCCTCGTCGCTCCGTGGTTCGACCGAAGTGCCTGACGATGCATGGGTTTTCCAGATCGATGCGGCGGGCGCGCGGACCAATTCCACGCGGAGACGCATGTTGCGTCGCAAGCTTCGGGCCACGCATTCACCATAACGCGCGCCCGGCAGAAGCTGCCGTCCCCGCGCGGCGCTTCTTGCCGGGCATGGTGAATGGGCGCGGCGCCAAGCATTTTAGAGCGCTGTTTTGTAACGGTTTTTTTGGTTTACGCGATGGCCCGACGCTTGCTCTGAGAATCCGTGGCCATGCGCGCCCGTGCGCGTAGCCGAGGAGTCTGCATGGACGTAGCATTCATTCCGACTGCGCCTGCGCCAGCGCCCACGCCCAGCGAGCCGCCCTCGGCGTCCGCTGAGGCGGACGATTTCGCGGTGCATCTGGATGCGCCCGAGGATACGGACGCGCCACCGGAAGACCACGCGCCGCCCACGGATTTGACGTCCGGCGAACGGCCGCGCCCACAACCTGCGTCCCTGGCCATCGACGCGGCGATCCTGTTCGCGCCCGCTCCGGCCCCGCCCGCCGCGCCGCAGCTCGCCTCCGAACTCACCCCGGCCGTGACCGCGCCCGCTCCGGTGCTGGAACCGAACATCGAGGGTAACGCGCAGGCGCCGATGATCCCTCCCGTGGAAACGAAATCAGCGCCGCACACAGATGCGCAGGTGGCCACGCCAGCCACGACGGCGCACGCGCCTCTCCCGGCAACGCCTTCGGACGCGCCGCGCGCACCAGCCCGGCCAGACATCACCGCGCCGCCAGCGATCGCTGCCGCGCATGGCGTGGACAAGCCGGCGATTGGCGCAGTCGCGGCGGCGCCAGACGCGCCGCCCGCCGCCCTCAACGCCGCGTCTATTGCTTCCGCGGCGCGGCCGGCCCGTCCCACGCGCCTTGCCCAGGCCGCCCAACAGGCAACCCAAACTGCCGCGCCCGCGTCGCCCGTGGCGGTCGCCGAAGACCCGCTCACGCCAGCTCCGCCCAGTCCGGAGGCGGTTGCGCCAACCATCCAGCCCGCGCGCGCCGCGCCCGCAACACAAGCAACGCCGGCGGCCGAGACGACGCCGGCGCATCAGCAGCTCGCCGCGCTGAATTCAAAAGCGGTGGAAGCGCCCGAACCCGCCGAGGCGGCCGCCCCGCCACCGGCGGCTCTCGCCAGCGCGCAGCGCAACGCCGCGCCGCGCGCCGAGGCTGGCGCCGCGCAACCGGCGCACAATACGGCCGCCGCGCCAAGCGCCGATCCAGTTGCGATCGATCCATCCGCGACTCTCGCCGCAGCGCCCGATAGCGACATCGCGCCTAGCGAAACGCATACGGCGCGCGCCGCGCAGACGGCGACGCCCGCCGCCCAGATCGCCCAACACATTGTGCGCCGGATCGACAACGGCGCGACGCGCTTTGAATTGCGCCTCGACCCGCCCGAGCTTGGCCGCGTCGATGTGCGTCTCGAACTCGGCCGCGATCACCGCGTCACCGCCCTGATCGCGGCGGAAGAGCCCACGACCCTTGCCCAGCTCACGCGCGCGGCGCGCGAAATCGAACTGACGCTTGAATCCGCCGGCCTCGAACTCGCGGAAAACGGCCTCAGCTTTGATCTCAGCGGCGGCGGCGAGGCCGGGCGCGACGCACAATCCTTCAGCGCGGGGGCGCACGCGGCGCCGGCGCGCGGGCTGGCGGAGTCCGATCCCCCGCTCGCGCGCCGCGCGCTCGCGCTTGAAAGCTGGCGCGGCGCGCGCGTCGATCTGGTTGCTTGAGGAAACGTCATGCCGACTACCGCCATCACGCCGACGACGCCGACGACGACAGCGCAAGCCACGCAGTCGCTCTCGGATAATTTCGATACGTTTCTGACGCTGCTCACCGCGCAGATTCAAAATCAGGATCCGCTCTCGCCGATGGATTCGGCGCAATTCACACAGCAATTGGTGCAATTCAGCCAGGTCGAGCAGCAAATCCGCACCAACGAAAATCTGGAATCGATGCTTTCGCAAAATCAAGCGGCCGCCGCGGCGCTGCCGCTGTCTTATCTCGGCCGCGCCGCGCTGCTCGATAGCCCCCACACCACGCTGCCGGAAGGCGGCGAGGCGAGCTGGACCTACGCCCTCACGGAATCGCCAGCGCAAGTCACGCTTAACGTGCGCGACGCGGCGGGCCGCATCGTCTTCACCGCCGAGGGGCCCGCTGCGGCCGGATCACACACCTTTACCTGGGACGGCCGGCGCACCAATGGGGGCGAGGCGCCGCCCGGCGTCTACGAACTTTCGGTTTCCGCGCGCGATGACGAAGGCGACGCCATCGCCGCCGAAGTCACCGTCATGGAAATCGTCTCCGGCATCGATCTGACCGCCGCGCAACCGCGCGTGATCACGCAAAGCGGCCCGCACGATCTAGACGACATTCTCGGCATTCTGGCCCCGCCAAGCTAACGCGGCCTGACATCATGACGCGGCCAGAAGGCGGCGTGACCCGCGCAGAAGCGCTCCATGCATAGACCTCAACCCAGCGCGCCATGGGCGCGCCATGGAGCAGATCGATGAGCATCTACACCGCCATGCGCGCCGGCGTTTCAGGCCTTTCGGCAAATTCGAGCGCGCTCGCCACCATCGCCGACAACATCGCGAACGTGAACACGGTCGGCTACAAGCGCACCAGTGTGGATTTCTCCGCGCTGGTCAACGCGCAGAACTCCAACACGACCTACAATGCCGGCGGCGTGCTGCCCTCCACGCGCACGCAGATCAGCCTGCAAGGCTCGCTTGAGCAATCGCGTTCTCCCACCGATCTCGCGATCTCCGGCGAGGGCTTCTTCATCGTTGGCCAAAGCTCCAGCCAATTGACCGACGGCGCGGGCGTTCTGTTCACGCGCGCAGGCTCATTCACGGTCGACGCGGCGGGTTACATGGTCAACGCGCAGGGCCTTTATCTGCAGGGCTGGCCAGTCAATTCAAACGGCACCGTCGTATCGAGCCCGACTTCGCTTTCCGCCATCGAACCGATCAACATCGCCGGCGTCGGCGGCCTGGCCGAGCCGACCGAGACCGTCGCCATCAACGCCAACCTGCAATCGAGCCAAACCGCTTATGATCCCCTGAGCCAAGGCGTCTATGACGTCGGCGATCTGGCGACCGGCACGATCACGGCGCACTTTGAAAGTTCATTGGAAGTGTTCGACAGCCTGGGCGCGGCGCGCACCATCGCCATGGGCTTTTTGAAGACCGGCCCGAACACCTGGCAGGTTGAAGCCTATTCGCGCCCGGCCACGAACGCGCCGGGCAACGCGGGCGGGCGTCTCGCGGAAGGCACGATCACGTTCAACACAGACGGCACCGTCGCCAGCGTGACCGGCACCATCGCCAGCGCCTTCAACATCAATTGGGCCGCGTCCACGGGCGCCGCTGCGCAGCCGCTGACGCTTAACCTATCGTCCGGACTTACCCAGTTCGCCAATAATTACGGCGTCACCAGCGTCGTCGCCGATGGTGTGCCGCCGGGCGATCTCGTCGGCCTTGTCATCGAAGGCGACGGCAATCTGACGGCGCAATTCTCCAACGGCCGCTCTCGTGCGCTCTATCAGATACCCTTGGCCACCTTTACAAACCCCAACGGCCTCCAGGCGGACGCCGGCAGCGCCTTCCGCACCACGCTTGAAAGCGGCCTTTACAACATCAACGCCTCGAACGCTGGCGGCGCCGGGCGGATTCAGTCGGGCGTGCTGGAAGGCTCGAACGTCGACCTCGCGGCCGAATTCACCAGCCTCATCACCACGCAGCGCGCCTATTCGGCCTCCTCACGCATCATCACCACGGCGGACGAAATGCTTGAGGAGCTGCTGAGGATCAAGCGCTAATCGGCTAAGAAATAATCTTGTATAGGATTGATCAACACTTGGCCTGTACCGTTGTGAAACAAGGTGTAAACACAGATTAGTCTCTGGTCTTAGCGCTTATTCAATCCTCACACGCTATAAGTGCGTGAATATAGAGGAGAACAAGGCGCTATGCAGAAGCAACGCCGACATGAGGGTGTGGTGATGGGGCCCGACGGCACGCCGTTGACCCTGGACGATCTTCCGCCGCCGAATACGACCCGCTGGGTTATTCGTCGCAAAGCCGAGGTTGTGGCCGCCGTGCGCGGAGGCCTGCTGACCTATGAGGAGGCGTGCGAGCGCTACAATCTGACCACGGAGGAATTCGATTCCTGGCGTGCGTCGATTGAACGCCACGGTCTGCCTGGCCTGCGCACCACGCGCATCCAGCATTACCGCGCGGTTCCGGCCTAAGCGCCGCTGCGCGGGCGTGTGCGTCCGAACAGGACCACGTCCGTGAGCGCCGCGATAAGCGCGCCCGCGCCCTGCCCCGCCCAGAACAGCGGCGCATCGGCGAGCCGGAGCCCTGAAAAGCTGTCGGTGAAGGCCCGCGCCAGCGTCACCGCTGGATTGGCGAACGAAGTGGACGCCGTCCACCAATAGCCAGCCGTGATGACGAGTGCGACCGCGACCGGAATAAAATCCGGCTTCGCGCGCCGCACGGCGAGGATCGTGAACACAAGCGCGAACGTCGCCATCGCTTCGGCGAGGCCCTGCCCCCAGCCCGCGCGCGCGATCGCGCCCACCTGATAGAGCGGCAGTTCAAACTGCGCGTGCGTGGCCGCGACGCCCGCCAGCGCGCCCGCGCCTTGAGCGGCGGTGTACAAAAGCCCCGCGCCGAGCCCAACTTCGCGCCGCAGCACAAAGACCAGCGTCACCGCCGGATTGAAATGCGCGCCGGACACCCGCCCCAGCGCCGTGATCAGCACGGCCAGCATCGCCGCCGTCGCCAACGTATTGCCCAGCAGCGCCACGCCGTCATCGCCGCTCAACCGATCCGCCAGGATGCCCGAGCCGATCACGGTGGCGACAAGCAGCGCTGTTCCCAGCGCCTCGGCCATGAGGCGCTGGTGGAGCCCGAACTGTCCGTTCACGGTGTTTTGGCGTCCGCGCTCGGCGCCATGCGGCCGATCTCATCGAGTTTGGTTTGCAGCGCCAGGCGATCGAGCCCGGAGATTGGCAGCGCGCAGAATACGGTGATGCGGTTCTGCAGCATGCGGAACGCATCCCAGAACGCCGCCGCGATCTCCGCTTCGTTGCCTGTCGCCGCCGCCGGATCGGGCAATCCCCAATGCGCGGTCATCGGCTGGCCTGGCCAAACCGGGCACACTTCGTTGGCGGCGGAATCACACACCGTGAACACGAAATCGAGCCGCGGCGCATCCGGCCTTGCAAACTCCGCCCAATCCTTGGAGCGGAATTGGTCGGTCATGTAATTGAGCGATTTGAGCAGGCGCAGCGTTTGCGGATTGACCTCCCCCTTCGGCTGCGAGCCGGCGCTGAACGCCTTGAATTTCGGCACCCCAAAACGATTCATGATCGCCTCGGCCATGATCGAGCGCGCGGAATTGCCCGTGCACAAGAACAAGACATTATACGGATTGTCGCGCGTGCCTTTGTCGCTCATCGTTCCCTCCTCCCATGTCACAACTTTACAACTCACCCGCAGCAAGCGCCGGCTGAAACCGCCGTGGGCGCCGTGAGCCCTTCAAGCGGCGGAGCGGCGCCATAGTGCGTTGCTTCGCCGAACGTATGGAACGTCTCCCACAACACGCCTTGCGGGTCGGCGACCCACGACTTCTCCGAGCGCGCATAGCAACACGTCGTTTCGCCCTCTTCGAGCACCGGCGCATCGGCCGCCTTGAGCCGCGCATAGACCGTCTGCAACTCCTCCGCGCTTTCGGCCTGAATGCCGAGATGGCGCAGCCCCGCGCCTTCGCCGCGTTGCGAAATGGCGAAATTCACGCGGGGATCGTCGAGCATCCACTTCGCGTAATCGTCCTTGCGCACGGTCGGCTCGGCCGCGAACAGGGTGGAATAGAAGCCGATCGAACGATCAAGGTCCGTGACGCCGATATGAACGTGCAAGCGCTTCATGCTTGTCTCCTGTGCGGCGCGGCTTCGGCGGCCGCGCAGGCCGCCCCGCCGCAACAATTATCGGTGAGGAAGTCGATCAGCGCGCGCATGCGCGCGAAATCGGCGGCGTAGATGAGCGATCTGCCCACACGGGTGACTGACAAGAGCCCCGCGCGGGACAAATGCGCCAAGTGAAATGAGAGGGACGAGGCCGGCAGATTTAGCGCCTCGGCGATCGCGCCCGCGGCCCGCCCGGCCGGGCCGGCCTGCACAAGCAGGCGAAACACCGCCAGGCGATGCTCGTGCGCGAGCGCGCCCAGGGCGATGATTGTTTCGGTGGTGATCGTTTCGGCGCCAATCATTTCGATATTTCGATTATCATCGAAATTTAACGATTGCAAGCGCCGCCGCGCGCTTGGCGCATAATTTGCCGGCTTAACCTTCCTTTCACCGACACCAGGAAAATTCTGCCCACCGGCGCACGCATGGCTCGCGCGCCGCGAGGGGTGTGTGGGCGTGAACGGATTGGTGCAGTTTCTGACGCGCATGGGGCCCACGCGCCTCATCGCCGTGATGGCGGTGACGGCGATCGTCGCAGCGGGTCTCTTCGCGCTCATTTTCCGCCTGGGCGGCGAGGAAAACTCACTCCTGTTTTCCGGCGTCAATCTGCGCGAGGCCGGCGAGATCACGGCCAAGCTCGATCAGGCCGGCATCGCCTATGATCTATCGCCTGATGGCTCGGCCATCTTCGTGCCGCGCAGCGAAGTGCTGCAGGCGCGCATGATGCTCTCGGCCGACGGCCTGCCCTCGCGCGGCTCGGTCGGCTACGAAATCTTCGATCAGCCCGAGGCGCTGGGCCAGACGCAGTTCCAGCAGAACATTAACCGCCTGCGCGCGCTTGAAGGTGAACTCGCGCGCACCATCGCCTCGCTTGACGGCGTCGCCAATGCGCGCGTGCATCTTGTGTTGCCAGAGCGGCAATTGTTCGATCGCGAACGCCAGCAGCCGACCGCCTCGATCGTGCTTGAATTGCGAAGGGACGACCTCACGCCCGGCCAAGTGCGCGCGATCCGCAATCTGGTCGCAGGCGCCGTGCCGGGCCTGCAATCTAATCGCGTGACGATTCTCGATGAGCGCGGCGATCTTCTGGCCGCCGCCGTGCAGGAAAACGAAGCCGGTGAGATCGGCGAAGGTGTCGATGCGCGCCAGGCCGCCGCTGAAGAGCGCATCCGCCGCACGGTGATGGACATTGTCGAAGGCGTCGTCGGCGCTGGCCGCGCGCGCGTGCAAGTCAATGCGGAGATGGACTTCAACCGCGTCACCGAAACGGCCGAGCGCTTCGATCCGGAAGGCCGCGTCATCCGCTCTGCCTCGACCACCGAAGAATCTTCCAACTCCGCCGAAGGCGGCCCCGCCGGCGGCGCGAGCGCCACTGCCAACCTGCCGGACGGAACTGGCGCGGCCGCGCCCGGCGGCGGCGAACAAAGCGGCACGGCGCGCAGCCAGGAAACCATCAATTATGAAATCTCGCGCACCACGCGCACATCCGTAAGCGAGGGCGGGCGCATCACGCGCCTGTCGGTCGCCGTCGCGGTCGATGGTGTCGTCGCGGCCGGCGCGAACGGCCAGCCCGGCCAATATCGCCCGCGCAGCGCCGAGGAATTGCAGCGCATTACCGCGCTTGTGCGTTCGGCCGTGGGGTTCAGCGAGCCGCGCGGCGATCGCGTCGAGGTGGTCAATCTTCAATTCGCGCAAACGGCCGCCGCCGTCGCCGCGCCGGCCGCGCAAAGCCCGTTCGATCTGTCGCGCCTCGAACCGATGCGTCTGGCGGAGGTCGGCGCCATGCTGATCGCGGCGCTGGCGCTCATCTTCTTCGTGCTCCGCCCCTTGATCGCCGGGCTGATCCGCGGTGGACGCGCGGTCGGCGCGCCAGACGATGCGCCCGCGCAATTGCCGCCAGGCGCCCTCGGCGCGCCCGCGCTCGCCGCGCCAGCCCCAGCGCTCGATCCAGCCTTCGATATGGCGCGCATCCAGGGCCAGGTGCGCGCCTCCTCGATCAAGAAGGTGGCCGAAGTCGTTGATCAGCATCCGGATGAATCCGCCCAGATCATCCGCGGCTGGATCAACAACGCGATTTGATGGCCATGGCCAACGCCCTCGCCAAACCTGAACCAAGAGACCTCGCGGCGCCCGAGCGCGCCGAGGATAAGCGCGCCGATATCTCGCAATTCAGCGGCATCGAGAAGTCGGCCATCATCCTCTTATGCTTGGGCGAGGACGCCAAGAAAATCTGGACCCAGCTCGACGAGGATGAGATCAAGGATCTCTCCCAGGCGATGAGTTCGTTGGGCCATATCGCCTCGAACGTAGTCGAAGCGATTGTCATAGAGTTCGTGCAGAAGCTGTCCACAACGGGCTCGATCATGGGCTCGTACGATCAGACCCAGCGCCTCCTCCAGTCCTTCCTGCCGCCCGACAAGGTCGAGGCGATGATGGAAGAAATCCGCGGGCCCGCTGGGCGCAATATCTGGGACAAGCTCGCCAACGTGAACGAAGAAGTTCTCGCCGCATATCTGAAGAATGAATATCCGCAGACCGTCGCGGTCATCCTCTCCAAGGTGCGCGCCGAGCATGCGGCGAAGGTGCTCGCCAAGCTCCCGGAGGAATTCGCGGCCGAATGCATCACGCGCATGTTGGCGATGGAGCCAGTGCAGCGCGAGATCGTCGATAAGGTCGAGGCGACGCTGCGGTCGGAGTTCATGTCAAATCTCGCGCGCACCACGCGGCGCGACCCCCATGAGCTCATGGCTGAAATCTTCAATGGCTTTGACCGGCAAACGGAAAGCCGCTTTCTCTCCGCGCTCGAAACCCGCGCGTTCGACAGCGCGGAGAAAATTCGCGCGCTCATGTTCGTGTTCGAGGATTTGAAAAAGCTGGACGCCGGCGGCGTGCAGACATTGCTGCGCACCGTTGACAAGACGGACCTCGCCATCGGCCTCAAGGGCGCTTCCGAGCAAATCCGCACGCTCTTCTTGTCGAACATGAGCGAGCGCGGCGGCAAATTGTTGCGTGACGAAATGCAGTCCATGGGGCCGGTGCGCCTACGCGATGTGGACGCGGCGCAAGCGCGCATCGTAGCGCTCGCCAAGGACCTCGCCGCCAAGGGTGAAATCGTTCTCTCCGACGGCCGCGCCGATGATGAAATGATTTATTGATGGCGCAGATTCGCAAATACGCGTTTGACACCGAATTCGCGCCCGATGGCGCCATCGTGCGCGATGGCGTAACCGGCGCGCGCAACCGCCTCACGCCGCAGGAAGTGGAAATCGAACGCGCCAGCGCCTATCAAACTGGTCAGCGCGATGCGCAAATCTCAGCCGAGCGCGCGCTCGCGGAGGCGACCAACGCGCTGGTCGATTCCGCGCATCGCATTCTTGTTCGCCTTGACACGGAAAGCGCCCGTCTGCGCGCCGAGGCCGCGCATGTCGCGCTGGCGGCCGCACGCAAGCTGGCGGGTGAAGCGCTCGATCAATTTGGCCTCGCGCGGATCGAAGCCGCCATAGACGCCGCGTTGCACGCTTTACCTCACGGGCCGCGCCTCGTCATTCGCGTGGCGCCCGCGCTCGTTGAGCCGTTGCGCGCGCGCATCGAGGCGCTGGCGGCCGAACACGCCCATGATGGCGCGCTGCTGGTGCGCGCGGATGAAGCGGCCGCGCCCGGCGATGTCTCGATCGATTGGGCCGACGGCGTCGTCACACTATCGCGCGCCGATATCGCCGCGCGCATTGAAACGCTGATCGACGCGGCCTTAGCCGCGCCATGTGATGAAGGGGGTGCGCCATGAGCGCTGGCGGCGGACGTGATCTTACACTCGATGAATTCAAGCCCGGCGGCGATGGCGGCGGCGATATCAGCGCCGAAGATATGACCGCCGCGAACCTCGCGGCGATTCATGATGTGCCGGTCAACATCCAGGCCGTGTTGGGCAAAACGCACATGGATGTCGCCACTTTGCTGCGCCTCGATCGCGGCTCGCTGATTGAGCTTGATCGCAAGGTCGGCGAGGCGATCGACATTTACGTGAACAATCGCCTTGTGGCGCGCGGCGAAGTGGTCGTGGTTGAAGATCGCCTCGGCGTGACAATGACGGAAATCATCAAGGACGTGGACGCGGCCTAACAGAGTAGGCGCCAAGCGGCGCCGGGAGTGAGACGATGCGATTACTGATCGTTGGCCCGCTCGGCGGCCAGATTTCCGCGGCGACGCAGATCGCCATGCGCCATGGCGCGAAGGTCTCGCACGTCGATACGATCGAGCAGGCGACCGCGGCGCTGCGCGCCGGCAAGGGCGCGGACCTGCTCATGGTCGATGCGCGGCTGGACATCGCCGCCCTGCTCGCCGCGAACGAAGCCGAACGCATCGTTGTGCCGATCGTCGCCGCCGGCGTCGGCATCGATCCGGCGCTCGCGGCGCGCGCGATCCATGCCGGCGCCAAGGAATACATCTCCCTGCCGCCCGAGCCGGAATTGATCGCCGCCGTGCTCGCGGCGGTGTGCGACGACAATAAACCCGTGATCGTCGTCGATGATGCGATGAAATCCGTGTTGGCGCTCGCCGATCAGGTCGCCGGTTCTGACGCCTCGATCCTGATCACCGGGGAATCCGGCGTCGGCAAGGAAGTCATGGCGCGCTATGTGCACGCGAAATCCAAGCGCGCGGGCGCGGCGTTCATCGCCGTCAATTGCGCGGCGATACCGGAAAACCTGCTTGAAAGTGAGCTGTTCGGCCACGAGAAAGGCGCCTTCACCGGCGCCGTCGGGCGCCGCGTCGGCAAATTCGAGGAGGCCGATGGCGGCACATTATTACTCGACGAAATCTCGGAAATGGATTTTCGTCTGCAATCGAAATTGCTGCGCGCGATTCAAGAGCGCGTGATTGACCGGGTCGGCGGCGCAAAGCCCGTTCCGATCAACATCCGCATCCTGGCCACGTCAAACCGCGATTTGCAGGAGGCCGTGCGCGCCGGCGAGTTCCGCGAAGACCTCCTCTTCCGCCTCAATGTCGTCAATCTGCGCATTCCGCCGCTGCGCGAGCGCAAGGGCGATCTCGCCGCGCTCGCTGATTTCTTCATCGACAAATACGCACGCGTCAATGAGCGCCCGGCCCGGCGCCTATCGGACGCCGCGCGCGCGCAAGTGATGGCGCATGCCTGGCCCGGCAATGTGCGCGAGCTTGAAAACGCCATGCACCGGGCCGTGTTGCTCTCCCCCGGCGAGGAGATCGGGCCGGACGCCATCCGCGCGCCGGACGGCGCACCCGTCGGTGCGCGCCGCGACATCACAAGCCGCGCGGCCGAAGCCGCGCAAGCCGCCGCGCGCAACCTTGTGGGCCGCACGGTCGCCGCCGTCGAACAGGATCTCATCCTGGAAACGCTGACGCACTGCCTCGGCAATCGCACGCATGCCGCGCACATTCTCGGCATCTCGATCCGCACGCTGCGCAACAAGCTCAAAATCTACACCGATCTCGGGCTCGACGTGCCCCCGCCCGCGACCGGCCAAGCGGCCTGAGGGGGAACACCTAGATGGTCGATATTCCGCAAACCCCGCCGGCGGCGACGTTTGATTTCGCGCGCTTGCGCGCGGCGATCTTTCGCGGCGACATCGCGCTCGCCGTCGGCGTGCTCGGCATTCTCGCCATCATGCTGGTGCCGCTGCCGGCGATGCTGCTCGATCTGCTGCTGGCGTTGTCTCTTGTCGCCTCGATCCTGGTGCTGATGACGGCGCTGATGATCAAGCGGCCGCTTGAATTCACCATCTTCCCGGCGATATTGCTGCTGACGACCCTCTTCCGCTTGGCGCTCAACATCGCCACCACGCGGATCATCCTGTCGCACGGACAGGGCGGCCACCACGCCGCCGGTGAAGTGATCTACGCCTTCGGCCAATTCGTCATGGGCGGCAATTTCATCATCGGCGTCATCGTGTTCGCGATTCTCGTCATCGTGAATTTCGTGGTCATCACGCGCGGCTCCACGCGCATCGCCGAAGTCGCCGCGCGCTTCACCTTGGACGCCATGCCCGGCAAGCAGATGGCGATCGACGCCGATCTTTCCGCCGGCATCATCAACGAGCAGGAGGCGCGCGCGCGCCGCAAGGCGCTGGAAGATGAAAGCTCCTTCTTCGGCGCGATGGACGGCGCCTCCAAATTCGTGCGTGGCGACGCCATCGCCGGCCTGCTCATCGTGGCCATCAACATCATCGGCGGCGTGATCATCGGCGTGGTGACTCATTCCCTGCCGCTCGGCGAAGCGGCCGACACCTACACCCGCCTCACCGTCGGCGATGGCCTCGTCACGCAAATTCCCGCTCTAGTCATTTCCGTCGCCGCCGGCCTTCTCGTTTCGAAGGCAGGACTTGACGGCGCGGCCGACCAGGCGCTCGCCAAGCAATTGACCGGCTATCCCCAGGCGCTCGCCGTGGTCGCCGTGTGCGCGTTCGGCGCGGGCGTGCTGCCGGGCATGCCGCTCATTCCGTTTTGGATTTTGGCCGGCGCGTCGGGCCTGCTCGCCTGGCGGCTCAATTCTGACCGACGCAAGGAAGCGCACGCGCTCGCCGCCGCGCCGGCGCCCGCGCCTGCGGCGGAGGAAACACCGCAGGCCGCGCTCGCCATGGATGAAATCCGCATCGAGCTTGGCTTCGGCCTTCTGCCGCTCACCAATGACGTGCAGGGCCGGCGCCTCACCGATCAGATCAAGGCGCTGCGCAAAACCTTGGCGCAGGAGATGGGTTTCGTCATGCCCAGCGTGCGCATCCTCGACAATGTGCAATTGCCGAATGACGCCTACAGCCTGCGCGTGCGCGAAATGGAGGCCGGCGGCGGGCGCTTGAAGCTCGGCGCGCTGCTGGCGATGGATCCTACCGGACGAGGCGTGGCGATACCAGGCGAAGCGGTGAAGGAACCCGCCTTCGGACTAGATGCAGCCTGGATCGATGAGCGCCTGCGTGAGGAAGCGAGCTTCCGCGGCTACACCGTCGTCGATCCAGCCACCGTGCTCTCCACACACCTCACCGAAGTCATAAAGGAACACATGCCGGAGCTGTTGAGCTTCGCGGAGGTGAAAAAGCTCATCAAGGATTTGCCCAAGGAAACGCAGGCGCTGCTCGACGAAGTGGCCCCCTCGCACATTTCTTGGTCCGGCGTGCAGCGCGTGCTGCAGAATTTGCTGGGCGAGCGCATCTCCATCCGCGATCTCGCCGCCATCGTCGAGGCCATCGCGGAAGCCGCACCCTCCTCGCACGACCTCATGCAGATCACCGAGCATGTGCGCACGCGCCTGGCGCGCCAGATTTGCCATCAGCTCAAGAACGCGGAAGGCGCGCTGCCCGTGCTCTCGCTCTCGCCCACATGGGAGCAGGCCTTCGCCGATGCGCTGGTGGGCGAACGCGGCGAGCGGCGCCTGGCGCTGGCGCCCTCGAAACTGCATGACTTTGTCGCCGACGTGCGCGCCGCCTATGAGCGCGCGGCCCAAGGCGGGGAAACGCCGATCCTGCTCACCTCGCCGCTCATTCGCCCCTATGTGCGCTCCCTGGTGGAGCGGTTCCGGCCGATGACGGCGGTGATGAGCCAGGCCGAGGTTCATCCCAAGACGCGCCTCAAGGCCATGGGCGCGGTGTAAATTTACATTTCTTTTTTGCGGTTTCAGGCCGAGTGGACACCGGTCGGCCGCCCGGAAACCGCAATAATCAATATTTTAGACCGCGTTCTGACGGAAAACCGGTATCCACTTTTCCTGAACGCGGTCTAGAATTTAGGGCCGCGCGCTAACCCCCTCGCAATGGTCGCGCGCGCACATTGGCGCCAATCGCCATGACAAGCCGTCCCAACACCGCCCGCGAAACGCCCGCGCCGCGCATCAAGCCGGCGCCGATTTTCGCCGTCGCGTCTGGCAAGGGCGGCGTCGGCAAGACATGGCTGACAACCACGCTCGCCTGCGCCTGGGGCCGCGCCGGGCGGCGCACGCTGGTCGTCGATTGCGATCTCGGGCTCGCCAACATCGATGTGCAATTGGGCGTCCGTCCGCAGGCGGATATTCATTCCGTCCTGCGCGGCTGGATCGATCTTGACGCGGCCGCGACCCCCGTGCTCGGCGGCGCGGGCCGCGGCGGCGGCTTCGATCTCATCGCAGGCCATTCCGGCTCCGGCGCGCTGGCGGCCATCAAGCTCGAAGATGTCGCGAAAATATGCGACGGCGTCAGAACGCTGGCGCCGCACTATGATCGCATCCTGCTCGATCTCTCGGCCGGCGTCGATCCAAGTGTGCAACGATTCGCGCGCGGCGCGGACGCGCTCGTGCTGGTCATCACCGAAGAGCCGACCTCGCTGACCGACGCCTACGCGCTGGTGAAGCTGCTGAAGCTCAATGGCGGGCAGCTCATTCCGTCGGTCGTGGTCAACATGGCTGAAAGCCGGATGCGGGGCCGCAAAGTGTTCGAGCAATTCGCCATGGCGTGTAATGAATATCTCGGCTTCCGCCCCAAGCTCGCGGGCGTTATCAGCCGCGATCCGCGCGTACCGGACGCCATCCGCGCGCAGACGCCGCTGCCCGTGCGCCATCCCCAGGCCCAGGCCTTTGAAGATGTGCTCCGCATCGCCGAGGCGCTGAGCGAGGTTTGAGATTCAGCGCAGGATCGACGCGATCGCCGCGCGCGTGGCGAGTGCGGCGTCGCGGATGAACGCCGGATCAGTCTTGTCGAGCCGATCGGCGTCAATGTGATGAAAGCGATGCGCGCCGAGCAAGCCGAACACGCGTTCATAGCCCGCCGCGAGAATCTCACCGAGTTCGCCCGCTACGCCGGGCGCGGCGGCGTAAAGCGTCTCGAGCCCAGGCAGACCGCGATACGCGGCGCGCAGCGCTGGCGACAGCGCCGCGCTCCCCATTAGAAATCGTTGCGGATCGGCGCTCGCTAACGGCGCGAGCCGATAGCCGCCGAATTCGTGAAAATCACGCGCGGCGAAACCCGCGCCGAGATGGACCCACAGGGCCGTGCGCGCGGGCGCGGGCGCCGCCGAGCTGTCCAGAAATGCGTGCGCGCCCCAATTGTCGTATTCGTGCGCGGTCGCGCTTGTGAACAACAGACTGTGTCGCCGCAGCGCACGCGCCGCCCAGTGCGCCAGCGCGATAAAGCTCGCAACGCCCGGCCCACGCTCGGCGAGCGCGTGCGTCCAGCCCGAATGCGGCGTCGACACCACAAGGAGCGGCCCGCCGCGCTCGATGCGACCCCACACGTTTTCGCCCGTGCGCACGCCGCCCTCGCCATCGATGAGCAGCCGCCCCATCGCCCCGGTGCGCGCGGCCGCAAGCGCAGCGGCGCCAGGCTTTGGCCCAAGGCTCGCCAGAGGAATGTCAGCGAGCGCGCGGTCATGCGGTGCGTTGAGATGGATGGTCTCCCCCGTCGGCCCATCCGTTATCAGCACGGCCGCGCGCGCGCCGGCCGCGACGGCGGCTTCGATCCGTGGGCGGATCAAGGGCGAAACGACCTGCGAATGGCGGGCATAGGGCAATTGGATGAGCGCGATCGCGCCCGCGACGCGCGGCCCATCACGCTCGTCACACCAAAGCGCCAGCGGCGCTTCAAGCCCATCAGGGCCCGTTGCGCGCACGATGGCTTGCGGCGCCACGCTGACGCCGCCGCCAGGCCAGGACAATTCCGCGGTGCGTGCGTCAAAAAAGGGCGCCGCCACGTCCGCGCGCGCCACCTCGAACCCCGCCGCCGCAAGCTGGGCGGCGAGATAATCTGTCAGCGCCCGCTCCCCCGGCCCACCGGTGCGCAAGTCTCCGCCGCGCTCCAGCACGTCCAGATGAGCGCGCACCCGCGCCAGCGCAAATGGATCGCCGGACGTCTGCGCCCGCGCGCCGGTGGCGAACGCGCCGGCCAATGCGCCGGTCAGCGCTCCGGCGAGGCCCAGGGCGGCGCGGCGATTGAAGAGTACGCTCATAGTCCGCTCCCTCGCGCGGCGAGAATTTCACAGCGCTTCGCTTTTTGAAATGAGAATTTCCGCGTCGCCGCAGCATGCGCTAAGAACGACCAATGGCCCGCCGTCTTCGCGATTACCTGCCCAAGGGGCTTTATTGGCGCACGCTACTCATCATCGTGGCGCCGGCCGCGATCCTGCAGCTCATCGTCACGCTCGTCTTTCTCGACGACCACTGGCGCTGGATATCCAAGCGCATGAGCCAGGGCGTCGCGTCCGATGTCGCGCTCATCATCCAGCTCTATGAGCGCGATCCCACGCCCGCCAATTTCGCCGATCTGCAAAACATGGCCCGCACGCCCTTGCGGCTCGACGTGGCGCTGGAGCCTCGCGCCGCGCTCGACGCGCCGCGCTGCCGCACCGGCGGGTCGATCCTCGATCGCTATTTCACGGAGGCGCTGTCTGACGCGCTGACGCGCGAGGTCTGGTACGATTCAAGCTGCCGGGGTCCGCATGTGCGCATCCGCGTGCCGACGCGCGAGGGCGTGCTTGCTGTGCGCGCGTTCCGGGACCGCGTGCAGGCCCGCTCGGGGCCGCTCTTCGTCGCCTGGATTCTGGGCGCGACGGCGCTGCTCTGCGTCGTCTCCATCATCTTTATCCGCAACCAGGTGCGCCCGATCGAAAAGCTCTCCGAAGCCATGGCGAAATTCGGCAGGGGCGCGGAAGATGAGGGCCTGTTCAAGGCGCGCGGCGCGCGCGAAGTGCGCGCCGCCACGCTCTCCTTCTTCGATATGCGTGGGCGCATTCGCCGCCACATCGCCCAGCGCACGCAATTGCTGGCAGGCGTCAGCCATGATCTGCGCACGCCTTTGACCCGCCTCAAGCTGCAATTCGCGCTGATGGAGACCAGCCCCGAAGTCGAAGCCGCCAAGCGCGACGTGGCGGACATGGAAGAGACGATCGCCGAATACCTCGCCTTCGCCAAAGGTCAGTGGTCGGAGGATGTCATGCCCGCCGATATCGGCGCCATAGCCGAGGAAGCGGTTGGCAACGCCCAGCGCGCCGGCGCGCGCATCGCCCTGTCGCGCGAAGGCGCGCTGATCGCGCCGGTGCGCGCCGGCGCGGTGAAACGGGCGTTGTCAAATTTGATCGACAACGCCGTGGCGCACGGCGAGGACGTGCGCGTCACCGCCGCGCGCGAAGCCCGCGCCGTCACCGTGACGGTCGAGGATGACGGGCCTGGCATCGCCGAGGATCAACACGAAGACGCCTTCCGTCCCTTCTCCCGCCTCGATGAGACTCGCACCAAGAACGCCAAGGGCGTCGGCCTCGGCCTTTCCATCGCACGGGATGTGGCGCGCGCCCATGGCGGCGAGATCACCTTGTCGAAAAGCGCGCTGGGCGGTCTTATGGCGACGTTGCGCCTTCCACTGCCTTCGGCGACATAAGCCGCTTTCAGGAAAAGTGTGCAGCGGTTTTCCGTCCGAAAGCGGCGCAAATCAACAGCAAGGACGGCATCATTCCGCCCGGTTGGCGCCCGCGCCGATCGTCACAGGTGCTCTCGTCTCAAAGCCAGCGAAGCGCCCGAACATTTCCTCGGCCCGGCGCAAATTTTTATCGAGCGAGCTCATCGTCTTGGCGAAATCGCCTGCATCGTCGCCGCGCCAGGCCGCGCGCGCCTGCCCGATGATGACGGCGAGCCCCTGCGCACGCGCCTGCCCGCCCATGCCGTCGGCGTCGAGCCCCGCGAGCGTCAAGGTCCAGCGCGCGGCGCGCACATGGCGCTGATGCGCGGCGGCGAGCGCGACCGGATCGCCGTCCCGTCCCGCCTCGATGACGCCCAGCGCGGCGCGGTGCGGCTCCATTGCTTCGAAGCGGCGCATGATGAGATCGAACAGGCGGTCGCGTACATTCTGGCCGTCGTCCAACTCGCCCTCCGCCATGGCGCGGTCGAACGCCTCTTCGATGCAATCGAGCGCATCGGAAAGGACCGCTGGATAAAAATCCGTGATCGGACGATCGGCGGCGGCGGCGAGGTCGGCGAGCTTGACGGCGCGCCATGCCTTTTGGGCCGCCACATCGAGCGCGGCGCGCGCCAGCGCCGCGCGCGCGGAAGCATCAAGACCAATCATCCCTGATAGATAGCGACGCGGACCGGCTTGTGGGAGGGGTCACCCGCCCTCGCCGCGCCCCAGATCGCGCGAACGCTTCACCGCCGCCGCCACCGCGCGCCGCAACACGGGCGCCAGCCCATCGGCGGCTTGCAGCACATCGAGCGCCGCTTCCGTCGTCCCGCCGGGAGAAGTCACATGCTTGCGCAGCTCCTTGGGCGGCGCGCCCGTCTCCAGCATCAGCGCGCCCGCGCCCGCCACCGTCTGCGTGGCCAGCCGCGCGGCTGTTTCGCGGTCGAGCCCTTCCTGCTCGGCGGCGGCGGCAAGCGCTTCGGCCAGCAGGTACACATAGGCCGGGCCTGAACCGGACACCGCCGTCACCACATCCATCAAGCGCTCGACGCCGATCGGTTCGACCGCGCCGAGCGGCGAAAGCAATTGCTCCACCAGCGCACGATCGCCGCCCGTGCACGCCGAGGCCGCCACATAGGCGGTGACGCCGCGCCCGATCTGGCCGGGCGTGTTGGGCATGGCGCGCACCACGCGTTCGACGCCAAGCACGCGCGCCATATGCGTGAGCGTCACCCCCGCCATGACGGAGAGCACGAGCGTGTCGGGCCCAACGAATCCGCGCGCCTCTTCCGCCGCCGCCGCGAACGCCTGCGGCTTGACCGCGAACACCACGATGTCGGCCGGGCCTTGATTGGGCGGATTGAGCACGGCGCCGACCGCATCGAGCGCAGCCTCCAGCGTCTTATCGAAATTCGGCTCGACGACGGAGAGGGTGAGGCCGCCGCCCCGGCGCACGGCCTCCGCCCAGCCTTTCACAAGCGCGCCGCCCATGGCGCCCGCGCCGATCAGCGCGACGCGCGGCGCCTCAAGCGCGCTCACGCTTCCCCGGCGGTCTCGAACATCGCGGCCTGGGCCGCTTCCTCAGGCGTCGTGCCCGCCTGCAGCAGGAATTGAAACGCCGGATGGAACCGCTCGGCCGCGTCCAGAGCGGCGGCGAGCAGCGCCTGGATTTCGCCGGGCGATATCTCGTCGCGCCCGATCATCGGCAGCGCATGGCGAAAAATAATCGATCCGTCATCGGACCAGACGTCGAAATGGCCAAGCCAGAGATTCTCGTTGATCAAGGCCGCCAGCCGCGCCGCATCCTCCATGCGCGTCTTCGGCGCGCGCATATCGAAGCCCAGCGTAAAAAGCAGCGCCGGCAATTCGCCGCGATATGAGATATAGCCCGCCGCCTCCGGCCAGGCGCGCGCCAGCGAGAATTGCACGTCGCCATCCTCTGCGCGCTCAACCGTGAAGCGCTCATCGGCGGAGACCACCGCCTCGACCAGATCGAGCGGATCGCCGCCCTCCTCGAAGTCGTCGTCCAGGTACAGATCCATGGGCGCGTTCCCCTCTTGATGGCGCCGCCAGCCGCCGGCCAGGCGGCCGAAGCGCAGATCGTGTCCAGCGAGGGGCCCTCCGCCGCTATGGCGTTCCCTCGACCTATACGAAGCGCGCTTCGCCTTTCGTGTCCGTTAACCGCGTTCCCGCACGGCGTCCTCAAGCGCCGCGAGGCGCGCCTTCAGCGCCTCGACCTCGCCTTGCGCCTCGGCCGCGAGCTGCTTGACCGCCTCGAATTCCTCGCGCCCAACAAGGTCCATATCGGCGACGAAGCGATCGGCCTGGCCGCGCACGAAGCTGCGCGCCTCCGCGCTCACGCCCTGGGCCATGCCCATTGCCCCGGTCATCAGCCGGGCCACGTCGTCCAGCAATGTCTGGCTTGCCTGCATTGTCGCTGCTCCGCGTACAGCCTAAGAAGCGGGCCGGTCGGGCGCAATCGCCCGTGCGCAGCCCTCCACAGAGCTTATCTGGCCCATGATCATCGAAGCAGCTCTCACTTTCCCCAATCTCGATCCGGTGGCCTTGTCGCTGGGGCCGTTCCGGCTGGGCGAGTTCAGCCTCGGCCCCTTGCAGCTGCGCTGGTATGCGCTGGCCTACATCGCCGGGCTTCTGCTCGGCTGGCGCTATATCGTCGCGCTGGTGCGCGAGCCGCGCCATTGGGGGCCGGCGGGCGCGCCGCTGAAGCCGCTCGACGCGGACGATCTGCTGTTTTGGGCGACGCTCGGCGTCATCATCGGCGGGCGGCTCGGCTATGTGCTGTTCTACAAGCCGGACATCATCTGGCTGAACCCGCTGGAAATCCCCGCCATCTGGCATGGCGGGATGAGCTTTCATGGCGGACTGATCGGCGTCGCTCTTGCGATGGCGTGGATATCTCACTCACGCAACGCGCCCTTCCTCTCCGTCACCGACCTCGCCGCCGCCGCCGCGCCCATCGGGCTCTTCTTCGGGCGCATCGCCAATTTCGTGAACGGCGAATTGTGGGGCCGCCCGACCGACCTGCCCTGGGGCATGGTGTTTCCAGGCGCCGATTCCCTGCCGCGCCATCCGAGCCAGCTTTATGAATGCGTGCTCGAAGGCGTCGTGCTGTTCATCGTCGTGCGCATCGCCACCCATCGCCACGCGGCGTTCAAGCGCCCGGGCCTGGCCACCGGCGTCTTCCTCGTCGGCTATGGCGTGGCGCGCACGCTCGTTGAAGTGTTCGCGCGTGAGCCGGACGCTTTCCTGCCCGACATTTTGCGCGGCTACATCACGATGGGCTTCCTGCTCTCGCTGCCGATGATTTTGTTGGGCGCCTGGTTCATCCGCCGCGCCTTGCGCGCGGGCGCGCCGCAACCGGCGTGACCGGCGTCCGCGCGCACTCATCCGCTGAAGCTTCTGCTTGGAAAGCGCTGCGGAACTTGCGCGAAGAAGGCGTGCACATTCGGCGCCAGCATCCAATCGGTCGCTACAAAGTTGATTTCGCAATCGCGCGCGCACGCATCGCGATTGAAATCGACGGACCGTTTCACAACTGGCCAGAACACCGCCAACAAGAAGAGTCCCGCCAGACCTACATTGAGGAAAAAGGCTGGCGCATTCTTCGATTTCCTTATCGGACCGACCCGGAGCGCATCCTCGACGCCGTG
This sequence comes from uncultured Alphaproteobacteria bacterium, assembly GCA_902826335.1. Taxonomy (GTDB): domain Bacteria; phylum Pseudomonadota; class Alphaproteobacteria; order Caulobacterales; family Aquidulcibacteraceae; genus CADEEL01. Next base: position 62,236 of record CADEEL010000018.1, read on the forward strand.
CGCGCAGCGCTTCCGCGAGAGTCGCCGACGAAAGAAACACACCCCCTCCCCTCCAGGGGAGGGGGCAGGGGGTGGGGTGAGCCGCACGCGAATGAGGCCGCGAACGAGCCTGGCGCGCGCGGCGTCGCCCAAGACAGTACGGAGTCGAAAGGCGCGTCGCCGCGAAGCCTCGCGGGTGGAGAATCACCCCACCCCTTTATCCCCTCCCCTCAAGGGGAGGGGCGCGCGCTCACCCCCGCAAATGTCAGCAGACGCACACGCGACCATCGCGTGCTGCCGCCGCGTTCGAGGAACAAATTGCGCCCGGTCCCTTCCACGAATTTAAAACTGCGCCTCATCGAAACAATCGCACACACGGGGCCAATCACCGTCGCGCACTTCATGGCGGCGGCGCTCTATGATCCCCAAGGCGGCTATTATGCGTGCGCGCCGCGCATCGGGCTCGACGGCGATTTCGTCACCGCGCCCGAGATGTCGCAGATGTTTGGCGAGATCGTCGGCACCTGGTGCGCGCATGAATGGGCGGCGCTCGGCGCGCCCGATCCCGTGAACCTCATCGAGCTTGGCCCCGGGCGCGGCGTGCTTGCGGCGGACATTCGCCGCGCCGCGCGCGTGGCGCCTGGCTTTGCATCGGCGCTGCGCTCCCATTTCGTGGAAACCAGCGCCTCGCTGCGCGCGCGCCAGGCCAAAGCGATGGCGTCGTTCAAAGGCGCGCCGCTCTGGCATGATGCGCTGAAGGACGTTCCACCCGGCCCCGCCCTCATCGTCGCCAATGAGTTTCTGGACTGCTTGCCCGTTCGCCAATTCGTGAAAGCCGACGGCGCCTGGCGCGAGCGGCTCATCGGCGGAGACCGCACAGAGCTCACGTTCGGTTTGGCGCGCGAGCCATTGCCGAGCCCCGCGCTCATTCCCGCAGCGCTGCGTGACGCGCCGAACGGCGCGATCTTCGAACACGCCCCAGGCCTCGGCGCCGAAATCGACGCCATCGCCGCGCATCTCTTGGCCTATCCCGGGCGCGCATTGCTCATCGACTATGGCGGCGATGGCGTGGGCGATACGCTGCAGGCCATGTACGCCCACGAAAAAGTCGATCCCCTCGCCGCGCCCGGCGCTTGCGATTTGACTGCGCATGTCGACTTTGCAGCGTGCGCACGCCTCGCCGAGGCGGCGGGCCTGCAAGCGCACGGCCCGGTTCCGCAAGGCGCGTGGCTCAAAACGCTTGGCGTCGAAGCGCGCGCGGACATCCTCGCGCGCCGCAACCCGGATCGCGCGGGCGACATCGCCGCCGATCTTCACCGCTTGACGCATGACGACGAAATGGGCGTGCTGTTCAAAGTTCTATGTCTTTCCTCTCCCAGTCTGCCCGCGCCGGCCGGCTTCTAAGCGAGGGCGGCCCGCCGCGCTTTCAATCCGCCGCGCTCGCGGCGCTGGAAGACGTGCGCCACGGCTTTTTCGGCCGCGAGGGCGGCGTCTCCACAGGGCTCTATGCGAACCTCAACGCCGGCCCCGGTTCGCAAGACGATTCATCGGCGGTCGCAGAAAATCGCGCCCGCATCGCGAACGCGATGGGCGTTGAAGCCGATCACCTGCTCAGCCTGCATCAAGTTCATTCCGCGCGCGCCGTGATCGTCGATGCGCCGTGGGAAGGCCCGCGCCCGCAGGCTGACGCGCTGGTGACGACGCGGCGGGGCCTCGCCCTCACCGCGCTCACCGCCGATTGCGCGCCAGTTCTGTTCGCCGATGCGCGCGCCGGCGTCATCGCGGCAGCGCACGCCGGCTGGAAGGGCGCGCGCGCCGGCGTGCTTGAAGCGGCGCTCGCCGCGATGGTGGAGGCTGGCGCCGTCAAAACACGCATCGTCGCCGCCATCGGGCCGTGCATCCGCCAGCCAAGCTATGAAGTGGGCCCCGAATTCGAGGCGGACTTTCTGGCCGACGATTCCGCGAACGCCGCGTTCTTCAAGCCCGGCCGCAACGGCAAGCGCCAGTTCGACCTGCCCGCCTATTGCGCCCATCGCCTCACCTGGGCCGAGCTTGACCGCATCGACATCCTGGCGCTCGACACCTATTCCGACGAAACCGCCCTCTTCTCCCATCGCCGCGCCGTGCATGCGGGCCAGAGCGATTATGGCCGCAATTGCGCGGCGATTTGCCTCGCACCATGACGCCGCGCCTCGCATTGATTGAAAATTGCAAAAAACCGCAGTCCTCACCCATCCCCGGATTGCGCGAAGCGCAAGTCCGGGGCCGATAGCCACGAACGTTTGCGCGTATGGGTCCCGCGATCGCCGCTTTGCGGCGCCCCGGGAATGGGTGTTGGCTCAATCCGAAAAGGGCGCGCACGCCCCACCCCCTGACACTCCCATCGCTTTTGCGCATCAGGCGCCCGGGAACTTTCACCGCCCTGTCATCGAAGTGTTGCGCGACTCGCCCCGTCGTCTAAGCAGCCGGCCTAAGGGGTGCGGGATCCATGAAGCTTGTCAGCGGCAACGCGAATCAAACCCTCGCGCGGGCCATCGCCGCCCACCTCGCCGGGCTTTTGGACGGTGATTTCCGCCTCGCCGAGGCCGAGTTCAAACGCTTCAAGGACAATGAAGTCTTTGTGCGCATCAATGAGAATGTGCGCGGCGAGGATGTCTTTATCCTGCAAAGCACCAGCGCGCCGGCCAACGACCATTTGATGGAATTGCTGATCGGCATCGATGCGCTGCGCCGCGCCTCGGCGCGCCGGATCACCGCCGTCATCCCCTATTACGGCTATGCGCGCCAGGATCGCAAAGTGGGGGGCAGGACGCCGATTTCCGCCAAGCTCGTGGCCAACCTCATCGTCGCGGCCGGCGCGCACCGCGTGCTGACGCTGGAGCTGCACGCCGGCCAGATTCAGGGATTCTTCGACATCCCGGTCGATAATCTCTTCGCGACGCCAATCCTGGAGACCGACATCCGCGCCCATTATGGCGATCTCTCCGATCTCATGATCATCTCGCCGGACGTCGGCGGCGTCATCCGCGCGCGCGCGCTGGCCAATCGCTTCGGCGCCGATCTCGCCGTCGTCGATAAGCGCCGCCCGGAAGCCGGCGTTTCGGAAGTGATGAACATCATCGGCGACGTGAAGAACCGCCGCTGCGTGCTGGTGGATGACATCGTCGACAGCGCCGGCACGCTCTGCAACGCCGCCGAGGCGCTGATGAAGGAAGGCGCGGCCTCCGTCTCCGCCTATGTCACGCATGGCGTGCTCTCCAATGGCGCGGTCGAGCGCGTGGAGAAATCCGCGCTGAAGGAATTGGTGGTGACCGATTCCATCGATCCCGCCTCGCGCAAGGGCAAATCCAAAAAGGTGCGCGTCGTCACCGTCGCGCCGCTCATGGCCGAAGCGATTGACCGCATCGCCAAGGAGCAATCCATCTCCGTGCTGTTCGACGGCTAGTGTCCTGAACCCGAAGTTCGCCCTCGCATCTGGATCATGCGAAGAGCGAACTTCTGGTTCAAAAAGGACACTAGATTCAATGATTCTAGTGTGGCCTGTGAATCCGAAATTCGCTCCGCACCCGCCATCTCGATCTGGCGAATTTCAGATTCGCCACACTAGGTCGGGACAAATTTCCGGCGCAATGCGCGCGCGTCGTGGCGCGTTGGGAGGCAGATCACCATGCGCCTTGCAATCCTCGCCGCCGCGCTCGCGCTCGCCGGCTGCGCCTTCAGCGCCGATACGCCCTTGTTTTCACCGGAAGAAGCCGTCTTCCCGATCGCCGATGGCGCGATCATCGAGATGCGCGATCCCGAGCACGTTGACGAGATAGAGCGCCTGCGCTTCCGCGCAACGCCAAGCGGTTACATCATCGAGGAGCCCGGCGCGGCGGAAGGCGCGGGCGAGGATAGGCCGGTCCTGTTCGTCGCCGTGCAGGAGACCCCGGAAGAGGATTACATCATCGTCCTGCCGCAGGACGGGCCGGGATCAGGCGCGAATTTCGCCTTCGCCTGGCGCGCGGCCGATGGCCTGCACCTCATCTCCAATCCCCGTGAGTTCGAAGACGCGCCGGACGCGCGCGCGTGGCTCGAAGCGCACACGGAAACCCTCTCCTATGGCGAACGCCGCTTCACGCGACGCGAAGACGTGCTGGCGTTTCACCACGATTTCATCGCGCCCCGCTTCGTGCGCGGCGGCGCGACGCCGGACGATCAGATCATTCTCGCTGAGATACGCTGACGCCTCAATCTTCCTCCGACTCATAAGCGTGATCGTGGCCGTGTCCATCGGGCCGAGTCGCGCCCGGCGGCTGCGCCATCAAAGCGCCCGCGACCGCGATGGAGACGATCGCCGCGATCAGGACCACAAGCAGCGGCGCGCGCCGCGCATCCACGCCCGGCTCATCGGCGCGGCGCGGCTTTGCGCCCGTGATCATCGCCGGCACGAGCGGATCCCGTGCACGCCACGTCTCCACAACGACGCCAACCAGATGGAGAACCACCAGCCCCTGCAGCACGCGGAACAAAAGCTCATGCGCCTCCGCCAGATCGAGGCCCCCGCGCCCCGCGAACGGGCCGGCACTCTCATGCCCGCTGGCGAACAGGCCGGTGACGACAATGCCGGCGCTGACGATCAGCAACAGAAACACCGCGAGCCCGCCAAGCGGATTGTGCCCGAGATGTCGATGGGGCGTTTTCGAGAAGAGATCGCCGATATGCGCCAGGATCGCGTTCGGCCCGGCCGCGAAATCGGCGAACCGCGCATGCTCGCCGCCCGCGAAGCCCCAGATCACCCGGAACACGATCAGCCCGGCGATCGCTTCGCCCGCGATGCGGTGAATGGTTGCGCCCGTCCCCTCCGCCTCGCCCGTGAACCAGGCGATCAGCATGAGGATGACGAGGCCCCAGTGAAAGATGCGCGTCGGCGCATCCCATATCTGGACCCGTCGCTGGGCCTCAGCGCTTGCCGCCGTGTTCACATTGACCTCCCAGAGGCTTTCCGCAGGTTGGTTGCGGGATGCTGGCCCTCCGCCGCCCCTGGCCATTGACCTATATCAAGGACACTGCTGCAACGCCGCCGGCGCCGCGATCGTAGTGTCGAGACCGGCCACACGAGAGGAACGCCGTGCGTCGATCCATGCTCGCCCTGCTCGCCGCCGCGCTCGCCGCGTGCGCCAGCCCACCGGATGAGGGCGGCGAACGCTTCCCCACGCCCGAGGATTACCCGCCCGGCGTCATGGAGCACGTCGCGTTCACCGAGGGCGGTCCCGATGGTTGGCGCCTCAATTCCCTGCGCACGCCGGCGCGGCCCGACGCGCCGTGGCGCATCGTCGTCGTCACCGGCACGCCCTCCTGGCCCGATTACTGGGCGCCGACGCTCGCCGCCGCGCCGGAAAACCGGGAGATGATCGTCGTCACCCGCCCAGGGTTCGAACGCAGCGAGCCGGACCACGCCGTCGAAAACATCGCCCGCCAGGCAGAGGCCATCGCGCCCGTGCTCGAAGGCCCGCCCGGCCAGCGCGTGGTGCTGATGGGCCAGAGCTTTGGCGGCCCGGTGGCGACGCTGCTGGCCGCCGCCCATCCAGAGCGCGTGGGCGCGCTTGTGCTTGTGTCCGGCTTTTTTGGCGAACGCGGGCCGACGGCGGATCGCCTGCTCACCGTGGGCCGCTTCATGCGCCCGCTCCTGCCGCGCGATTTTCGCAATTCCTATCTCGAAGTGCGCGCCCAGCGGCCGCAATTACCGGCCGTGCGCGCCGCGCTCGATGGCTTGACCATCCCGGTCGTGTTCATTCACGGTGATCGCGACACCTTCGTGCCGCTGGCTGCGGCCGAACGTCTGGCGGGTGAAACCGGCCATCCGCTGATTGTCGCGCCCGGCGGCGATCACTTCCTCAACGCCTGTTGTGTGGCGCAGAACCTCGCGGCCGTCGAACAAGCCATTGCGCTTGCCGAGCGCGCCGACGCGCCCGCCCCGCCGTTGACCCAGGCCGCGACGCCCTAATTTTGTTCGACCGAAGCAGAATTCGCCACGGCCCCTCCCCTTCGAGGGGAGGGGATCAAGGGGTGGGGTGTGGCTGGAACATCGATTGGCGCGCACTGAAAGCAAACACGCGGAAGAATAAGACGTTTCGAGGCGTCAGGGCCGGGCTAGCAACGGTGAGGAGCACCCCACCCCCTGCCCCCCTCCCCTCAAAAGGGGAGGGGCGCAATCCATTTGATGCGACCGAGGCTTGAGGCGATCCGACCTAGCGCCTAAACGGCGCATCACAGCGTGCGCCAACTTCCGGGCGCGGCGAACCGAGCGAAAGCGTCTCGAACGTCAATACATCGTCCGCAACGTGCGCGCGGCCCGCGGGAACCCCATCGCTGGGGATGTAATTGCCGCCATCGACGCTAAGCGTCAGCGCGCCGCTGCTGCTGTTATAGGTCCAGCCGCCCCAATAATCCTGGTAAGTCTCGAACGGCGTCCACGTGACGCCGAAACGCCCATCGGCGCGAAAGATAAGTTCCGGGATCGGCGCGGCGCCCGGGCAATCGGCCTGAACCTGGCGCCAGCGGCCGACGATGGGGGAGATCGATTGTGCGCCATCCCCCGCCCCATCCGTTGGCGCCGTCGCGCAGGCCGCCAGCGCGCATAAGGCGATTGCGCCGCCGCTGACGCCTAAACCCCACCGCATGGTCTCACTCCCGCGCACAACCGCTGAATTGCTTATAGGGCCACGCGCGCCGCAAGCGAACCCCGCCTGATCAGGCTCAGACAGATGTGAGACGGGGCCCTTGAGGACAAGGGCG
>CADEEL010000019.1 GCA_902826335.1 uncultured Alphaproteobacteria bacterium
GCCCTCTTGCATCGCTCGGCTCGGACGTCCAATCGACCTCCCGTGCAAGAGGAGCCCCATATTATCCGTGGACGGATCGGGTCGGATATCTTTGTGTGAATTCCCGCTTTCCGCGAGCTTCCGCGCTTCGACAAGCTCAGCGCGACGGGGCGGATTTTGCTGGCATATCAGCGTGGATGTTCTGTTCCACGTCGCGCTGAGCTTATCGAAGCGCGGGCCGCACACACGACGAATGTGCTCCGACTAAAAGCGACTCTTTCCCCACCCATCCCCGGACTTGGCGCGCACGCGCCAATCCGGGGATGGGTGGGAGGTGGGTGAAGGCGCACACATCGGCGCGCCAATCCGCCTAGTCTGCACATGGACGGTATGGAAGAGATTCCTGGCGAGAGGCCCGGCCTCTCATTCGCCGCGCCACAGGCGCTCAAGCTCGGCGGGCGGCGGGCCGGCGGGATCGGGCTTGCCGGCGCGCGCGAGGAAAAGAAAACGCGCCACCTCAGCTTGCGCCTCGATGTTCATGCGCGCGAGCACAAGCGCGGGCGGAACCCGATAGGCCCGCTTGCCCAGCGCGCCCAGCTTGGCCAGGGCCAGGATATCGCCCCGCTGCGCCTGCCAGACATGGGCGAGTTCATGAATGAACCAGGCCTGTTCGCCCAGCTCCACCTCCGGGGCCGCGAAATCGAGCGGCGCGCGCCAGTTCGAGAAGACAATGGTGCGCCCCAGAGGAACCATCGCGCCAAAGCCAAGGAATCGGGGCAATTGCAGGATGCGCACGCCGCGCGCATCGACCGCGCCGGCATAGAGGCCGCGGGCCAGGGCGATTTCGCCCTCGGTGAGGCGGCGGGCGGCGAACAGGCGCATGCGGGCGGCCATTTTTGGGCGGCGTTTGCGCGGGGTGGGGGAAGGCGGCATGAAGCGGCTCGTTGTCTGCTGCGACGGCACCTGGCAGCGCCTCTATGGCGATCACCTCACCAATGTGGCCCTGACCGCGCGCGCCGTGAAGCCGCACGCGGACGATGGCATAAGCCAAATCGTCTATTACGACGAGGGCGTGGGCGCGGGCCTCGACCACCTCTCGCTCTGGCGCGGCATGACGGGCGATGATCTCGATGAACGCCTGCTCGAAGCCTATCAATTCTTGACGCTCAATTATGAACCGGGCGACCAGATTTTCCTGTTCGGCTTTTCGCGCGGCGCCTACACGGTGCGCAGCCTTGCCGGCCTCGTGCGCCGTTGCGGCGTGCTGCGGCGCGAACACGCAGATAAGGGCCGCGCCGCGCTGCAGCTCTATCGCGCCAAGACGCAGAGCGCCGATAGCGAAGCCGTCGTGAAGTTTCGCCGCGCGCATGCGGCGGCCTGGCCAAATCTCGATCCCGCCCATGCGCCGCCGCCGTGCGATTTGCGCATCCGCTATGTCGGCGTGTGGGATACGGTGGGCGCGCTCGGCGTGCCGCGTCTTCTGCCGTTCGCGTTGGGCGCGGACCGCCGCTACGAATTTCATGACACGGATTTGTCGCGCGCCGTGCAAGGCGCGCGCCATGCCGTGGCCATCGATGAGCGGCGCGCCTCGTTCACGCCGGCTTTGTGGTCAAACCTCGCCGCGCTCAATCCCTTGAACGCCGCCCCGCGCGTCGAGCAGGCGTGGTTTCCGGGCGATCATGGCGCGGTCGGCGGCGGGCCGGCGCGCGCGCTTTCCAATTGCGCGCTGCTCTGGGTGCTGGAGGGGGCCGAGCGGGCGGGGCTGGCGTTCGCGCGCGAGCCGGGCTCGGTGCTGTCAGCGTGCCGTGCGGAGATCGATCCGATCAACGGGCCGATCAAATCGCGCGCCGCGAGCGTGCTTAATCTTCTCGGCGCGCGCTGGCGGCGCGGCCCGAGAACGTTCGACGATGTACATGAGACGGCGCGGTTGCGCTGGGCGGCCAACCGCGCCTATCGCCCCGCGCCGCTCAGGCGCTTTCGCGACAGAATTCTCGACGCGGTCACGCAATGATGTTCGCACGCGCGCCTGATCGCGCTATAAGGGCGCCATGGCGTCGCTTTCACAAACGCTGGGCCGGGCGCGCTACGCCGCCGCGCAGGGCGCGCGCGTGGCCTGGTATCTCGGCCATTATCTCGTGGCGCGGCGCGTGAGCGGGCCGTTCAATCGCCCGGGCGAACCGAAGTTCGAACCCCAAGCCGCGCCGGGCGATCCCCAGCGCATTCGCGGCGCCTTTCTGGCGCTGTTCGCGAAGGACCGCGCCAATATTGAAGAAGGGCTTTATCCCGCCCCGCGCGACGCGGGCTTCGAGACGGCGTTCGCCGCGCTGAAGGAGAGCGCGCGCTTCTTTCGTGATCTGCCGCATGTGGATGCGCGCCGGTTGCAGCGCGCGGGCGCCGAAGTGCGCGAGACGAACGCACGCGGGCGTTATCCCAGCTATTATCTGCAGAACTTCCACTACCAGTCCGGCGGTTGGCTGACGGACGACAGCGCCAAACTTTATGACACGCAAGTGGAGGTGCTGTTCGGCGGCGCGGCGGACGCGATGCGCCGCATCGCGCTCGGCTCGCTCGCGCGCGCGCTGCGCGGCAAGGATCAGCGGCGCGTGGCGCTGATCGATGTGGCGTGCGGCACGGGCCGGTTTCTGACGCAAATTCTGAACGCCTATCCAAAGATCAACGTCACCGGCCTTGATTTATCGCCCGCTTATGCGGAGGAGGCGCGCCGGCGCCTCGCGCCCTGGCCGCACGCGGAGGTGATGACGGGCCAGGCCGAGAGCATTCCCTCGGATGGCGCGTGTTTTGACGCGGCGACGTGCATCTATCTCTTCCATGAATTGCCGCCGCGCGTGCGCGAGGATGTGGCGCGTGAGCTGGCGCGCGTGATCAAGCCCGGCGGCGTGCTGGTGCTGGCCGATTCACTGCAAACCGGCGATGTTTGCGATCTCGACCAGATGCTTGAATATTTTCCGGTCGGCTTTCACGAGCCGTATTTCAATTCCTATCTCGGCGAGGATTTCGTTGCGCTGTTCGATGCGGCGGGCTTCGATCTTGAGGAGGTTGAACTCGCTTTCCTCACCAAGGTGATGCGGCTGCGCCGGCGGGCGTGAGGCGTGAACACGATGTCATGTTTTGACTTGGCGCGCGCGCGAAGCGAAAGTGTCGCCTAGCATCGGTGAAGCGAGGCTGCGATGAGTGAAGCACCCCAACCCACCGCTTTGAGCGCGGACCTGATGTCGCGCGTGCGCGCCGCGTTCGATTCGCTGACGCCCCCGCAACGCTGGATCGCGGGCGGGCTCATCGCGGCGTTCATCCTTGTATTGCTTCTGGCCCTCGGCGGCGGGGGCGCGCGTCAGATCGTCGTCAACGGCCAGCGTCTCGGCGCTCAGGAGATCGCTTATTTCGACGCGGCGGCGGGCGGGCGTGTGCCAAACGGCGCCTATTGGTTCGATCCGGCGAGCGGCGCATTCGGGCGGGTCGGCGATATGGCGCCGCGCGGCGCGCTCAATCGCGGCGCTGCGCCGCAAGCGCCGATTGTGCAACAAGCGCCGTACGGCCAAAATCCGTATGCGCAAGCGCCTTATGCGCAAACGCCTCCACAGCAGCCGCAACACTGGGGCGATGTGGGGCAAAATGATCGCGGGCCGTTCGGCGACTATATGAGCGACGGGCAATGCTCGTTCGTAAACGGCGTGGCCGTCGGCAATTGCTGACCAAGACGGCTCAAGCGCCCATTTGTCCGCGATGGCGAAGCAGGTGATCGGCGAGCACGCACGCCATCATGGCTTCGCCCACCGGCGCGGCGCGGATGCCGACGCACGGATCGTGGCGGCCCTTGGTTTGAATGTCGGCTTCCTCGCCGGCGGCCGATACAGTTTGGCGCGGCGTGAGAATAGAAGACGTTGGCTTCACCGCAAAGCGCGCGACGATCGGCTGGCCCGTTGAAATGCCGCCGAGAATGCCGCCGGCATTGTTGGACAAAAAGCGCGGCGCTTCATTGCCCGCGCGCATTTCGTCCGCATTGTCCTCGCCCGAGAGCACTGCGGCGGCAAAGCCCGCGCCGATCTCGACGCCCTTGACCGCGTTGATACTCATCAGGGCGCCGGCGAGGTCGGCGTCGAGCTTGGCATAGAGTGGTGCGCCGAGACCGGCGGGAACATGCTCGGCGTGCACCTCCACGATGGCGCCGGCGCTTGAGCCCGCCTTGCGCGCTGCGTCCAGAAATTCCTCCCAGCGCGGTACGATGTCCGCGTCCGGCGCCCAAAACGGATTGCGCTCAACCTCCGCCCAGTCCCAGCGCGCGCGATCTATGGCGATGGCGCCGATCCGCACCAGCGCGGCGCGGATGATCACGCCCGGCAGCACTTTGCGCGCCACTGCGCCGGCCGCGACGCGCGCGGCCGTTTCCCGCGCCGAACTGCGCCCGCCGCCGCGATAATCGCGCACGCCGTACTTGGCCTGGTATGTGTAATCGGCGTGGCCAGGGCGGAACAGATCGCGTGTCTCGGCATAGTCCTTGGAGCGTGCGTCGACATTTTCGATGAGAAGCGAAATCGGCGTTCCGGTGGTGACCGGGCCGCCAAATTCCGCAGCCGTTCGTTCGTCCTCGAACACGCCGGAGAGGATTTTGACAGCGTCCGGCTCGGCGCGCTGAGTGACGAAGCGGCTGGTCCCCGGGCGGCGCCGGTCCAGCCAGTGCTGGATGTCAGCGGCGGTCAAGGACAGGCCCGGCGGGCAGCCGTCAATCACGCAGCCAAGCGCGGGGCCGTGGCTCTCGCCCCAAGTGGTGACGCGGAAGAGGTGGCCGAACGTGTTGTGGGACATGAGCGCGTATCACTGTCTCATGTGTCGCCCGCTGCGGCAATGGGGGCATGGGGGCGTGACCCCAACAGAGCTATGTGGTAAAGTGTGCTTATGGCTGACGTCAAAATCCGCAATCTGGATGATCAAGTCTATGACGCCTATCGGCGCGCCGCCGAATTGGAAGGGGTGAGCCTGGAGGAGCGGCTGCGCCGCGCCCTGGCCGACCATCTCGTGGAGCAGCGCAAGGCGATCGCGGAACGGCTGCGGCGTCAGCATGAGGAGTTCCGCGCCAAGTACGGTGAATTGCCGGAAAGCTGGCCGGGCATTCGCGAAGACCGGGACACGCGGGGGTGAGCAGCCAAATCGTCCTGGATGCATCCGTCGCGGCCAAATGGTTTCTGACCGAAGCCGGCGCGGACAAGGCCACGGATATTCTAGAGGGCGGCGCATCGGTAGCCGCGCCCGCGCTGATCGCCGTGGAAATCGCGGCCGCGATTACGCGGCGCCATCGTGTTGGGGAATTGCCGGAGGCGCAGGCGGAATTGCGATTGGCTGAGGCGCGCGATCTGTTCGGCTCAACGGCCATCGTGCTCATCGACGATATCGCGCTGCTGCCGCGTGCGTCCGAAATCGCGATCGCGCTAAAGCACCCGCTGCAGGATTGCCTCTACATCGCCTGCGCTGAAAAACTCGGCGTGGATTTGATCACCGCCGATCCAAAATTCCTTGAGCGCGCCGCGCCGCAATTTCCCTTCGTGCGCTCATTATGAGCGATCTCATCCCCCCTTCGCCACGCTATGATCCAAATGCGCCGGCCCCGCCAGACGATGCGGCGTTCTTCGCGGAACGCGAACCGATCCTGCTGTTCGAGGCCTGGCTCAAGGAGGCGCGCGCGAAGGAGCCGAACGACGCCAACGCCATGACGCTGGCCACGGTCGATGAGGCGGGGCTTCCCGATGCGCGCATGGTGCTTCTGAAAGGCGTCGATGCGCGCGGCTTTGTGTTCTATTCGAACGCCGAGAGCGCCAAGGGCGGGGAGCTCACCGCCAATCCGAAGGCGGCTTTGGTGTTTCACTGGAAAAGCCTGCGCCGCCAGGTGCGCGTGCGCGGGCGGATCGAAGTGGTGAGCGCGGCCGAGGCCGACGCCTATTTCGCCACGCGTGATCGCGGCGCGCGGCTCGGCGCGTGGGCTTCAACGCAGTCAAAGCCACTTGAAGATCGCCTTGCTTTGGAAAAGCGCATTGCGGAATTTGCTTTGAAGTTCGGCCTGGGCGAGATCCCGCGCCCGCCCCATTGGATCGGTTGGCGCGTCCTGCCGGTCGAGATCGAATTCTGGCGCGACCGGCCCTTCCGCCTGCATGACCGGCTGCAATTCCACCGCGCCGATGTGGCCGCGGCGTGGGAGAAGCGGCGGCTCTACCCTTAGCGCCATTGCATTGGTAACATCACACTAGATGGGCGCGCGCGCACGCGCTCCGCCAGGGAGAAACGAAATGCTCGGCGGCATGCAGGATTGGGGGCTTACGCTCGATAAGATCATCGATCACGCGCGGGTGAACTTCCCCGATGCGGAAGTGGTCACCCGCAGCGTCGAGGGGCCGATCCATCGCACCACCTACGCCGCGCTGCATGACCGCGCCAAACAGGTCTCCCACGCGCTCTGGCAAAACGGGATCGCGCCGGGAGACCGGGTGGCGACGCTCGCCTGGAATTCCTGGCGCCATCTCGAGGTCTGGTACGGAACTTCGTGCATGGGCGCGGTGCTGCACACGGTCAATCCGCGGCTCTTCCCGGAGCAAATCGCCTGGATCATGAACCATGCGGAAGACAAAATCCTCTTTCTTGACCTCACCTTCGTGCCGCTGATCGAAAAGATCGCGGGCGAGCTGAAGACCGTCAAAGCCTTTGTGATCCTTACCGACGCCGCGCACATGCCGCAGACCAGCTTGCCGGGCGCCTTGTGCTATGAGGATTTTATCGCCGGGCGCCCGCTCGGCGTGCGCTGGGGCGATTTTGAAGAAAACACCGCCGCCGGCATCTGCTACACGTCCGGCACGACGGGCGATCCAAAGGGCGTCGTTTATTCTCACCGTTCAAACGTGTTGCACGCGCTGGCGGCCAATCAGCCCGATTGCTTCGGCATTTGCGCCGAGGACGTGGTCATGCCCGTCGTGCCGATGTTCCACGCCAACGCCTGGGCGATCGCGTTCGTCGCGCCCATGGCGGGAGCCAAGATCGTCAATCCAGGCGCCAAGCTCGACGGGCAAAGCGTCTACGAATTGCTGGAAAGCGAAGGCGTGACGATGACGGCGGCGGTGCCGACCGTGTGGCTCATGCTGCTGCAATTCCTGCAGGAAAATAACAAGAAACTCTCCACGCTGAAGCGCGTCGCCATCGGCGGCTCGGCCGTGCCCGAAAAAGTGCTGCGCGCCTTCGAGGTCGATTACGGCGTCGATGTCATTCACGCCTGGGGCATGACGGAGATGAGCCCGATCGGCACGCTGGGCGCGCTGCTGCCCAAGCACAAGAAGGCGCCCATCGATGAGCGCATGCGCCTCAAGCTTAAGCAGGGCCGCGCGCTGTTCACCGTGGAGATCAAGATCGTCGACGATGAAGGCAAGGAGCTGCCGCGCGACGGCAAGACATTTGGGCGCCTCGTGGTCAAGGGGCCCGCAGTGGCTAAATCCTATTTCAAGAACGAAGGCGCGCGCCGCGCGGACGGAACCGCGCTCGAAGCGGATGGTTTCTTCGATACGGGCGATGTCGCCACGCTCGACGGCGACGGCTACATGCAAATCACCGATCGCTCCAAGGACGTGATCAAATCCGGCGGCGAGTGGATTTCCTCCATCGACATCGAGAACATCGCCATGGGCGCTTCGGGCGTCGCTTGCGCGGCGGTGATCGGCGTGGCGCATCCGAAATGGGATGAGCGCCCGCTGCTCATCATCGAGGCGGCGGCGGGCGCTTCGCCCACCAAGGAGCAGGTGCTCGCCCATCTCGAAGGTAAAATCGCCAAATGGTGGACGCCGGACGATGTCGTCTTCATCGAGAAGATTCCGCTTGGCGCCACGGGCAAGATCAACAAATTGGCGTTGCGCGGGCTCTTCAAGGAATACGTGCTGCCGAGCGCGCAGGCGGCGGAATAGAGGCGGGACATGGCGGGGCTACGTACTTTCCTGACGCGCGCGGCGCTGATCCTGGCGCTGCTGCTGCCGGTCTATTTTCTCGTGGCCGCGCTCGGCACGCGCTTTGGCCTCCTCGATTGGCGCATCGGCTTCGGCCTGATGACGTTTCGGCTCGGCGCGCCGATCATCCTGGGCGTGGCGGTTCTGGCGCTGATCGCGCTGCTGCTGGCGATCTTCGTCAAGCCGCGCGCCGGCTGGCGCAGCGCGCTCGTGGCGCTGCTTATTCCGGCGCTTGGTTTGGGCTATGGGCTTTATGTGCGCGCCCGGGCGCAATCGATCCCTCCCATTCATGACATTTCGACGGACCTCGCCAATCCGCCGCAATTTTCGCCCGCTCTGCTTGAAGCGCGCGCGGCGTCCCATGCCATGAACGATGTGGTGTCGACGCCGGAAGTCGCAGCCGCGCAGCGTGCCGCTTATGGCGATATCCAGCCAATCGCGCTGACGCTTGCGCCGCAGCAGGCGTTCGATCGCGCGCTCGCCGCCGCGCGCGCGCTGGGCTGGACCATCACCACCGAGAACCGGGACGCGGGCGTCATCGAAGCCGATGTGCGCAGTTTCTGGTATGGATTTACCGACGACATCGTGGTGCGCGTCTCGGCCGCGCCCGCAGGGTCGGTGGTGGATGTGCGCTCCGTCTCCCGCGTGGGGCTGAGCGATTTGGGCGCCAACGCCGCGCGCATTCGCGCATTCCGCGATGAGTTGGCGGGAGGTTAGGCCGCCAGCCTGAACTCCGCGTCAACACCGGGCAGACCCTCGCAGCGCACTTCGCCGAGGCTGACGAGGCGGATCATGTGCGCCAGCACGGAATGGCACGCGGCCGGATGCAGGCGCGCGTCCACGTTCGCGTACATGATCGGCACCATCTCCTTTATGCGCGCGCGCCCGGCGCGCAGCTGCGCGCGGATCTGATCCTCGCGCTCCAGGCGGTGCGCGATGTAGGCGTCGATGAAGGGGCGCACATTGCGAACCGGCGGCCCGTGCGTTGGCCACAGGACGTCAAAGTCACGGTCACGCACTTTATAGAGGCTATCAAGATAGGCGCTCATGTCGCCATCCGGCGGTGAGATCACGGTGGTTGACCAGCCCATGATGTGATCGCCGGGGAAGAGGGCGTTTTCCTCGCGCAGCGCATAGGCCATGTGGTGCGAGGTGTGGCCGGGCGTAGCCACGGCTTCGATGGTCCAGCCCGGGCCGGTGAACACCTGGCCATCCTCGATTGCGATATCTGGGCGGAAGGAGAGATCGTCGCCCGCCTCCATGCGCACTTCGGAATCGGTCGGCTTCACGGGCTCGCCGCAGGCGTAGATCACGGCGCCGGTCGCCGCCGCGAGCGGACGCGCGGCCGGCGAATGATCCATGTGGCCGTGCGTGACGAAAATGTGCGTAACGCGCTCGCCCGCCAGCGCCTTGAGCAAAATATCGTGATGGCCTTCCTGCGATGGGCCTGGATCGATCACCGCCACATCGCCGCGCCCGACGATGTAGACGCCGGTGCCGCGATAGGTGAACGGGCCGGGATTGGCGGCGACGACACGGCGGATGAGCGGGCTCACCTGTTGCGGTTCGCCATAGGCGAAGTCCATCTCGCGCACGAAGGGGATGTCAGCCATCAGCGGGCTCGCGCGCTATCGGTGAAGCCGAGGTGGGCGCGCAGCGCGCGCGCCAACAGACGCGTGGCGGCGAGCTTGTCGGCCAAGGGCAGCGCCGTGGGCGGGCCCATATCCGTCTTGTTGGCGTCCACGATGTATATACGTCCCTCTGGCCCGTCTCGGAGCACGTCCAATCCGCCCCAGTCAAGGCCGATGCTGCGCGCGAACGCGCCGATCCGCTCAACTTCCTCGGCGTTGAACACGTCCTCGACGCTCCGCAACTCCACTTCCACATTCGCGTTGGCGAAGCGCTGCGTTACGCGCCGACGCTTCACGAACACACAGATCGGAACTCCGCCAATCGTTGGGCAACGATAATCCTCGACGAGGTCCCCGCGTTGATTATCGACAAGGCGCTGATAGACGCGGCCCGGCAGCGCTGGCGTGGGGCAGGTGACGATGCGCCCATCATGCACGCCATTTAGCTCTGATTTTTCAACGGCCGGTCCAACATGCCGCGTGGGATCGAGCGCCAGGGGGTAGCCGAAAGCCGCCTCGAACGCGGCCGCGATCCGCCCCTTGGATACATCCGGGCAGCCGAAATTGAGGAGTCGCGCGCCCGGCTTGGCCGCCGGGGGCGCGCTCGGTGAATAGGTCGCGTCCTCGAAATGCATGATCGCGTCGGCCTCGCCGGCCCGATGCGTCATGCGCCCACCCGCCAGCTTCATGACCGGCCAGATGAGATACCAGGGGCGGCCGCGATCGGGCGTGAAGGCCATGGCAAAGTCCGGCGCGAGCCGGCCGGCCTCTTTATGCACCCTGAAGTAGAATTTGAGCCAGGCCCAGAACTCCTGCGCGAGCGATCGGTTGAGGGCGACCCGCGCGCCGGTTTTTCGATAGAAAACGCCGGACGGGCCGACGGAGAATTCGTGCAGCCAAAGGCGTCCGCGCGGCGGCAGCGGGGTGGGGGCCTCGATGCTCATGGTGAACAATATCCTGAGCGCGGCGCGGGTTTTGCACCGCCGCCGCCCATGGCCAAGCGCGCCTTCACCCTGCTCACCTTCGTGGCGGAGCGCATACGCATGATCTGCCTCGCGCTGGTGCTCATCGTCATCGTTAAGATCGCCGGCGCTTCGCTTCTGGCGCGGATCGCGCCGCCGCCCAGTCCAGCCGCCATTGCTCAACCCCGCGCGGCGTGAGCCAGGCGGGGCGCCAGCCCCGTGAGGTCATAACCCGCCGCGCGCGCCGCCGCGAGTGCGTCATCGGGTCCAAGCGCACCGGATCGGACCGCCGCCAGAGCCCACAGACTGATTGAGCGAGTCCCGGAACGGCAATAGGCTAGGACTGGGCGGTCCGCCCCGGCCAGTGCGGCCGCCATCGCGGTAATGCGCTCGGGCGTGGGCGGGCCGGCGAACGGTAAATCGACATAGGCAAGCCCCTCGGCCTCAGCGGCCACGCGGGCGGCGAGGCTAGAAATTTGGCCAGGCGCCTCGCCATCGGGGCGGTTGTTGACGATTGTGCGGAACCCGGCGGCGGCGGCCGCCGCGAAATCCTGCGCGGACAGTTGCGGCGCGACCGCGAAATCCGGGGTGACGTGAATGAATTTGCTCACAGGCAGCGGCCCGCCATCCGTCGCGCGGCGCGCGCGCCATTGCGCTTCGACGTTGACATGACCGCCGCGTAAAGAAAAGCATGCCGCCGAACGCGCCCGCTGGGCGGAGAAATGGTGCCGCTCATGCTCGCCCAAGCCGCCCGCCGGCTGCTCATCGCCGTCCCGACCCTGCTCGTCATCATCACGGCGGCGTTTTTCCTGATGCATTCCGCGCCCGGCGGCCCGTTCGATCGCGAGCGGCAATTGCCGCCGGAGATCGAGCGGCGCCTGCAGGCTGAATATCATCTGGATCGGCCCGTCGGGGAGCAATTGGCGCTTTATCTTGGCGATCTCCTGCAAGGCGATCTTGGCCCGTCCATGAAGTACAAGGACAAGGACGTCGCCGACATTATCGCCGAGGGCTTTCCCACCAGCGCCATCCTTGGCGTATCGGCCATTACGCTGGCCTTGCTGATCGGTTGCACCTTGGGTGTGCTTGCGGCGTTGAGGCAGAACAGGCCGCAGGATTATTTGGTGATGGCGCTGGCGGTGCTGGGCGTATGTCTGCCGCCGCTTGTTATGGGGCCGATCCTGTCGCTCACATTCGGCGTCACCCTGCATTGGCTGCCGACCGCCGGGCTTGCGCGCGACGAATATTCGATCCCGCATCTCTTCTTGCCGGTGGTGACGCTGGCGCTGCCGCAGATCGCCATCATCTCACGTTTGATGCGCGCCAGCATGATCGAGGCGCTGCGCTCCAATTCGATCCGCACCGCGCGCGCCAAGGGCCTGCCCGAGTCGCAAGTGATCTGGCGCCACGCCATGCCGGTCGCGCTGCTGCCGATCATTTCCTATCTCGGCCCGGCGATCGCCGGCGTGCTCACCGGCTCCTTCATCATCGAAACCGTGTTTCAATTGCCGGGCCTGGGCCGCCAATTCATCACCGGCGCGCTACAGCGTGACTACACGCTGGTGATGGGCGTGGTCATTCTCTACGCCAGCTTGATTATCCTCATGAACCTGATCGCGGATCTGCTTTACGGCGTCTTCGATCCTCGCTCACGGCGCTCAACATGACAGACACGGCTTTGACCAATGAAAATGCGCGCGCGGCGGTCAAGGGCCGCTCGCTGTGGGATGATGCGCGCCGGCGCCTGATGCGCAATCCGGCGGCGGTCGTGAGTCTTTGGGTCGTCGGCGTGCTTGTCGTGCTGGCGGCGTTTGGCCCGATGCTCTGGGTTCATAACGTCGATACGATTTTTCGCGAGAGCGTCGCCATTCCGCCAACGTTCGCCAATTGGCATTTGCTCGGTACGGATACCGAAGGGCGCGACATGGTCGCGCGGCTGCTGTTCGGCTTGCGCATCTCGCTGCTCGTCGGCGCGGCGGCCACCGCTGTGGCGCTAACCATTGGGCTCATCTATGGCGCCGTGGCCGGCTTTCTCGGCGGCGCTGTCGATAATCTGATGATGCGCTTTGTCGATGTGCTTTATTCGATTCCGTTCATTTTCTTCGTCATCGTACTGATGACGATCGTGCCCGAGCGCAACATCATCCTCATCTTCATGGCCATCGGTGCGGTGGAGTGGCTGACCATGAGCCGCATCGTGCGCGGGCAGACCATCGCGCTGCGCAACAAGGAATTCGTCGAGGCGGCGCGTGCGTCGGGCGCATCGCCACTGGAGATCGTGTTCCGTCACATCGTGCCGAACGTGCTGGGGCCGGTCGTGGTGTTCGCGACGCTCAACGTGCCGGTGATCATCCTGGCGGAGAGCTTTCTTTCTTTCCTGGGCCTCGGCGTGCAGGAGCCGCTGACCTCGCTGGGCCTTCTCATCTCGCGCGGCGCACGCGAGATGGAGGCCTCGTCCTGGCTGCTGATCGCGCCGGCCGTGACTATGCTGACGACGCTGCTGGCGCTCAATTTCCTCGGCGACGGCCTGCGCGACGCGCTCGATCCAAAGGAACGGTGATCACTGCTCCCGGCGCACGCGATGCGCCGAGCCCGCGCCGGGCGAAAGCATGTAGCTGCCCACCGCCGCACGCCGGATGCGTACCGTCTGGCCGGGCCGGACATTGCGCGCGCGCTCGGCCACGACTTGAACCCACACGGCGCCATTGGTCATCACGAAGGCGTGATAACCGTTTGCGCGCTCGACCACACGTTCGACCACAACCTCCACCGACTCCAAATCATCGGACTGCGCGTCGCCGCCGCCAAGACGCGGTAAGAGGCGCGTGAGGCCGCCGATATTAAAGCCGAAACCCTCTCGTTGAACTTCCTGCACTTGTCCGCGATCCACGGCTGCGAAATTCCCTTGTGTCTGCGCTTCGCGCAAGCGCCCCACTGCGCCGTCAAAGCACGCCAGGCGCGCCGCATCCTCCGCGATGTCCCGGCAAGCGTAGACGCCGTTGAGGATGTCGGGCCCCTCGGACGGAAGCGTCGGTTGGGGGCGACCTTGCGCCAGCGCGGGCCCAGCGGCCAACACGCACAAAACAAAGACCAATGACCGCATGTGTTTCTCCCCTCGGCGCGGCGACTACTCTAGGATAGGGAGTCGGACGCGCCCAGGGGGCGCCTGCAGATCGGAGAAATGGCATGGCGTTCTGGACCAGCCGCAGAGGGCTCCTCAAGGGCGCCGCCGGCGCATCCGCCGCCGCGGGGCTCGCGGGCTGCGCCAGCGCGCAGATCAATGGTCTCGACCGGACCCGACGCTCGCTCGATATCTCCAATCAGGGCGAGCCGCTCTCGCTCGATCCCCACAAGGCCTCGGGCGTGTGGGAGAACAACATCATCGGCAACCTGTTCGTCGGCCTCACCACGGAGGACGAGCGCGCCCAGCCGGTGCCCGGCATGGCGCTGCGCTGGGAGACGAGCGAGGACGGGCTCACCTGGACGTTCCATCTACGCCAAGCCAATTGGTCGGACGGAACGCCGGTGACGGCCCATGATTTCGTGTTCGCGTTTCGGCGCCTCCTCGATCCAGCCTCGCTCAGCGAATACGCGGCCGTGCAATTCGCCATCAAGAACGCCGAGGCGATCAATAGCGGCCAGATCACCGACCTCACGCAGCTGGGCGTGCGCGCGATCGACGATCGCACGCTGGCGATCGATCTTGAATATCCGGCCGCGTATCTGCCCTCGCTGCTGAAGCACTACACCGCTTATTGCGTGCCGCGTCACGTGGTGGAGCGCCATGGCGCGGATTGGACCGCGCCAGAGAACATCGTCGTCAATGGGCCTTTTACGTTGATCAAATGGTGGTCGAATTACATCGTTCACTTGGAGCATAACCCCGCTTTTTATGACGCGGACAATGTCGCGTTTCGCGAGCTCTTCTTCTATCCGACCACGGATACAAATGTGGGCGCGCGCGGCGTCGCCGCCGGCGAACGTGGCTGGGCGACCGATTTTCCCTCCAACCAGGTGGCGGAATTGCGCGTCGAAATGCCGGGCTATGTGCGCGTTTCTCCCTATATGCTCGTGCAATATTTCTCGCTCAATACGACGCGCGCGCCGTTCAACGATGCGCGCGTGCGCCGCGCGCTCGCCATGTCGCTCAACCGCGAATTCATGGCCGAGGAGATTTACCGCACCGGTGAAGTGCCGGCCTACAGCTTCGTGCCGCCGGGCCTGGCCAATTATTTGCCCGGCGCGCGCTATCCGTGGGCGGGCATGGCGCTTGCGCAGCGGCGGGAGGAGGCCCGGCGCCTGCTGCAGGAGGCCGGCTTCGGGCCCAACAATCCGCTCGATTTCACCTTCGAGCACCGCAACACGGGCGCCAATCCGCGCGTCGCGGTCGTGGTGCAGGCCGATTGGAGCGAGATCGCGCCCTGGGTGCGTGTGCGGCTCGCGGGCGTCGAAACGCAAATCCACTACGCCAATCTACGCGCCAAGAATTTTCAGGCCGGCGATGGCGGCTGGGTGGCCGATTTCAACGATCCGAAGAATTATCTGTTCCTGTGCGAGACGCGCACCGGCCCGCAGAATTATTCGGGCTATTCAAACCCGGAATACGATCGACTGGTCGCTGCTTCTGACCGCGAGCGAGATTTGACGCGCCGGGCGGAAATGATGCGGGACGCCGAACAATTGATGCTCAATGACGCGCCGCTCGTCTGCAACGTGTTTGGCGTGACCCGCAACCTCGTCCACCCCGCGCTCACAGGCTATCAGGACAATGTCGAAGACATCCACCGCGCGCGGTGGTTTGGCATCCGGGACGTTTAGAGGCGATTTCAGGAGTCGCAGTTCGCAGGCTCCACGTGCATTATGACGCGATGGGCATTGCGCGGCGGGACGTGCTGATCGGCGGGACGGGGGCGCTTGCAGGGTGCGCGGCGCCGATCATTGGCCTCGACACCGCGCGCGGCGTGCTTGATGTCGGCAACACCTATGAACCATTCACGCTCGATCCGCACAAGGCTGTGTCCAGCTGGGAATCGAACATCGTTTCGGGTCTATTCGTCGGCTTGGTCGCCGAGGATCCGCGTGGCCGCGCGATACCCGGCATGGCGCGGCGCTGGGAGACCAGCGAAGACGGGCTGACTTGGCGCTTTCACCTGCGGGAAGCCGCATGGTCCGACGGCGCGCCGCTCACCGCGCATGATTTTGAGTTCAGTTTTCGGCGCATTCTCGATCCTGATACGATCGCGGAATACGCGGCGATCCTTTATCCGATCCTCAATGCGCGCGCGGCCAAGGCGGGTGAGACGCCCGTCGAACGGATCGGCGTGCGGGCGCTGGATGCGCGCACGCTAGAAATTCGCCTGCAATATCCCGCGCCGTATCTGCCGAGCCTTCTGCGCCACAATACGGCTTATCCGGTGCCGCGCCATCGCATCATGGCGCTTGGCGAAGACTGGATACGGCCGCGCCTCTTGGTGTCGAACGGGCCGTTCCGTCTGGTCAAATGGTGGTCGAACGCGCTGATCCGGATCAGCAAGAACGCTGCATTTTACGACGCAGCCAACGTCGCGCTCAATGACATCTATTACTATCCGACATCCGATCCGGCCGCGGCTGCGCGGCGCGTGCAAAGCGGCGAGCTTGGCTGGTCGATCACCTTCGCGGCCAACCAGATCGATCAGTTGCGCCGGACCATGCCGGACTATGTGCGCACGGCCCCGCAAATGTTGGTGCGGTACATGCCGCTCAACCGCCGCCGCCCGCCGTTTGACGATCCCCGCGTGCGCGAGGCGATCTCGCTCGTCATCGACCGCAATTTCATCGCCCAGGAAATCTATCGAACGGGAGAGACGCCAGCGCCGCGCTTCATACCGTTTGGCGTTGCGGACTATCCCGATGAGTCAATTCAGGACTTCGTCTCCACACCGATGCGCACACGCCAAGCCGCCGCGCGCGCGTTGCTGGCGCGGGCCGGTTATGGGCCGGAGCGGCCGCTGCGCTTCGAGCTCACGCACGGAACCGGAGATGATTCGCCGCGGCTGGCCATTGTGATCCAGGCTGATTGCCGCGCCATCGCGCCGTGGGTCGAGGTTCGGCTGCGCCCGCTGGAAGGGCAAATTTTCTACGCAACGTTGCGCGCGCACGATTTCCAGGCGGCCACGGCGACGTGGCTGGCGGATTTCAATGACGCCCGGAATTTTCTCTACTTGTTCGATTCGCGAACTGGCGCGCAGAACTATTCAGGTTTTGAGTCTTCGGCGTTCAACGATCTGCTTGACGCGTCCGACCGTGAACTCAATTCCGTCCGTCGGGCCGGCATGATGGCCCTTGCGGAACGTATGGCGCTGCGGGATTTCGCCGTCGTTCCCCTTACGTTCGGTGCATCGCGCAATCTTGTTCATCCGCGGCTGGCCGGTTTCGCGGACAATGTCGAAGATATCCATCGGGCGCGTTGGTTTTCGATCCGATCCGAATGAATGCCGCGAGCGTCCGGCCGCCCAACGTCGACGAACTAGCGGAATTGCGCGACGAGCGCTCACCCAACTCGCCCTAATTGCGTCTTTTGCGTCACAGTTTCGCCGCGACCTTAACCATGCCGCCATCCGCCGCTTGATCTGACTCTTTCACTCGGTTCAAGGTCCGCGGTACGGCGAGAGTGAGGGTTCTCGCGCGCTTGACACTCAGGGCTGACGGCACGCTCCGCATGAGACGGGGGCTGGGAGCAGGGGTAGAAGTTTGGCGCTAGGGTTTTCGACTTGGAGGTTTTCGTGAAGAGCTGGTTCTCAAAGAAAGACCGCCTGCTGGCGGGCACGATCATGGCGGGCGCGGCGGTCGCGGGCTTTGCGGGGCCGGCGATGGCGCAAGACTCCGGTGATGAGGAGATCGTCGTCACGGGTTCGCGGATTCCGCAGCCGAATTTGCAAAGCGTGAGCCCGGTCACACAGGTTGGCGCGGAAGAGATCGCGACGCGCGGCATCACCCGCATCGAAGACATGCTCAACGAATTGCCCCAGACGCTGCCTGGCCAAGATGGCTCAGTGTCGAACGGCGCGTCCGGCACGGCCACGGTCGACTTGCGCGGCCTGGGCTCCAATCGGACTTTGGTCCTTCTCAACGGCCGCCGCATGACGGCGGGCGACCCGGCGGCCGGGTCGGGCTACGCGCCTGACTTGAACCTCATCCCGAGCGCGCTGGTTGAGCGGATCGAAGTGCTGACGGGCGGCGCCTCCGCAGTTTATGGCGCGGACGCCGTCGCCGGCGTTGTCAACTTCATCATGCAAGATGATTTTGAAGGCGTGCGGTTAGACGCTGGCTACAGCTTTTATCAAACCGACACGTCCAACGATGAAACGGGCGGCGATTTCCGCAGCCTCGCGGAGCGCGCTTCGGTTGCACCGCGCTTTTATCAAGTGCCGGATGACAATCAGGTCGATGGTGAATCGTGGAACGTCACGGCGGTGTTCGGGGCCAATACGGAAGACGGCCGCGGCAACGTCACGGCCTATTTGGATTATCGGAACATCAACGCCATCCGCCAGGGCAGCCGCGCATTCAGCGCCTGCACGTTCAATTCAGGCGGCACGCCTTCGGCCAACGAAGATGGTGATACGAGCAGCCCGTTCCTGGACGATGAGTTCAACTGCGGCGGGTCGAGCACGACGTTCCCAACCCGCATCCAGGCCGTTAGCAACACAGAAACGATCATCGGCTTGGTGAACTTCCAAGGCGTGACGGAAATCGGCCCGGGCCGTCAGGTCGGAGCGGGCGGCGCCATCGTCCCCGGGGCGGCGTTGCCGTTCAATTTCGCGCCGGATAATTACTTCCAACGTCCGGATGAGCGTTATTCTGGCGGTGCGTTCGCGCGTTACGAGCTCAATCCGCATGTTGAGCTCTATGCCGAAACCATGTTCATGGACGATCGTTCCGTCGCTCAGATCGCGCCGTCCGGCCTCTTCCGTGGCTCGGGCCTCGGGACGTTGAATGGTTTCTACGCTGTCAATTGCGACAATCCGTTCCTGTCGGCCGCCGAAGTGGCGTTCATGTGTGACGCCGATACGCTGGTTGATCTCTACGATCCGGGCGATCCCGATGCGGATGGCGATCTCATTCTCGATCGCGACGAAGCGATCAACACCGTCATGGCGGCGGGCGACGATCCAGCGACGGCTGGCTGTAACGAGGCGACCAATGCGGGTGATTGCGTTGGCGCGCTCGTCGACGCTACGGTCGGCATCCAGCAGAACTGCCCTGACCCGGACGGCGTGACGCCGGGCAATCAAGCGATTTGCGTGGTCTCTCTGGCTCACCGCAATGTGAACGGCTCTCCGCGCCAAAGCGATTTGCGTCACACGCATTATCGCTTCGTGCTCGGCGCACGCGGGGAGATTACGGACGGCTGGAACTATGACGTATCGGGTGTCTATCACACGATGCTGTATCAGCAGAATTACCTGAACGAAGTCTCGCTCAGCCGGGTCAACCGGGCGCTGATCAATATTGGCGGCCAGTGCGGCGTGAATGTGGATGCGGATCCGGCCAATGACGACGTAGGCTGTGTGCCGCTCGACATATTCGACGATGCGGGCCCGACCGCGGGCCAACTCGCCTATGTTGTGACGCCTGGCTTCCTGGCCGGCTCCACGCGAACCAGCATGTTCAGCGCTGCTGTAACAGGCGATCTCGGCACTATGGGCATCACTTCGCCTTGGGCTGAAGATGGCATCGGCGTGGCGTTCGGCGTCGAAGCACGGCACGAGGAACTCGAGCTTCGCGCGGACACCTTGTTCTGTCCGTCCACCATTCTCGGAACGGTGTCCGATCTGCTCGGCCAAGGGGCCACGACGTGCCCGGTCGATGGCGCATACAGCGTCGTTGATCTGTTCGGCGAAGCGAACGTTCCAATTGTGCAAAATCAGCCCTTCTTCCACAGCCTCGGGCTGGAACTTGGCTACCGCTTCTCCGACTACTCGATCAGCGGCGGCAGCGGTTTCCAGACTGACGCGTTCAAAGTGGGCGGCCATTGGGCGCCAACGGAAGACATCCGCTTCCGTGGGGCCTTCCAGCGCTCCGTTCGCGCTCCAAACATCACGGAATTGTTCGCGCCGCTTGGCGTCGGCCTCGCCGGCACCACTGACCCATGCGCGGGGCCGCAGGCGCCGAACCCCGTTCTTGAGGCTCAGTGTGCCTTGACAGGCGTTTCTGCTGCTCAATTCGGCAACATCGCTGCCAATCCAGCGGCCCAATACAATGGCTTGCTGGGCGGCAATGTTAATCTGCAGCCGGAGACAGCAGATTCGATCACGCTTGGCTTCGTGTTCACGCCAACGTTCCTTTCTGGCTTCACGGCTTCGTTTGACTGGTACAACATCCAGGTCGAGGACCGTATCGGCCCGATCGGTCCGGACGTGATCATTCAGAACTGCTTGGCGTCGGGCGATGCGCTCTCTCCGTTCTGCTTGGCGATCAATCGTGCGCCGGGCACCGGATCATTGTGGATCGGCCCGAATGGCTACACCAGCGATGTCAATCGGAACGCCGGCTCGTACGAAGTCACTGGTATGGACCTCAATGTTCGCTTCAACCATGAAATTGGGTCCGCAGGGGAGCTTACCTGGGCTTACAATGGCTCTTACCTGGATGAGTATTTGGTGACTCCGTTTGGCGCGCCGACCTTCGATTGCGCGGGCACGTATGGCCCGAGCTGCGCGGGCTCGATCGGCGGCTTTGGCAATCCGCAGGCGCAGTATCGTCATATGCTGAGCACGACGTGGGATACGCCGATGGCGGGTCTCTCCTTCACCGGCTCGTGGCGCTATATTGACGAAATTCAGCTGCATCCGAACGATGCCGCCGCCCTGCCGGCTGGGTACACCTTCATCACGGACTTGATCTTGGAATCCCAGAACTACTTTGACCTCGCGGCTAGCTGGGATGTCTGGGAGAACGTGACGTTCCGTGGCGGCGTCAACAATGTGACGGACGAAGATCCGCCGCTGACCGGCAGCTCCAACTGCCCGTCCGGCCCGTGCAACGGCAATACGTGGCCGGGTGTCTACGATGCGGTTGGCCGGTACTTCTTCTTCGGCGTGACGGCGGACTTCTAAGTCCTCCAAGTGCGCTAGACTTCCAGCGGCGGGCCTCGGCCCGCCGCTTTTCTTTTGGCGCTTGTTCCGGCTCGGCCGCTCTGATAGCGCATGCCGACCATGCAACCACGCGTTCACCGAATTCCGCGCCCGGCCCGCGTCTGAGCTTTTCGAAGCGCGGGACCGGGAAGTGCGCGCGCCCGATGGCGTCGTGACGCGCGCTGTTCCGCACGGCGGGACTCCTGCATTATTCAAGCGGAGATGAGCGCGGGCGCGGTGCGCCGCGCGAGGGAGCGATGCTCATGGCCGATCCGGCCCAGAATTCAGGCGGCGCCGCGCGCGATTATCGCGAGACGCTCAATCTGCCGCAAACGACGTTCCCGATGAAGGCGGGCTTGGCCGTTCGCGAACCGGAAATGCTCGCGCATTGGGCCGCGATCGATCTCTATCGTCGCCTGCGTGAAGATGCGGCGGGGCGGCCGAAATTCGTGCTGCATGACGGCCCGCCCTACGCCAACGGGCCGATCCATATCGGGCACGCGGAAAACAAAATCCTCAAGGATCTGGTGGTGCGCTCGCGCCAGATGACGGGTTTCGACGCGGACTACATTCCCGGCTGGGATTGTCATGGGCTTCCGATCGAATGGAAGGTCGAGGAGGATTTCAGGAAAGAGGGGCGCAAGAAGCAGGAGGTTGATCCTGTCGAGTTCCGCCGCGCGTGTCGTGCGTATGCGGATAAATGGATCCCGCTGCAGCGCACGGAATTCCAGCGCCTCGGCATCGAGGGCGATTGGGCGAATTATTATTCGACGATGAGTTTCGCGGCGGAGGCCGCGATCGCGGCCGAGTTTCATAAAGTCGTGCGCACGGGCCTCGTCTATCGCGGGAGCAAACCCGTGATGTGGAGCCCGGTCGAGCGCACGAGTTTGGCGGAAGCGGAGGTGGAGTATGCGGAGAAAACGAGCCCGACGATCTGGGTGAAGTTTCCAGTTGTCGGCTTTGCCAAAGGCGCGCCGCATCCGCAATTCAGCAAAACAATCGCCGATCAGATTGAAGGATCGTCCATCGTCATATGGACCACCACGCCGTGGACCATCCCGGGAAACCGCGCGATCAGCTTCAATGAGGAGATCGAGTACGCGCTCTATGAGGTGCGTTCACTGGAGCGCGACTTGAAGTTCGCGCCGTGGGCCAAGCCGGGCGAGAGGCTCATTGTCGCGAAAAATCTTGCGCCTGAAGTTTTTGCCGCGGCGAAAATCCTCGATGCGGATTGCATCATGCGCGTTGAGCCGACCGGCCTTGTGTGCGCTCATCCTCTCCGCAATTGGCGTCCCTCTGCCCATGTGGGAGAGGGTGATCCTCGCATTGGCGAGGATCGGGTGAGGGGTGAAGTCGCCAACATCTCGGAACGAACCACCGACACCGCTCATCCGGCCGCTACGCGGCCACCTTCTCCCACAGGGGGAGAAGGACTCTATGCATTCGGCGTCCCGCTGCTCGCTGGCGATCACGTCACGGACGATGCGGGCACGGGCTTTGTGCACACCGCGCCCGGCCATGGCGCGGACGATTTCGACATCTGGGTGAAGCACTACGGACAAGAAGGCATTCCCTTCACGGTCGATGCGGATGGCGCGTTCACAAAGGAAGCCCCCGGTTTTGAAGGGCTTCACGTCATCGAGACCGAGGGCAAGAAGCTCGGCAAGGATGGGCCGGCCAACGAGGCGGTGATCAAGGCGCTGATCGAGGCGGGCGCGCTGCTCGCGCGCGGGCGGCTTGTGCACCAATACCCGCATTCGTGGCGCTCCAAGGCGCCGCTCATTTTCCGCAACACGCCGCAATGGTTCGTGGCGATCGATCGTCCGTACCGAGATGGACAGACGCTTCGGCAGGTCGCGCTCAGCGAGATCGCGCGCGTCGATTGGGGCCAACATCGACTCAATGACGAACGCGACATGAATCGCATCAAGGCGATGGTGGAGGATCGGCCCGATTGGCTTATTTCACGCCAGCGCAATTGGGGCGTGCCGCTGGCCATGTTCGTCTCGAAGAAGGACGGCGCCATCCTCATGGACGATGAAGTGGATGCGCGCATCGTGGCGGCGATGAAAGCCGGCGGCGCCGACGCCTGGTGGGCGACGCCCGCGCGGGATTTTCTTGGCGCCGCCTACAAGGCCGAGGATTACGAGAAGATCGAGGATATCCTCGATGTCTGGTTCGATTCTGGTTGCACGCACGCCTTTACACTTGAAACGAAGCCAACCTTGCCCTGGCCGGCGAGCCTCTATCTCGAAGGCGCAGATCAGCATCGCGGCTGGTTCCAATCCTCGCTGCTGGAAAGCTGCGCCACGCGTGGACGCGCGCCTTATGAGTCCGTCATCACCTATGGCTTCACGGTCGCCGAGGACGGGCGGAAAATGTCCAAGTCGCTGGGCAATGGCGTCGAGCCGCAGGAAGTGGCCAAGAGCCATGGCATTGAAATCTTCCGCCTACTGATCGCGGCGGCCGATTACCGGGATGAGTTGCGCGTCGGCAAAACCATTCTCGATCAAGCCTCGGAAATGTACCGCAAGCTGCGCAATACGATGCGATATTTGCTGGGCACGCTTGGAGATGGGCCGCTCACAGACACTCCTCCCCCGTTTGCGGGGGAGGTGGTGAGCGAAGCGAACCGGAGGGGGGGCGCCGAGAGCGCCCCCTCCGTCGCTCACTCCGTTCGCGCCACCTCCCCCGTGAACTGGGGAGGAGACGTTTCTGATTTTCCGCTTCTCGAACGCTGGCTGCTGCACCGCTTGAGCGAACTCGATGAAGAAGTGCGTGACGGTTACGATAAATATGAATTCCGCCGCGCGCTCTCGGCCATCGTTGAGTTCTGCAACGTCGATCTCTCGGCCTTTTATGTCGATGTGCGCAAGGATGCGCTTTATTGCGATCCGCCGGAAAGTTTGCGTCGGCGCGCCGCGCTCACGGCGTTGGATGAAGTGTTCGCGCGGCTGACGGCCTGGCTTGCGCCGATCCTGCCGTTCACGTGCGAGGAAGTGTGGCGCACGCGCTTCGCGGCTGAAGCCTCGGTGCATCTGCGCCAGTTTCCACAAACACCGAAGGACTGGCGGATCGAGGCGGTCGCGGCGGAGATGGCGCATCTGCGCAAGGTGCGCGCCGTGGTCACCGGCGCGCTTGAAATCGCCCGCCGGGATAAGCGCATCGGTTCAAGCCTCGAGGCGCATCCGCGTGTTTACATCGCCGATCGGGTTCTGCTCGGCCCGGTCAAGGCCGTGGACTTTGCCGAGCTGTGCATCACCAGCGGCGTAACGATCGAGGCGGGGCCGGGGCCGGACGATGCGTTCGCATTGCCGGAAGTTCCGGGCGTGCGGGTGGTCGTGGAGGCGGCGCGGGGCCGCAAATGCGCGCGCTCCTGGAAATTCAGCGAGGATGTCGGCGCC
Source organism: uncultured Alphaproteobacteria bacterium (assembly GCA_902826335.1). GTDB lineage: Bacteria > Pseudomonadota > Alphaproteobacteria > Caulobacterales > Aquidulcibacteraceae > CADEEL01. The sequence continues at coordinate 24,083 of CADEEL010000019.1, forward strand.
GATCCACGCTATCCGGATTTGAGCCCCCGCGACGCCGAAGCGGTCGCCGCGTGGGACGCCGCGCATGGACGATAGCGGCGGCCGGCCCCTCTGGCGGCGGATTTGGAGAAATCCGCGTCACCCCAAAGTACGGGAGGAGCGGTTCAAGGCTATTGCCGCGTTATTCAATGGCGCGGGGCTCGCCTTGTTGGTCGGCGCCGCCGCTGCGCCATTTCTGAATCCAGCGCAGCAACCCGGCTTCGGCGCACGACTGGTGATTTTCTTGCTCGGCGTCGCGATGGTTATCGTCGCGCAGGTGGTTTTGGGCTATATAGTGCCAACGGATATGGATGATGCGTAGCCAAGTGACCCTACTTTTGGATGTGCTTTGGCCGTTCATTGGCCTTGCGGGTGTTCTCCTTGCGCTCGTCTGGCTGAATCTTCGCGGCGGCGATACGCCCACGCTGCGCCGCCTGCCGCCGGCGGAGTAAGGCGGCGCCGGCAGCGTTCGCGGGTTGGCTGCGGTCGCCGCTTCCGGCATATACGCGCCCATGCTCCGATCCGGCCTCGCCCTCGCCGCCCTAGTCGTCCTTATCGACCAGGCCTCGAAATATTGGGTGTTGGAGGTGCTGCGCTTCAGCCCGCCGCTCTGCCGCGAGGTGGGGGCGGGCTGTGGGTTCATCGAGGTGTCGCCCATTTTCGACCTGTCGATGGTTTGGAACCGGGGCGTGAGCTTCGGCCTGCTGCGCGCTGATTCGGATGTCGCGCGCTGGGGGTTGACGGCGCTGCAGCTGGCCATCGCCGGCTTTTTCGGCTGGTGGCTGTTGAGCGCGAGGACGCGCGTGGCCGCAGCCGGGCTTTCGCTGGTGATCGGCGGGGCGATTGGCAACGTGATCGACCGGGTCCGTTTCGGCGCCGTGGTGGATTTCCTAGACTTTCGGGGGCTCAATTTCCCCTGGGTGTTCAATGTGGCGGACGCGGCGATCAATGTGGGCGCTGCGCTCCTCGTGCTCGATTTCCTGTTGCGTCGTGAACCGAAGTCGGGGGGAGAGACCCCGCCAGTCACAGAAGAGCCTGGATTACGCTGAATCCTTCCTTGGCGCCGCGTTCCGCGCTCGGCTAGAACCACTCAAGACAAATTCGAGGGAGCCCCCATGACCACCTCATTGGCGAAATCCGCCGCTCTGGTCGCCGTACTCGCCGCGGCTTCAGCAGTTACGGCGTGCGGCGGCGTTTCCCGGTCCATGGGCCTTGAGCGCCAGGCGCCGGATGAATTTCGGGTGGTGACGCGCGCGCCGCTCTCCGTCCCGCCGGATTATTCGTTGCGGCCGCCCCGGCCGGGTGAGGCGCGCCCGCAGGAGCTGGAGCCAGACCAGCAGGCGCGCACGGCGCTGTTCGGGCAGGATGTCGGCCAGAACGCCACCGAGGGCGAGCGCGCGCTCGTCAACGCCGCCGGCGCGCAATCGACAGACCCCAATATTCGCGACACCGTGGATTTCGAAGGCGGCAATGTCGTCCATCGAGATCGCGCCTATTCGGACCGCGTAATCAATGACGGCAATCCGAATGCGCCGGCCGCGACCGAAGAGGAGCGCACGGCCGCGCAGGAATCCGTACGCCGCGCCACGGGCGACGGCGCGGTGACGATCGAGCGCGGCTCGAATAGCGAGCGACTGCCCGGCACATGAGCCGCCTTCCGGCGCGCGCGGCGGCGTTCGCCTTCGCTTTGACGACGCTTGCAAGCGCCGCCTACGCGCAGGCGCGCCCGGAGACGTTCACGCTCGCGAACGGCATGCAGGTGGTGGTGATCACGGATCGCCGCGCGCCGGTGGTGACGCATCAAGTCTGGTACCGCGTCGGCGCCGCCGATGAACCGCGCGGCCGTTCCGGCATTGCGCACTTTCTTGAACACCTTCTGTTCAAGGGAACGGATCGCATCGCGCAGGGCGAATTTTCCCGCACCATCGCGCGCAATGGCGGGGACGACAACGCGCAAACCTCCTGGGATTACACCGCCTATTATGAGCGCATCGCCCGTGAGCGCCTCGAACTCGTCATGACGATGGAAGCGGACCGGATGCGCAATGCGCGCATCACGGAAGAGGTGATTGCGTCGGAGCGCGATGTGATCATCGAGGAGCGCCGCCAGCGGATCGATAACAATCCAGGCCAGGTGCTGGGTGAGCGCATGCGCGCCATGCTTTATCCCAATCATCCGTACGGCACGCCGATCATCGGCTGGCTGCATGAGATGCGCGGCCTGACCCGTCAGGACGCGCTCGATTTTTATCAAATTTACTACGCGCCCAACAACGCGATTCTCGTCGTGGCCGGCGATGTCGACGCTGCGGAGTTGCGTCCCTTGGCCGAGCGCATCTATGGCCGCGTGCGGCCGACGCGGAATTTGCCGGCGCGTACATGGGTGCAAGATCCTCCGCCGGTTGGGCCGATGCGCGTCACTCATCGCGATGAGCGTGTGCGTCAGCCTTCGGTGTCGCGGCTCTATCCGGCCTTGAGCCACACGACGGACGAGGGGACTGAGGCGCACGCGCTCGATGTCGCCATCGAAGTGTTGGGCGGCTCTGAAACAAGCCGGCTTTATCGAATCTTGGTGGAAGAGCGGCGTTTGGCGGTTGCGGCCGGCGCAAGCGCGGATACGGCGGGGCGCGGCGGCGCGTCGATCAGCGTCTACGCAACGCCGGCGCCGAACGTCACGCTCGAAACGCTTGAAGCGGCCATGGATGAAGTGATCGGCGCCTATCTGCGCGAGGGACCAACGCAAATCGAGATCGAACGCGCGCGCAACAACATCGCGGCGTCCGCCATCTATGCGCGCGACAGCCAGGAAAATCTCGCCTTCTGGTACGGTTCTTCACTGGCCGAGGGCGAGAGCCTGGATGACATCGTGAACTGGGCCGATCGCATTCGCGCCGTCTCGCGCGAGGACGCGCTGGCCATGGCGCGGCGCACGCTGGTGACCGCGAACTCCGTCACCGGCTGGCTGCTGCCTGCGGAAGGGGCGGCGCCATGAGGGCGCCATCCTCCGGCAGGCCACGACAATACGGCCCCCTCCCCTGGAGGGGAGGGGGTTTGGCCGCGCTGGCGCTTGCGCTTGTATGCGCGGTCACACCGCTCGCGCCCGCGCAGGCGCAACCGCGTACGGAACAAATCGCCCCACGCGGCGTGCCGGTTCAGCGCGTTGTCTCTCCCGGCGGATTGGAAGCCTGGCTCGTGTCGGACGCGACGGTGCCGATCATTGTGCTGCGCGCCTATTGGCGCGGCGGCGCGGCGATCGAGCCGGCGCGGGTCACAGGCGTAACGGGCGTCATGGCCGACATGCTCACCGAGGGTGCGGGCGATCTGCCGTCCAACGCGTTCAAGGAGCGGCTTGAAACGCTCAATATGAGCCTTGGCTTCGGCGCCGGTTGGGATGGCGTTTCCTTGTCGATGACGACTTTGAGCGCCAATCGCGACGCGGCGTTTGAGATGGCGCGCCTGGCGCTCGCGGCGCCGCGCTTTGACGCCGAGCCGCTTGCGCGCATTCAAAGCCAGCTTGAGATTGGCATTCGCCAGCGGGAGACCAATCCCGGCTTCATCGCCAACCGCGCCTTGGATGAGGCGCTGATGCCCGGCCATCCTTATGCGCGCCGCGCCGAGCTGGAGACGATCCGCGCCATCGATCGCGCCAGCCTCGAAGAGCGCCGCGCCGCGCTGCTGGTGCGCGACCGGATGATGATCACCGTGGTCGGCGATATCGACGCCGCGCACTTGGGACGATTGCTCGATTCAACTTTCGGCCATTTGCCGCGCGGCGCGCCGTTGCCGGAACCGCCCCAAGCTGTGGTGCGCGCGGGCGGGCCGATCATCGTGCGCCCACTGCCGCAACCGCAAAGCCTTGTTCTCTTCGTCGCGCCCGGCATTCAAGATGAGGACCCCGATTGGGTTCCGTTGGCGGTGGCGAATTACATCCTTGGCGGGGGCAGCTTTTCCTCCCGCCTGATGAGCGAAGTGCGCGAGGCGCGCGGGCTTGTCTATGGCATCTCGACGGGCGCTTCGGTGCGCGATTTCAGCGCGCAGCTGCGCGGCCAGGCGCAGACGCAGAACGCCAATGTGCGCGAAGCGATCGAGTTGACCCGGTCCGTGATGCGCCGTCTCCACGAAGAGGGCCCGACGCAAGCGGAAGTCGATGACGCGATCACCTATCTCACAGGCTCATATGCGCTCGATCTCGATAGCAATGTGAAAATCGCCAACATGCTGCAATCCTACCAGGTCTCTGGCCGCGGCATTGATTATGTAAATCGGCGCAACGCGCTCATTCGCGCCGTCACGCGTGCGGACGTGACGCGGGTGATGCGGCGCCTGTTTAACCCAGACAATTTCACTTTCGCGGTGGTGGGACAGCCGGAAGGGCTCGGCAACTAGCCCCACAGCGCGCCTTCCTCGCTGTGCGCGCCGATGCCTTCGGCCACAAGTACGTTCCAGGCCTCTTCCGCTGTTTCGGCGAAGCGCATGAGGGACAAGTCCTTCGCGTCGATCATGTCATGCTTGACGAGTTCATCGAACTTGATCAGCGCACGCCAATAGGCTTCGTCGAACAGCACGATCGGGATGTCGGGCGATTTGCCGGTCTGACGCAGGGTGACAAGCTCGAACAATTCATCCAGCGTGCCGAAGCCGCCAGGAAAAATCACCAGCGCGTTGGCGCGCATGGCCAGGTGCATTTTCCGCATCGCGAAATAGTGGAACTGGAACGTCAGCTCCGGCGTCGAATAGGGATTGGGCGATTGTTCGTGCGGCAGCGCGATGTTGAAGCCGATCGAAGGCGCGCCGGCCTCCATCGCGCCGCGATTGGCGGCCTCCATGACGCCGGGCCCGCCGCCGGTGGCGATCACGTTGTCGCGCACGCCATCCTCCTTGAGGAGGGCGCCGCCGCGCTCCGAGGCGATGCGCGCGAATGCGCGCGCCTGCGCATACCAGCGCGCGCTTTCGCCCGCGCCGTTCTCGTGCGCCCGCGCCGAGCCGAACACGACGATGGTGGAGCGGATCGCCCATGCCTTGAGCGCCAGCTCCGCCTTTTCATATTCGAGGAAAAAACGCACGCCGCGCATGCGCTCGCTCAGCAGAAAATCCGAATCGAGCACGGGCAGGCGGTAGGCGGCCGCGCCGCGCTGGGGGGTATTGGCGGAAGAGTCTGACATGGGCGACATGTCCAACGATGCGGGGCGCGTGTCGAGACGGGCGGGGGGAAAGTCATGGTAGGATCGAACGAATCCCATGCCCATCCGTCGTCTCCCCCCTGAAGCGGTCAACCGCATCGCCGCCGGTGAGGTGATCGAGCGGCCGGCTGCGGCGGCGAAAGAACTGATCGAAAACGCACTCGATGCCGGCGCGCGTCGCATCGCCATCACCATCGAGCGCGGCGGGCTGGCGCTGATGCGCGTGGAGGATGACGGCGCGGGGCTTGCGCGCGATGAACTGCCGCTCGCCATCGAACGGCATGCCACCTCGAAGCTTGTGGCGGGCGAAGGCGGCGAGGTCGATCTTCTGAACATTTCCACGCTCGGCTTTCGCGGCGAGGCGCTGCCCTCCATCGGCGCGGTGGCGCGGCTGACGATCGCCGCGCGCGCGGCGGGGGCCGTCGAGGCCTGGGCGCTCGATGTGGAAGGCGGCGTGGTCGGCGATGTACGCCCCACTGGCTGGGCGGGTGCGCCGAGCGGCGCGCGCGTCGAGGTGCGCGATCTTTTCTTCGCGACGCCCGCGCGGCTCAAATTTATGAAGAGCGAGCGCGCGGAGACGATGGCGATATCCGACATCGTCAAGCGCCTCGCCATGGCGCGCGCGGATGTGGCGTTCACGCTGGAGAGCGAAGGGCGCGCGCTGCTGCGTGTCAGCGCGGAAAGCGATCCGCTGGGCGAGGGGCGCAAACGCCGGCTCGCGGCCATTCTCGGCGCGGAGTTCGCGCCCAACGCGCTCGCGCTCGATCAGACACGTGGCGCGGCGCGGCTGTCTGGGTTCGCCGGCTTGCCGACCTATCATCGCGGCACGCGCGAGCATCAGCACTTGTTCGTCAACGGCCGGCCGGTAAAGGACAAGCTCATCGTCGGCGCCGTGCGCGCGGCTTATCAGGATGTGCTGGCGCGCGATCGTCATCCCGTGGCCGCGCTTTTTCTCGATCTGCCGCCGGAAGAGGTGGATGTGAATGTGCATCCCGCGAAGACGGAAGTGCGGTTCAGAGACGCGCAGATGATCCGTGGGCTGATTGTTGGTGCGCTGACGCATGCTCTGGCTGGCGCCGGCCATCGCGCCTCGACGACGACGGCCGCATTCGCGCTTGGCGCGGCGCGACCCGGCGGCGCTGGGCAAGGCGCCTTGCGCGCGTGGCAAGTGGCCGAGCGCCAAATCGGGTCGGACGATTTTGCCATGCCGAGCGGGCGGGTGGAATCCTCCCCCGTTTACGAGGGAGGTGGCCGCGTAGCGGCCGGAGGGGGCGTGGCCCCCATCGGTTCGCTTCACTCATCACTGCCCCCGCTTGCGGGCGAAGATCATGACGCCGCAGCGGAATACTTTCCCCTCGGCGCGGCGCGCGCGCAGGTGCACGAGACCTATATCGTTGCGCAAACCGCCGATGGGATCGTGATTGTCGATCAGCACGCCGCGCATGAACGCCTCGTCTATGAACGCATGAAGGCGCTGCTCGCCAATGGCGGCGTGCCGCGCCAGGCGCTGCTCATCCCGGATGTCGTCGAACTCGATGAGAGTGAAGCAGCCGCGCTGCTGGCGCGCACCGATGAGCTAAGCGAGCTTGGCCTGGTGATCGAGGGCTTCGGCGCCGGCGCGGTTCTGGTGCGCGAGACGCCGGCCCTGCTCGGTCAAGTGGATGCGGGCGGCCTGCTGCGCGATCTCGCTGACGACATCGCGGAGCTTGGCGAGGCGCATGCGCTCAAGGAGCAGCTCGAGGCGGTGTGTTCGTCCATGGCGTGCCGTGGATCGGTCCGGGCCGGCCGGCGCCTGACCGGGGAGGAAATGAACGCGCTGTTGCGCCAAATGGAGGCGACGCCCTTCGCCGGCCAGTGCAATCATGGCCGGCCGACTTATGTGGAGCTGAAGCTGGCGGATATCGAAAAATTGTTCGGGCGGAGATAGGCGTCTGCGCCACAGTTTCGGCGCCATAAGACCTTGGCGCGTGACGATTTCTTCTCTTGCCTTTCCTTCATGTTGGGCGATCATCGCGCTCGCGAGGAGCATGCGGCCGGCGCGCGGCGCGGCCGCCCCCAGGGGGTGCAGATGGCGAATTTCCTTCAGAAAATGGCCGCCGCGGCGGCGCTTGCGTTCGTGGCCGTGACGCCGGCGGCGGCGCAGGATTGGCAGCTCGATCCGAATTTCGGGACTGTGACTCTGATTTCGGGATTCGAGCCCGATCCTTACAGCGTGAACCTCATCGCCGGCGGCGACCTGAATGTGGCGAACAACATCTCCGGCTGTCTTGGCTGGATCACGCGCCAGCCTGATTATCGCTTGCACTGGCAGGCTGGAAATCTGGGCCTGCCGCTGGTGATCTCCGTGACGTCCAATGCGGATACGACGCTGGTCATCAACGGACCTGACACGCGCTGGTATTGCGATGACGATGGCGGCAATGTGGGCCTCAATCCGTCTGTCACATTCACCAGCCCCGCCTCGGGGCAGTATGACATCTGGGTCGGCACCTATGCGCCGGGCAATGCGCCCGCGCAGCTGAGCATTTCGGAACTTTTTTCCCAATAGGAATGACTTCAAGGCCCGGGGCGACAAGCCTGGGGCCGATGCGGAACGGCGGCGCCATCTTGTGCGCCGCCGTTTTTGCGTGCAGGGCAGGGGCGGGAGATATGACCATGAAATATGTGACATCCGCGCTTGTCGGCCTCGCGATGTGCGCGGCGCCGGGCGTTGCGGGCGCCTATGACGAGAACGCACCGCGGCCGGAAGCGCGTGCGCCGGTGGCGGTGACTCTCAATGGCGGATTTTCTCCCGATCCACATAATGTCGAAGTCACGGCCGGCGGCCCGCGCGCGGCGGCTGGCGCCGATCTCGGCGAGGGCTGCGTCGGCTATATCGGCGAAGCGCCGAATGTGACGCTCACGTTCAACGGCGCTGGCGCGCTTTTCCTTTCGGCCAGCGCGGCCGGCGACACGACGATGGTTGTGCGCGCGCCGGATGGGACCCACCACTGCAACGACGACAGCGGCGGCGATCTCAATCCCCTCGTCAACTTCGATGCAGCCGCCGCAGGTGAGTATCGAATTTTCATGGGTACATTTGAGCAAGGCGCCGAAGGCCTCGCCGCCACCGTGCACATCTCCATGCTCGGCGGCGGGCCGGGCATCAGCGCGGAGCTGCTGCCCGATCCGGACGCGGCGCCGACGCAAGGCGAAGTAACGTTGGCGAGCGGCTTTCGCCGCCCCCATGTCGCGCGCAACATCCAGGCCGGCGGGCCGATCGACGCGCGCATGCTGCGCCGCGCGACGTGCTGGGGCCATGTCGCCCGCGCGCCGGATTATCGCGTCAACTTCACTGCGGGCGCCGATGCGCGCGCGCTGATCATCGCCGCCAATGCGGCCAGCGATACGACTCTCATCGTGCGCAATGCGAGCGGGCAATGGCTGTGCGATGACGATGGCGGCGCCGAAGGGCTCGATCCCGCCATCACGCTGGCCGCGCCGACCACGGGCCGCTACGACATCTGGGTCGGCGCCTTTTCCGAAGGCCCGCGCCGGCCCGCCACGCTGCGGATTTCGCAGCCGCGCTGAGAATCGCCCGCGTATTGCGAAGATGTAAGCGTGACGGCCGTCACCGCGTGCGTGAGGCGCGCGGCCGTCATCTTTCCGCCGGACGCGCGCCGTCCTATGAAGCGCGACGAACCGAGAAACGGGGATAGGGCGATGGCCGACGTGTTTTTGTCTTATGCAAGCGAGGATCGCGACCGCGTGCGCCCGCTTGCGGAAGCGCTGCAGGCGCGCGGCTTTTCAGTCTGGTGGGATCGCTCGCTCGCGGCGGGCGACGATTTCAGCGCCGTCATTCAGCGCGAACTCGTCGCCGCCAAGGCCGTCATCGTGGTGTGGACGAATACGTCGGCGGCGAGCGTGTGGGTGCGTGATGAGGCGGGCCGCGCGCGCGACGATGGCCGTCTCATTCCGATCATGCTTGACCAGGTGCAGATTCCGCTCGGCTTCGGCGCGTTCCAAGCGGAGGATTTCACAGGTTGGAACGGCGCCGCGAGCGCCGCGCAAATTCAGCTGCTTGAGGAGGCGCTGAAAGCCAAGCTCGAAGGGCGCGGCATTGATGGCGCATCGGTGGCGGCCAAACGGCGCCGGCTGATGGATCGCATTCGCGTCGTCTCGGTGCTGACGGTGGCGGCTTCGGTCATCGGCATCGTGGCCGGCGTGAACACAATTCTGCGCCCTCAGCAGCCGCAAATCGTCCAGCAAGATCACATGGCCGAGCTTCTGGCGTTGGTGCGCGAGGGCAAGATCACGCCGGACCAGGCGATCCAATTGGCGCAATTGCTGGAAAGCCAGACGTTCGCGGAAGCCTCCGCATCGCCCAGCCCGCCCGCCGCCGCCAGCGGCCGGCGCAGCGATGACGCCGCCTCCGAACCCGCGCCGCCTTCGCCCTCGGATTCAAGCAGTTCGGCCATGCTCGCCGCGCCGGCGCCGGGCGGGGAAACCGTTCAAGTCGCCGCCGTCACCGAAGAGGCGTTCGACGCGGCCGCGCGGCAGACCTACCGCGCCGATATCCGCACGCTGCTGGCGCACAACGACGCGCGGGTGCGCACGGCCGCGATCCAGCTCGCCCGCCCGGCGACGCGCGACGGCGCGATGCGCACGCTCTGGGCTTATGCGGAAAATCATCCGGGGCCTGAGCAAGCGGCGATCTACCGGGTCTGCGGCGCGGTGGGGCAGGCCAACAACCACCCGCTCGCCTTGCAGGCGTTGGAGCGCGCGCGCGCGGCCAGCCCGCAAGATTCGAACGTTTGGCGCATGCTCAGCTTCAGCCTCCGCCGCGCCAACCGCACCGAGGACGCCGCCGCCGCCGCTCTGGTCACCGAAGGGCTCGACGCGCAGGCGCGCGGCAATGGGGAGGTCGCCGAGACGCGGCTTGAGCAGGCGCTGCCAACGCTGCAGGCGCCGGAAACGCGCGCTTTCATTGAGGGCCAATTGGGCGATGCGGCCGCCCGCCGCCAGGATTGGGTGGGCGCGGCCGAGCGCTACCAATCGGCGTTCGCGGCGCGGCGCACGACCAGTGAAGGCGCGCCGGCGACGCCGGCGTTGGAGATCGACGCCCAGAAATTAGTCCTCGCGCTTGATCGCGGCGGGCGCACGGACGAGGCCTGCCGCGCTGTTGAGGAAGCGCGTCAGGCGGGCGTCTCGGAAACGGATGCGAACGTCACGCAGCGCTGCGAACGCATGCGCCTTATCCGCCCGCGCCCAGAAGTGCGTCCCGAACTGCGCTTGCAGCGCAACCAGGTTCCGATCCAGCAGCACCGCGCGAACGATCCCGCGGCGCCAGCGCCGGCGAATTAGGTCCTATTGCGGCTTGTCTTCCGCCGCCGGTGCGGCGGCGGGGGCTTGCGCTGGCGCGGCCGGTGCGTCGGCGGGCTTATCGCCCTCCGCGGCCGGCGCGGCGGCGCCCGGCGATTGTGGGGCTTCGGCGGCGGCCGGCGCGGCCGGTTCGGCGCCTTTTTCGCCGGCCTGGCCGGTCTGGTTGCAGGCGCTGAGCCCGAGCAAGGAGACGGCGGCGATCGCGGCGCTGACGGCTTTCATGAACTTCCCCCAATGAATTGACCTGTGGTCGTGTAGCAGGGTGCGGGCGTGATGTCCCCAGCCAAGGTCAGCGCGCCTGCAGGCGTGTGCGCAAGGCGCGATCCGCCTCGTTGAGAGGGCCAAGCGCCTCCAATTGCTCGATCAGGCGCAGCGCTTCGGCGCGGTGAGCGAGGTGTTCGCCATCCTCCAGCGTCACCAGATGGCCGCGCACGATGGCGCAGAAGCGCAGAACGCCGCCGTCGCGGGGCGCGGCCTGGCGCAGCGCCTCGGCGATCTTCAGCTCATCACGCCAAGCTGCGCGGGCGAGTTCTGTTTCCCCGGCTGCCTGCGCCAGAAGGCCGATCCGCTCGATGCCGACGGCGAGCTCGCGCGCCAGGGCCAAATTGCCCGGTTCGGCCTCGACAAGTTCGAGCCGCGTCGCACACGAGCGCGCAAACGCCGCGCGCGCGCCCGCGCGATCCTCCCGGGCGAGGGCGGCCTCGCCAAGCTTGAGCTGCAAGCGCGCTTCGCGGCGCTGATCGGCTTGCCCACCGAGCGCGCGCGCCCGCGCGAACGCATCGCCCGCCGCTTCGTTGAGGTTAGCGCGCATGGCTGTGTCGCCCAGGCGCTCCCACGCATGCGCGAGCAGGGCGAGCCAATCGCTGTCCTGTTGCGCGAGCGGCTGCGCGAAGGTGCAGGCGCCCGCGAACGCCGCGCGCGCGTCCTCAAATTCCCCGCTCATGAACGCGATGTCGCCTTCGAGCACGAACGAAGAAAAATAAGCCCGCGCGCCTTCGGGCGAGGCCGCGCCTCGCTCGCTGAGCAGGCGCGCCTGCGCGGCGGCCTGCCGCGCAAGTTTCCATTCCTCGACCCGCGCGGCGCATTGGGCCGAGAGGCGCCAGCACGAGGCGAGCGCGCGGCGAAAGTCCTCGCTGCTGGGCGCCGTAGCAGCGAGCCCAAGACGCAGCCGCAGCGCCTGATCGCAGGCGCCGCGCGCCTGGAGGAAGCGCTTGGCGCTGAGATCAAGCGCGGCGCGCGCCTCCCAGGCGGCAGCGAGATCGACGCGCCAGATCGCCACGTCCGGCTCGCCATCGACCAGGCGCATGCGCCAGCCGATGCAGGCGTCGGCGCATTTCTGCGCGGCGTCATCGTCGCCAAGCTCCATCGACAGCGCCGCGATGCGCGCGCAGCCGTGCGCGAGGTCCTCCGCGAGATCGAGCGGCGCTTCCTCGCGTTCGGCCAACACTTCGAGCACGCTCAAGGCTTCGGCGTGGGCGAGCCGGCCGAGTGCGACGCCATCCTCCTGGACGGTGAAATCAGCGAGGCGCTGGCACGCGCGCGCATGGTGGCGCAGCGCCGGCAGATCGGCGGGTTCGGCGCGCAAGATGCCCTCCTGAATCCCGCGAGCGGCCAGGAAGGCGTCCTTGGCGGCGGCCCGATCCCCGTGGGTCAGCGCCAGTTCGCCGAGCGCGAAGGCGGCCAGGCCGCGCGCCGCCTGGTCGAACGCCTGGGCGAAGGCGGCCTCGGCTTGGGCGCGCGCGGCGGCCCAATCGCCGCGATCGGCCTGCAATTGCGCCAGCGCCAGGCGCGAAACGCCGTCCATGGGATCGAGTTCGGCCACGCGCTCGAGCGCGAGCTCCGCCTTGGCGGGATCGGAATTGAGCGCCAGCGCCGCCGCGCGCCGCGCCGCGTCCGCGCCGATGCGCCCGCCGGCTTCGGCGTCGCGCATCAGGTCCTGAAAACGACGCGTCAGCATGGCGGCTGTGCGCAGGGCGCCGGGATTGGGCAGGTTCATCAGGTCCAAGCAGGCGCTATTGGGCGAAAGCCCCGTTAGCCATAGCCGTCACAAACCGTAACGCAACGTGTGTTGAGGCGCGGGGGCCTGGTCCATACATCTCGCGGTCGGGGACCAAGAGGGGCGCATGGCTTTCGGCGGGGGATATTCCGGCGTGAGAACCCAGACAACCATCGCTGGCCCAGCCATGTGCGCCGGGATCGGCGTTCATTCGGGCGCGCATACGCGGCTCGTGGTCAAGCCCGCCGAGCCGAACGCCGGGATCGTGTTCGTCCGCACCGATGTGGCCAGGGATAATCGCATTCCGGCCATCGTCGCCAACGTATCCAGCACGATGCTGGGCACCACATTGACCAATGATGCGGGCGTCACGGTTGAGACGGTCGAGCATTTCATGGCCGCGTGCGCCGGCCTGGGCATCGACAATCTGATCGTCGAGATCGATGGGCCGGAATTGCCCATCCTGGATGGGTCGGCCGCGCCGTTCGTGCAGCTGCTGGAGAATGCGGGGCGGCGCACCCAAGGCGTGTCGCGGCGGGTTCTGCGCATTCTTGAGCGGGTTGAAGTCATCGCCGGCGCCAAGTCGGCCGCGCTCGTTCCGGCGTTGGACGCCGAAGATCTTGAGCTCGACGTGACCATCCGGTTCGCCGATCCCGCCATCGGCACGCAGCGGCGCCATATGGAGCTGACGCGCGCGCGCTTTCTCTCGGAAATCGCCGGCGCGCGCACGTTCGGATTCATGGAGGACGTCGCCAAACTTCACGCCGTTGGGCGCGGGCGAGGCGCTTCGCTGGACAATGCGGTGGTGATCGAGGACGGCCGGATCATGAATCCAGAAGGCCTGCGCTTCGAGGACGAGTTCGTGCGCCATAAAATGCTCGATGCGATTGGAGACTTGGCCCTCGCCGGGGGCGCCATCGCCGGCCGGTATGAGGCCGATCAGCCGGGCCACGCCCTTAATCTGAGCCTGCTCACGGCTTTGTTCGCCCGCCCCGAGGCATGGCGCTGGGAAGCGTTGGACGAGCCGACGCCCGCCCTGGCCGCCGCCGCCGGCTGAGGGCGGATTTCCAGTGCGCCGCCGGCCCAATCCGGCCGCAATTCCCAGCCTTTCTGCATGTCGCGCCGCCGCCGGCTTCCGCCCCGCGCGGCGGGCGTGTAAGGCAGTGCGCCGGCGCCGAGGCGTCTGATTCAAGAGGGTAGGCTATGATGCGAGGGATCCCGGTTTGGGCGCGCGCGGCGGGGTTCGCTGTCGTCGCCTTGACGCTCAGCGCCTGCACGACCGACCGCGAACGCGCCGCCTTGCAATATCAGGAAGAGCCGGTCGCGCAGCTTTATAACCGCGCCGCCGATCTGATGGATCGCCGCCGGTGGAGCGAGGCGGCGACGGCGTTCGAAGAGGTCGAGCGCCAGCATCCCTATTCGTCCTGGGCGCGCCGCGCGATCCTGATGATCGCCTATTCGAAATACCAGGCCCGCGACTACGCCGAGGCGATCACAGCCGCGCAGCGCTTTATCGCGCTCCACCCGGGCAATGAAAGCGCGCCCTACGCGTATTATCTGGTCGCGATCTGTTATTTCGAGCAGATCCTCGATGTCGGCCGCGATCAGGCGACGACGCAGTCCGCGCTCAATGCGTTGCAAGAAGTGGTGCGCCGGTTTCCGCAGACGGATTATGCGCGCGACGCGCGGCTCAAAATCGACATGACGTACGACCAACTCGCCGGCAAGGAGATGGAGGTCGGTCGCTATTATCTGAACGCTGGCCAGACTCTGGCGGCGATGAACCGCTTCCGCCGCGTGGTCGAGGATGAGCATTTCCAGCGCACCAGCCACGTCGCCGAGGCGCTGCATCGGCTGGTGGAATCCTATTTGACGATCGGCATGACCGAAGAGGCGCGCCGCTCCGCCGCTGTGCTCGGCTTCAATTTCCCGGGCAGCGAATGGTATCAGCGCAGCTATGCGCTGATGGGCGAACGCGGTGTCGCGCCAGTCGAGGAAGGCGAGGCGCGCCGGCGCGGCTGGCTGTCGCGCGTGTTTGGCCGGGACTCATAATTCGCCATGCTGGCGCTGCGCCCCAATTGCGAATGTTGCGATTGTGATCTGCCGCCGGATGCGGACGCGCGCATCTGCAGTTTCGAATGTACGTTTTGCGCTGATTGCGCGGAGGGCAAGTTCGCGGGGCGCTGCCCCAATTGCGGCGGCGAATTGGTGAAGCGGCCCGTGCGTCCCGCCTCGGCGCTGGCGCGCTTTCCCGCCTCCAGCGAGCGCGTGCGCAAGGCGCACAAGGCGTGCGCGTAGCGGCGCTTCGCCTCATGATCGGACACGCGGCGTGACCGCCCTCGACGCCAAACCAGTTGAAGATTTGACGGCCAAGGAAGCCGCCAAGGAGTTGGCGCGTCTCGCCCGCGAGATCGCCGCGCACGACGCGCATTATCATGAGCAGGACGCGCCGATCATATCCGACGCCGAATATGATCGACTGCGCGTGCGCAACGAGGCGATCGAGGCGCGCTTTCCCGATCTCGTGCGCGCGGATAGCCCCTCGAAGCGCGTCGGGGCCAAGCCGGCTTCCGGATTCGGCAAGGTCATTCATGCCGCGCCGATGCTCAGCCTGGACAATGCGTTCGCGGACGAGGATGTCGAAGCGTTTCTCGAACGCATAAGGCGGTTTCTCAATCTTGATGAGGCGCCGCTGGTGACGGCGGAGCCGAAGATCGATGGGCTCTCGGCGAGCCTTCGCTATGAAAACGGCGCCTTCATGCAAGGCGCCACGCGTGGCGACGGGCGCGAGGGCGAGGATGTCACCGCCAATCTGCGCACGATCAAGGATATTCCGCTGCGTTTGAAAGGCGCTTGGCCCGCCTTCATCGAAATTCGCGGCGAAGTGTACATGGAAAAGGCTGCGTTCGCGGAGATGAACAAGCGCGCGGAAGCGGACGGCAAGCAGGTTTACGTCAATCCGCGCAACGCGGCCGCGGGCGCCGTGCGCCAGCTCGATGCGCGCATCACGGCCGCGCGCCCCTTGCGCTTTTTCGTCTGGGGCTGGGGCGCGAGCGCGGCGCCCATCGCCGCCACGCAAAGCGCGGCGATGGAGAAATTGCGGGACGCCGGGTTCCGCGTGAACGAGTTGCGCGTCGGGCGCACGAGTGCGGATTTGCTTGCCGCTTATAACGCCATCGGCGCCGCGCGCGCGGGCCTGCCGTTCGAAATCGATGGCGTGGTTTACAAGGTGGATTCGCTGGCGTTGCAGGAGCGTCTGGGCTTTGTCTCGCGCAGCCCGCGCTGGGCGATCGCGCACAAATTTCCGGCCGAGCAGACCGAGACCATTCTGGAAGGCATCGACATTCAAGTGGGTCGCACCGGCGCGCTGACGCCGGTGGCGCGGCTCAAGCCCGTCTTCGTCGGCGGCGTGACGGTGACGAATGCGACGCTGCACAATGAGGATGAGATCGCGCGCAAGGATGTGCGCGTGGGCGATACGGTAATCATTCAGCGCGCGGGCGATGTGATCCCGCAGATCGTGTCCGTCGTGCTGGAGAAGCGGCCCAAGGGCGCGCGCAAATATGCGTTCCCGGATTTTTGCCCGGTGTGCGGCTCGCATGCGGTGCGCGAGGCCGATCCGGATACGGGCGAGGCGGACGTCGTCAAGCGCTGCACGGGCGGACTCTCATGCCCCGCGCAGGCGAAGGAGCGGCTCAGGCATTTTGTGTCCCGCCGCGCGCTGGATATCGAGGGCTTGGGCGAAAAGCAGATCGAGGACTTTTACGAGGCGGGCTTTGTAAGGGCGCCGGGCGATATTTTCCGTCTTCATCGGCATGGCGGTGAATTGCGCGAGCGTGAAGGCTATGGCGAAACAAGCGTTGCGAACCTCCTGGCCGCCATCGAGGCGCGCAAGGCGCCGGCCTTGGAGCGGTTCATCACAGCGCTTGGCATAAGGCATATCGGCGAAACGCTCGCGGGCGTGCTGGCGCGCCATTATGGTTCATGGGATGCGTTCGCGGTGGCGGGGCGCGCGGCGGCGGATCACGAAAGCGCGGCTTGGGCGGAACTCTCATCCGTTGAAAAGATCGGCGCGGTGAAGGCGCAGGCCGTGGTGGATTTCTTCGCCGAGAAACACAATCGCGATGCGCTCGACGCGCTGCTTTATGACGCGAAGAAAAATCCCGATGGTGTTTCCCCGCGTGACGCGGAGCAGCCCGCGCAGACAAGCCCGGTCTCCGGCATGACCATCGTGTTCACCGGAACGCTGGAGAAAATGACGCGCGACGAGGCCAAGGCGCGCGCGATTTCTCTGGGCGCGAAAGTATCGGGCAGCGTTTCGAAAAAGACCGATCTGGTCGTCGCCGGGCCGGGCGCGGGCTCTAAGCTGAAAGAAGCGAGCGCGCTGGGCGTCAAAGTGATCGATGAGGATGCGTGGATTGAGTTGGTGGGGGGGTAAAGGCGGCGACAGGGCGGGACATTTGCAATGTTGGGGGCGGTGGGCGGTGTTGGCCCATTGCCGTTATCGAGCCTTGCCTAACGGAACCGCGCTAGGATGAGGCCATGAGCGCAACGTTTAAACGCCTCCAAGCCCTAATTTCGATTCTCAGCCCGTGGCTGATCTTCGTCTGCGCAGCGAGCGTGATCTTTATGGGCCTTGCCAACGAGGAGCCCGACCTGCGGGACGCGTTGTGCGGTTTTGGCGTATGCTTCTATTCAGGTGTCGCAGACTGGTGGAACAAGCTCATCTACGACTTGTCGGCGGGAACGCTGATTAGCATCGTCTTCTTTTGGCTCCTGGCGCGCTGGCCAGAGCACAAGAGGAAGATGCGCATCAAGCGGAGTTTCGCAGCGCAGTACCGGATATTCAAAAGAGCGTGCATCGAAAATTTTCTCGCGGTGGCGGACGGCAGTTTTGACGGCGAACTCCCGGAACAGCTCATGTCTCTTGAGGCGTTCCGAGACTACTTCAAGCAGGACGTTGGGGGGCGGACGACGCGGTGGCATGAAGTCGCGAACAAGATGACGGATTACTATCTCGACGTGACACTCTCCCGCATGGAGACTCTGCGTCAGGAAATTGCCTTCGTGATGCACAACACGGACATCGACGATGAGAAGGTTATGGCGTTTCTGAAACGCCTCTCAAACGCCATGCTCATGCAGCGCAACGCGACGCGCGACTATGACGCGATCAAGTCGTTTCTCGGCTTCTTTTGGCAATTGTTCGCGGGGTGGGATTTTGTCGAAGGCTACCGAGCACGCGACATTGCAGAAGAGATGATCGAGTCCATCTAGCTGCTTTGTCAAAATGGCCTCAAATCTCTCCCGTCGCCTCCGCAAGCCACACCCGCGCCTCGCCTTGCAGCTGCGGCCCGACCACCGCCGCCACGCGCGCATGATAGGCGTTGAGCCAATCGCGTTCCGGCCTGGTCAGCAATTGCTTCACCACCAAACGCCGATCGATCGGCGCCAGAGTCAGCGTTTCAAAGCCCAGCATCTCGCGCTCGCCGCCATCAACGGGCGCGGGTGGCGTGACCACCTGCAAATTCTCGATGCGGATGCCGTAAGCGCCGGTTTTGTAAAAGCCCGGCTCGTTGGAGACGATCATACCCGGCTCCAGCGGCTGCGTGTTGACCATTTTGGCGATGCGATGGGGCCCCTCATGCACGCCGAGATAAGAGCCGACGCCGTGGCCGGTGCCGTGATCGTAATCGAGGCCCGCTTCCCATAAGCTCACGCGCGCCAGCGCATCGAGCTGGTGGCCCGTCGTGCCTTTCGGAAAGCGCACGCGCGCCAGCGCGATATGGCCTTTCAAAACACGCGTGAAGCGGTCCCGCATCTCCGGCGTCGGCCGGCCGATGGCGATGGTGCGCGTCACATCGGTCGTGCCGTCCAGATATTGCGCGCCGCTATCGATGAGAAAAAGTGAGCCGCGCCGCAATTTGCGATTGCTCTTTTCGCTCGGCCGATAATGCACGATGGCGCCGTTGGGTCCCGCGCCGGATATTGAATCGAACGAGAGGTCCTTGAGCGCGCCGGTGTCATGGCGGAAGCGCTCCAGCACGCCGCAGGCGATGATCTCATCGGCCTGCCCGCTTTGGCCTTCCGTGCCCAGCCAATGCAGGAAACGCGATAGGGCCGCGCCATCGCGGGCGTGCGCGGCGCGGGCGCCTTCGATCTCCACGGAATTCTTGCAGGCGCGTGGCGCCATGACGGGATCTTGCCCGCGCACGATCTCCGCTTGTGCGCCGGCCAACGTCTCGAAATACCAGGCCGAGGCGCTCCCCGGATCGAGGCGCACGCGCTTGCCGCGCAGCTCCGCCAGCGCGCGGGGCAAGTCCTCCGGCGCGCGCAGCGCCACTTCGTTGCCGAGCCAGGCGCGCAGTTCGTTGGTGACTTTCTCCGGCGCGAGGAAGAGATCGGCGCGCCCGTCCGCGTGCAGAATGGCTTCGGAGAGCGGCAGGGGCGTGCGCTGCACATCGCCGCCGCGAATGTTGAAGAGCCACGCGATGGAGGCGGGCGAGGTGATCATCGCCGCATCGGCGCCGAGCGCCTCGCCGAGTCGCTTGCGCTTGGCGCTTGCACTTTCGCCCGTATAGGCTTCGGGGTGGGGGCTGACCCGCGCCATCGGCGCGGGCGGGCGATCGGACCAGGCCGCGTCGATCGGGTTTGACGCGAGGGGAACAAGCTCCGCGTTCGCATCACGCGCGGCGGCCTTCAGGCGGTCAAGCGCATCGGGGCTGACGAGGCGCGGATCAAAGCCGAGCTTGGCGCCTTTAGCGCGCTCGCGAATGTAAGCGGGCGGGCCGCCTTCAACGAGATCGCGATAGGCGAAGAGTTTTTCATCCACCTGATCGCGCACCTGCAGCGTATAGCGGCCATCGATGAACACCGCCGCCTCGTCCCTGAGCACGATGGCGGCTCCGGCCGAGCCGGTAAAGCCGGTGAGCCAGGCCAAACGGTCGAACGCGGCGGGCACGTATTCATTCTGCCACTCATCCTCGTGCGGCACGATCATGCCGTCGAGCCCGAGCCGTTCGAGCGCCTTGCGCAGCAGCGGCAGATGCTTGCGGCCGAGCGCGGGGCCGCCTTGTTTTTCGAAGGTCTGGATCATGCCGCAAATTAGGTCCGCGCTGCTCTGGGCGCAATCCGGCCCCATCTGAAGCCATGGGCGCCTCATTGGCGCCCGGATGGCGGGGTTTAACGTCCCCCGCGCGGCGGCGGGGGCCGCGCCTCCATTCCGCGCGAGCTAAGCCGGGTGATATGCGTCGTTTGAAATTGAAGGCATTGGTGTGCGCCCTCGTGCTGGCCGGCGCCGGCGCGGCGTTCGCGCAATCGGGCGACGCCATCCTCGCGCAACTCTCCGTGCAGATCACGGCGGTGGAGCGCAGCGCGGCGCGGGCCGGAATTACGCGTGTGTCTCGTTCCTCAATCGGCGTTTTGCCGGCTGGCGGCGTCGCCGCCATTAATCTCGTTCTGCGCGCTGGGGGAGAGTATCGCATTGTCGGCGTATGCGATCGCGCGTGCGGCAATCTCGATCTGCGCCTCTACGATCAGGGCGGAGGGCTGATCACCGAGGATGTCGGCCCCGGCACGGTGCCGAGTGTTTCGTCGATCCCGCGTTGGACCGGCCAGTTTCGCTTGCAAGTGCGGATGAGCGATTGCGGCGCGCGCGCGGGCTGCGCCTATGCGCTTACCGTGTTTGCGCGCTGAGACTTGCGCCACACCAGGGTCGCCCAGCTTTCGCGCCGGATGCGGCCGATCAGCGTCAAGCCGCGATTGGCGTAGGCGAGGCGGATGAGCGGCTCCTGCTTCTGCAACAGCCCTGACAAAATGAGCGTTCCGCCCGCTTGCGTCGCGCGCGCAAGATGCGGCGCCAGGCGAATGAGCGGGCGCATGAGGATGTTGGCGAACACCACATCGTAGCGCGCCTGCGCCATGACCCGCGCGCCATCGGCGGCGCGCACGCGCATGCGGGCGCCTAATTTATTGTTGCGGACATTCACTTCCGCGATGGCGGCCGCGCGCGGATCGATCTCGATCGCCGTGGCGTGCGCGCCGAGCTTGGCCGCCGCCAGCGCCAGCACGCCCGAGCCCGCGCCGACATCAAGCACGCGCCGCACGCGCCGGGTTCGTGCGATGCGGTCAAGCGCGGCAAGGCACCCATAGGTCGTGCCGTGATGGCCGGTGCCGAAGGCCTCGCTGGCCTCGATCCAGAGCTTTTTGCGCCCGCCATGAATGGTCTTGAGCGCGTGTGCGCCGGCGACAACGAAACGCCCTGCCTCCACCGCCGGCAATCCGTCGAGCGACATCGCCACCCAATCAGCGTCGCGCACATCCTCCGCGTTGACATGAAGGTCTGGCGCGGCGTGGCCAATCACGGCGCGGGCCGAGGCTTCGTCCTGCTCGGAATGAACATAGACTTCGAGTCGGAAGCGCGAGGGCGCTTCCTCGAACCAGGAGACGGCGTCGGCGGGCGAGGGGTCGAGCCCGTCAAACTCCAACGACGCAGCCTTGATCTCGGCGAGCGAGCCGGTGGTGGTGAGGATGCGCATGGACTTTGGGCGGCCTTTATGCTATCAAATTTGATAGCAGGAGGCGCGCTGATGGCGCAAGTGATCGTGCGGAACCTCGAGGATGACGTCGTCGAGCGGCTCAAGCTCAAGGCGGAGCTGCACGGGCGCTCGCTTGAGCAGGAATTGCGCGAAATCCTGCGCGCCGCGGCTCCGCTGACCGTGGAGCAGAAGCTGGCCCTGATGCGTCGCGCGCAGGCGATGACGCCGAAAGGCGTCAAGCAAACGCCCTCGGAAATTCTGATCCGCGAAGACCGCGATGATCCTGATCGTTGACGCCAGCGTCGCGGTGAAGTGGGGCGTCAGCGAGGAAGACACCGAGCGGGCAATGCGTCTTGTGGATCGCGCACCGATCGTCGCGCCTGATCTCGTGGTTGCTGAAGTCGCAAACGCGCTGTGGCGCAAGGAGCTGCGGGGGGAGTTGGCGCCCGCCCAGCGTCTATCCACATTGGCCGCATGTCTCAGCGGGTATGAGGAGTTCGTGCCGGCGGTCTTACTTGCCGAACGCGCGCTCGATCTCGCCGGTGCTTTGAAGCACCCCGCCTACGATTGTTTCTACCTCGCGCTTGCCGAATTGCGCGGCGGGACTTTCATCACAGCCGATGCGCGGCTGTTAAGCCGCTTGAGGGACGACGGCTGGAGCGGCCGGTTCGAGGCGTTGTAGCGTAAACGCGTCCGCCAACGCGCACTCAATCCAGAGCGACTGGAAACGCCGGCAGCGCGGCGAAATCCTCTGCCACGTGCTGACGGATGACGCGCGCATTGTGTTGCGCCGCCAGGGCCTCGATCCGATCCATACTGGCGAGTGTCTGCTCGCGATTGAAGTTGAAGCGCGGCACACGCCGCGCCGCGCGGCTCTCGGCGAGATGATACATATCGCCCGTCAGCAGCACGACGCCCGCCTCTCGCAGGCGCAGCATCAAAATCGTATGGCCTGGCGTGTGGCCGGGCGTGGGGATGATCTGCACACTTCCATCGCCGAACACGTCATAGGGCGCATCGCCTTCGATGAGGCGCGTGCGCGCTTGCTCAAGCGCGGCATAGGCGGGAAATTGTTGCGCGTCCGCGCGCGCTTCGGGGCGGAAAGCGTGCGCGCGCTCATCGGGATCGACGATCCATGTGGACGCCGCGAAGAGACCGCCATTGCCGATATGATCGAAATGGCTGTGTGAGATGGAGAGGAATTCGATGTCCGCCGGCGTAAGGCCAAGCTCGGCGAGCTGGCTGGTCAGTGTGCGGCGCATCGACACCCGGCCCAAGGGAATCGCCAGCCCCTCCGGCAGCGCGGCGAGCGATTCCGGCAGGCCGGTATCCCAGATGAGATCGCCGTCGGCGTGGCGAATAAGATAGCAGGGAACGACGAGGTCACGCGCCACGCCGGCATAGGCGCCGTCATCGGCGAAAGCGTTGGCGTTGGTCGTCGTCAGACGTCCGCAATCCAGCGCGTAAAGGCGAATGGCCGGCGCAACGGTATGCGACTCTTGATTGGCGCTGGCGCAGCCGGCGGCAAAGAGCGCCCACAGACTGGCGCACATGGTTTTGATATTCATGGGTCCCTCGCGGTGGGGAGCTTAAGCTGCGCTTGCGGGAATGACAAACGTATCGATGACGCGTTTTTCGCCGGCCTTTTCGAACGCCACGGTGAGCTTGTTGCCTTCCACCGTGCGCACCGCGCCATAGCCGAACTTCTGGTGGAACACACGTTCGCCCACGGCGAAGCTTTGATCCTTGGCGCCGGATTTCGCGACCAGACGGGATTCGCCTTCGATCGTCGGCGCGCGCGGGAAAGCTTCGCCGCGCCGTTCCTGCGCGCGCCGCCAGCCCGGGCTGGCATAGCCGGAACTGAAGCCCGCGCCCGGCGCGTACGCTTCGAAGCGCGCGCCAGCGCGGTCGCCGACGCCTTGCCCATACCCGGTCTCGCTGATTGCATCGACGTTCGCCGCCGGCAATTCATCGACAAAGCGTGAGGGCAGCACGTTCTGCCAGCGGCCGTGGATTTGCCTGTTCGCCGCGAAGGAGACGCGCGCGCTTTCCCGCGCCCGCGTGATGCCGACATAAGCGAGGCGGCGTTCTTCTTCGAGGCCGCGTTCGCCGCCCTCGTCCACCGACCGCTGCGAGGGAAACACCTGCTCTTCCCAGCCCGGCAGAAACACAAGCGGCCATTCAAGCCCCTTTGCCGCGTGCAGCGTTGAAAGCTGCACTTCATCGCCCCCGCCCACTGCCTCGATATCGAGCACAAGCGCCACATGTTCGAGATAGGCGTCCATGGTGTCGAACTGGCCCATGGAGCGGACGAGTTCCTTGAGGTTTTCGAGCTTGGTTTGCGCCTGCGGGGATTTATCCGCCTTCAGCATATCCGTGTAGCCGCTCTCATCGAGCACGATCTCGGCGAGATCGATGTGTGAGATTTGCGCGGCTTGCGTGCGCCAGCGCTCGATGTCCGAGAGAAAGGCGCGCAGCGCCGTGCGCGCCTTCAAAGGCAATTCATCCGTGAGCAGAAGTTCGCGCGTCGCGGCGACCAGGCTTCGATAGCGGCCGGAGATCGGCGGCTCCTCGGGAACAAGCTCGCCCGTCTCTTCATCGAAGAGGGGGCCATTGTCGGTGATGAAGCGCACGGGCGCGCGCGCGGCGTAAGCGTGCAGCTTCTGGACCGTGGATTCTCCGATGCCGCGCTTGGGCTGGTTGACGATGCGCTCGAAGGCCAGATCATCGTCCTCCGATCGGATGAGGCGCAGATAGGCGTGCGCGTCGCGAATTTCGGAACGCTCGAAAAAGCGTGGGCCGCCGATCACTTTGTAGGGAATGCGCAGCATGAGGAAGCGCTCTTCAAACGCCCGCATCTGCCAGGCGGCGCGCACGAGCACGGCGCAATCGGCATGTTTGCGTCCGCTCTGTACAAATTCTTCAATATCGTCCGCGATGAGCCGCGCCTCGGCTTCGCCGTCCCACACGCCGCGCACGCGCACGCGCTCGCCCAATTCATCGTCCGTAAACAGCGTCTTGCCGAGCCGGGCGCTGTTGTGCGCGATGAGGTGCGAAGCCGCCGCGAGAATGTGGCCGGTCGAGCGGTAATTGCGTTCGAGCCGGATGACCTTGGCGCCAGGAAAGTCGCGCTCGAAGCGCAGGATGTTGTCCACTTCCGCGCCGCGCCAGCCATAGATGCTCTGATCGTCATCGCCAACGACGCAGAGATTTTTCGAACCCTGCGCGAGCAGACGCAGCCACAGATACTGCGCGACGTTCGTATCCTGATACTCGTCCACCATGAGATAGGTGAGCTTGCGATGGTATTCGGTGAGCAGGTCCGGATGGGCCTGAAAGATCGTGATCATGTGCAGCAGCAAATCGCCGAAATCGCAGCAATTGAGGATGGCCAGGCGCGCCTGATAGGCGGCGTAAAGTTTGAGGCCCTTGCCTTCCGCGTAGAGATAAGCGTCGCTCTTTGGAACTTGCGCCGGCGTTTGCGCGCGGTTTTTCCAGCCGTCGATGACGCCCGCCAACGCGCGCGCGGGCCAGCGCTTTTCATCGATGCCCTCGGCCTCGATCAATTGCTTCAAGAGGCGGATCTGATCGTCCGTATCGAGAATGGTGAAATTGGATTTGAGGCCGGCGAGCTCGGCGTGGCGGCGCAGCATCTGCGCGCTGATCGAGTGGAATGTGCCGAGCCAGGGCAGGCCGCCGCCGCCGGGGCCGAGCAAACGCTCCACGCGTTCGCGCATTTCGCGCGCGGCCTTGTTGGTGAAGGTGACGGCCAGAACTTGCCAGGGCTTAGCGCGCCCCGTGGCCAGGAGGTGCGCCAGCCGCGTGGTCAAGACGCGCGTCTTGCCGGTGCCGGCGCCGGAGAGAACAAGCGCAGGCCCATCCAAAGTCTCCACCGCTTCTCGCTGCTCGGGGTTGAGCCCTTCGAGATAAGGCGCCTGCGCGGCGGCGCGGCGGGAGATGGGGAGGGGATCGGTCATATCGATTCGAGCGGACTTCTCTATCATCTAGCACGAAAGTGGAACATTTCAGCCGCGCCGCGGCGCTGGCGAGCATCGCCGACGAGCATGGAAGGACCGATTATGACAGACAATCCCGCCGCGCTGTTGGAGCAATTGCGCGAAGAGTCCCGCCGGCGCGGGCCGCCGGTTCATCGCTCCGGGCCGGACCGCACCTTCGCCGAGCGCGCGGCCGACGGCGTCGCCGCGATCGTCGGCTCCTGGCGCTTCATTCTCACGCAAAGCGCGTTGCTGATCGCCTGGATCGTGTGGAACGCAGCGAGCGGGCGCCCGTTCGATCCGTTCCCCTTCATTCTGCTCAATCTGATGCTGTCGTTCCAGGCCGCCTACACCGCACCGATCATCATGATGAGCCAGAACCGCCAGGCGGATGTGGATCGCGACCGCTCGATCCAGGATTTCGACATCAATCGCAAAGCCGAACTCGAAATCGAACTTTTGCACGAGAAAATCGATCTCCTGAAGGAGCAGGAGATCGCGCGCTTGGCCGACGCCGTCGATCGCTTGGCGATGCTGCTCGAAGCGAAACGCTCAAGCTGAGCTGTGACGCGTGTCGCGGCACGGCGTCTTGAATCGCGGCGAATGTCGTTCTGGCGCGCAGCCGCGCCGTTCAAAGGAGGCGATCATGACCCGCGCCCGGTCCTGCCTGTTCGTACTTTGCCTTGTCGCGCTCGCGCCGGCCGCGCATGCGCAGAACTTCGCGAGTGAGCGCATGCTCAACCCGCAACCCTTGCCGCCGCGCTGGGCGAGGACGCTTCGCCCGGGCGAGGAGGTCACACTCAATCCCCAACCCTTACCGCCACGCGAGTCCAGCCAAGTGATGGCGCTGGGCGGTACGGCGATGCTCAACCCGCAACCGCTGCCGCCGGGGCCGGATCGCACCCGCGCATTAAGGCGCGACCCGGAGGCCGCTCGCCGCAATGCGTATTGGCGACTGTTCGCGCGCGATCAGAACTAGGCCCTGGACCGTGGGGGCGAGACGCCGCCCACGGCGCTGACGGATCCGAGCATACAAAGGCGTTTGACTTATTGTCAGTCTGCGCTTACCGTTAGTAATGACTTACGATACTGCGTTAGCCGCTTTGGCCGACCCGACCCGCCGCGCGGTGTTTGAGAGGCTGCGCGGCGGGGCGCGTTCGGTTGCTGATCTTGCGCGTGGGATGCCTGTCAGCCGGCCGGCCGTGTCGCAGCACCTGAAAGCGCTGAAGGAGGCCGGGCTTGTGCGCGATGAGCCGCGTGGCGCGGCGCGCATCTACCGCATTCACGCCGAAGGCCTCATCGAATTGCGCGCCTGGCTCGATACGTTCTGGGACGATGCGCTCACGCGCTTCAAGGCGCATGCGGAGGGGCCTGACGATGACCACGCTTGAGATTGCGCCGATCATCAAGAGCATCGAAGTGCGTCGCTCGGCGGCCGATGCCTTTCGCGTCTTCACAGATGAGATCAGCGCGTGGTGGCCGAAGGAAACGCATACGCGCGCGAATACCGCCGCTGGCGAGCGGACGCGGATCATCACCATCGAACCCCGCGTGGGCGGGCGCGTCTTTGAGACGTTGGATGACGGACGCGAACTGGAGTGGGGCGAGGTGGATGTATTCGAGCCAGGCGCGCGCTTCGCGATGCACTGGCGCCTTGGCCGCCCCGTCGCGCAAGGCACACTTGTTTCAGTGCGATTTGAAGCGCTGGCGCCGGATCGATGCCGCGTCACGCTCACGCACGAAAACTGGGAGCGCATGGGCGAGGAAGGCGCGAAGATGCGCGAAGCATACAATAATGGTTGGGTCACAGTGTTTGATCGGTGTTTCGGCGATCTCGCCGGGCGCATGTGAGGAGGGAGACATGAGCAAAGTACTCTTTATTGGCGCGCCGCAATCGACGTTCGTGCGCACCGTGCGCATCGCCGCCGAGGAGCGCGGCATTGCTTACGAGAATACGTTTGCGATGCCGCATTCGCCGGAAATAAACGCAATCCATCCGCTTGGAAAAATCCCGGTGATGCGCCACAATGACGTGGAATTGTGTGAATCGCGCGCGATTATTACCTATCTCGACATGAGTTTTCCCGGTGCGCGTCTTGCCTCCAGCGATGCGCTGACAGCTGCGAAGACAGAGCAATTCATCGGCATGTTCAACACCACCATCCAACCGCTGTTGGGGCCGGGCTATATCGGCGCTTATTTCTTTTCCGGCAATGCTGACGGCTCGCCCGATCGCACGCGCATCGATGCGAATATGGGCAAGGTGACCGATTATCTGGCGTTGCTCGACGGCATGGTGAAAACCGGCCATTTGGTCGGCGGCGATTTCACGCTTGCGGACGCCTATCTCATTCCGCCGCTTTACTATCTCAAGAACCTGCCGGAGTCGGGCGCGATCATCGCCAAATCCACTGCGCTGTCGGCCTATATTGAACGCCACGACGCGCGCCCCAGCGTCAAAGCCACCGTGCCGCCGCCGTTGCCGGGGCGTGACAAGGCGGCTTGATGATCGATCGTCCCCCGTGCGCGGCGACGGCGGCGGCGTCGGAGACAGCACTCCTTCAATAGGCGCAATAAATGAATGTCGACGTTGAAACCACGTGCACCATCGATCGGCCGGTCGCGGACGTTGCAGCGTATGCGGCGGACCCAGACAATGCACCAGACTGGTATATCAACATCAAGTCGGTGGAGTGGAAGACGCCGAAGCCTCTGACCATCGGTTCGCAAATCGCATTCGTCGCGGAGTTTCTAGGCCGCAGCCTCGCCTACACATATGAGGTGGTGGAATTCACGCCTGGCGAAAGATTCGTCATGCGCACGGCGGAGGGGCCGTTTCCGATGGAAACAACCTATGCGTGGGAAGCGCTCGACCCCACGCATACAAGGATGACGCTGCGCAATCGTGGTGCGCCCAGCGGTTTCGGCGCGATCATGGCGCCGATGATGGCGATGGCGATGCGCGGCGCCAATCGCAAGGATTTGGCGAAGCTCAAGGCGATTCTGGAAAGCGAGTGAGGCCTGCATGATCCAAGAAGTTCCCCGCGCGGAATGGCTCAAGGCGCGGCTGGCGCTGATGGAGAAGGAAAAGGCGCTCACGCGTATGCGTGACGACATCGCCGCCGCGCGGCGGGCCTTGCCGCGCGTGCGCATCGAGAAAGACTATGTCTTTGACGCGCCGTCAGGGCCTAAGAATCTCGCCGATCTGTTTGACGGCAAGACTCAACTCATCATCTACCATTTCATGCTCGCGCCCGGCGCGGCGAATCCCTGCCCGAGCTGCTCGTTCTGGTCTGAGCAGTATGACGCCCTGCGCGTTCACCTGCCGCATCGGGATGTGAACTTGATCTGCGTGTCGCGTGCGCCTCTGGCTGAAATCGAGACGGTGCGCGCGCGCATGGGCTGGCGATTCCCGTGGGTGTCGTCACACGGATCGGATTTCAACCAGGATTTCGGCGTGACGTTCACGGAGGCGCAGGCGGGGCAGGCGCTCTATAATTTCAACACACAGGCGGCGCGGGCCGGCGAGTCGCCCGGCGTCAGCGTGTTCGCGCGGGACGGCGAGGCGGTGTTCCACACCTATTCAGCCTTCGCGCGCGGGCTCGATGCGCTGAACGGCGTCTATCAATTGCTCGATCTGACGCCCAAGGGACGCGACGAGGCCGGCCTGGCTTGGCCGATGGCGTGGCTGAAGCTCAAGGATCAATACGGATAGCGCCTCTCGCGTCGCGCCGCGCCCATTGCTATGAGCGACTCTGCGAATGAGGGGCGCCATGGCCGATCTGTTCATATCCTATTCCCGCGAGGACAAGGACCGCGCCGATCAGGTCGCGCGCGGCATGCAGGCGGCTGGCTTCGATGTGTTCTGGGACCCGGACATCCCGCCGGGGCAAACCTGGGCCGATTATATTGAGGACAAGCTCACCGTCTGCGCCGCCGTCATCGTGCTGTGGAGCCAGCATTCGGTGAAATCGCAATGGGTGCGTGAGGAAGCGCGCATGGGCCGCGAGCGCGGCAAGCTTATCCCGGCTTCGCTGGATGACTCGCAGCCGCCGTTCGGCTTCGGCGAAGTGCAGGCCGCCAACCTTTCCGATTGGCGTGGCCAGACCAGCGGGCACACTCATTGGGAACGTCTTGTGGCTGCGGTCCGCGTCGCGGTCGAGCGCCGGCGGCCCGCCGGCGCCGCGCCGGCTGCGGAGCCCGCACCCGTCCCCCCAGCCCCTCCGGCGCCCCCACCACGCCCCTCGCCGCCGCCGGCTATCCAGCCGGCAGCCGCCATGCCGAGTCAGGCGCCGCGCGCCGCGCCCGCCCCCGCGGCGCCGGAACAGCGGCGCGGCGGCGTCAATCCACTGCTGTTGATCGGCGGGCTCGTGGCCGCCGCAGTGGTGTTGGGCGTCATCGTGTTCAACACCTCGGCGTTCCGGGGCGCTGGACCGAGCCCTGTTCAAGGCGTCGCCGCGGCCGGCGCCGGTGGGCAGGATTATGGCGCTCAGATCCAGGGCCGGCTCGCCCAGGTCGCGCAGGTGCTGGGTGGGCAGGGGTTCCGCCAGATGGGCGATCCGGTGCAAAGCCGCCTTCCGCAAGGCGCCAATGAACAAATCCCGCTCGCGCTGGCCGGGGGCGGGGAATCTCGGATCATCGGCGTATGCGATAATGATTGCCGCGATCTCGACCTCAGCCTGATGGATCAAGCCGGCAATGTGGTTGCGCAGGATAACGGAACCGATGCAACGCCCGTGATCACCATACCGGCCGGCGTCGCGGGCCAATACGTCATCAACGCCTCGATGTATGGCTGCACGGTCAATCCGTGCTTTTACGCTGTGGTTCTCTACAGCCGCTGAGCCGTGAGGGCGTAGACTCTAAGGGCGGAGGCCAGGCCGCGCTCGGGCGCGCCCGCCGCGCGTTCGCTATCGATCCGCGCGATGAGCGCCGCAAGGGAAATGCCGCTTCGCGCGGCGGCGGCCGCCAACGCCGCCCAAAATTCGGGCTCCAGCGCGATCGAGGTGCGGTGGCCGTTAAGGCTAACTGAGCGTTTTTCTAGGCGCGGCATTTGCATGATGTTACAGGATGTTCGGATTGGCGGAGCCTGGGAATGCGGCGTTTGTGGGCGACTATTGCGCTCCTGGCGGTCTTCGGGGCCACAAGCGCGGCGCAGACTGTGAACGTCGATGCGCCTTTGGTGTTTGAATCCCAGCCGACGAGAGAAGACTTGACCGCTGCGATTCCGCTGCGCGCGCGTGAGGCCCGGCAGGAGGGCCGCGTGCTGCTATGTTGCTTCGTGCGGCCGACTGGCGTGCTCACCTGCGCAACCGTGGCGGAAGCGCCTGAGGGCTTAGGCTATGGCGAGGCGGCTCGGGACGTGGCGCGCACCATCCGATTGTCCCGGCCATCGGCGGCGGCATGGTTGCGCCGCAATGGCGGGCCGATGCGCATCCCCCTGGAGTTTTCTGGCTTACGCAACGCCGTGCCCGCGCCAGCTTACGTAAGCGAGCCGCTGTGCGGCACGCGCGCGGCGAACGCCCTAACTGTCACTGAGGCTGTCGCGCCTCAATAAAGCACGGCGAGGGCCTTCGCTTCGAACGGGGCGAGCGAGTCCTGGCGGTTTGCGCGGACCTTTGCGCTCCATTCAGGGTCCGCGAGGATCGCGCGGCCGACGGCGACAAGATCGAACTCGCCCGCCGCCAGCCGGCGTTCAAGCTCGGCCAGATCGGCGACGCCGGAGCTTTCGCCGCGAAACGCCATCACGAAGTCCGCGCCCTGAAGGCCGACGGAGCCGACCGTGATCGCGGGCTTTCCTGTGAGCTTCTTCGTCCAGCCCGCAAGGTTGAGGTCAGAGCCTTCGAATTCCGGCTCCCAGAAGCGGCGTTGCGAGCAGTGAAACGCATCGACGCCAGCTTCGCTCAGCGGCGCCAGAAAGGCCGCCAATTCCTCCGGCGTGTGCGCCAGCCGCGCGGCGTAGTCCTGCTGCTTCCATTGCGAGAACCGCAAGATGAGCGGAAAATCAGCACCGACGCGCCGCCGCGCCTCGCGCACAATATCTGCCGCGAAATTCGTACGTCCAACAAGATCGCCGCCATAGCGGTCGGCGCGCTGATTGGAGCGCTCCCAAAAGAATTGATCGATCAGATAGCCATGCGCGCCATGGAACTCGACGGCATCGAAACCGATCTCCTGGGCGGCTTGGGCGGCTTCCGCGAACGCATCGATCGCATCGGCGATATCGGCTTCGCTCATCGGTTCGCCGACCAGCTTTCCGCTTCCCGATAGGCCCGATGGCCCATCGGAGGCCGCTTCGGGATGGGGGCCTGTTCCCGGCTTGCGCACCATCCCCATATGCCAGAGCTGCGGGGCGATCTTGCCGCCTTCGGCATGCACGGCTTCCACGACCCGTCGCCAACCTTCGAGCGCTTCGGGCGTGTGAAAATTCGGCACGTTCGCATCGTTCGACGCGCCGGGGCGATCGATCGTCGTGCCTTCGGTGATGATGAGGCCGACGCCGGCCGCGGCGCGGCGCGCATAATAGCGTGCGACATCTTCGCCAGGAACGCCGCCCGGACTTTTCGAGCGCGTCATCGGGGCCATGACGATGCAATTTTGCATCTGCAGCGATTTGATCTGGAACGGGCTGAACAGAGGCGATGTCATGCGTTCGGGTCTTTCTTGTGAGCGTCGAGTTGTTTGCGCGCCAGCACCGTCTTGGCGGCTTCGAGCGCCTTGTCCGCCTTGGTGCGGCCATGGACGACGCGCGCCTGCGATGCGGCGGCGTCTTTATCGATGCGCGCCTTGGCTTTTCGCGCGCGGCGCAGATTGACAAGCTCGGCCATGTTTTCCTCCTGGCAAAATTGGCATGGCGCGCGTGCAGCGCAAGCCCTTACCAAACGGGAGGCCGCTCAGGACCTTTGATCCGCGCGCGTGCGTCTGCGGCGTCAAGGCCAAGCTCGGCGAGCAGGTCGGCGCGCGCTTCATCGAGATTTGGCGCGGGCGGACGTGTCGGGCGAGCCTCATAGCCGGAAATGTGAAACGGACTGCCGGCCATGGTCAGCGCGCCCATTTCCGCGTCGTCGACACGCACAAACATGCCGCGCGCTTGGAGTTGGGGATCGGCGGCGACATCGCTCATGGCGTGAATGGGCGCGCAGGGCACGCCCGCGCTGTGCAGGTGCGCCAACCAGTCCGCAGCGCCGCGCGCGGCGAGCGCGGTCTCAATATCGGCCTTGAGCGCCTGGTGATTGGCGTAGCGCGCGAACACCGAAGCGTAGCGCGCGTCGTGCGCCCACGCGCCGTGGCCCAGCGCGCCGGCCAAGAGGCCGAACAGCGCATCGTTGGCGCAGCCGATGGCGATCGGTGCATCCTTGGTCTGAAACACATCGAAGGGCGTGATCACGGGATGGCGTGAGCCTGTCGGCGTCTGCGTTTCGCCCGCCGCGAAATAGCGCACCAGCGCGGCCTCAAGCAGCATGGTCTGGCAATCGAGCATCGCCATGTCGATGAGGCGTCCCCTGCCGCTCGTCTTGCGTTCATAGAGCGCCGAGGCGATGGCCAGCGCGGCGAAAAGGCCAGCGCCGGTATCCGCCAGCGAAATGCCGAGGCGATGACCGGCGCGCCCTTCCTCTCCATTGATGGAGATCATGCCGCCCAGCGCCTGCACGATGAGATCGTAAGCTGGTCGATCACGGTAGGGGCCCGTCTGTCCGAACCCGGAGATGCGCGCGAATATGATGTGCGGCGCGTGCGTTTGGATAACCTCGGCGCCGTACCCCATTTTCTCCATGGAGTCGGGGCGAAAATTCTCGACGAGCACATCCGCTTTCGCGAGCAGAGCTTCGAACGTCGCGCGGTCCTCGGCCTTGTTGAGATCGAGCGCGATCGATCGTTTGCCGCGATTGACGCTGGCGAAATAGACGCTCTCGCCATTCTGGAAAGGCGGAAAGGCGCGCGTATCGTCGCCATGGCCAGGTTGCTCGATCTTGAGCACTTCGGCGCCCAGCTCCCAAAGCAACATCGTGCAGAACGGGCCGGCTAGAACGCGCGTGAGATCAAGCACGCGCACGCCGGCGAGGGGGCCGCGCGGCGGCGGCGTCGGTGCGTCAGTCATGTCATCTCCCATCGCGCCGCACGAAATGAGCGACGCGCCTTTCTATATGCCCCGCCGCGAAAGAACGATGACAGCAGTTCAAGGCGCGGCGGCTTCAGTCCGCGTCGATCGCCTGCGCGCGGAGGAAAGCCGGGCGTGCGCGGCAGCGATCCGAATAGGCGCGCAGCAGCGGCGTTTCGGGCAGCAGCGGGTTGCCCATGAACAGCGCGATCATGCTTGCGTAGAAGA
Source organism: uncultured Alphaproteobacteria bacterium (assembly GCA_902826335.1). Taxonomy (GTDB): domain Bacteria; phylum Pseudomonadota; class Alphaproteobacteria; order Caulobacterales; family Aquidulcibacteraceae; genus CADEEL01. The sequence continues at coordinate 57,496 of CADEEL010000019.1, forward strand.
TGTCAGCCGCGCTGAACGCATCGCCAAGAAGGTAAGGCGCCTTATTGAGCGCCCCTGTCAGGTGGGCGGTCGCCTCGTCCGATTCCACCCAGCCCGGCGCGCCGCGCGGCACTTGATAATTGAGAAATTTGGTGACGAAGGCCGGCTCCATCACTCCGGAATAATAGGCGAGCCAGGAGAGAAACGGTCCCCGCCGCGCGTCGCCAATCGGCGGCGCAAGGCGCGCGTCGGGAAACAAATCCGCCACGTAAAGCGCGATGGCGGTGGATTCGTAGATCAGCGCGCCATCGTGCATCAGCGCCGGCGTCTTGCCGTGCGGATGGGGATTGGCGGGGTCGCGCGCGCCCGAGCCGTCGCCGCGCTGAATTGTGACCCGATTGAGTTCGTACGGTGCGCCGGTTTCCTCCAGCAGCCAGAGGATGCTCGCGGACCGCGTGCGTGGGCAATGATAGAGGCTTAGCATGCAATCATCCTTTGTTAGGTCCTGACATGACTTGCAAGATCGCCTTGCGTGGAATTTCCTCGATCTCGCCGGGCTTCAAGGTTCCAAGTTGAAACGGGCCATAGGACGTACGGATCAAGCGGTTCACCCTGAGGCCGAGCGCTTCGAGCACGCGGCGCACTTCGCGGTTCTTGCCTTCCTTCAGGGTCATGGTGATCCAGGCGTTGGCGCCCTGTTTGCGATCCATCTTAGCGTCGATGGGCCCGTAGCGCATGCCTTCGATGTCGACGCCGCCAGCGAGGTGATCGAGTTCGCTCTGCGTGATCGCGCCAAATGCGCGCGCGCGATATGTGCGCGGCCAGCCGCTTGAGGGCAATTCGAGCTTGCGCGCCAGTGCGCCGTCATTGGTGAGCAGCAGAAGCCCTTCGGAATTCAAATCGAGCCGGCCGACCGAGACGACGCGCGGCAGCGCGGGATCAAGCGCGTCAAACACAGTCGCGCGCCCCTGGGGATCGCGATGCGTGGTCACGAGGCCCGGCGGCTTATGGTAGCGCCACAGCCGCGTGGCTTCGGCCGCACCGATCCGGCGGCCGTCAACGCGGATATCGTCCGCGCCCGTCACGTTGAGCGCCGGCGTATCAAGCACGCGTCCGTTGACGTTGACGCGCCCGGCCTCAATCAGACGCTCCGCATCCCGGCGTGAGCACACGCCGGCGCGGGCCAGGACCTTTGCGATGCGCTCACCTTTCTCATCGGACGACATGAGGCTTCTTAGCCGGCGGAGGCGGCGCTAAACTAGCGAATGTTCGCGGTGATTTATCGTTGGCGCATCGCGCCCGGTCTTGAAGGCAAGTTCGAGGAGGGCTGGCGGCTCGGCACGTCCGCCATCAAGCGTGATCTGGGCGGGCTCGGCTCACGCCTCCACAAGACGGCCGAGGGGGTCTATTTCGCCTATGCGCAATGGCCCGACGCCGAGAGCTTCCATAAAAATCGCGCCGCGCGCATGCCCTATAGCGATCCCGCGGCGCGCCAGCTCTATACGGAGGCGCTGGCGGGAAGCGAGGCGGAGGTGGTGATTATGGGCGAGGTGGTGGACGATCTCCTGGCGGCGCGGTCATGAGCGCGCGCAGCGACGCGGATTATATGGCCGAGGCGCTGGCGCTGGCGCGCCGCGCGGCGGAGGCGGGCGAGGCGCCGATCGCGGCCCTGATCGTCGATGACGCCACGGGCGAGGTGATCGCCCGTCAGGCCAATGCGCCGATCTCCCGCTACGATCCCACCGCCCACGCGGAAATCCTCGCCCTGCGCGCCGCAGCCGAGCGGATCGGGAATTATCGCCTGAAGCCGGGCCTGACGCTTTATGTGACGCTGGAGCCGTGCGCCATGTGCGCCGGCGCGATCAGCCATGCGCGCATCGCCCGGCTCGTCTATGGCGCGCCGGATGAAAAAGGCGGCGCGGTCGCGCACGGGCCGCGCTTCTTCGAGCAGCCGACCTGCCACTGGCGCCCAAAAGTGGAAGGCGGCCTCGCGGCGGAGGACTCCGCGACTCTGCTGCGCGCCTTCTTCAAGGAACGGCGCTAGGGCCGGGCCTCGCGCGACGGTGCGGGTGCGGCTATCTCTCCCACATGCGCACGCCCCGTACGCCGACCGCCTCGCCGGAAATCGAACGCCTGATCGAATTGCTCGGCAAGACGCCGGGCCTGGGCCCACGCTCTGCGCGGCGCGCGGCGCTGCATCTGCTTAAGAAGAAGGATCAGCTGATGATCCCGCTTGGCGCGGCCTTGCTTGAAGCGGCCGAAAAAGTCGTGGCGTGCGGCGTCTGCGGCGCGCTGGACACGTTGAGCCCGTGTGCGCTGTGCACCGCGCAGGGGCGGGACGACGGCCTTATCTGCGTGGTGGCAGAAGTGGGGGATGTGTGGGCGCTGGAGCGCGCGGGCGCCTTCAAGGGGCGCTATCACGTGTTGGGCGGCGTGCTCTCGGCGCTGGATGGCGTGCGACCCGAGGATTTGCGCGTCGCGGGCTTGGTCGAGCGCGCGGGCGCGCCCGGCGTGCGTGAGGTGATCATCGCCTTGTCCGCGACGGTGGATGGCCAAACAACCGCCCACTATCTCACCGAGCGGCTGGCGCCTTTGGGCGTTGCTGTGACGCGCCTGGCGCACGGCGTGCCCGTGGGCGGGGAGCTTGAACTGCTGGACGACGGCACCTTGTTCGCCGCGTTTTCGAGCCGACGCCCGCTTTAACCTGCGTGGCGTTCGAGGCACTCCGTGCGTGCGCGCGTGATGCGCGGGTCCATCAGGCCGTCTGCGCTGAAGCGGTCCATCGCGGCGCGATAATCTTCATACGGAATGCGGTGCGTCAGCGCTTCCCACGTGCATGTGCACTGGGGCTCTTCGGCGGGGCAGGAGTTGAAGAACTCCGCCCTGGCGCGTTCGGGATAGGGGTGCGCCGCGCCCGATCCACAGGACGTCAGCGCCAGCGCTGACATGACGGCCGCGATACTTGCCGCGATGCGCATCCCATCCTCCTGTGGTTGCGCCGGCGCCGATTGGGAATCGGCGCCGGCCCGAATCTAGGCTGGACGCTCAGTTCGCGCCATCCTCCAGCAAGCGGCGCGCGATCACCATGGCCTGAATTTCCCCCGCGCCCTCGAAAATATTGAGGATGCGCGCATCGGCCAACACCCGGCTGATCGGATATTCCAGCGCAAAGCCGTTGCCGCCGTGGATTTGCAGCGCGTTATCGGCCGCCGCCCATGCCACGCGCGCGGCGAGCAGCTTGGCCATGCCCGCCTCAAGATCGCAGCGCTTGCCGGAATCTTTTCGTTGGGCTGAAAAATAGGTGAGCTGGCGCGCGGCGAGCAGTTCGGCCGCCATCATGGTGAGCTTATCGGCGACGCGTGGAAACGCGTAGATTTCCTGGCCAAACTGCTTGCGATCGAGCGCATAGGCGAGGCCGAGTTCAAGTGCGCATTGGCCGACGCCGATGGCGCGCGCCGCTGTCTGAATGCGGGCGCTCTCAAACGTCGCCATCAATTGCTTGAAGCCCTGGCCCTCGACGCCGCCAAGGAGGTTTGGGGCCGGAACCTCGAACGCGTCAAAGCCGATCTCGTATTCCTTCATGCCGCGATAACCGATGACGCCGATTTCCCCACCGCTCATGCCAGGGGCGGGAAATGGGTTGACGTCCGAGCCTCGGGGCTTTTCAGCCAGCAGCATGGAGAGGCCGTCAAAGCCGGTCGTATTTGGGTCGGTCCGCACCAGGAGCGTCATGAGATCGGCGCGCGCGGCGTGTGTGATCCACGTCTTGGCGCCGGTGACGCGGTAGACGTCGCCATCGCGTTCCGCCCGCGTGCGCAGCGCGCCGAGATCCGAGCCCGTGTTCGGTTCAGTGAAGACGGCCGTCGGCAAAATCTCCGCGTGCGCGATTTTCGGGAGCCAATCATCTTTCTGCGCTTGCGTGCCGGCTGAGAGGATCAGTTCAGCGGCGATTTCAGAGCGCGTGCCCAGCGAGCCCGTGCCGATCCACGCGCGGGATAATTCCTCGCTGACCACGCACATCGCCATCTTGCCAAGCCCAGCCCCGCCATAGGCTTCGGGAATAGTCAGGCCGAAGACGCCAAGCGCGCCCATCTCCTCCACGATGGAAAGCGGAATGAGTTCATCGCGCAAATGCCATTGGTGCGCGTGCGGCGCGATCTTGGCGTCCGCGAATTTGCGGAATTGATCGCGGATGAGGTCGAGGTCTTCGTCGAGTCCGGCCTGTTCGACGGCGCCCTTGCCGCGCGCATCGCGCAGGAGCATGGCAAGCCGCGCCTTTTCGGAGGCGTCGAAGGTGATGTCCATTCTCGGTGGTTCGAGCCCGAAATCGGCCGGGCGAATGAACTCCAGCTGCGTCATCGGCACGCCGCCCGCCAACTGGGCGCCGTATTCGGCGAACAGGCGTTTGGCCAACAGACGCTCGACCTCGCCAAAGCGGCCTTCCAGCGCGCGCGCCCACGCGGCGATCTCGCGCAGGGCCTCCGCATAGGTCGCGATCCAGGCGAGGCCGTGGGCGCGATGCTGCTCGGCGTCCAGCAGACCTCGCTCGACCCGCCCATTTGGCGCGACCTTCGCCTTGACGGCCGCGCGCGCCGCCGCCGCATAGGCTTCCGCCGCGGTGACCGCCGAATCGAGATCGCGCAAAAAATCGTCGCTCTTGCTCATGGATATGGCTGCGCCCATCACCCCATCCTTCCGGGATTGTTCCGCTTATACGGCTCAGCGGGCGCGGCAAGACGGCTCGGCGCGTCCCGCGCGCGCTTTCTTGACGCGCCGCCCGGGGCTTCATACGTCCAGGCCCCATGGCGATCCGCCCTATCCTCACCGTGCCGCACCCCACGCTGAAGCTGCGCTCCGCGCCCGTCGAGGGGCCGGTGACGGACGCGCACCGCGCCCTCATGGACGACATGCTGGAGACCATGTACGCCGCGCCGGGCATCGGCCTCGCCGCCGTCCAGATTGGTGAGCCTATCCGCATCATCGTGATGGATCTGGCGCGCGATGGTGAGGCGCCGGCCCCGCGCTATCTGGTCAATCCTGAAATCGTCTGGGCGTCGGAAGAGACAAAGCCCTGGGAAGAGGGGTGCCTCTCGGTGCCCGAGGTCTATGACGAGGTGGAGCGGCCAGCCCAAATTCGCTTACGCTACCGTGATTATCTTGGCGCGGAGATCGAGGAGGCGGCCGAAGGCCTCTTCGCCGTTTGCGTTCAGCATGAAATGGATCATTTGGAGGGCGTGCTGTTCATCGATCACCTCTCGCGGCTCAAGCGCGAGAGCGCCGTGCGCAAGGTGAAGAAGGTGGTTCGCGATCGTGATGAAGAAGATGCCCCGGATAAGCGCGCGCGGCTTTAGAGCCTCTTTTGCGGGACGCGAGACTTGGCTAGGTGTGAGCTTTCAATAGGTTGTCCATCCGACCCGAAGCCGGGAGATTGAGG
>CADEEL010000020.1:0-32790 GCA_902826335.1 uncultured Alphaproteobacteria bacterium
CGCAGAAGGCGGAGCGAAGCGGAGCAGGGTGATCGCGAAGCGATCGGAGGGGGGAGCGACCATGCAAATCGCGACTTTTTCAACAACCCGTTAGGGCCTGCGCGCAATGGCTGACCCGTTGCCAATTCCCGGGCGTTGCGAAGCAACGGGCCCGGGACCCATTAACACAACCCGGTGGAGGTTATGGACCCCGGATCGCCGCTGCGCGGCCTCCGGGGATGGGTTATGACAAGGTGCAACTGGAACGCGCCATTCTTCAGCGCTACCGCAGCCCCGCATTGATCTTGTCCAGCGCCGACGCGCCCGGCACAAGCTCTGCGTCCGTCAGCGCATTAAGCGGCGCCTCCACCGTGTTCAAATGATCGTGCAGATCGCGCGCTTCGGGATCGACGAAGAGAAGCCCCGTCACCACTTCGCCTTCGGCCTGGCGCGCCTGCAGATAATTCATCGCCTCCAGCCGGTCGGATGGATCGTACTCCGCGGCGAGCTTGCGCAGCCGCAGCACAGAGCCGTCATGTTGCGTCACGATGGAGAGCGATCCCGGCGCCTGCTCGAGCGCGATCGGCGCGCGCCCGAGAATGACATCCAGCTTGTTCACCGCCTCATTGTGCGCGCGCACATAATCATAACTCTTGGTCGAGCCTTCGTGATTGTTGAACGCCACGCACGGGCTGATGCAATCGATGAAGGCCGCGCCGTGATGGAGGATGGCCCCTTTGATCAGCGGCACGAGCTGCGCCTTATCGCCCGAAAAGCCGCGCGCCACATAGGTCGCGCCCAATTGCAGCGCCAGGCTGATCATATCGATGGGCGAATCCGTGTTGACGACGCCGCGCTTGGATTTAGAGCCCTGATCCGAGGTCGCGGAAAACTGCCCCTTGGTGAGGCCGTAAACGCCGTTATTCTCGACGATATAGACCATGTTGACGCCGCGCCGGATCGAGTGCGCGAATTGCCCAAGCCCGATCGAGGCCGAATCCCCATCCCCGGAAACACCCAAATAGATGAGGTCCCGGTTGGCGAGATTGGCGCCAGTCAGCACGGACGGCATCCGTCCGTGCACGGAATTAAAGCCGTGGCTGGCGCCCAGGAAATAATCGGGCGTCTTGGAAGAGCAGCCGATGCCCGAGAGCTTCGCGATGCGGTGCGGCTCAAGATCGAGCTCGTAAACGGCTTGGATGATCGCCGCTGAGATCGAATCGTGCCCGCACCCGGCGCACAGCGTCGAGACCTTGCCCTCATAATCGCGCCGCGTGAATCCGCGCGCATTGGCCTCAAGCGAGGGATGCTTGAATGTCGGCTTGACAATGTAGGTCATGACGCCGTCTCCGCGCGCAGCGCCCCGCGCGTATCCGCGCGCGCGCCATCCATGTGCGTCTTTATGGCCTGCACGATGAACCGGGCTGTGATCGGCGTGCCGTCATAATGCAGCGTGGCGATGAGGCGCGCGGGATCGATCCCGCCCTCATTGATCAGCAGGGTGCGCAATTGCCCGTCACGGTTTTGCTCCACGACGAACACCTCATCGTGCGCCCGGATGAACTCAAACACCGCCTCGCAAAACGGAAAGGCGCGCACGCGCAGCGCATCGATGTGCCGCCCATCCTGGTCAAGTGCGGCGAGCGCTTCGTCCATGGCCACGCCTGTGGATCCGAAATAGATGACGCCGCGCCGTGTCGGCCGGCTTGCACTCTTGAGGATCGGCGCGGGAACGAGACTCTTCGCCGTATCGAACTTGCGCAGCAGGCGCTGCATATTGTCGACATAGGCCGCGCCTTCCTCGCTGTAGCGCGCATAGCGGTCCCGAGATGTGCCGCGCGTGAAATAGGCGCCCTTGTTCGGATGCGCGCCCGGATAGGTGCGGTAGGCGACGCCGTCGCCGTCCACGTCGAGATAGCGTCCGAATTCGCGCCCCGCCTCAAGGTCCTCCGCGCTCATAACTTTGCCGCGGTCGAGCGCTTTTGAATCATCCCATGTAAACGGCGCGCACAACCACTCATTCATGCCGATATCAAGATCGAGCAGAACGAACACGGTTGTCTGCAGCCGGTCCGCGAGATCGAACGCCTGCGCGCCCATGTCGAAACACTCGGTGGGATCGGCCGGAAAAAGGATGACATGTTTGGTGTCCCCGTGGCTGGCATAGGCTGCGAGGAGAATGTCGCTCTGCTGCGTGCGCGTCGGCATGCCGGTGGAGGGGCCGCCCCGTTGCACATCGAAGATGACGGCGGGAATTTCCGCGAAATAGGAAAGCCCGATGAATTCCTGCATCAGCGATATGCCAGGCCCGCTCGTGCATGTGAATGCGCGCGCCCCATTCCAGCCCGCGCCGATCACGATGCCGATCGAGGCGATCTCGTCCTCGCCCTGAACGATGGCGTGGCGCGCCTTCTTGGTGGAGGGATCGGTGCGAAACGCTTTGCAATGCGCCGCGAACGCTTCCGCGAGCGAAGTCGATGGCGTGATCGGATACCAGGCGCACACGCTCGCCCCGCCATAGACCGCCCCCAGCGCGGCCGCGCTATTGCCTTCAACGAAAATCCGGTCGCCCACCTTGTCGGAGGGCGCAAGGCGCAGCGCGATCCGCTCCAGATGATCGCGCGCATAATCGCGCCCGAGGCCAAACGCTTTGAGGTTTGCGTCGATCAGCTTCGGCTTTGACGCAAACTCCTCATGCAGCAGCCGCTCGATGATCGCGTCGGGAGTGCCAAGCAGATTCGCCAGCGCGCCCACATACATGATGTTCTTGAACAATTGCCGCTGGCGCGGATCGGAATAGGTGCGGTTGCAAATGTCCGTCAGCGGCGCGCCGATGCGCGTCACATCCTCGCGGAAGAGCGAGGCCGGCAAAGCCTTGGTGGAATCGTAGAAGAGATAGCCGCCCGGCTCGATGCCGCGCACATCCTCGGCCCAGGTCTGCGGATTCATCGCCGCCATGAGATCGACGCCGCCGCGCCGCCCAAGCCAGCCATCCTCGCACACCCGCACTTCATACCAGGTCGGCAGGCCTTGGATGTTGGAAGGGAAGATGTTGCGCGCCGCGATCGGCACGCCCATGCGCAGGATCGCTTTTGCGAACAGCGAATTGGCCGAGGCCGAGCCCGAACCGTTCACATTGGCGAACTTGACCACGAAATCATTGGTGATCGCCGCGCGCGCGGGCGCGGCTTCGCGGGTCAGGCTGTCTGGCATCGGCGCCCCGCCACGGCCATGTCCAATGTAAAGCGCTGCATGTCCCACGCGCCCGTCGGGCAGCGCTCGGCGCACAGCCCGCAATGCAGGCACACGTCCTCGTCTTTCACCATCACGCGGCCTGTTTTCAACTCAGACGACACATAGAGATCCTGGCTGGTGTTGAGCGCCGGCGCGGTCAGCCGCGCGCGCAACTCGCCTTCTTCGCCATTGGCGGTGAAGGTGATGCAATCGGTCGGGCAGATGTCGACGCACGCATCACACTCGATGCAGAGCGGCGTGCTGAACACAGTCTGCACATCGCAATTGAGGCACCGCTGCGCTTCCTTGTAGCCGAGCCGCGCATCGAACCCGAGCTCAACTTCGGTCTTCACATCCTTGAGCGCCAGCGCCTTATCAACCAGCGGCACTTTGAAACGCACATCGTTCGAGATGTCGTTGTCATAGCTCCATTCGTGGATGCCCATTTTCTGGCTGATCAGCGTCACGTCCGGCGCCGGCCGGCGCGACACATCCTCGCCCTGACAGTAGAGATCGATCGAGATCGCCGCGTCATGCCCGTGCGCGACCGCCCAGATGATGTTCTTCGGCCCGAACGCGGCGTCCCCACCGAAAAACACCTTGGGATTGGACGATTGCAGCGTCACGGGATCGACCGCCGGCATATCCCATTTGTCGAACGCAAGGCCGATGTCGCGCTCGATCCAGGGAAAGGAGTTTTCTTGCCCCACCGCGATCAGCACATCGTCGCACGCGAAATGCTGATCGGGCTCGCCGGTCGGCACGAGGCTGCGCCGGCCCTTCTCATCGAACCGCGCCGCCACGCTCTCGAACGTCACGCCCGTCAGTTTGCCTTTCTCGTGCGTGAACGCCTTGGGGGTCAGGAAATTGAGGATGGGGATGCCTTCGTGCATCGCGTCCTCTTTCTCCCAGGGCGAGGCCTTCATCTCCTCGAAGCCTGACCGCACAATGACTTTCACATCCTCGCCGCCGAGGCGCCGTGACGTGCGGCAGCAATCCATCGCCGTATTGCCGCCGCCGAGCACGATGACGCGCTTGCCGATCTTGCTCACATGCTCGAACGAAACGTTTGAGAGCCAGTCGATGCCGATATGAATATGTGCTGCGGCCTCCGCGCGACCGGGTATGTCGAGATCGCGTCCGCGCGGCGCGCCCGAACCGATGAACACCGCATCATAGCCGTCCGCCAGCAGCGACTTGAGGGACTCCACGCGTGCGCCCAGCCGCACGTCGATGCCGCCCATGCCAGTGATGTAGCCCACTTCCTCGTCGATCACGCCTTCGGGCAGACGAAAGCGCGGGATCTGGCTGCGGATCATGCCGCCCGATTTAGCCTCCGCGTCAAAAATCGTGATTTCGTAGCCAAGCGGCGCGAGATCGCGCGCCACGGTGAGCGAGGCTGGCCCCGCGCCCACGCAGGCGACGCGCTTGCCATTGCTTTTGGGCGGCGCTTTTGGGAGTCGCGCGCGGATGTCGTCCTTGTTGTCCGCCGCGACGCGCTTCAGCCGGCAGATGGCGACGGGCTCATCCTCAACGCGGCCGCGCCGGCACGCCGGCTCGCACGGCCGGTCGCATGTGCGCCCCAGCACGCCGGGAAATACATTCGACTTCCAATTGATCATATAGGCGTCGCTGTAGCGGCCGTCCGCGATCAATCGGATATATTCCGGAACCGGCGTATGCGCAGGGCACGCCCATTGGCAATCGACCACTTTGTGGAAGGTGTCCGGCGTCGCGATGTCTGTAGGCTTCACGCGCCTGTGCTCCCTGCCTTCACGCACTTTGGCAAGCTGGCGCGGCGCTGTCCATCGCCGCTCATGCGCATGTGATGCCTCACGCCGCCATCAATCCCCTGGATTCCGCAAGGGCTTTAAGGCTCGTCTCCGGCCGCGGCCCCATATGCGAGATGACCTCCGCTGCGGCGAGCGAGCCAAGCGCGCCGCACGCCGCCCATGTGCGCCCGCGCGCGCGACCATACAAGAATCCCGCAGCGTAAAGATCGCCAGCGCCAGTCGTGTCCACCACCCGTGAGACGGGCGCTGCCGCCACCTCGATCGTCGCGCCCTCGGCGCCGATCAGCGAGCCCTTGTCCGAGCGTGTCACCACCACAACCGGGCACGCCGCCCGCGCCGCGTCGAGCGCTGCGTCGAGGTTGTGGGTTTCGTAGAGGCTGAGGATTTCCAGCTCATTCGCGAACAATATGTCGATATGCCCGGCGACCAAGTGCCGAAAGCTCGCCCGGTGCCGGTCGACGCAAAATGTGTCGGAGAGGGTGAGCGCCACCTGCCGCCCCGCGCCGCGCGCAATCTCCGCCGCGTGCACGAACGCTTCCTTCGCTTCTGGGCGGTCGAACAAATAGCCCTCGAGGAACGTGATCGCGCCGGCGCGGATCAAGGCGTCGTCGATATCGCCGGGCTCGAGCAGCGTGGACGCGCCGAGATACGTGCTCATCGAGCGTTGCCCGTCCGCCGTCACGGCGATCAGGCAGCGCGCCGTGCCGGGCGGCGCGGCCCGCGCGGGCGTGTTGAACGTGACGCCGGCGGCGCGGAAGGCGCGTGTGAACTCGCGCCCCAGATCGTCGTCCGCGACCTTGCCGATATAGCCCGCCCGCCCGCCAAAGCTGGCCACGCCCGTGGCCGTGTTCGCCGCCGAACCGCCGGCCGCCAGCACCGCGCCGTCGAACAGGCTGGTCAAATGATCCGCGCGCGCCTCGTCGATGAGGGTCATCGCGGCTTTGGCGATGCCGTGCTCGCTGAGGAACGAATCGGGCGCGCTGTGCAAAATGTCGATGATGGCGTTCCCGACGCACACCAGATCGTACTGAGCCCGCATAATGCCTCCCCGCCCGGTCGGTCGGTTTAGGCGGCGCGCTGACCCGCGTCCAGCGTTGCGCGCCCGCGCGCGCGCCGGCATGCTCGCCTCATGCGCGCAATGAGATTCGCTCCCGGCTTGGCCTTGGCGCTCGCCGCCTGCGCGACTGCGCCGTCGGCGCCTGCAACCACAACCGCGCCCGCCGCCGCGCCCGCGCCGGGCGGATCGGATACGGCGTTCGCACGCCTGCTTCGGCGCGCCGGGGAGGCGGACGCCCCAACCCTTGAAGCCGTGGAGCGCCGCCTGGGCGAAGCTGACATCGCACGCCGAGAAGCCGCCGGCGCCATGCTCACCTATCGCGCCGAGTCCTGCGCGTTGGTGTTGATCTTCGCCGGTGCGCAGGGCCGGCCAAACGCCCTGCGTCTGGCTGAAGCGCAAGCCCGCGCACGCGAAGCCGGCGCGCCAGCGCCCGCGATGGATGCGTGCCTCGCCGCAGTTGAGGCGCGCCGCGCGCGTTCTTGATGATCCGCATCGCCTATTTGACGGGCCGCGCCTTTCGCGGCGCGCCGACGCCGCCCGGCGTGCTGCCAGGTTACGAGGCGCCGGATTTTGAATTGATGCGCGCGGCCGGCGCGCGGGTCGGCGTTGCGTTCGAGCCGGCCTACTGGGATGCGCCCGATCTCGCGGCGCGGGGCTACGCCGCCGCTCTGATCCGCTCCTGCTGGGATTATACCGGGCAGGCCGAGCGCTTCATCGCCATGTTGGAGGCGCACGCCGCCGCCGGCCTGCCCATCTTCAACCCGCCTGAAACGGTGCGCTGGAACGCCCGCAAGACCTATCTCAATCAGCTCGCCGCCGCTGGCGCGCCCGTGATCGAAACCATCTGGGTTGAGCGCGCGGATGCGCGAAGTCTCGCCCGCGCGTTTGACGATCTCGACGCGGCGGAACTTGTGGTCAAGCCGCAGATCGGCGCCGGCAGCCAGGCCACGCTGCGCCTCAAACGCGGCCAGTGGAGCGAGGCCGATCTGGCGCTGGGGCCACAGGGGCCTGCCATGATCCAGCCCTTCCTGCCCAGCATTGAGACGGAAGGAGAAATGTCGCTTCTGTTTTTCGGCGGTGAATTCTCGCACGCCGTGCGCAAGACGCCCGTGCCCGGCGGCTGGTTCGCCAATGATCTCGCCGCCAAGTTCGAGGCCTTTGATCCGGATGCGGAGCTGCGCACGCTGGCGCGGTGCGCCTGCGCGGCCGCGCCGGCTGAAATGCTCTATGCGCGCGTTGATCTCGTGCGCGCGCCGGCGGGCGATTGGCGCGTGATCGAGCTTGAATTGATCGAACCCTATCTTTTTCTCGCCTTGGCGCCGGAGGGCGCGGATCTCTTGACGCGCGCGCTCGTTATGCGGCTTGAGGCCGGCCCCGTCTTATCGGAATAGCGGCACAGATCGGCCAGCGCGCAGTGCGGACAATCGGGCCGCCGCGCCAGGCACCGATAGCGTCCATGCAGAATGAGCCAGTGATGCGCGCCGCGTAGATAGGGGCGGGGCGTCATCTTCATCAAATCGGCTTCCACCGCGTTCGGCGTCTCCCCGCGCGAAAGGCCCAGCCGCCGCGCCACCCGAAACACATGCGTATCGACGGCGATCGTCGCCTCGCCGAACGCCTCCGCGAGCACGACGTTCGCCGTTTTGCGCCCCACGCCCGGCAGCGCCTCGAGCGCCGCGCGATCGTGCGGTACGGCCCCGCCATGCGTCTCGATCAGCGCCCGGGAGAGCGCCGCCACATTCTTGGCTTTCGCGCGCCACAGCCCGATCGTCTTGATGTAGGGCCCGATGCCGTCCGCGCCGAGGGCCGCCATCGCCGCCGGCGTTGGCGCGGCCTTGAACAAGGCCGGTGTGGCGAGATTGACGCTTTTGTCTGTCGCCTGCGCCGAGAGCGCCACCGCGACCAGCAAAGTGAATGGGTTCGTGTAGACGAGTTCGGTCTTTGGATCGGGGCGCTCCGCCGCAAGCCGGCTGAACACGGCCTCGGCTTCGGATTTGGTCAGCAGGCGCGGCTGTCGGGCCATGTGAAGTGTTCCGCCCGGCTCTACAAACCCAGCACGTCGCGCATGGAATAAAGTCCGGGCGGGCGGAGCGCGGCCCAGCGCGCCGCCGCCAGCGCGCCTTCGGCGAACACCGCGCGGTCAAGCGCCTCATGCCCCAGCCGGATCACTTCATGCTCGCTGGCCAGGATCACGTCATGCGTGCCGACGATGGCGCCCGCGCGCACGGAGGAAAAACCGATCTGGCCGGGCGTGCGCGGCCCTGTCAGCCCCGCGCGCGGCGCGGCGCGTACGTCATCGAGCGTCGCCCCGCGTCCAGCCGCGGCCGCGCGCCCAAGCAGCAGCGCCGTGCCGGAGGGCGCGTCCGCCTTGCCGCGATGATGCGCCTCGATGATTTCAATGTCCCACCCCGCGTCCAGGCGGTGCGCAGCCTGCTCGACGAGCGCCGCCAGCAGTGTCACGCCGAGGCTGAAATTTTCGGCGCGTACAATCGCCAGCCGTGCCGCCGCCGCCCCGATCTCCGCTTCCTGAGCCGGTGATAGCCCCGTCGTGCCAATCACGGCGGCGCGCACCGGCGTATGCGTAAGCTGCGCCAGCGCCGCGCTCGTGGCGTCCGGCGCGGAAAAATCGATCCACACATCCGCGTTGGCGCAGGCCTCCGCCGCGCCCGCGAACACAGGTGCGGCGAACCGCGCACCGCCGGCGGGTGCGCCGTTGCGAGTCGTCGCGCCGACGAGATTGACATCGTCCGCGCGCGCGCACGCGGCGGCGAGCGCTTGGCCCATTCGCCCCGTCGCGCCGGCGATGGCGATGCGAAGACTCATCGCGGCGGAATGAGATTGGGGTCGATCATGGCGCGGGATGGCAAGTTGATCCGAACGCCGCCTTTGTAAAGCCTCAGCGCCACGAAGCCGGCGATCGCGCACCCCGTGACCAGCGCCAGCGCGGCGATCACAGCCGCCCCCGCGCCGAACTGCGCGCCCGCGCGCCACAGGGCGAAACCCGCGCCGCCGAGGAGCGCCGCCGCGCCGGCGCCGAAACAAGCGCGCGCCGCGAAGGTGCGTACGCGCGCGCCGCGCCGCGCGAACGCCCAGCCCGCGCCGAGCAGCGCGCCGCCCCCCGCCAACGCCTGCACGCTGAGCATGGCGAGCCATGGCGCGCCCAGCCAAGTTTGAACCGGCGCCGCCGCATCGCCGATGAGGCGCGCCAGTACGCCGGCGCCGACCGCGCACGCGGCGAGCCGAACGCCCGGCTCGTTCACACGCGCATCCGCCCCCGCCAGCGCCAACGCACACAAGCCAAGCACGCCCGCGCCGGCCCAGGGCGGCGCGAGAAAATACACCGCGAGCGCAAGGCAGATCGCCGCCCCGGCGGCGAACGCCGCTGTCGCTTCCGGCTTTGCGCGAAGGTCCCGCGCGCGCGCATAGAAAAGCCCGTTGAGCGCCGCGAGGAGCACGCTTCCCCCCGCCCAGAGCCACGCCCCGCCAGCGTCTCCAAGCCGCGTCTGCGCCACCAGCAGCGCAAGGCCCGGCGCCAGCGCCGTGAGCGCCGCGCCGGTGCGCGCATCGCGGGCGCGCGCCATGCCAATCCATCCGGCTACGGATAAAAGCGTGGCCAGCAGCGCCGCGCTCGCCGCGAACGCCTCGATCCGCGCAGGCGCCGGCCAGCCGCCAAGCGTGATCAGCGCACCGAAAGCAAGCGTCAGCGCGATCGGCGCCAAGCCCTCCGCGCGCAGCGCGGCGAACGCCGCGCCGGATGCGACCAGCACAAGCGCGCCCGCCGCGATCGGCGCGGCCTCTTCGGCGCGCAGCAGCGCGAACGCGATGAGCCCACCGGAAACCAGCATCAGCGCCCCGCCATGTGCGAGTCGCAAGCCCCGCCCTTCCCGCAGGGCCAGCCAGGGGCGCTCCGCGCGCGCCGCCGGCCAGGCCACCGCGGCGCCGATCGCGCCCAACGCGGCGGCGAACGCCGACACGAGCGCGACCGCGAACGGCCCGTCGTAGAGTGCAGCCGAAGCAAAGCCCCACATCGCCGCGCCAAGGCTCGCCGCGATCGAAATGGTGGGCGCGTTGAGCGCCTCGCCGCGCCAAATGGCGAGGATCGTCATCGCCAGCAGCACGGGGAAATGCACGCTGAGCCCATCCGCGCCGAGCGCGAACAAGGCCGGCGCCGCCAAGGCGCCCGCCGCCCCAAGCGTGAGCAGCGCACGGCCCAGCCTGTGCGAAGCGCCGATCGCGGTAAGCGCGGCGCAACTCACGATGAAATATCCCGCCAGCGGCGCCGGCGCGCCGAGGAACGTCGCTGAATACCAGCTCACCGCGCCGATAAGTGTAAGGCCGAACGCGGTCAGCGCGCGCGTCGGCGTATGCCGGTCGCGCACCAGCTGCGCCACGAGAAGCGCGGCGAGCCCCGCCAGCAGCGCGACGATGAAGCCCCCCGCGCCGCTGAACTGGCCGAGCCGCGCCGCCCACAGCGCGACGATCGCCGCGCCCGCCGCCAACGCGGCGACCAGCGTATGGATGAGCGCGGTCTGCGCCCCGCCCGGGTGATGCAGCGCTGTGTCTGGGGGCTCAATCAGCGGCTCAGCCGGCGCCGCCGCTGCGTACGGAGGCGCCGCCCCGCCAAGCGCGGCTTCAAGGTGCGCGTTGCGCGCCAGCGCGTCTTTCAGCGCGGTTTCAAGGGCGTGCGCGCGCGCGCGAGTCGTCCACAAGAGCGCCGCGCCGCCCGCGACGATGAAGGCGCCGACCGCCACGCCCCCGAGCAGGAACAGCTCCACGCGCGCCCCTTATGCATCACTCAAGTGTTGTGGAACCGCGCCCACGCCGGCGCGTCAACAGGAACGCAAGACTTTACGTCTCCGCGCCTTCAAAGAACCGCTTCACCGAATTGAAGAAGCCGTGGCTCTGCGGATGCGCTTCTTCCGTGCACGATTGCGAGAATTCCTCGAGCAGTTTGCGTTGCTTGGCGGTGAGGCTCACCGGCGTCTCGACGAAGATTTCGACGTGCAAATCCCCGCGTTCGCGCCCGCGAATGCTGGGCATGCCCTTGCCCTTGATGCGGAAGCGCCGGCCGGTCTGCGTGCCCGCCGGCATGCTCACATGCGCGCGCTGGCCGTCGATGGTTGGAATGTCGATATCCCCGCCGAGCGCCGCTTTCGCCATCGGCGCGGTCGCCTTGCAATAAAGATCGGGCCCGTCGCGCTCGAACAGCGCGTGCGGCCGCACTGAAAGAAAGAGATACAAATCGCCGTTCGGCCCGCCGCGCGGCCCAACATCGCCTTCCCCGGCGAGGCGGATGCGCGTGCCATCCTCGACGCCGGCGGGTATCTTCACCGCCAGCGTTCGTTCCTTCTGCGTCAGCCCGCGCCCGCCGCACGCGCGGCACGGATTTTTGATCACCGCGCCGCGGCCGTGGCAGGCCGGGCAGGTCCGCACCACCCGGAACATGCCTTGGCTTGCGCGCACTTGGCCCTGGCCGTTGCATGTGCGGCACGGCTCGGGCGCGATCGCGCCTTCCGAGCCCGATCCATCGCAGGGCGCGCAGCGCACGGAGGAGGGTACTTTGATCTCGCGCTCGATGCCGCCGAACGCCTGTTCGAGTGAGATTTCCACATCGTACCGCAAATCCGCGCCGCGTTCGGGCCCGCGCGCGCGCGCGCCGCGCCCGAAGAGGTCGCCAAGATCGGCGCCGAACATCTCGTTGAACAAATCCGCGAAGTCGGTGAAGCCGCCCGCGCCCGCGCCGCCGCCATTGAACGGCCCGCCGCCCTGGAACGCGGCGCGGCCATAGCGATCATAGGCGGCCCGTTTCTCCGGGTCCGAGAGCACCGTATAGGCTTCGCCGAGTTCCTTGAATGTCTCCTCGGACACCGTGCACCCGGGATTTTGATCCGGGTGATGTTTCATCGCCAGCTTGCGGAACGCCGCCTTGATCGCGGCGGCGTCCGCGTCGCGGGAAACGCCCAGCACATCGTAATAATCGCGCGCGCTCATCGCCGCCGAAGCCCGCCGAGTCTATGCGCGCGTGAACGAGTTGGCGGCGTCATGAGACCGCTCCCTCCGTCCTTAGGCGCTGCGCTTGTTCTGGCCGTCAACTTCCTCGAACTCGGCGTCGACAACGCCTTCGTCCGAGGGCTGGCCGCCTTGCGGGCCCGCGCTTTCGCCCGCGCCGCTGGCGTATACGGCTTCGCCGATCTTCATGGACGCTTGAACAAGCGCCTGCGTCTTGGCGGCGATATCGGAAACGTTCTCGCTCGCCAGCGCATCTCTGAGCGCCGTGATGGCGCTTTCGATCGCGCTCTTGTCGCCGACGGAGATTTTTCCGCCATGCTCGGCGAGCTGGCGTTCAGTGGAGTGAATCAGCGCTTCGCCCTGATTCTTGGCTTCCGCCAGTTCACGCCGTCCGCGGTCGTCGCTGGCGTGCTCTTCCGCTTCTTTGACCATGCGCTTGATGTCGTCTTCCGACAACCCGCCCGAAGGCTGGATGCGCATGCTCTGCTCTTTGTTCGTCGCCTTGTCCTTGGCCGACACGGAGACGATGCCGTTCGCGTCGATGTCGAACGTCACTTCAATTTGCGGCATGCCGCGCGGCGCCGGCGGAATGCCGATGAGATCGAACTGGCCGAGCGCGCGATTATCCGCCGCCATCTCGCGTTCGCCTTGGAACACGCGGATCGTCACCGCTTGTTGATTGTCCTCGGCTGTCGAGAAGATTTGTCCTTTTTTCGTTGGGATTGTCGTGTTGCGCTCGATGAGCCGCGTGAACACGCCGCCCAGCGTCTCGATGCCGAGCGAAAGCGGCGTCACGTCCAGCAGCACGACATTCTTCACATCGCCCTGCAGCACGCCGGCCTGGATCGCCGCGCCGACGGCGACGACCTCATCGGGATTGACGCCCTTGTGCGGCTCGCGCCCGAAGAATTCCTTCACCACTTGCTGAATTTTCGGCATCCGCGTCATGCCGCCCACGAGCACGACTTCCTGGATGTCGCTGGCCTTGAGATTGGCGTCCTTGAGCGCGTCGCGGCACGGCTGCAGCGTACGTTGCACCAGATCGTCGACCAGTGATTCGAACTTCGCGCGCGTGATCTTCAGATTGAGGTGCAGCGGATTGCGGTTCGCGTCCATCGAGATGAACGGGATCGAGACATCGAAATCGCTGCGCGAGGAGAGCTCTTTCTTCGCCTGTTCGGCCACTTCCTTGAGCCGCTGCAGCGCCAGCTTGTCCTGACGGAGATCGACGCCATTGGTCTTTTTGAACTCGTCCGCGAGATAATTGACGATGCGGATGTCGAAATCCTCGCCGCCGAGGAACGTATCGCCATTGGTAGAGCGCACTTCGAACACGCCGTCGCCGATTTCCAGCACGGAGATGTCGAACGTGCCCCCGCCGAGATCGTAGACGGCGATGGTTTTGTTCTGCTGGGCCTTGTCGAGCCCATAGGCGAGGGCCGCCGCCGTCGGCTCATTGATGATGCGCAGCACGTCAAGGCCGGCGATGCGGCCGGCGTCCTTGGTCGCCTGGCGTTGCGCGTCATTAAAATAGGCCGGCACGGTGATGACGGCCTTGTCGACCTTCTCGCCGAGATACGCCTCCGCCGTTTCCTTCATCTTCTGCAGCACGAAGGCCGAGATTTCCGAAGGCGCGAATTGCTTGTCGCGGCCTTGGATCCAGGCGTCGCCGTTCGGGCCTTTGACAATCTTGTAGGGGACGAGCGCCACATCCTTCTTGACGATCGGATCGTCGTAATTGCGCCCGATGAGCCGCTTCACCGCATAATAGGTGTGCTCCGCATTGGTCACGCCCTGGCGCAGCGCCTGCACGCCGATCAGGCGCTCCGAACCTTCCGTGAACGCCACGACCGAGGGCGTCGTGCGCGCGCCTTCGGCGTTTTCGATCACTTTGGGCTGGCCCGCCTCCATGATGGCGACGCAGGAATTGGTGGTCCCCAGATCGATCCCGATGACCCTGCTCATTGTCTCTTCGTCCTCAATATTGCGGCGGCGCGAAACCAGTGTGGCGGACCCACGAACGCGGCGTCCTTTTGGGTTCGCGCCCCTCGACCTACGATGAAAGGCGCCTCCGCCGCGACGAATCGCGACGGTGCGGTTCTGCGCTGATATGGGGACCGCGCCCAGCCTGGCAAGAACCCCATGGCCGCCATGTGGAATTCGCCCCCAGCCGCGCCAGCGGCCCCAAAGCTTCGCGCGAATCCGCGCGCCGCGCTAGTTTGTTCGATGCAGGGCGGGAGATCGCAATGAAGCCATTGGGCGATCTGGAAGGGTTCCGCCTGCTGCCCGGCCGGCTGGACCGCCCCGCCCAGGAGGCGCTGCGCGACGATGTCTGGGCCCGGCTCAAGGCCGCGCCCCTCTACATCCCGCGTATGCCCAAATCCGGCGCGCCCATGAGCGTCCGGATGACCAATTTCGGCCCTTTGGGCTGGGTGACGGACAAGGACCATGGCTATCGCTATGAACCGGCGCACCCTGACACGGGCCGCCCCTGGCCGGATATGCCCGCCCAGCTTCTTGAATTGTGGGATGCATTGACCGGCTACGCCGCCCCGCCCGAGGCCTGCCTGGTCAATTATTACGAGGGCGGCGCGAAAATGGGCCTCCATGTTGACGCGGACGAAGCCGCCTGGGACGCGCCTGTGCTCTCCGTCTCCCTCGGCGATACCGCGCTCTTCCGCATCGGCGGCGTGCTGCGTTCAGACCCGACGCGCGGCCTGCGCCTCGCCTCTGGCGACGTCTGCCTGCTCGGCGGGCCCGCGCGCCGCGCCTTTCACGGAATCGATCGCATCCTGCCCGGCACGTCCACGCTTCTGCCGAAAGGAGGCCGCATCAATCTGACGCTGCGGCGGGTGACGGTTCCGGCGTCGCCTGGGACTCCCGCATAACCACGAAATCCGGCCGCCAGCCGGGCGGCGGGCCGGCTGGCCGCGCCAGATAGCGCCCGGCCGCCGTTTCATGCGCTTGCCACTCCATGGCCATGCGCACGCGCGCATAGCCGGAGGGGTGGTCGTAGAAGAACCATTCCTCCAGCGGCGAAGGCCGCATCTTGCGGTATTCGGAGAGCAACAGCGCCGTCTGCGCGAAGCCCACCGGCTCGCGCGAGGCGTTGAGGCCGAAAATATCCGCCTGATGCTCATGATAGCGGATGATGTTGTTGTTGATCGGCGTCGCCAGCGCAAAGAGGAAGGTGATGAGCGCGAAGGCGAGCGGCAGCCCGGCGGGATCGTCGATCCCGCGCACGCCCCAGCGCTCGCCGCGTGTGAGGCGGGCGAATAAGAGCTGCGTCAGTGCGAACACCACCACGATCAGCGCCGTCAGCATGACGAGGATGGAGGTCATGTGACGCAGCACATAATGGCCGATCTCGTGGCCCATGACTTCGCGCACGCCTTCCTCGCCCCCGCGCGCGATGAGCGTGTCCGAGAGCGAAATCCGTGTCGTGCCGAACATGCCGGAGACATTGGCGGTCACACGATTGGTTTGGCGCGATACGTCGAACACATAAACATTATCGGCCGGCACGCCATTGGCCTGCGCCATATGCAGAATTGAATCGCGCAGCGACCCTTCCGCCATCGGCGTATAGGTGTTGAACAAGGGCGATATGTAGACGGGCGCGAGCGCGATGATCGCGATCATGAAGAGGGTGGTGAGCCCCGCGCCCCAAATCCACCACGCGCTCTTGGCGGCGCGGATGACGAGATAGAGGAGGGCGATGAAGATCGCGCCGACCACCAGATTGATCGCGAACCCGATCAGATACTCGCCGAACCATTCCGAAAACGTCTGCGTGGCGAGGCCGAATTCATGCTCGCGCGCAAAGCCCACCCACCAGGCGAACGGGAACGTCAGCACGCTTGAAACGAAAAAATAAAACAACCCCATCCCGAACGCGACGAGAAAATAGAATTTCACCGTGCGTTCGAGCCACGCCCGCACGCCCTTGGCCCAGCCGAGCATCATCATGATGAGGGAGATGAGTATGGTCAGCGCCGCCCCGGCGTACTGGATCCAATAACCGCCTTCGAAATAGGCGTTCGAGCGCGCCGTGGCCTCCGGCCCCATCGTCGCCAGCCAGGCTTCGGTGGCCGCCGCCGGATCGAAGGCTGGTTCTATGGCGTGGGCGGCGCCGGCGCAGAGCCCGGCGAGGCAAACGAGAAGAGCGATAAGGCGTGTCATGTCGGCCCCTGAAAGCGTGTGCGGCCCATGCTATGGCTGCGCGGAGGAGACGCCTAGATGCTTTTGTCGACGCCTGAGGGCGATCCGCCGCCCGCGCCGAGCCGCCGCGCGATCGCCGCTTCGCTCTTCACCCTGGGCTACGCCGCCGCGATTGGCCCCGCGAACGCCCAGGCGATCACGACGCCGACGGACGGCCTGATCATTGAAGAACCGCGCCTGCGCGGCGCCGGCGGCTATGCGCTGCCGGCCTATCTGGCGCGTCCCGAAGGGCGGGCGCGCCATGGCGCCGTTCTGGTGGTCAACGAGATTTTCGGCATCCACGCTTACATCAAGGATGTCTGCCATCGCTTGGCGCGGGAGGGCTATGTCGCCCTGGCGCCGGATTATTTCGATCGCGCCGGTGATCCCGCGCCGCTCACGGACATTGCCGCCATCCGCCCAATCGTGGCCGCCGCGACCCACGAACAGGTGATGGGCGACACGGGCGGCGCGCTCGCCTGGTTACGCCGTCAGCGTTTTGTCGCGCGCGCCCGCGTTGGCGTAACCGGCTTCTGCTGGGGCGGATCCGTCGTCTGGATGGCGGCGGCGCGGTTCCGCTCCGTCAAGGCCGGCGTCGCCTGGTATGGCCGCTTGAGTCCGCCGGTGGCGGGCGGGTTCGGCGCCGAGCCAGGCCGGCCCTGGCCGGTTGATCGTGCGGCGGCGTTGCGCGCGCCGGTGCTCGGCCTTTATGCGGAGCGCGATCGCGGCATTTCGTTGGAGAGTGTGGCGGCCATGCGCGCCGCACTCGTCGCGTCCGGCGATCGCTCCGGCGCCGAGATCGTCGTTATCCCCGGCGTCGAGCACGGCTTTCATGCCGATTATCGCCCTTCGTACAACGAAGCCGCCGCGCGCGACGGCTGGGCGCGCATGCTCGCCTGGTTCCGCGCGCACGGTCTTGTCTGAGTCGCTGGGAGACTCTGGCCGCGCCATCGTCTATGTCGCGGGCGAGAGTTGGATGGGGAATCGCGCATGCGCATGAAGAGGCTTGGCCGCACCGGCCTGCTTGTATCCGAAGTGTGCCTCGGCACGATGACGTTCGGCGGCGCGTCAAGCTTCTGGCGCGTCATGGGCGCGCTTCAGCAAGAGGCCTGCGACAATCTGGTGAAGGCCTCGTTCGACGCCGGCGTCAATTTCTTCGACACCGCGAACGTCTATTCCAATGGCGAATCCGAACGTGCGCTCGGCCAGGCGATCAGCGGCCTTGGCCTGCCGCGCGATGAAATTGTCATCGCCACCAAGGCGCATGGCCGCATGCAGGTCTCCGCCGGCAAGGATGGCTCGCCCGCCGAGCAGGCGGAAGCCGCGCGTCGTCAGAAGGGCGTGAATATTTCTGGCCTCTCCCGCAAGCACCTGTTCGACGCCGTGGATGCGAGCCTCATGCGCTTGGGCCTCGATCACATCGATCTCTACCAAATCCACGGCTTCGATCCGTTGACGCCGCTGGAAGAAGCGCTCGCCGCGTTGGATGACATCGTCCGTTCCGGCCGTGTGCGTTATCTCGGTCTGTGCAACCTCGCCGCTTGGCAGATCGCCAAGTCTCTGGGGCTCTCGGCGCTGCGCGGGCTCGCGCGCTTTGAATCGCTGCAAATGTATTATTCGATTGCGGGGCGCGAGCTTGAGCGTGAAATCGTGCCGCTGGCGCAATCGGAAGAATTGGCCATTCTGCCATGGAGCCCGCTCGCTGGCGGTTTCTTGTCTGGCAAATTCGCGCGCGAGGGCGCGGGCCCCAACGATGCGCGCCGCGCGACGTTCGATTTTCCTCCTGTAAACAAGGACAAGGCCTTCGACATTATTGACGCTATGCGCCCGATGGCGGAGGCGCGCGGCGCTTCGGTCGCGCGCATCGCGCTCGCCTGGCTCTTGCACCAGCCTGCGGTGACCAGCGTCATCATCGGCGCGCGCACGCCCGAGCAGCTCGCGGACAATCTCGCCGCCGCCGATGTGAAGCTCACGCCGGATGAGCTTGCGAAACTCGATGGCGTATCGGCGCTGGCGCTCGAATATCCAGGCTGGATGCTCGCGCGCCAAGGCGCCGATCGCCTCGCCCTGCTGCAATAGGCTTTACTGCGTGGCGTTCGCCGTCACCACATAGTCGCCGACGCCGCCCGCCGCGCCGCTGACGAACACCACTACGCTGTCCGTTTCGGCCGGCGCGACGAATGTCAGCGCCGCGTTCCGGCTGCGGCGGCTTTCATCATCATTGCGTCCAATCTCGCCGCCTGCGGGGCTGGCCACGGTGAGGGTGGGATTGGCCAGCCCATGCGGCCCGCGCGCGGCAGCGCGCACCGTATAGGTTTGGCCTGCTGTGACAGCGAGCAGAAAAGCATCCTGATCGCCCGGGAAGTCGATGCGGCTTTCGCGCGAATCATCACCGCCCGTGAGCGGCTCGTCCGTCGCGAAATCGCCCGGCACTTCGCGATCGAGCATGCGCACCGCATAGGCGCCGGTGTCGCGCCCCCCAGAGGCCGTCACCGCGAGGCGAAACGCGCCGCTGCGCGGCGCGATATAGGTGAGCGCTGGAATTGGGCCCGGCCCGCCATCGTCATCCCGCGCGACTTCCCCGCCATCGGGCGCATGCAATGCGAGCATCGGATTGGCGAGTTCATCCCCGCTTGCGACGCCCATCGCCTGGAAACGATAGGTGCGCCCCTCGATGAGATTGACGACGAACCAATCAGCATCGCCCGCCGCGCCGATCCGGCTTGTGCGAATGTCGTCGGGCCCAAGTTCCTCATCGGTCTCGGCCGAACCCGGAATGTCCCCGTCGCGCACCGTGAGCGCATAAGCCCCCGCCGCGTTGGATTGGAACCCGCGCGCATTGATGAAATACGTCCCGGCCGCCGGCGCCGTGAATTCAAGATAGGCGTTGAGCCCGGCGCCCCCGTCATCGTCGAACGCGATGGCTTCTCCGCTTGCATCATGCACCGCCACCAGCGGATCGCTGAGCGGGGCGGGATCGAACGTGTTGCTCACCATCTGCACACGGATGGTTTGATTTGCCGTCAGCTCGATGCGGAACCAATCCGTGTCCCCGGCGGGCGCGAGGCGGTCGGCGCGTGTTTCCCCGCTCGCGCTCAAGGTCAAATCCGTCTGCGCATCGCCTGGAATGTCGCCCGCGCGCGCGCTGAGCGTGAAGCCGCCGGCCGATCCATCGGCGAAGGCGCGCGCTTCGAGAAGATAGGCGCCCGTCTCCGGCGCCGTGAATTCAAGATAGGAATTGAAGCCCGCCCCGCCGTCGTCGTTGGACGCCAGCGGCTCTCCGCCCTGCGCGCCAAGCACATTGAGCCACGGATCGCCAAGCGGCGTTTCGCCGGAAGAATCCAGCGAAAACCTGTATGTTTCGCCCCCCGTGAGCTGGATGCGATACCGCGCGCTATCCCCCGGCTGCGCCAATGCGCCGCTGACGCTGGCGCCAGGCGCAATTGTTCCAGTGATGACGGGCGCTGGCGCGGCCACGCCGCGTGTGGCGGCCAGCACATACCCGCCCGTCATGGTCTCGGAATAGCCGCGCACGCCGAGATAGTGGACGCCGCTCTGCGTTGGCGTGAAATCGAGCGCGGAATTGAGACTGCCGCCCGCATCGTCATTGCCGCCGATCGGATCGCCGCCTTGCGCGCCCATGACCAGCAGAACGGGATCGGCCAGCGCCGCCGCGCCCGCGCCGTCGGCGGTGAAATGGTACACGCGCCCCGCTTGCAGATTGATGCGATACCAATCGACGTCGCCTGCTGGGTCGAGCGCGCCCGCGACGCGCTGGCCAGCGTTGATCCGGCCGCGCGTCGCCGTGTCGGCTGAAACATCCGCGCCTTCGGCACGCGCGCGCGGCGCCGCCTCTCCGCGTGACACCGCGAGCCGGTAGCCGCCGGTCATGTTCTCAGCATACGCGCGCAATGCGAGATAATAATCGCCGCTCGTCGCGGGCGTGAACGTCAGCGCGGAATTGAGGCTGCCGCCCGCATCGTCATTGAACGCAAGCGGTTCATCTGGGTTGGCGCCGATCACGAACAGCACCGGATCGGAGAGCGCGGCCTCGCCCGCGCCATCGGCCGTGATGCGATAGCTGCGCCCCGCGCGCAGCGTAACGCGGTACCAGTCCTGATCGCCGGCCGCTTCGAGCGCGCCCAGAACGGCGCCGCCCGGCGCCAGCTGCCCCGTGGTTGTTGCGTTGTCGGCGACATCCGCGCCTTCACTCACCACTTGCTGCGCCTGCGCGCCGCTTGAAAGGAGCGTCATGCCGGCGATGAACGCCGCGCCGGTCAGCCAGGATGCGCGCATATGGTCCCCCTCATTGAGGTGTAACCGTTAGAGACACACGCGGCCCGCTTCAAGCAGCGCGACGTTGCAGCCCTTTTTGCCGCATGCGCCAGAGCAACGCCTCGAT
Organism: uncultured Alphaproteobacteria bacterium; assembly: GCA_902826335.1. Taxonomy (GTDB): domain Bacteria; phylum Pseudomonadota; class Alphaproteobacteria; order Caulobacterales; family Aquidulcibacteraceae; genus CADEEL01. The sequence goes on from CADEEL010000020.1 coordinate 20,675, forward strand.
GCGGTCCTGGCCGAAGAAGGGCTCATCCTCGAACACAAAGAGCGGCACGCCCCAATGCCCGGCGGCCTTCTGCGCGGCTTCATTCGCCGCGATCACGGCGTCGAGCCGATCCGCCTCGTCGCGCGCGACGCGCTCCAGCGCGTCCACATCAAGCCCCGCGCGTGTCGCCGCCTGCGCGATATGATCGCCTTCGTGCCAGTTCGGCGTGGCGCCCGACCAGATCACTTGCGCGGCTTCGCACACGAATTCAAATCCGCGCCCCGCTTCCTCCGCCGCGACGCCGAGGCGCGAGACGCGGCGAATATAGGGTTGCTCGCCGGCCACCTCGCCGCTCCCAATGTCCATCACGATCGGATCGGGCCGCGGCCACGCATAGGCAATGTCGTGCATCTGCGCGATGCGATAGGTGTCGCGCGCCAGATAGGGCGGCCATAGCGGATTGACGGTTTTGAAGAAGCCAGGAATGCGCAGCGCGATCGGCCACACGATGCGCAGGCGCGGCGCCAGATCCCACTCTTGCGCCGCGCGCGCCATCAGCACGCTCGCCAGATACGAATAGGGGCTGCGGAAGGAGAAATAGAAGTCGAACGACAGCCCTGTCATGTGCATCAGACCTTTATGTCGATTGACGCGCCCGGCGCCTCGGTCTGCGTCGGCGCGCTCATTGGTTCGGCGCCCGGCCCGGACGAGACAGCCACCATCGCCGCGCGAATGGTGCGATCCTGCAGCACATAGCCCGCCTGCAGCACTTCGGCGATCGCGCCAGCCGTCTCGGACGAGGGGATTTGCGCCACCGCCTGATGCTGGTTGGGATCGAACTTCTCGCCCTTGGCGCCGATGCGCTTGAGGCCGTGGCGCGTGAACGCGTCGATCAGCGCCCGCTCGGTGAGCTCCACGCCCTCGAAAAGATTGCGCACCGCCTCGTCCACGGCGCGGACCTCCGGCGTCACCGAGGCGAGCGCCCGCGCCATCGTATCCGCCACCGGCAGAAGATCGCGCGCGAACCGGTCGATGGCGTAAGCGCGCGCTTCCTGCGCCTGCTTTTCGCCGCGCCGGCGGGTGTTCTCCGCCTCCGCCAGCGCGCGCAGATGCTCGTCCCTAAGCTTCGCCACCTCCGCCTCAAGCGCGGCGATGCGCGCTTCCGGTGTGACCGAGGAATCCGCTGCCTCGGGCGCCGCTTCACTCTGGTCTGTTTGGTCTGACATGTCGTTTCCCATCCAGATCCGTCCGCGCGTCGAGCACGCGCCCGACCACGCGGGCGGTATAGTCAACCACCGGGATCACGCGCGCGTAATTGAGCCGCGTCGGCCCAATGACGCCCAGCGCCCCCACCACTTTGCGTTCCGCGTTCATATAGGGCGCGACGATAAGGCTTGATCCCGACAGGGAAAACAGCGGGTTTTCCGAGCCGATGAAGATTCGCACCGCATCGCCGGCCTTCGCGAGATCAAGCAGCTGCACCAGCTCCCGGCTCTTTTCAAGATCGTCGAAGAGCCGCCGCACGCGCTCAAGGTCGGCCGCGATCTGTGCGTCCTCCAGCAAGTTCGCCCGCCCACGCACGATGAGCGAGCGGCCCGCCAGCGGATCCTCGCCGGACCATTCCGCCAACCCGCCTTGAACCAGGCTCGCCGCCGCCGAATCGAGCGCCGCCCGGTCGCGCGTCAGCGCATCGGCGGCCGCCGCGCGAGCCTCGCTCAGCGTTTTGCCCTTGAACCGCGCATTGAGATAATTGGTCGCTTCCACGAGCGCGCTGGCGGCGAGATCGCCCGGCGTCGTCAGCACTCGGTTTTCAACCTGATTGTCCTCGAACACCAGAATGAGCAGCGCCTGGCCGGGCCCGATGGCCACCAGCTCCGCATGGCGGATCGGCGCTTCGCGCTCGGGCGACAGCACGAGCCCCGCCCCGCCCGCGAGCCCGGAGAGAAGTTCGCTCGCCGCGCCGAGCACGTCTTGCGGTGTGCGCCCGGCTTCGGCGATCCGGCCCTCGATCTCGCGTTGCTCGTTGGGATCGACATCGCCGAGCTCAAGCAGCGAATCGACGAAGAATCTCAGACCCACTTGCGTTGGGCGCCGGCCGGCCATGGCGTGCGGGGCGTCAAGCAGCCCCAGATGGGCGAGGTCCGCCATCGTGTTGCGGATCGAGGCCGGCGAGAGGCCCTGGCCGCCCATTTTGGACAGCGTACGCGAGCCGACCGGTTCGCCCGTGGCCAGATAGGATTCGACGATTTCGCGGAAAATCTCCCGCGAACGGGCGTCGAGCGTGGAGAGATTGGGCGGGGCGGACATGCGCTCCGCTTAGGTAGCGACCGGGGCGGGGGAGGCAAGCGGAAGACTTTGATAACCGGCACAACCACCTTTAGATTATGGTTAACAACAAGTAAAAAAGTGTGGCGTTAACGCTTGAAATCGTATTGACTTCGTTGTGTGGAGGCATGATCTCCACGAAGCGATTATCCGCTACGCCCGTAGGCGGGCACTATCCTGGGACCCCCGGCGCGGCGACGTGCCGGGGGTTTCTGTATGATGCGGATTGCGGTTCTGATCGACGGCGGCCATTTGCGTGTCCTCGCACGCCGCGCAGGCCACACATACAATCCAGATTTTATCGAAGAGCTGGCGCACACCTGTGTTCGGCCAGAGGAGTCGTTGTTACGCGTATTGTATTATGATTGTGCGCCTTACGAAGGGACTGTTCGTCTACCGGTTTCCGATCAGCCGTACGAGTTCAAGGGTTCAGACGCTTGGTTGCGCGACTTGGCTAGTAGGGATCTTTTTGCAGTCCGGCGTGGTGTTCTGAAATTCCGTGGCTGGACGGCAAAGCACATACCGCTACCACCGCAACTGCCAAAGGATCAGGACTTCAAACCAAATTTTGAACAGAAGGGCGTCGATATGCGTATCGGACTTGATGTTGCGACCTACAGCGCATCGAGGGTAGTTGACCGAATAGCTCTTCTCACAGGGGATACCGACTGCGCGCCGGCGATGAAACACGCACGCATCGCCGGTCTGCAGGTAGTGCTAATTGCACTCCCGAACCACCGGAGCGCTAACGAACTCCGCTGGCATTCGGATTTCGAGCGTCAAATTGACTGGCCAAAGTCGTCTGCCGCTGATGCACGCTAGCGTGCAATCCAGTCGAAACAAGTCGAAATGGAGTTCCCATGACCCGACCCTCCGGCCGCGCGGCCGATCATTTGCGTGACATTCGCTTGGACGTTGCCGCCAATCGCTACGCCGAAGGCTCGTGTCTCGCCAAGTTCGGCCAGACCCATGTGCTCTGCACCGCCTCGGTGGAGCAGGGCGTGCCCGGCTGGCTCAAAGGCCAGGGCAAGGGCTGGGTCACCGGCGAATATGGCATGCTCCCGCGCGCCACGCACACGCGCGGCCGCCGCGAAGCCGCGCAAGGCAAACAGAGCGGCCGCACCCAGGAAATTCAGCGTCTCATCGGCCGCGCGCTGCGCAGCGTGGTGGATATGAAGGCTTTGGGCGATCGCACCATTACGCTCGATTGCGATGTGCTGCAGGCCGATGGCGGCACGCGCACCGCCGCCATCACCGGCGCCTGGGTCGCGCTGAGCGCAGCGTGCAAATATTTGGTCGATGAAGGCGTCTTGAAGGCCAATCCGGTGAACGGCCAGGTCGCCGCCATCTCCTGCGGAATCTACGAAAACATTCCCGTGCTCGATTTGGATTACGCCGAGGATGTCGCCGCCGAAGTGGACGCCAATTTCGTCTTCTCCAGCGATGGCCGCATCATCGAAATCCAGGGCACGGGCGAAAAGCGCCCGTTCGCCATCGAGGAATTCGATGAGCTGATGCGCCTTGCGCGCAAGGGCGCGGAGGAATTGTTCGAAGCCCAGCTGCGCGCGTTGGCCTAGTGTGGTTCCCGAAAAGTGTGCAGCGGTTTTCGGACAAGAACCACGCCAAGCGCCAAGGATCACTCCGCCGCCTGCACCGCCTCTTCCACCTCCAGGTCGTCCGGACTCGGCTCATAAAGGAGCAAATCGCCCGGCTGGCATTGCAGTTCGCGGCACAGCGCCGTGAGCGTCGAAAACCGAATCGCGCGCGCCTTGCCCGTTTTGAGGATAGACAAATTCGCCAGCGTGATCCCGACGCGTTCGCACAATTCCGTCAGCGACATCCGCCGCTCCAGCAGCAGCCGATCGAGCGTCACGCGGATCGCCATCAGATCGTCAGCTCCTGCTCTTCGCGCAGCCGCGCGCCCTCGCGGAAAATTTCCGCGAGCACGATCAGGATCAAAATCTCCGCCCAGTTCCACAAATTGAGATCGGGATCGTAATCGATGCGCGCGCCTTCGGGCGGCCCATACGTCGCCATCAGAGCGCTGAATAGCGCCAGGGTCGCGTAGCGCGCCAACTCCATAATGAGCAGCGCGATCCAGATCACACGCAAATGCTGCGCGTTTTCGCGTCGGAACGGATCGCCAGTGGAGAAGCTCTCGAACAGCCGCCGCAAGCGCCACACGATCACGAGCCCACCCCCGATCGCGACGCCGGCCCCGAGCAGGGCGGGCACGACGACCTGCCAGCCCGCGCCGCCAAGCTCTGAGAGGGCCGCAGCGTTGATGGCGCCTTCGCGCGTGAACGCCAAGAAGAGGCTGTAGCCCAGTGCGCCCAACACCAGCGCCGCCGCGACCCAGAGCCCGACCCACGCGAACAGCAGGGCCGTGTGCAGAAACGAGGCGATCGATCCACGCCCGAGCGCTTTCATGGAAGAGTCTTCATGATGCGGCTTTCATAACGAGGCCTTAAGGGACGATCCGCGCAGACGCGCAACGCGGGCACGGAATTATTGATAATCGATATAGGCCGCCGCGCCAAGGACGAAAAAAGGTGAATCCATGCTGAGCCAGATCGGACGGTTGGTCGTCGCCAGCCACAATCCAGGCAAGGTCCACGAGATCGCGGCGCTGCTCGCGCCGTTTGGGATTGATGCAATCTCAGCGGGCGCGCTCGGCCTGCCCGAGCCGGAAGAAACCGAGCCGACCTTTGTGGGCAATGCACGCCTGAAGGCGGAGGCGGCCGCGCGCGCATCTGGCCTCGCGGCGCTGGCGGACGATTCCGGCCTGGAGGTCGCCGCGCTTGGCGGCGCGCCCGGCGTCCTCTCCGCGCGCTGGGCCGAGCCCACGACTGGCGCTGGGCGGGATTTCGCCGCCGCCATGCGCCGGGTTTGGACGGAGCTGGCCGGCGCGCCGGATCGCTCCGCGCGCTTTGTCTGCGTCCTCGCGCTCGCGCGGCCCGGCGAGGAAACGTACATCTTCGAGGGTGAGGTGCGCGGCCACATCGTCTGGCCGCCGCGCGGCGAACATGGCTTCGGCTATGATCCCATCTTCGTGCCGGAGGGCTATGACATCACCTTCGGCGAAATGGCCCCCGAGGAGAAACACAAAATCTCTCATCGCGCCCGCGCCTTCGCGCGCTTCGTGGATGCGCTGCGGTGACCGATGACGCTGGCTTCGGCGTTTACGTGCATTGGCCGTATTGCGCCGCCATCTGCCCCTATTGCGATTTTAACGTGCGCCGCGATCGCGGCGGTGATCATGAAGATCTGCTGCGCGCCATCGTCGCGGACATCGAAGAACACGCGCGCCGCATCGCGCGCCGCCCGGCGCAAACCTTGTTCCTCGGCGGCGGCACGCCCTCGCTGCTCAGTGCGCGCGGAGTCGCAACGCTTATTGAAGCGGTGGACGCCGCTTTTGGTCTGGAGGCGGGCGCCGAAATATCGCTCGAAGCCAATCCCGAACACGCCGCAATGTTCGCAGAACTCGTCTCGGCTGGCGTCAATCGCTTGTCGCTGGGCGTGCAGGCGCTGCGGCAAAAGGACTTGCAAACACTCGGTCGCCGGCACAGCGCCATTGAAGCGCGCGCGGCGATTGAAGCGGCGGCGCACACTGGCGCGCGCGTCGCCGCCGATTTCATCTATGCATTGGACGGCCAAACCGAGGCCGAATGGGCCGATGCGCTTGATGAAATCCTCCGCCTGCCGATCGCCCACGCCTCTTTTTATCAATTGACCGTCGAAGCCGGCACGCCCTTCGCCCGCGCCGTCGCGCGCGGGCGTATGCACGCCCTCGATGTGGAAAGGGCCGCGCGCCTTTATGAACTCACGCAAGCGAAGACGATCGATGCCGGCCTGCCTGCCTATGAAATCTCCAACCACGCCCGCCCGGAATCGGAGCGCGCGCGCCACAATCTGCTTTATTGGCGCGGCGGCGATTGGCTTGGCGTGGGGCCCGGCGCGCACGGGCGCATCGCCGTGGATGGCGCGCGCTTCGCCACGCGCGCGCACGCCGATCCCAAGGCTTACGTGCGTGCTGTAGCCGAGGAAGGAATCGGATGGGCCGAACAGGAGCGCCTGTCCGGTCCCGCCCAGGGCGAGGAATGGCTGATGATGGGCCTGCGCCTTGCCGAAGGCGTCGATCGCCGCCGCATCGAATGCGCGCGCGGCGCCAGGTTCAACGCGGATGTGTTGGAAGCCCTCGTCGCCCAGGAGCTTCTGTATACGGATGAACACCGCCTTGTCCTGACGCCGGCCGGCCGCCTTCTGGCTGATCGCATCGCGCGGGACCTGTTGCTGGGGTGAGGCGCGCTCGTCGCCCGCGCTTCGACAAGCTCAGCGCGACGGGATTGTTTTGAATTCGCTCTCCGAGTTGGAAAATAACACCACGTCGCGCTGAGCTTGTCGAAGCGCGGGCGACATCCACCACACTTGTCCGAGGGCTAAAGCGCCTCTATCCGCGGAATTACGACGCGCCCAGCGCCCGTAGCCATGCGCGCCTTCGGCGCCGCACAAAAAGTCGAGGTCTAAAATTGCTGTACATGCCAATAAAAAGAATAGTAATTGCTGTTCATTGAGGGTTTTTAGCCAGAATAGGCCGGTTCCTTCAGCCCTCTTAGGCTAACTCCACTGCGCCGCGCATCTTCCCGTGCCGAGGTTCCCGCCCCATGACCAATGCGACCAAGCTCAGCTTGCATGTGCCCGCGCCGAAGGCCCGGCCGGGCGACCCGGTCGATTTCTCGCCCCTCACGCCGCCGCCCGCGGGCGCTCTGGGCCGCCCGGACATCGCCGTCCACGCCGAGGATACGCGCGACCACGCCCGCGGCCTCATCCGTGTGCTGAACGATGAAGGCGAGGCCGTTGGCGCTTGGAACCCGCGTCTCAACGCCGAAGTGCTGCGCGAGGGTCTGCGCGCCATGATGCTCACCCGCGCCTTTGACGATCGCATGTTCCGCATGCAGCGTCAGGGCAAGACCAGCTTTTACATGAAGTGCACGGGCGAGGAGGCGGTGGCCTGCGCCGCCGCGCTCGCGCTGCCGCGCGATGACATGTGCTTCCCCACCTATCGCCAGCAGGGGATGCTCATTGCGCGCGCCTATCCGCTCGTGCGCATGATGAATCACATCTATTCGAATGCGGCCGATCCCAATCGCGGCCGCCAGATGCCGGTGCATTACACGGCCAAGGCCTACGGTTTCTTTTCGATCTCCGGAAATTTGGCCACGCAATTTCCCCAGGCTGTCGGTTGGGCGATGGCCTCGGCCTATAAGGGCGATACGCGCATCGCCACCGCCTATATCGGCGATGGCTCGACCTCGGAGGGCGATTTTCACCAGGCGCTCACCTTCGCTTCCGTCTATCGCGCGCCCGTCATTCTCAACATCGTCAACAATCAATGGGCGATCTCGTCCTTCCAGGGTTTCGCGGGCGCCGGCGAATCCACCTTCGCGGCGCGCGGCTTGGGGTACGGCCTGCCGAGCTTGCGCGTCGACGGCAACGATTTCCTTGCCGTCTTCGCTGCAACGCAATGGGCCGCTGAGCGCGCGCGCGCCAATCTGGGCGCGACCGTCATTGAGCACTACACCTATCGCGCAGCGCCGCATTCCACGAGCGATGATCCCACCCGCTACCGTCCGGCGGAGGAGGCGGAGAAATGGCCCCTCGGCGATCCCATCGAGCGCTTGAAGAAACACCTCATCGCACGAGGCGAATGGAGTGAGGCCAAACACAAGGCGCTGGACAAGCAGGTGGTGGAGGAGGTTCGCGCCGCCGGCAAGGAATCCGAGGCCATCGGCACGCTGGGCCAGTCGCGCCCGAGCGTGAAGGAAATGTTCGAGGACGTGTACAAGGACCAGCCCTGGCACCTGCGCCGCCAGCGTCAGGAATTGGGAGTCTGATCGTGGCGGTGATGAACATGGTTCAGGCGCTGAACAGCGCGCTGGATGTGATGCTCGCGCGCGATCCGGACGTGCTCATCTTCGGCGAGGATGTCGGCTATTTCGGCGGCGTCTTCCGCGTCACTGACGGCTTGCAGAAAAAGCATGGATTGACGCGCTGTTTCGATGCCCCGATCGCGGAGGGCGGCATCGTCGCGGCCGCAATCGGCATGGGCGCCTATGGTCTGCGTCCCGTCGTCGAAATTCAGTTCGCGGATTATATTTATCCCGCCTACGATCAATTGGTCAGCGAAGCCGCGCGCCTGCGCTATCGCAGCGCCGGTGATTTCTTCGCGCCCCTGACCGTGCGCACGCCCTATGGCGGCGGCATTTTCGGCGGCCAGACGCACAGCCAAAGCCCGGAGGCTCTGTTCACCCATGTTGCGGGGCTGAAAACGGTCGTGCCCTCCAATCCGCACGACGCCAAGGGCTTGCTGATCGCCGCGATCGAGGACGATGACCCAGTGATGTTTTTCGAGCCGAAGCGCCTTTACAATGGCCCGTTCGACGGCTGGCACGATAAGCCCGTCGAGCCCTGGTCGAAACACCCCGCAAGCGATGTGCCCGAAGGCCATTATGTCGTGCCGCTGGGCAAGGCCGCCATCGCGCGCGCCGGCGCGGACGTCACGATTCTTGCGTATGGCACGATGGTGCATGTCGCGCTCGCCGCCGCCGCGCATGCGGAAGTGGACGCCGAAGTGATCGATTTGCGCACGCTCGTACCGCTCGATCTGGAGTCGATCGTCGCCTCCGTCGAGAAAACGGGCCGCTGCGTCATTGTGCATGAAGCCACGCGCACGTCGGGTTTCGGCGCCGAACTGGCCGCGCTCGTGCAGGAGCATTGCTTCTACGCGCTTGAGGCGCCGATCGCCCGCGTCGCCGGCTGGGATACGCCCTATCCCCACGCCTTCGAATGGGAGTATTTCCCGGGCCCCAAGCGCGTCGCGGATGCGCTGCGCGCCGTCATGGCCGCGTGAGGGGAGAAGAGAGATGAGCCGCTACACGTTCAAACTCCCTGACATCGGCGAAGGCACGGCCGAGGCGGAATTGGTCGCCTGGCACATCGCCGTTGGCGATGTGGTCGAGGAAGATCAGCCCCTCGCCGACGTGATGACCGATAAGGCCACGGTCGAAATCACCTCGCCCGTGTCTGGCCGCGTGCTTGAGCGCAGCGGCGAGCCGGGTTCGATGGTCGCCATCGGGTCCGCGCTCGTCGTGTTCGAGACGGACGCCGCCGCGCCCGCCGAAGCGCCGCCCCAGAAAGCCCCCGCGCGCGCCGAAGCAAAGCCCGCCGCGAAAAAAGCAGAACCCCCGCCGCGTGCGGATGCAAAGCCCGTAGCGCCGTCGCAGGCTGCGCCGGCGTTTGCGACGCGCGCGGATCCCCAAGATAAGCCGCTCGCCTCGCCCGCGGTGCGCCAGCGCGCCCGTGATCTGGGCGTTGAATTGCAGTTCGTGCCGGGATCGGGCCCATCCGGCCGCGTCATGCACGAGGATTTGGACGCGTACCTCGCCGGCGGCGCCGCACGCACCGTACACGGACAATCAACCTCGACTGCTCGCTCTGGCGTCGAGGAGGTCAAGGTGATTGGCCTGCGCCGCAAGATCGCCGAGAAGATGGCCGAAGCCAAGCGCCGCATTCCTCACTTCGCTTATGTGGAGGAGGTCGACGTCACCGAGCTTGAAGCCCTGCGTCTGCAATTGAATGCGTCCAAGCGCGCTGAGCAGCCGAAATTGACTTTCCTGCCGTTTCTCATGCGTGCGCTGTGCGAAATCCTGCCGGATTATCCCCAGATCAACGCGACCTTCGATGACGAGGCGGGCGTTGTCTATCGCCATGCGCCGGTTCACATCGGCGTCGCCACGCAAACCGCGAACGGCCTCATCGTGCCCGTGGTCAAGAATGCCGAGGCGCGCGATCTGTGGGGCAATGCCCGCGAGGTCGCCCGCCTTGCGGAGGCCGCGCGCACCGGCAAGGCGAGCCGCGAGGATTTGTCCGGCGCTACCATCACCATCACCAGCCTTGGCCCCTTGGGCGGCGTGGTGACCACGCCCGTCATCAATCATCCGGAAGTCGCCATCATCGGGCCGAACAAGATCATTGAGCGCCCGGTCGTGAAGGACGGCCACATCGCCGTGCGCAAGATGATGAACCTCTCCTCGTCCTTCGATCATCGCGTTGTCGATGGCTATGACGCCGCCGCCTTCATTCAGCGCGTCAAAGCCGCGCTCGAACATCCCGCCACCTTGTTCATGGGCCGCCCATGAGCCTCGCGTGTCAGGTGGTCATCGTCGGCGGCGGGCCGGGCGGCTATGTCGCCGCCATCCGCGCCGGCCAATTGGGCCTCGATGTGATCCTGGTCGAGGAAGATCGCCTTGGCGGCACGTGCCTCATCCGCGGCTGCATCCCCTCGAAAGCGCTCATCCACGTCGCCGGCGAATTCGCGCACATGAAGGAGAAAGCGGGCGAAGGCCGCCTTGGCATTTCCATGGCCAGCGCGCCGACGCTCGATCTCAAGGAATCCGTTCGCTGGAAGGATGGGATCGTTGACAAGCTGAACGGCGGCGTCGCCGCCCTGCTGAAGCGGGCGAAAGTGCGCGTGCTCGCCGGCCGCGCAATATTCTCCGACGCCAAGACGTGCCTCGTGCACACCAAGGCGGGCATTGAAACGGTTGTCGCCGAGAACGTGATTTTGGCCACGGGCTCCCTGCCGGTCGAACTGCCGTTTCTAAAATTCGGCGCCGATGTCATCTCATCGACGGATGCGCTCTCTCTGCCGGAGCTGCCCAAGCGCCTCGCCGTCGTCGGCGCCGGCTATATCGGTCTTGAACTCGGCATCGCCTTTAGAAAAATGGGCGCGGACGTCACAATCGTTGAAGCGGAAAGGCAAATTCTCCCGCTCTATGACGCCGAACTCGTCGCCCCCGTGCGCAAATGGCTGGAGCGCCACGGCGTTGCGCTTCATCTTGGCGCGCGCGCCAAGGGCGCGGAAAAGGGCGCGCTCCTCATCGAAACCACAGCCGGCAAGAGCGAGCGCCTGCCGGCGGATAAGATCTTGGTCACTGTCGGGCGCCGTCCGAATACGGACAATTGGGGTCTGGAGCATATGGGCGTGGATATGGCCGGCCGCTTCGTCAAGGTGGACGCACAGTGCAAAACGTCCATGCGCGGCGTCTACGCCATCGGCGATCTCGTCGGCGAGCCGATGCTGGAGCATAAGGCCGCCACGCAGGGCGAAATGGTCGCCGAGCTGATCGCCGGCCGCGCGCGCGCCTTTGAACCTATCGCCATCGCGGCGGTCTGCTTCACGGAGCCGGAGATCATGTCGGCGGGGTTGTCGCCCGACGAGGCCAAGGCCGCCGGACATGACATCGTCGCCGGCGCTTTTCCCTTCGCCGCCAATGGCCGCGCGCTCTCCATGGAGGCGGGCGCCGATGGCGGCTTCGTGCGCGTCGTGGCGCGCAAGAGCGATCACGTGCTGCTCGGCGTTCAGGCCGTCGGCGCGCACGTCTCGGATCTGTCGGGCGAGGCGGCGCTGGCGCTGGAAATGCGCGCGCGCCTGGAGGACATCGCCGGAACCATCCACGTCCACCCGACCTTGAGCGAAGCCCTGCACGAAGCCGCGCTCCGCGCCCTGGGCCACGCAATACATATTTAGCGTGAGAGCCTCGCGGCGACGCGCCACAAACACCCATCCCCGGGTCGCCGTGCAACGGCGAGCCCGGGGCCTATCGACGCTGCGCTTGAAAATGGGTCCCGGACTGAATGCTGCGCATTCATCCGGGAATGGGTGGAACGCGCATCGCGCGCGGTTTGACGAAATCGACGTGCGCCTTCATAAGCCGTGCCCGCCGGAGAGGTGGCCGAGTGGCTGAAGGCGC
>CADEEL010000020.1:32890-58443 GCA_902826335.1 uncultured Alphaproteobacteria bacterium
CGTGCGCCTTCATAAGCCGTGCCCGCCGGAGAGGTGGCCGAGTGGCTGAAGGCGCACGCTTGGAAAGCGTGTTTAGGGGAAACTCTAACGAGGGTTCGAATCCCTCTCTCTCCGCCACGGGCGCGCGATGTAAGGGCGGGGTTGGGGAGCATGGCGTTGGCATCGGCGCGCCGCGTTGGCGGCGCTGGCAAGCGCCTCTCGTCACGTCGCCTTGAAGCCCGCGTCGCCGAGGCGGCGCACTTGCTCAAATTGCTGGCCAACGATCATCGCCTGATCATTCTCTGCCGCTTGAGCGAGGCCGAATTGTCGGTCTCGGAGCTGCACGAACACGTGCCGCTGACGCAGTCGGCGCTCTCGCAGCACTTGGCCAAGCTCCGCGCCGCGGGCCTGGTCGCCACGCGCCGTGAAGGCCAGATGATCTTCTACCGTCTCGCCAGCCCCGAGGCGCGCCGCCTCGTTGCGGCGCTGTGCGATCTCTATGGCGGCAAGAACTAATCAGGTGAACACGGCGCCTGGTTTGACGCCGAGGCGTCTGAACACGATCGCCGCCGGGCAAAAACGCGTGAACGCCGCCTGCAGCATGTTCGCGCCCGCGAATGCGCTGAGCCATATCCACGCCGGGTGCGCGATCACGGACAGCGCAAGCCCCGTCAGCACGACAATGCCGGCGAACGCCAGCACGGCCCGGTCAATGTTCATCGCTGCGTCTCCTTGAGTTTGGCGATGCCGAGGAGTTCCAGCGCCCATTTCTCGTAAAACGTCTCGCTCTCGCCGCGCCGCATCTTGCCGAGGAAATAGGATTCGAACTGTTCCTTGGCCAAGTGCACCCATTTGCCCTCGGCCGCCCAATTCACGTTGCGCGGTGGAATTTGCGGTTGCGCGATGAACGCGACGCCCCCATCGCCGAAATCCGCGAGGCAGACGGCGTTCCATGTCGCTTGCTCAACAGCCTCTCTACCGCGCAACAATGCGCCGATATTGCGCGCCGTGGCCGTCACCATGGATTCGATCATGAAGCCGGTCTTCGGCACGCCCACCGGCAGCGCCGTCTTGCCGGTCGGTGCGATGGCGACGGCGACGCCCACGCCGAACACATTTGGGTAGGTCGGATTGCGCTGGTGCTTATCGACGATCACAAACCCGCGCGGATTAACAAGTCCTTCCACACCATGGATGGCCGGAACGCCGCGAAACGCCGGCAGCAGCATGGAAAACGCAAACGGCAATTCATGCGCGGCCTTGATAGACCCATCCTCGTTCACTTCCTCGACGAAGGCTTTGCCGGCCTCGATCCTTGTCACGCGCGCATTGGTGATCCATTTGATGTGCCGGTCCCGCATCTCGCTCTCAAGGAGGCCCTTGGTGTCGCCCACGCCGTCAAGCCCGAGATGGCCGATATAGGGCTCGGCGGTCACGAACGTCATCGGCACGCGGTCACGGATGCGCCGGCGCTTGAGTTCGGTATCGAGGATCATCGCGAACTCGTAGGCCGGCCCATAACACGAGGCCCCCTGCACGGCGCCGACCACGATCGGCCCTGGGTTGGCGCAGAACGCCGTGAACGCCGACGCCGCCTTTTCGGCGTGGTCCACATGGCAGATCGACTGCGTGTACGCCTGCGGGCCTAGCCCTTCGATCTCGTCGAAGGCGAGATCGGGCCCGGTCGCGATGACGAGATAATCGTACGCGATCATCTCGCCGGTGCTGAGTTCGACGCGACTGTCCTTCGGATGCAAGCGCTTGGCCCCTTCGGGCCGAAACGCGATGCCCTTGCGCTTCATCACCGGCGCGAGCTTGACTTCGATCTTCTTGCGCGCGCGCCACCCCACGGCCACCCACGGATTGGACGGCACGAAATGATACGTATCGCCCTGCGCAATGAGAATGACGCGGTCCTTGCCTCGCGCCGCCTGTTTGACCTCATAGGCCGCGAGCACGCCGCCCAGCCCCGCGCCGAGTACGATAATATCAGCCATCTGGGGTTCTCCGCTGCCATATGCGCTATTGCGTATATATGCAAAGATGCGCATATACGCAAGTAAGGGAAGTTTAGGCGAAGTGGTATCTTCTAGCCGCACAATGCGGACGCCTTGATCGGGCGCAAGGTGAGGGGCGGGCCGGCATGGGAAAAATGCCAATTCGGAGCACGGCCATGGAACGACTGGGCGCCTTGAGCCTTGCCGTGGCGCTCGCCGCCTGCGGGCCCGCCGAGCCCCCGCCGCCGCGCGCGCCAGCCGCCGCGCAAGCCGACCGGCTGATAATCGCTGAGCGCATGGCCCCGGATTACAAGATCGTGGCCGCGATCCTGACCAGCCGTGATGTCGGCGATGCGCGCGCGCGGATCGCCGGCACGCTCACACAATTGCGTGTGCGTGAAGGTGAAGCTGTGCGACGCGGCCAGATCGTGGCGATCATCGCCGATCCGCGCTTGGCGTTGGAAGCCAGCGCCGGCGCGGCGGGCGTCGCCGCTGCCGAGGCCGCCGCCGAGCGCGCCCGCGCCGATCAGCGGCGTTATCAAGTCCTGCTCGATCGCGGCTTTCTTTCGCCCGCGCGCATGGATCAGGTGCGCGCCGAGGCCCGCGCGGCCGAGGCCCAATTGCGCGCCGCGCGCGCCCAGGGCGGCGCGCTCGCGGAGGTGAACGCGCAAGGCCGCGTGCTTGCGCCCGCCGATGGGCGCGTGACGCGCGCGCCGATTCCCGAAGGCGCGGTGGTCATGCCTGGCGAAGTCGTCGTCGCGATCGCCACCGGCGCGCGCGTGCTGCGTATCGAAGTCCCGGAGGCGCAGGGCCGCTATTTACGCGAGGGCGCTGAAATTCAAATTCTCGGCGGCGAGGGCGTTGAAAGCCCGCGCCGCGCGCGCATACGCCAAGTTTATCCCGCCGTGACGCGCGGACGCATCACCGCCGATCTTGATGCGCAAGACTTGCCCGGCGCTTTTGTCGGCGCGCGCGTGCGCGTGCTTGCCCCGGTCGGGGAGCGGCGCGCCATCATCGTGCCGGCGCGCTACCTTTCCACGCGCTACGGTGTCGATTATGTGCGCCTCGTGCGCGCCGGCGGCGCGGTGATCGATGCGCCGGTGCAGCGCGGCGCGCCCACGCCCACGGAAGCAATGCCGGATGGCGTTGAAATCCTCACGGGCCTGCGCGCCGGCGACGTGATCTTACCGGCGCGCCCATGAAGCGCGGCCTCTCCGGCTTTCTGACGCAGGCGACGATCCGCTCGCCGCTGACGCCGCTGTTTTTGCTGACGGCGCTGGCGCTCGGGCTGCTCGCGCTCTTCACCATTCCGCGTGAGGAGGAGCCCCAGATCAGCGTGCCGCTCGTTGATATCAGCGTGCGCGCCGATGGCCTGCGCGCGCCTGACGCGGTCGAGCTCATCACCAAGCCGCTCGAAACGATCGTACGCGGCATCGAGGGCGTCGAACACGTCTATAGTCAGAGCGAGGATGATCGCGTCCTCGTCACCGCGCGATTCCGCGTCGGCTCCGATGCCGATGACGCCATCGTGCGCATCCAACAGGAAATCCGCGCTAACTATCATCGCATTCCCGTCGGCGTGCCGGAACCGCAGATCGTGGCCCGCGGCGTTTCCGATGTACCGATCATGGTCATCACGCTCTCGCCCAACGCCGAGGCGGCTGAGCGCTGGGATGATTCCGCGCTCTATCGCGTCGCGGATGAATTGCAGTCCGAATTGATGAAGGTCGATGATGTCGGTCTCACATTCATCGTCGGCGGCCGCCCGCAGGAAATCCGCGTCGCGCCCGATCCCGGCCGCTTGGCGCTCTACGGCGTGACGCTTGGCGCCTTGATCGATGCGGTGCGCAACGCCAACCGCGCTTTTCCTGGCGGCGATCTGCGCGGCAGGCAAGGCGCGGCCTCGGCCGTCGTCGGCCAAACCCTGGATGATCCCACCGAGATCGGCCTGCTGACGGTGCGCGGCGCGGACGGCCGCGTCGTCTCCGTGCGCGACGTCGCCGATGTGAGCCTGGGCCCACGTGAGGATCAGGCGCGCGCCTGGCGCTTCACGCGCGCGGGCCAAGAGATGCGCATGGCCCCGGCCGTCTCCCTCGCCATCGCCAAGCGCGACGGGGCCAACGCGGTCGTCGTCGCGCGCGCGGTGGAGCGGCGCCTGCACGCGCTTGAGGGCCGCTTGATCCCGGAGGGCGTCGATGTCGCCATCACGCGCAATTACGGCGAAACCGCCAACGAAAAGGCCAATGAGCTGCTTCTCCATCTCGGCCTGGCGACGATGTCGATTGTTGCGTTGATCTGGTTCGCGGTCGGCCGACGCGAGGCGATGGTCACGGCGGTGGTCATCCCCACCACCATCCTGCTCACGCTCTTCGCCGCCAACATGATGGGCTACACCATCAACCGGGTCAGCCTCTTCGCGCTCATCTTCTCCATCGGCATTCTCGTTGATGACGCCATCGTCGTCATCGAAAACATCGCGCGCCATTGGGCCATGCGCGATGGGCGCGGACGCATCGAGGCCGCGATCGCGGCGGTGGCGGAGGTCGGCAATCCCACGATCGTGGCCACGCTCACCGTGGTCGCGGCGCTGCTGCCCATGATGTTCGTGTCAGGCCTGATGGGGCCGTACATGGCGCCCATACCCGCCAACGCTTCGGCGGCCATGCTGTTTTCGTTTTTCGTCGCCGTGGTGCTCGCGCCTTGGCTCATGGTGCTTTTCGCGCCCAAGACGGCGCCAGCCGGACATGGCGCCGCCCATGACGGGGAGGGCTTGTTTGGCCGCCTCTATCGGCGCGTGGCGCGCCCTGTCATCTCATCGCGCAAGACGGCGCGGCGTTTTCTGGTCGCTGTCGGCCTCGCCACCATCCTCGCTTGCGCGCTGTTCGCCACGCGCACCGTGCGCGTGAAGCTCCTGCCGTTTGACAACAAGTCCGAGATTCAAGTTGTCATAGACTTGCCGGAAGGCGCGCCTCTGGAAGACACCGAGCGCGTCCTCATCGAAGCCGCGCGCATCGCCGGCGCCCTGCCGGAAGTGCGCTCGGTCGACGCCTACGCCGGAACCGCCGCGCCGTTCAATTTCAACGGCCTCGTGCGCCACTATTATTTGCGCCAGCGTCCCGAACTGGGCGATTTGCAAGTGACGCTCGCCCCGCGCGCCGAGCGCGCCCGCTCAAGCCACGCCATCGCGCTCGATCTGCGTCGCCGCCTGGCGGCGCTGACCATGCCGGCGGGCGCGGTGGCGCGCGTCGTTGAAGTGCCGCCCGGCCCGCCGGTGATCTCCACGCTGCTCGCGGAAATTTACGGGCCGGATGCCGAAACCCGCCGTGCGGTCGCGCGTGAAGTGCGCGCCGTCTTCGATGACATTCCCTACCTGGTCGATATCGACGACAGTTTTGGCGTCCCGCGCCCACGCCTGCGCCTCACGCCGATGCGCGAGCAGATCGAGTTTTTCGGCCTCTCCGAGCGGGACGCCATGGATTCGATCGCCGCCGTCCTGGGCGGGCAAGTGGTTGGATATTCCCATCGCGGCGAAGGCCGCAATCCGATCGAGATCGCAGTGCGTTTGCCCCAGGCCGCGCGCGCCTGGACGCAAAATCTCGCCGCCATGCCTGTCGCCGCCACGGCCGATGGCGCGCGCTTGGTTGAATTGGGCGAAGTGGTCGAGGCGCGCGCCGAAGCCGGCTCTTACCCGATCTTCCGGCGCGACGGGCGCTATGCCGAAATGGTCATGGCCGAGCTCGCCGGCGCTTATGAGGCGCCGATTTACGGCATGTTGGACGTGGAGGCCGCGCTCCGCCGCCACGACTGGGGCGATCTGCCAGCGCCGCGCGTGCGCATGGCCGGCCAGCCCGAGGATGAAAGCGTCCCGTCCTTGCTGTGGGACGGCGAGTGGGAAATCACTTATGTGACCTTCAGGGACATGGGCGCGGCCTTCGCCGTCGCCATCTTCGCGATTTACATTCTCGTCGTCGCGCAATTCAGGAGCTTCCTCCTGCCGCTGGTGATCTTGACGCCCATTCCCTTGACGCTCGTCGGCATCGTCATCGGCCACATCCTCTTCAACGCGCCGTTCACGGCCACGTCTATGATCGGCTTCATCGCGCTCGCCGGCATCATCGTGCGCAACTCGATCCTGCTGGTGGATTTCATCCGCCACGCCAAGACGCCGGCGCGGCCCTTGCGCGCCGTGCTGCTGGAGGCTGGCGCCATCCGCTTCAAGCCGATCCTGCTCACCGCGCTGGCGGCCATGATCGGCGCCGGCGTCATCCTGTTCGATCCCATTTTCCAGGGCCTCGCCATTTCACTTCTGTTTGGGTTGGCGTCCTCGACTTTGCTCACGGTGCTTGTCATTCCCGCCATCTACATCGTCATGCGTGACGATGGCCGGGATGCGGAAGAAGAAGCGCCTGCGTCCGCTGAGGCGGCGCTCGTATGACCCGCGCAGGGGCCCTGTGGCGCGCAACCCCCGATCTGGCGTAGAACTCCGCCATGGCCGCGCCCACACATCATGATCACGTCTCGGGCGCGCGTCTGGCGCCGGAAGAGGCGGTTGGGGTGACGCGCGGCGTCGCGCGCCTCTCTGTGGCGGTCGCGCTCATCCTGGTGAGTGTGAAGCTGTGGGCCTGGCTCGTATCGGGCTCCGTGGCGCTGCTCTCGTCCTTTGTCGATTCGGGCCTTGATCTCGCCGCGTCGATTTTCACGCTGCTGGCGGTCGGCTACGCGGCGCAGCCGCCCGATCGCGCCCACCGCTACGGCCACGGCAAGGCCGAAGCGTTTGCGGGCCTGTTTCAGGCTGGCCTCGTCGCCGTCTCGGCCGTGCTGATCGTCATCGAAGCGATCCGCCGCTTGATCGCGCCGCAACCCATCGCCCATGGCGGCGAGGGGCTGGTGGTCATGATCGTGTCGATCGCACTCACAATGTGGCTTGTCTGGATGCAGTCGCGCGCGCTGGCCCGCACCGGCTCCTTGGCCACGGCCGGGGATCGCGCGCACTACATGTCCGATCTGGCGACCAATCTCGTCGCCATGCTGGGCCTAGCCGCCGGCGCCTTCTTTCAGATCACGTGGATCGACGCCGGCGCCGGTCTTTTCATCGCTGCGTGGCTGGGCTACGGCGCCTGGGAAGTCGCCCGCGGCGCCGCTGATCATCTCATGGATCGCGAAATGGCGGATGCCGACCGCGAACGCATCCGCGCCTTGGCGCTTGAGGATGCGAACTTGCGCGGCGTGCATGATTTGCGCACGCGCATGTCCGGCCCCATCATCCACATCCAGTTCCACGCCGATCTCGATCCGGAAATCACGCTCGACGCCGCGCACAAGATCGTCGTCGCGGCCGAGAACCGCATCCGCGAAGCCTATCCGGCGGCGGACGTCATCATCCACCCCGATCCTGGCGATCGCGCCGAGCCGCATGGCCACGAATATTTCAGCGAGGGTCTGCGTGCCGGCGGCGGCTGACGCGCGCGCGCGCCAAGTGAAGGAGCGTGCGCACGGCCTG
Organism: uncultured Alphaproteobacteria bacterium; assembly: GCA_902826335.1. Lineage (GTDB taxonomy): Bacteria > Pseudomonadota > Alphaproteobacteria > Caulobacterales > Aquidulcibacteraceae > CADEEL01. Next base: position 40,367 of record CADEEL010000020.1, read on the forward strand.
GGCTTTGACGCCATCGCCATCGCCGACGCTGCAGGGCCATGGGGCGCTGGCGCGCACTTGCTGGAATTTCTCGCCGAAGGCCGCCATGGCGGGATGGACTGGATGGCGCGCGAGGCCGAGCGCCGGGCCCATCCCACGGCGCTCTGGCCCGAGGCCAAGTCCGCCATCGTCTGCGGTCTCTCTTACGCGCCCGCCGCCGATCCGCTGGACGTTCTGGCGCGGCGCGCGCGCGGTGCCGTCTCGCTCTACGCCGCCCGCCGCGATTATCACGACGCGCTCAAATCGAAGTTGAAGGACCTTGCCACCTGGTTCGCGGCTGAAAGCGGCGGCGAAGTAAAGGTCTTCGTTGACACCGCCCCCTTGATGGAAAAACCCCTCGCCGCGCGCGCGGGGCTCGGCTGGCAAGGCAAACACACCAATCTCGTGTCGCGCACGCACGGCTCCTGGCTGTTCCTCGGCGCCATATTAACTGATGTAGAAGTGGCGCCGGATGCTCCGGAAACGGATCATTGCGGCCAGTGCCGCGCCTGCCTCGATATCTGCCCGACCAACGCCTTCCCCGCGCCTTACCAATTGGACGCCCGCCGCTGCATCGCCTACCTCACCATCGAGCACAAAGGCCATATCGGCGAGGAATTCCGCGCCGCGATCGGCAATCGCGTGTTCGGCTGCGACGATTGCCTCGCCGTCTGCCCCTGGAACAAATTCGCCGTCGCATCGCGAGACGCGCGCATCGCGCTCAATGAGGATTTGCGCGCCGCGCCCCTGACTGACCTCGCGCGCCTGGATGACGCCGCCTTTCGCGCCCGCTTCGCTGGAACGCCCGTCAAGCGCACGGGGCGGGATCGCTTCGTCCGCAATGTCGCCATCGCATTGGGCAATAGCGGCGATCAAAGCTTGGCGCCGGTCGCGGCGGACTTGTTGGCGGATCCCTCGCCCCTGGTGCGCGCCATGGCCGTCTGGGCCGTGCGCCGCCTGCTTGACGCGGGCGTCTTCGCGCGCCTCAAATCACGCTGGGCGGTGGATGAGGCGGATGCGGCGGTCCGCCGCGAATGGGAGGCGGCTGGGCCGTGAGCGGAGGTCCCATCGGCGAAGAGGGCCCTGAAGGCCCCCCGCGCGGCGGCCCGGATGACGATGATGGATCGCTCTTTGGCGATCCGGACGCGCCGGTCCCGCCGCCGGAAGGCCGCGCCTTGGCCCCGCGCGCGCCGAGTGAGCCGGCGCCGACGTTTTTTGGAGAAATCGATCCCGCGCCCGGCCCGCCGGATCGGCGCCAATTGGCCCGCGGCCGCGCCGCGCAGCGTTCGCTCGATCTGCATCTGCGCCGCGTCAAGCGCGTCAAACGCTTTGGCCTGCCGCTGCTCATCGCCGGTGTCTTGTTTGGCGCGCTTGTCGTTCTGCCGGTGACCTGGGTGATGATCTATCGCTTCGTCGATCCGCCGCTGACCATGCTCATGCTACAGCGCGCCGCCGATGGGGAGCGCATCCGCCACACGGCGATCCCCTTGTCGGAAATGAGCCCGCACATCGTGCGCGCCGTGATCGCCGCGGAGGATGCGAACTTCTGCGCCCATAACGGTTTTGACTTCGAAGCCATCGAACGCGCCATGGAATCAAACCGCGAAGGCGGGCGCCTGCGCGGCGCCTCCACAGTGAGTCAGCAGACGGCGAAGAATCTGTTCCTCTGGCCCGCGCGCTCTTGGCTGCGCAAAGGTTTGGAGACCTACTTCACCTTCCTCATCGAAACGCTCTGGCCCAAACGCCGCATCATGGAAGCCTATCTGAACGCGGCCGAGTGGGGCGATGGGATATTCGGCGTTGAAGAAGCCGCCCAGGCGCGTTTCGGCGTCTCGGCGGCGCAGCTGACGCCGCTTCAAGCCGCACGCCTCGCCGCCGTTCTGCCCAGCCCCAATCGCTACAACGCCGCCAATCCAGGGCCCTATGTGCGCCGGCAATCGGCCACCATCCGCGCCCGCGCCCGCACCGTGCAGACCAGCGGCGGCGCCGTCTGCGTGCTCAATCCGCGTTAGAGCGCGATAGCCAAAAGTGGATACCGGTTTTGGCGGCCATCGCGCTCTAAATTATTGATTTAGCGCCTGATCGTTTGAGATAGATTCAATCTCAAACGATCAGGCGTTAGTGCGCACTCTTTTCAGGTTGAACCGCCACTCATTCCCGGGGCGCCGCGCAGCGGCGAGCCCGGGCCCCATAAACGCATCCAAACGAGATTATAGGCCCCGGACTTGCGCTCTCGCGCAATCCGGGGATCGGTGATGAAACGATTCAGACTGAGCGGTGCGTATTGATGTTCACTCCGCGTCGAACGCGCGTCCGCGCCGCTGCGTCTCGCGCACATGGCCAAGCGTCAACGCCGCATCGACATCGCGCGGCGCCAGCGCCACCGCGCGCTGCGCATCAGCCAGGGCGAGGTCAAGCGCGCTTTGCCGAAGCCGCGCCATGGCGCGTAAGCGCAGCGCCAGCGCATCGTCTCCGCGCAGATCGAGCGCGCGCGAGAGATCCTCTTCCGCGTTGCGCCAATCGCTCTCTTCCGCATAGGCGATGGCGCGATCGATCAACACGTCGGGCAGGGCGTTGCGATCGGCGCCGAGTTCGGCGATGGCGAGGGTGAACGCGCTGCGCGCATGGGCCGCGTCTCCGGCCAACAGCCAGGCATGGCCCGCTTGCACCAGCAGGCCCGCGCGCGTCCCGGCGTCATAGCCTTCGGCGACGGCGGCCAGCCCTTCGAGCCGGCGCGCCGCCAGTTCGTGCCGTCCAAGCTGGACAAGCGCCAGCGCCGCGCAGCGCAGCGGTTCAAGATCATGGCCCTCATTGGCCCAGGCCATGGCGGTCTCGTACGCTTGTTCGGCGTTGGCCTCGATCGCGGCCGTGCAGGCCCTGTAGCGCGGCGAGCCCCAATCCGGCGTGGCCGCGCCCGCCGCGGCTTGGGCGACGACGAGGCTGAGCGCGGCGGAAAGCAGCATGGGGCGTCCTTGAATTGGGCCGGCCCCGCGCCGGCGCGTCTAAGGCGTCCTGAAAGGCCGGCGCGGCGATTCCAAGGCGAGTCATCTGGCGCGTGCATGAAAGCTTGGAGAGAGTAGAGACGCGCGCGGGCGAAGCGCGCCATGAAGGGCCATGAAGCGCATCTTGCAGGTCTTGCCGGCTTTGGACGCCGGCGGCGTTGAACGGACGACGCTGGAAATCGCCGAGGCGCTGGTGCGCGCGGGCGCGGGCGCGCTCGTCGCCAGCCAGGGCGGGCGCCTTGAACCGGAGCTGGCGCGGATCGGCGCCGAACACGCCGTGTTGCCGCTAGCGTCGAAAAACCCGCTTGTCATACACGCGAATGCTGGCCGGCTGGCGGCGCTGGCCCGCGCCCGCAACGTCGCCCTCATCCATGCCCGCTCGCGCGCGCCGGCCTGGAGTGCGCTCTGGGCCGCGCGTCGCCTGAAGCTGCCCTTCGTCACCACCTATCACGGAATCTACAATGCCAAGACGCCGTGGAAGCGCGCTTACAACGCGGTGATGGCCAAGGGCGATCTTGTCATCGCCAATTCGCACTACACGCGCGCGCATGTGATCGCCGCGCACGGGCTCGCGCCCGAGCGCGTCATCGCCATTCCGCGCGGTGTCGATCTAGGGCGTTTCAATCCTGAGGCTGTCACGCCTGAACGTGTGGCGGCGCTGCGCTCGGCCTGGGGTTTGCCGCCCGAACCCGGCCTTGTGCTGCTGCTCGCCGCGCGCCTCACGCGCTGGAAGGGCCAGGCGCTGGCGATCGCCGCGCTCGCGCGCGTGCTTGCGGCGCGTCCAAACGCCGTCGCGCTCGTGCTCGCTGGCGATTCCCAGGGGCGAAGCGCCTATGTGCAAGAACTTGAAGCGCACATCACGGCCGCCGGGCTCGGCGCGCGCGTGCGCATTGTCGGTCACGTCGAGGATGTGCCGGCGGCCTTGAGCGCGGCCGACATCGCCTTGGCGCCCTCGCTTGAGCCCGAAGCCTTCGGCCGCGCCGCGATCGAAGCGCAAGCCATGGCGCGCCCCGTGATCGCCGCCGATCATGGTGGTCTCGCTGAAACCACAATCGCGGGCGAGACTGGCTTGCTCACGCCGCCCGGAAATGTCGCGGCGCTTGCGCACGCCATCGAACGCATGATCGATCTCGGCCCCGAAGGGCGCGCGGCCATGGGCGCGCGCGCGCGGGCGCGAACGCAGGGCCTTTATGCAGTGGAAACACTTCAGAAAGAGACTCTGCGTGTTTATGAACGCCTGATTGGAGTTTTGGCATGAACGATTCGCGCCAATCGGCGCACGCCAAGGCGCAACCGAGCGCCCCACCGCCGCCCAACGCCGCGCGTGTTTTGATCATTCAGCTCGGGCCCTTGGGCGCGTTCGTGCAATCGCTCGCCGCCGCGAAAACCATCCGCGATTATCATTTCGGCGCCAGGATAACGCTGTTGACGACGGAGCCGTTCGCTCTGCTCGCCGAGAAATGCCCGTACTTTGATATCGTTGAAGCAGACGGCAAACCGCGCGATCCCAAGGCGCTGGCTGAGTTGCTCGCCCGCTTGCGCGCCGCGAAATACGAAGTCGTCTATGATCTGCACGCCACGCCCCGCACCAACGGCTATTTCCTGAGCCTGCAGCCCAAGCCGCCGCTCTGGTCGGGCGCCGCGCCCGGCTGCTCCCATCCGCATCTCAATCCCGCCCGCGCGCGCATGCATCGCCTCGACGCCTTGGCCGATCAATTGGCCGAGGCCGGGCTCGCGCGCGCCACGCGTGTCGGCGATGCGCCGCCCGCCGATTTGCGTTGGGTGCGCCGCGCTTTGAGCGATGCGCCGCGCTTGCAGCCGGAATATTTCTCGCTGCGCACGCCCTATGTGATGCTTGTGCCCGGCGCGCCGGGCGCCGCGCCCGGTAAGCTCTGGCCGGCCGAGCGCTATGCCGAACTTGCCCGCCGCATCGCCGCGCGCGGGGCGGTGCCCGTGGTCATCGGCGCGGTCGCCGAGCGCGAGATCGGCGGCGCCGTCGCCAAGGCCGAGCCGTTGGCGAAGAACCTCGTCTGCCGCACCGATCTGTTTCAGCTCGCCGCCTTGGCTGAGCGGGCCGCCTTCGCCGTGGGCCAAGATTCAGGGCCGATGCACATCGCCGCCGCCGCCGGCGCGCCCTGCCTTGTGCTCTTTCCCCAGGAGGCGGACGCCGAGGCGCTGGTCCCGCGCGGCCGTCGCGGCGCGGCCATCCTCACCGCCGAGCGTCTGGCCGATCTGCCGGCCGAGGAGGTCGATCGCGCGCTGCGCAATCTCGGCGCCTATGAGACAGTCGCCGCCAAAGCGTCGTGAGCGGTCTTGAAGAACGCTTGATGGCGCGCGCCCGCGAAGCGATATAGGCTCGTTGTGTCGCGCCGCCCGGCTGGGATGCCGGGCGCTTTTCTTGGAAACCAGATTGGGGAGAGTGCTCAAATAGTCAGACGTCCATATGCCGCGCCGCCGCCCGTGAAGGACGGGCCGCGCGTGAACGAGGATATCCGCGGCGTTACGCGGGTCTTGCTCATCGACGCAGAAGGGGAAAAGCAGGGGGAAATGCCGCTCAGCGCGGCGTTGGACGCGGCGAAGGCCGCCGGCCTCGATCTGGTGGAAGTGGCGCCGGGCGCCGAGCCGCCCGTGTGCAAAATCCTGGATTTCGGCAAGTACCGATTCGAGGAGCAGAAGAAGAAGGCCGAGGCGCGCAAGCGCGCCAAGCGGGTCGAGCTCAAGGAAATCAAGGTTCGCCCCAACATCGACGATCACGATTACACCGTGAAGATGAAGGCCATCCACCGCTTCTTCGAGGAGGGGGATAAGGTGAAGGTCACGCTCCGCTTCAGGGGCCGTGAACTGGCCCACACCCATCTCGGCATGGAGCTGCTCGATCGCATGCGCACGGAGCTCGATCCGATCGCCAAGGTCGAACATGAGCCGCGCTTCGAGGGCCGCCAGGTGGTTATGGTCTTGGCGCCGAGGGCCTAGAGAAAACTCGAAGCAGGCCTCACCAATTCCCGGATGAAGGCGATCGCATTCATTCCGGGACCCATCATCGCAAACGATCGAGTGTATGGGCCCCGGGCTCGACGCTCCGCGTCGCCCCGGGGATGGGTGGCAAGTCACCCTGTGAGCAGGCACAGCCCAGGGACTTTCGCACCATCGTCTTTAAAGCGGCCCCAGGCCCCGCCGCCAGTCGCGCATCTGCGTTGCGAGCGCAACGCCGAGCATAAGCAGCGCCAGCGCCAGCCCGGCGATGTTGAGGCCTGGAATAAGGTCCGGGTGCGCGGCGAGGAAATCGCGCAGCGCATCCGCGCCGCCCTGGCGATTCGCGGCGCCGACAATGTCGCCTGCAATGTCCCGCTCGGCCCCGAAAGTCAGCGGCGGCAGGCCCACTTGCGCCAGCGTCAGCCCCCCAATCGGCGGCAAGCGCTGCGGTGCGATGAGAAGGGCCATGGCGAACGCCAACGCGAAAAGGCACGAAACCCCCACGGTCACCCGCGCGCCGATCATCGCCCGCGCGGCGTCCCCCATCCGCCGCCGGAACGCCCGCGCCTCCGCCTTGGCCTGTTCGATCGCGCGCATGGCGCGAACTTACGCCGTCGCGCGCGCGCCGCCAACCTTGCCGATCGCGCCACACCCATGCTATCAGCCCCGCTCTTTGGCGGCCCGGCCAAATGGCATGCCGTGGCGGCCTTTACACATGAAGCGCGGACCAGCGCCGCGCCGATCCCAAAGAGAGGGACAAATGCCGAAACTGAAGACCAAGAGCGGCGTCAAGAAACGCTTCAAGCTCACCGCCACGGGCAAAGTGAAGGCCGGCCCCGCCGGCAAGCGCCACCGCCTGATCAGCCACAATTCCAAATACATCCGTCAGAACCGTGGAACCGACGTGCTCGCGAAGCCCGATGCGGATCGCGTGAAGCTCTGGATCCCCTACGGGCTCGATTAGGGCCTTCCCGGAAAAGTGGACACCGGTTTTCCGATAAGGAAGGCCCGGAAATTATGAATCTGACGGAGACTGACAAATGGCGCGCGTAAAAGGGGGCGTGACGGCGCACGCCCGGCACAAGAAGATCGTCAAGGCGGCCAAGGGTTATTGGGGCCGCCGCAAGAACACGTTCCGAACGGCCAACGCCGCGGTCGAGAAGGCGGGCGTTTACGCTTATGCCGGCCGCAAGATGAAGAAGCGCAATTTTCGTGCGCTCTGGATTCAACGGATCAATGCGGCCGTGCGCGAAGAGGGCATAACCTATGCGCGATTTATCGGCGGGCTCGCCAAGGCGGGCGTCACGGTTGACCGCAAGGTGATGGCCGATCTCGCCATGAACGAGCCCCAGGCCTTCAAGGGCCTCATCGAAAAGGCCAAGACGGCGCTGGCGTAACGCGCATCCCGTGGTTTCCTCCCCCGTTTACGGGGGAGGTGGCCGCGAAGCGGCCGGAGGGGGGATGAACCGCACCCCCCTCAGTCAGCCCACTTCGCGGTCTGACAGCTCCCCCGTAAACGGGGGAGCAAAAGGGCGGCTAATGACAAGCCAAACATCTGATCTTGATACATTTGAACACGAGACGCGCGCCCGCATCGCTGCGTCCACGGATGAAGCCGCACTTGAGGCCGTGCGCGTGGAGGCGCTGGGCAAGCAGGGCGCGCTGCCGGGCCTTATGCGCACGCTCGGCCAGATGAGCCCGCAAGAGCGCGCAGTGATGGGCCCGCGACTCAATGGCTTGCGCGATTCCATCGTCGAGGCGATTGCGGTCAAGCGCGCGGCATTGGCGGAAGCCGCGCTGGAGGCGCGCCTCAAGGCCGAGGCGGTCGATGTCACGCTGCCCGCGCCGCCGGCCTACAGGGGCGCCATCCATCCGATTTCCCGCGTCATGGAAGAACTCGCGCGGATTTGCGGCGAGATGGGTTTCACCCTGGAGGAAGGCCCCGACATAGAGACCGACTTCAACAATTTCACCGCGCTCAACTTCCCCGAAAAACACCCCGCGCGGGACATGCACGACACCTTCTTCTTTCATCCGGGTCCGGATGGAACGCGAAGGCTCCTGCGCACGCATACAAGCCCCGTCCAGGTGCGCACCATGCTCAAGCAAAAGCCCCCAATCCGCATGATCTGCCAGGGCCGCACCTATCGCTGCGACAGCGACGCCACCCACACGCCCATGTTCCACCAGATGGAAGGGCTTGTGATCGATCGCACGACCAATATGGCCGATCTGAAAGGCACGGTGACTGCGCTCGTGAGGGCCTTCTTCGAGGTGGACGAACTGATCGTGCGCTTTCGCCCGCACTTTTTCCCATTCACCGAGCCTTCGGCGGAGATGGATGTGCGCTGCGATCGTTCCGGCGGTCAGTTGAAGATCGGAACCGGCGCCGATTGGCTGGAGATATTGGGCTGCGGCATGGTCCACCCTAATGTGCTGCGCGCCTGCGGCCTCGATCCAGAAGAATGGCAGGGCTACGCCTTCGGCTTCGGCGTCGATCGCATGGCCATGCTCAAATACGCCATCCCCGATCTGCGCGACATGTTCGCCAATGATGTGCGTTGGCTGAGGCATTATGGCTTCTCGCCTTACGTTCTGCCCGGCCTTGCCGAGGGAGTGGGGTGATGCGCCGCATACTCTCCTCCCCCGTTTACGGGGGAGGTCCTGAGCGAAGCGAAGGGGTGGGGGCGATACATCTCTCCCTCCCCACCGCCTCACGGCTTCGCTGCTCGACACCTCCCCCGCCTGCGGGGGAGGAAGAGGTCTCCTGACATGAAATTCTCCCTCTCCTGGCTCAAGGATCATCTCAATACGAAGGCGTCCGTCGCCGAACTCGTCGACGCCATGACCATGATCGGCCTCGAAGTCGAGCGCGTGGACGATCCGGCCGCCAAGCTCGCGCCGTTTTCCGTGGCGCGCATCGTCTCCGCCGCGAAACATCCGAATGCGGATAAACTCCAGGTCTGTCAGGTCGAAACCAAAGATGGCCCCAAGGAGATCGTCTGCGGCGCGCCCAATGCGCGCGCTGGCCTCGTCACCATCTACGCCCCGATCGGAACCACGATCCCCGCCAGCGGCGTTACGCTCGAGGCGCGCCCGGTGCGCGGCGTGGTGTCGAACGGCATGTTGTGTTCGGGCGCCGAGCTTGAAGTCGATGCGGACGCCGATGGGATTTTGGAATTGGACGCGGGCCTCTCCGTCGGCGCGCCCGCCGCCGAGGCGCTTGGCCTCGCCGATTGCGTCATCGATTTCGAGGTGACGCCCAATCGCCCCGATTGGCTTGGCGTAATCGGCATCGCCCGCGATCTCGCGGCGGCGGGCCTGGGCGCCTTCATCGCCCGTCCAGTAGCGCCGATCAAAGGCGCCTTCGCCTCGCCGATTAAGGTCGTAACGGAGGATGAGGCGGCCTGCCCTCTGTTCGCGGGCCGTCTCGTCCGTGGACTGAGAAATGGGCCTTCGCCCGCCTGGCTGCAGCGCCGCTTGCGCGCCATTGGCCTCAAACCGCGCAGCGCGCTCGTCGATGTCACCAATTTCCTCACCTATGATCGCGCCCGGCCGCTGCACGTCTATGACGCGGACAAGATCGCCGGCGCAATCCGCGCGCGTCTCGGCCGCGCCGGCGAACGCTTCAAGGCGCTCGATGGCAAGACCTATGACGTCTCGCCGGATATGTGCGTCATCGCCGATGATGCGAAAGTACTTGGCCTCGGCGGAATCATGGGCGGGGACGAGACGGGCGCGAGCGAAGGGACTGTCAACGCGTTCATCGAGTGCGCGCTCTTCGATCCCTTGCGCACGTTTCAAACTGGCCGCGCCACCGGGATCAATTCCGATGCGCGCTATCGCTTCGAACGCGGTGTCGATTCTGACTTTGTCCTGCCCGGGCTCGATCTCGCCACGCGGATGATCCTCGATATCTGCGGCGGCGAGGCGAGTGAAGTGGCCATCGCTGGCGCGCGGCCCGCGCCGCCGCCGCCGATCGCGTTTGATCCCGCGCGCGTGGCCGGCCTTGCCGGCATGAAGGTCGCGCCAGCGCGCCAGAAAACGATTTTGAAAGCGCTCGGCTTCGAAGTGGAGACCGCGAAGGACTCGAAGGCCTGGACGGTCACGCCCCCGACGTGGCGGCGCGACGCCGAAGGCGCGGCTGATCTCGTCGAGGAGATCGCCCGCATTGAAGGCTTTGACAAATTGCCCGAGCGCGCGCCCCCGCGCGCCGAGGGCCATCGTGCTCCGCCCGCCGGGATTGGCGAAAGCCGCCAGCGCATCGCGCGCCGCGCGCTCGCCGCGGAAGGCTGGCTTGAATGCGTCACCTGGAGCTTTTGCGCCCGTGCGCACGCAGCGCTCTTCGGCGGCGGCGCCGACGCGCTTGTGCTCGCCAATCCGATGTCGTCCGAGCTGGATTGCATGCGCCCCTCGGCGCTGCCGAATCTGCTCATCGCCGCGCAACGCAACGCCGATCGTGGCTATGGCGATGCGCGCTTGTTTGAGGCGGGGCCTGCCTGGCGCGGAGACGGCGAGGCCGATCACGCCCGCACAATCGCCGCCGTGTGGCAGGCCCGTCCGCGCCGTCATTGGCGCGCCGCGCTGACGCCGGACATGTTCGATGTGAAAGCCGCGTGTCTGCGCCTGCTTGACGTGCTCGGCGCGCCCGCGCCGTCGCTTCAGATCGGTGACGCCGATCGCCCTTGGTTTCATCCCGGCCGCGCCGGGGTCGCGCGCTTGGGGCCAAAAGCGCTCGCCTGCTTTGGCGAGATCCATCCCGGAATCTTGCGCGCGCTCGGCGTCGATGGCCCAGTCCTGGCGTTCGAGATCTATGTGGATGACATTCCCGCCCCGCGCGCGAAACCGACCCGCGCAAAGCCGCCGCTGGCGCTCAATGAACTGATGCCGCTGACGCGCGATTTCGCCTTTGTTGTGGGCGAGGCCGTCCCCGCCGCGCAGCTCATCCGCGCCGCTCTGGGCGCCGCGCGCGATGAGCCGCGCGCGCGCATCGCCGATGTCGCCTTGTTCGATGTCTATCGCGGCCCGGGCGTGCCGGCGGGCGCCAAATCCCTCGCCGTCGAAGTGACGATCGAACCGCGCGAGAGAACCTTGACGGACGCTGAGATCGAGGCGCTTACCGCCAAGATCGTGGCGGCGGTGGCGAAGGCGACGGGCGCGTCCCTCCGCGGATGAGCCCGCTTGCCCCGCCCCTCCGGCGCGTTTTACTTGGGCGCGAGAGAGGGGGCAGGGTCGATGGCGCTCTTCCACTTGCGCAAGCACAATTCAGCGCGCGCCTATGTGCACGATTGGCTGGAGCCGGATGAAGACACCCGCTTCAATTGGCTGACGGCCGCTATTGTCTTGCTTGTGTTGTTGAGCCTGGCCGCGCTCGCGCTGGAGACGGAGGCGACGCGCGCCGATACGCCCTTGCCGGCCTGGATCGCCCGCGATGTCAGCGCGCTCAATAACATCATCGTGTTTGTGTTCGCGGGCGAGTTCGTGCTGCGGCTCTGGTCCGAGGGCGAAAACCCACGCCATCGCGGTGTTTTTGGCCGCCTGCGCTTTCTCGCTTCGCCTCTGGCGCTCGCCGATCTTCTGGCCTTTCTGCCGGAGCTGATCGTGATGATCGCCTTTCCGCACGCGCAGGGCGCTTGGCTCGCCAGCTTGCGGGCGCTGCGGCTCTTTCGTCTGTTCAAGCTGGCGCGCTACGTGCCGGCCTTTGGCATTGTCGGCGCGGCGGTGAAGCGCGCGGGCGCGCCTCTATTGGCCGCGCTCTGCGTCGCCGCCGCGCAAGTCTACATCGCCGCGCTGCTGCTTTACTTCATAGAAGGGGAGTCCAATCCCCAATCCTTCGGCTCGGTCACCCGCGCGCTCTGGTGGGCGATCGTAACGCTGACCACCGTCGGCTACGGCGATGTCTTTCCTGAAACAGTGCTTGGCCGCGTCGCGGCCGGTCTCGTCGCGCTCGCCGGCATTGGCATTGTGGCGATGCCGACAGGCATCCTCGCCTCGTCCTTCGCCGAGGAGTTTCGCGAGCGCGCCGAGGCGAAAGCGCGCCGCGTCGCCGCGAAACACGCCGATCAGAAGGGCAAATAGCGCCGTCGCGCCGAATAGGCGAGATAGCCGACATTGGCGCCCAGCCGGAAGCCCGCGCCCGCCCGCATGGGCGCCAGCGTGATGCCTTCCGCGCGCTGATAATTGACGCCGATTCCGCCGATGAAATAGGCCGAGCCTTCAACGCCCGGAAAGCGCCGGAAGATTTGCCGCGGCTCGGTAATGCCGTAGCAGAGCGTGAAGCAGCGCGCGCCGTTCACGCCCGTATCGAACCCGATCGACGGGCCTTGCCAATAGACTTTGGTGGTTTCCGGCCGCCCATGCATATAGAGCCGACCTTCGCCATAGCGCAGGCCGACGCCGATCGCGGCCGAGCCTTCGCTGCCCTGCACATAGCCTGCCGGGCGCCCGAGATCGCGGAAGATCGGCTGAATGGCGCGCGAGACGGCGCGCGCGCCGACGCCGAAAAACCGGCTCACCGAATTGACGATCTCTTCTTCCGTGTAGCCTTCATTGCTCTGCGCGAACGCCGGGGCGGCCGTCGCGCCCGCCAGCGCGCTCGCGCCGATCCCGAGCGCCACAGCGCGGCGCGTGGCTTCATCCTTGAACGCCATGATCTGATCTCCTGCGTGACGCGGCCGTAATGCGCGCGCGGCCGACGTCCTTTGTGTCCCCACCAATATAAGTGACACGCGAATGGGGCGCCATCGCGACCTTCTGCCCTGGACAAACAGTCAGAAAAAGGGGCGCTCCCGAAAGAGCGCCCCTGATATTCCCCTCCGTACGCGCGAACCGCGCGCCGCCCGTTCGGGCGTCTAGTGCGGTTTAAGGCCGAGTGGATACCGGTCGGCCGCCCGGAAACCGCAATAGTTTTATTTAGACCGCGTTCTTACGGAAAACCGGTTTCCACCTTTCCTGAACGCGGTCTAGTAACGCGCCCGCAAGGTGACGCCGAACGTCCGTGGTTCGCCCGGGAACGCCACGAACAAGCCTTCGCCGGCCAAGCTTTGCTCCGTCACCCCGAACGCGCCGACACTGTAATACTCGTCCGTCAGATTGCGAACGAACACATCGATGCCCCACGTCCCGTCCTGGTCGCCAAGGCCGACCCGCGCGTCGAATTGCGCGAACCCTTCTTGGTCCGTACGCGGATTGCGGCCAAGTGTTTGCAGCCGGTAATCGGAGACCCAACTCCCATTCAGGAAGAAGTTGATCGCCAGGCTATCGCTGATCGGCTGGTTGTAATTGACCGACCCCGTCACCGTCCAATCCGGCGAGAACGAGAGCGGCGTGCCGGCCGTGATCGTCTCGGTGCCGAATGAAGCGGACGAATCATAGAATACTTCTTGCCACGTCACGCCGCCGGTGAAGGTCAGATTGTCCGTCGGGCGCGAGGTGACTTCCAGCTCGACGCCGCGGCTGATCACTTCCGGCACGTTGTTCGTGACGAAGTTGAAGCCATTGAAAGCGTTGAGCTGATAGTCGTGAATTTGCTGGTAGAAGCCGGTCAGGTTGAGATCGGTCGTGCCGCCCAGAATGGTTGAGCGCAGGCCCACCTCGTACGCGTCCATCGTCTCGGGATCGAACTGCAACTCGTCCACGCTCGGCATCGTCACCGAGAACGGCAGCACGTTGAAGCCCGAGCGGTCGATATTGTACCCGCCGGACTTATAGCCGCGCGAATAGCCGGCATAGACCATCAGGTCGTCATTGATGTGATAGCGCAGCGACAGCGTTCCGCTCGCCGCGTCATCTTCAACCACGTCCCCGTATAGCCCGTCCTGCACGTCATTGACCGCCGGGTTGCACGAGAGCAGCAAGCCCGCGCCCATCAATTGCAGCAATGGCCCAACCGCCGCTTGTGTAGGCGCGGACATGCTTGGCACCAGGGTCGGGAATGTCACTAAAGCTGCAGCCGCCGAGGCTGCATTCGCTTGGATTGCATCGCACGCCGGAATGCTGGCGTTCAAATTGGCCCGCACGGTTTTTTCTTCGTGGTTCCAACGCGCGCCCACAGTCAGCACCAGCGAGTCGGTGAAGCTGATCTCGTCATGCGTGAACAACGCATAGCTTTCGGTGTTGAGCTGCCAAATGTCATCTTGTTGACCGTCGCCATCCATGAGGTCGGACGCCGCCAAATCTTCCCACAGGCCGCCATCGGTTGGGCCGGCCAATTGGCCGGCACTGGCAGCGCCGGCTTGCAGCGCCGCGCACAGGCCGGGGATTTCGCCCGGGTCAAGAACGCCGTCGCAATCGTCGAGGCCCTCGGTCACCAGCGCGCCCGCGAGCTGGGTGAACCCAAAGCCGTATAAACTTGCCGCCGCCACAGGCGCACCGAAAACGGTCAACCCGCCAGTGGCCAGACTCGCGAGCTGATCGACATAAGCCGCCGCTTGCGCGCCGTAACGGATGCGGTCCGTCTGGTCGATTTGCTCGTCGCTGTAGAAGCCCCCGACCAGCCAGTCGATGCGGCCGGCTTCGCCCTGCAGGCGGATTTCCTGCGAGAACGCTTCGGCGCCGACTTCGAGCCCAGCCCGATACGAACGGTCCATGCGGCTGAAATCGATGTCCTGGTTGCGGATGGATTCCCAATCCCGATACGCGGTGACGGACGTCAGGTTGGCGAACCCGAGATCCCAGTCGAGTTGGCCGGAAATCCCCCAATCCTCAACCTGATCGCGATAATCGCGGCCTGGCGTCAGGGACATTCGGCGCGCTTCCGGGTCTGGCGTCAGGATCGATCCGGGTTGGACGTTATTGACCGCCGTGCTGAACGGCAGCAGCGCCGAGGCGGATGAATCGAACAACGTCACCGCGCCGCAGCACGCTTCGTCGGATTCGCTGGCATCCAGAATGATGCGCAGCGAGGCGTCGGGGCTGATGTCCCACAAGCCTTGCAGGCGCGCCGTCCAGCGATTCCGATCATTGATCGTGCCGCCGCTGGTGACATCGTCAATGAACCCGTCGCGTGAGCGCAGGCCGGCGTCGAAGCGCAGCGCGAATACGTCGTCGACCACGGGGATGTTCACGCCGAAGCGCGTGCTGAGCGCATTGAAATCGCCGCCGGTCGCTTCCATCCAGGCGTGCGTGTCGAATTCCGGCGCCGCGGTCACAACCGAGATCGCGCCGGAGGAGGTGTTCTTGCCGTACAGCGTGCCTTGCGGGCCGCGCAGGACTTCGATGCGCTGAATATCCGGAAGGTCGGCGAGGGCGGAGCCTGTGCGGGCGCGGTAAACGCCGTCGATGAATACGCCGACCGCCGATTCAAAGCCGGGATTATCGCTGCCCGTGCCGATGCCGCGGATCGAAATGCCGGTGCCCGATGATTGCGATTGGCCCGTGCCGATTCGCAGGCTGGGCGCGAGTCGGCGAAGGTCCGTCAGGTCCAGCACACCGGCTTGCTCAAGCGTTTCGTTCCCCAGCGCGGTGACCGCGATCGGCACGTCTTGCAGCGCCGCTTCCCGGCCCGTCGCGGTGACCACGATTTCATCCGAAACCGCGCCGCCGTCCTGCGCCTGGGCCGAGCCCGCGATGGCGGCCAACGAAGCGCCTGAAAGCAACAACCAACCAAGTGGGGATTTACGCAGCATATTCCGTCCTCCCGAAACCGAACCATCGCCAAGCCCGCTTGTGCGAGCGATAATTGCCTACAATCGAACGTCCCCAAGGCCTGCCAGGGGCGCGCCGGCTTGGCGCGCCTGTCCCCACGGACTCCCGAAAACAAGGCAAAATCAGGCGCCGGGGCGCCTAAAGTCAATCGCGGTTGACGGGCGCGTCAACGATCCTCGCCGGGCGCGTCTTAACCGCCACACTTACGCAGGGTCATCTCTAACGCCCAGGCAAGGTAGGAGCCGTGCGAGCCCGCCGGATCAACCGGAACCGCCAGCACGCAGGGGAGGTCGTAGGGATGTCGGGCGAGGATGAGATCGCGCGCCGCCCCGGCGGCCAAGGCTGATGTTTTCACAAGCAAAACAGCCTCTTGCGTGGCTTCAAGCCGCCCCTCCCAGCGATAGAAGGAGCGCCCGCCCGCCAGCACGGTCGCGCACGCCGCCGTCTCCGCGTCGATCAGCGCCGCCGCGCACGCTTCGGCCGAGGCTGCATCTGGCCAGGTGGAGTAGAGCAGGACCAAATCCATCGGCCTATATAGGCCCATGCCCGCGCCCCAGAACGCAAGCCGGAACGCAAACGTGAAGGCGAACGCCCCGCCTCAATCCGCGCTTGTTTTGTTCTCGGCGGGCCAAGACTCAACCGTCTGCCTCGCCTGGGCCCTGGCGCGCTACGGGCGGGTCGAGACCATCGGCTTCGATTATGGCCAGCGCCATCGCATTGAGCTGGATCAGCGCCCAATTGTCCTTGCCGCGCTGCGCGCGCTCCGCCCCGATTGGGCCGCGCGGCTGGGTCCGGATCGTTGCGCGGACATGACCGGCTTCGGCGCGCTCGCCGCCAGCGCGCTAACTGCGGACCAGCCCATCGCGCAGCCCGAGGGCGAATTGCCGACCACCTTCGTGCCGGGCCGGAACCTCTTTTTCCTCACCGCCGCCGCCGCCTTCGCGTATGGGCGCGGCCTCGACGTCCTGGTCGCCGGCATGTGCGAGACGGACTTTTCCGGCTATCCCGATTGCCGGCGTGCGACCATCGACGCCATGGAGGCCGCCCTCGCCCTGGGCCTCGACCGCGCCATCCCAATCGAGACCCCGCTCATGCGCCTGTCAAAGGCCCAAACCTGGGCCTTGGCCTATGAGCTGGGCGGCGAACCATTGCTGAACCTCATCCGCGAAGAGACCCACACTTGTTACGAGGGCGATCGCACCCAGCGCCATGAATGGGGCTATGGCTGCGCGCGCTGCCCAGCGTGCGAGCTCCGCGCCAAGGGCTGGGCCCAATTGGTCGCGTCGCAATGAGTTACGCCGTCAAGGAGCTCTTTTACACGTTGCAGGGGGAGGGCGCGCGTGCCGGCCGCGCTGCGGTGTTCCTCCGTTTCGCCGGCTGCAATTTGTGGAGTGGGCGAGAGGAAGATCGCGCCGACGCGGTGTGCACATTCTGCGATACCGATTTCGTCGGCCTGGACGGCGCGGGCGGTGGACGCTTTGAAACGCCCGCGGCGCTGGCCCGCGCTGTCGCCGAAAACTGGCCGGGCGGAGGCGTTCCTTACGTTGTCTGCACTGGGGGCGAGCCGCTCCTGCAAATGGATGCGCCCTTGATTGCGGCGCTGCATGCGCAAGGCTTCGAGGTGGCCGTGGAAACCAATGGAACCATCGCCGCCCCCGCCGGCCTCGATTGGATCTGCGTCAGCCCCAAGGCCGCCGCGCCGCTGGCGCAATCGTCCGGGCACGAACTAAAGCTGGTCTACCCCCAGCCGCTCGCCCCGCCCGAGCGCTTTGTGCATCTGCCGTTCGAGCACTTCTTCCTGCAGCCGATGGACGGCCCAGCGCGAGACGAAAACACCCGCGCCGCGCTGGACTATTGCCGCGCCGATCCACGCTGGCGCCTCAGCCTGCAGATTCACAAGCTCCTCGGTATTCCCTAGTCGGCCCGCGCATACGCCTCCGCAACGCGCCGCGCGAAGCGGCGGATGGCGCGCTGCGCATCCGACCAGGTCGATGCGCCCACGGCGTCCTCGATGATCGGCGTATAATAATCGTACTGCACATCGCCGATCGACGCGCCATTTGCGTGGCGCAACGTCGCTGTCAAGTCCGCGCCGCCGATGGACAGCGAGCGCCCGAAATCGAGGCCTGGCCGATGCGTGGCCTGCCCAAGCGTCGGCCGATTGGGGCGCGCATCGACAAGCGTGATTTCAATGACGATGGGCCCGCCCTCGACGATCTGCCCGCCGACGCGCGTCAGCGCATCGCTCACCGCGCGCTCCACCATGCCGCGCAGCACGTCTTCCTCGCGCGCGCCGTAATCTTCGGCGATTGTTTCTTGGAGCTCCGCCGACAATTGAATAGGCGCGAGGCTGACAGGCGCGGCGGTTGCCGCGGAGGCGAGTGCAAAACAGGCGGTTAGAGCCAGCAGAACGGCGCGCACGGGCATTGATCACTCCAG
>CADEEL010000020.1:58543-61093 GCA_902826335.1 uncultured Alphaproteobacteria bacterium
CAAAACAGGCGGTTAGAGCCAGCAGAACGGCGCGCACGGGCATTGATCACTCCAGGCTTAATGCGCTTCTTGTGGCGGGGCCTGCTTTTCCGCGCCACTCACAATTGCGCGAGGCGCTTTAGCGCCGCCGCTCGTCCCGATCCTCATCCTCGTCGTCTTCATCCTCTTCTTCGTCCTCATCATCGTCGCCGGGCGTGACCGCATCGACGCCCGCGCCGATCACCGATCCCGTGGCGCGCACGCCGGCGCCGACCACGCTGCCGGCCGCGCCCACCGCCGCCGCCGCGAGGCAGCCGCTGAGGAGAAGCGGCGTAAGGAGCAAGAGAATTAGGCGCATGCGATGAGCCTCCAAATAAGCGCCGCACCTTCGCCCGCGTCCGGGCGAGAGCGCAAGCGCCGATGGCGCCGTGGCCGCTAAACAGTCTCGACCAGCACGATGTCCGAATTGTCATGCGCGGTGAACGTGAGCTGCGCCTCGTCCTTGATCGCCGCCCCGTCCCGCGCATTGAGCGTGACGCCGTTTACCTCGATCGCGCCGGCGGGCGTGGCCACATAAATGCGCCGCCCCGGCGCGGGCGTGTAGGAAAGGCGCTCCCCAGCCTTGATGGACGCGGCCATGAGCCGCGCATCGGCGCGGATCGGCAGCGCGCCGGCGGCCTGATCTTCGTCGAAGCCCGATGCAAGCGCGACGAACGATCCCGCGCGATCGTCTTTTGGAAAGCGCGCCGCGCCCCAGAACGGCGCACCGCCGCGTTCGCGCGGCAGGATCCAGATTTGATAAAGCGTCGTCGCTTCGTCCTCGAGATTGTATTCCGCGTGCGTCACGCCCGCGCCCGCGCTCATCACCTGCACATCGCCCGCGCCCGTGCGGCCCTTATTGCCCAGACTGTCCTCGTGCGAGATCGCGCCCGTGCGCACATAGGTGATGATCTCCATGTCGGCGTGGCTGTGCGGCGCAAAGCCGGACTTGGCCTTGATCATGTCGTCGTTCCACACGCGCAGCGCCCCCCATTGCATGCGGTTGGGGTCACGGTAGCCGGAGAACGAAAAGTGATAGCGCGCATTGAGCCAGTCATTGTCGAAGCGGCCGAGCTGCGCGAAGGGGCGGGGATCGATCATGCGCGGAAAATGGGGCGCGGGCGTTGGAGATGCAAGCGCACGGTTTTTCCCGCGCTTCGACAAGCTCAGCGCGACGTTTGTGTTGTCATTCCGAAGGCATCAATTTCACCGTCGCGCTGAGCGAAGTCGAAGCGCGGGCCACAAACGCCAAGCGCCCTTATCCTCCCCCTTTATGGGGGAGGTGGTGAGCGAAGCGAACCGGAGGGGGTTGGTGATGCACCCCCTCCGTCGTCTCCCCCGGATGATATCCGGGGTCGCCGACACCTCCCCCATGAAGGGGGAGGATGAAGAGCAGCGACGCCGCGCTATTTGTTCAACGCGTTGTTCAACGCGACGCGCCCGCGCCCCCACACGCGGGGTAAAACCGTCCGATCCGCAAAGGCCGGTTCCGGCCCTCCGCGCGTCTTTACATCAAAGCTGGGCGTCACGGCGAACCCGCGCGCCTTAAGAAGAATCCAGCAAGCGCCGCGCTTCGCGTTCGCACGCATCGTAACTATCGCGATGCAGCCCCGCGCCGATCGGATCGTCGCCGCGCGCGGGGCCGACATCGCCCATCATGCGCTGCGCGATTTCCCGGCCGCTGAGGGCCTTCGTCCGGCGCGCGAGCCGGCGCGCCAGACGTTGCGCATAAGCGGACTTCCGTTCAAGCACGCGCCCCAGCGCTTCGATGCGCTCGGCCAGCTTGAAGCAGGACATGAATTTGGGAGCGAGTTTGCTCAAGGGACTGATCCGCTTACGGACAGTAACCATCCGTGTACGGTGCAAGGGCGGGACGACCTGAAACGACACCTGCCAATCGCTTGAGTGTTCGCTGGCGAACCCGCCCCGCCCCGGCGAGGCGCGCACATTGGCCCGCGCGGCCGCGCCCGGCGCGGCGACATTCGGGATCGGCAGCGCCAGCGCTTCGAGCAGCAACAAGCGCCGCACAAAGGCTTCGAGCGGCGCCAGCCACGTGGCGATGGCGCGCCACACGCGGCGCGTCAACACGCGCTGGCGCGCCAGTTCAGCCGGGTCCGGACAGAAATTGAACAGCGCATCGAACGTCACCCTCGCCCAATGCCAGCCTTCTTCTGTGCTGAAGGGCGCATCGGCGTTTGGTGGGATGGGCGGTTCGTTGATGGTCATGCGCGCCAGTTTAAGCGCGCCGCTCAGCTGTCGGATTCGTTTTTTATCCGGACCCGGTCAATGCCCCCTTCGCGCGCGAGGGGAAAACGCACGCGCCCGATCATGCACCCATCCCCGGATTGGCGCGCACGCGCCAAGTCCGGGGCCCAAGATCACGAACCCGTGCGTTTATGGGCCCCGGACCGCGCGCGCCGCGCGCGTCCGGGGATAGGTGGCGGCGGCGTTGCGCGAAACGCGAACCGCAAAGCACCCGCAACCCCACACACGGGGTAAACCCGCCAAATCCACCAAGGCCGGTTCCGGCCT
>CADEEL010000021.1:0-39361 GCA_902826335.1 uncultured Alphaproteobacteria bacterium
CCTCAATCTCCCGGCTTCGGGTCGGATGGACAACCTATTGAAAGCTCACACCTAGGGCCTGGTTAAGACGTTGCCGCAGATCTGCAATTCTCACCATGGCCACGCCACAAGTTCACGCCACGAGTGGCGCAGCGCGTTCGGCCCTCCATCCTTACAAGGATTTCGCCGCGCGTTGGGGGATCGCCATTGTCATGATCTCGCACACCAACAAATCGGCGAGTGTCGAGGCGCTTGATCGCATCGTCGGCTCGAAAGGATTTTCGCAGGCGGCGCGCGCCGCCTATCTCGTCGTGAAGGACGATGAGAATTCCGAGGTACGCCTGCTCCTTCCTGGCAAAGTCAATCACGGCAAGGATCGAACCGGCTTTCGCTATCGCATCATTGAGGAGGAAGTCGATGTCGCTGGTCCAACGCCTAAGCTCGAATGGCTCGGCGAAGTCGAACTGACGGCGAGTGAGGCGCTGGCTGACCAGGCGGGGAGGGCGCGCGGGGCCAGCCGCGTTGAGGAAGCGCGCGACTGGCTGATCGAGCAATTGGCCGCCGGGCCCGTCCCCTCAAGCGAACTTAAGTCACGCGCCGACGCCGCCGGCGTTTCCTGGCGCGCGGTCGAACGCGCCAAGGACACCATAGGCGCGCGCACCGCGAAGGTGGGCAAGACATGGGAATGGCGCATGCCGGCGAGCGCGCCGAGATGACGGCGCATGTTTGTTGGCGGTGTTGGCGGAGATGACGGAGATGACGCAGATGGCGGAGTTGGTGGAGATGGTTTCTCGCTTCGACGGAAGACCGACAACACCGCCAAGGTCGCCAATGCGCGCGCTTGGGGCATGGTGGCGAAGTTGGCGAACCATCTCTCTTGCAGAGACCAATCGGCCTTCCGCATATCGGAATCTGAGACAGAGACGTGCGCCGCGAAGCGGCGCCGCGCCATGTTTAAAACCCAAGCGATTTCGGCAAATATTGTAAGTTGGCAAGCGAGAATGGGCGGCATGGGCAGCGGCGGATGGAACCATTCGGGGCGCGCCTGCGTTGAGGAAACCGCAAAGCTTACGATTGCGACACTCAGCAAAGCGGGCGCGCTGGCGCCGGGCGCCTATTGCGTATCGAGCTGGACGATGGCGGGGCGCACGATCGCCAGCATCGGCGTGCGCGGCGAAGGGGGCGCGGTGCGTCTTCTCTATAGCTCTGGAAAAGGCGCGGATGCGCGCCGTGTGGACGAACGCGTCGCCGTCCACTGGCGTTCGTGCCGGTTCGGCGGCGCGCGGCCATATTTCGCATGCCCGCGCTGCGGCGGCGAGGTGCTCAATCTTCATCTTTCCGGCGCGCGCTTCATCTGCCGGATCTGCGCGCGCTTGACTTATGCGATCCGGCGCGAGCGGGCGCGCGATCGACATTTGCGCATCGCCAATCGTTTGCGGCGCAAGCTGGGCGGCGCGCCGGGCGTGTTGAGCCGCTTCGGACCGCCCCCCAAGCACATGCGGCGACGCACGTATGAACGCATCATAACGGAGATCCAAAGGCGCGAAGCGCTCGCGCTTGCGGTCGCGGCGGCCTGGGTCATGAAATGGCGCACGCGCACGCCGCTGCGGTGAGAACGCGCGCGCCGTGTGGGTAGGCATGTGCGTATGCGCGCGTGGGCACATTCGAAGGTGACAAAAAAGAGCGTCGAATTGGCGCTTTAGCGCGCGGACTTTGGTGGAGATTGTCTCCGCCAGTTGAGGTCTGCACACGCGGCGCCGGTGCGCCTTCCATCAGCGCCGTTCACTCTCTTCGCGCTCAATGATCCGCGCCACATCACGCGCCGCCGCCGCATGGGCTATGAGGCTGGGATGAAACGCGCCGAAGAGGGCGCCGAAGGGCCCGAAGGCGAGATTGAACGGGGGGAGAATGCGCCGATTGGAGCTCAATTGGGTGAGCACGGCGTCATTGGGCGCACGAAACCAGCGCGCGCGGGCGCGGATGGCGCCCGCATCATCGGCGTAAGCGCGCCAGCCAGCTTCGCCCGCTGGCGGCGCCGGCGTCCAGGCCTCGATAATGTCGCCAGCGGCGTTATCGAGCACGCCGGCAAGGTGCGGCAGTTCAAACAGCGCTTGCTCGCGCGCATCCCCCGCGCACCAGCCATGGGCGAAGGTGAGTCGCACGGCATGCGCGGCGACGCGCCAAGCGCGCGCGTCGCCCGCTTCGGCGTCCGCGTTAGCGACGATGGCGCGGTTGAGCGGCGCCAGCAGCGCCTCTTCCAGATCGCGCGATTCCTCGGCGCTGATCTCGAAGCGCCAGCGGCGCTGGCGCGGCACGCCGAAATCGGGCAATGGCCCATGCAGCGCGCCGAGCAATTCGTTGCGTGTAAAGCTGGTGCAATAACGCCCCTCCTCGTCGCGCAACGGATTGGGATAGGCGACGTGAACCACGCCGTCGAGCGCGAGCCCACCGTCCGACGAGAGCGCGCGCGCCGCGAGCCGGTAGAGCGCCGGCACATCGTTTTGCACGGCCTGATGCGCGACATGCGGGGGCGATGCGCCGCGCACCGCGCGCACGGCTTCCAAGAGGACCGTGCCGATGAGACTCAAGACGGCGCGCGGCAGAGCCGTATCGAGGATGGCGCCTTCAAAGCCGGACTCGTTGATGCCAACGGCGAGCATAAGCGTTTCAATCCGGCGCGGCGGCGCGCCCGAGGCGCAGGCGCCCTCGGCGGTGAAGTCAATGCGATCCAGCGCACGCTGCTGTGCGGGCTGGAGAAAGCCCGCGGCGCGCGCGGCGCGAAAGGCGTCTCGTGTTTGGGTGAGCGCGGCGCGATCGCGCGCCGCGCCGCCCGGGCCGCACAGCACATCTTGCAGCGCCGCCATCTGACTCACGACTTCGTCGGGCTCTCCTTCCTCATAAGTTCCCGGCAGGCGCCGTTGCGGCGTCAAGAGGCCATCGAGCACGCGCGCGCCCGAGCAGGCGAAGCTGGCGAAACTCAATGTGGCGTGCGGATCGCGCGCCGCCGCGAGGAGCGAGGCGATCACTTGATGATTGCGGAGGGAGCGATGGCAGTGGGGATCGAGCCAGGCGGCGAAATGGGCGCCGTCTTCAAGCTGGCGCACATTGTGATTGCGCCACCACCAACGTTCAGCATTGTCGCCATCGGCGCGTGGCTCTGCGTCTGGCGCCAGAAGCGGGGACCAATCGACCGGCAAGTCCGGATTGCCCTCGCCGGAGGCGTAAGAATCGCCCAGCCCGATGAAGACGCGATCGCGCGCGACGATGTCTTGCCGCGCCAGAAGGGTCGCGGCCTCATCGGCGAGCCGTACTTCGAGCGCGCCGCGCGCGACATAGTCCAACCCGCCGCGCGCCGCCTGCGTCGGCGTAAAGCGCAGCGGCGCGAGGATCGCCGCGTCGCATGGCAATGGCGCGGATTGAAGGACGGGCGTGTCTGGCGCCGACAAGTCGTGACTTACGCGCCAAACGCACAAGGCGCCGGGCGCGGAGGACCCGCCCGGCGCTGTCGCGCGGATGAAGACGGTGCTCGGATGAAGGGTCGCATCGTCATAGGCTCGATCGGCGCGGCGCCATCGCGTGGCAATCGGACCGTTGTTTTCATCTCCGCGCTGTGCGACGGCTGCAAGGAATCGCGTCAACGCGACTTCCGTGCGCGCGGCGGCTTCCTCCTCAGCCTCTCGGTCCGCATCGCCGAGCGGTGTGAGCAGCGCCGCCGCACGCGTGCGTGCGTCATCGCCGTTCGCCAGGTCACTGGATTCGCGCGGCGTTAGCGGGATCGCGGCCAGATCGTCGAGCATTTGGTCGAGCGCGCTCGGCACGGGCGCCAGAACGATCGCTGTGTCGGCGCGCGCTTCCGACGCAAACAGACGATGACGATCCACGACGCGCCAGGCGATGGCGTCGTCCTGCGCCCAGGCGGCGCCAATCGTCGACGCGGTCAGCGCGGCGCCGATCGCCAGAGCGGATCGCACGATGTTCGCCATGTGCCGCTCCGTCGCGCGCGCTCAGCCTTGCGTTCCAGTGATCGTACCATTGTTGGTGACGCTCACCGCATGGCCGTTCTTCCGAATGGCGTAGCCTGCCGCCCCGCCGGCGCCCGGCGCAAGCTTGCTCCAGGTTCCGCTGGCAGTTCCCGTCGCCGCCGTGCCGCTTGCGCCGATGCTCGCGGCGTTTCCGCCCGCACCGCCATTGCCGGGCGTGCGACCCGATCCGATGGCGCCGCCGTTCGCGCCGCCCGCACCCCCGCCGACGCCGCTTCCGGCGGCGCCGCTATTAGACTCAGGTCCGCCCTCGGGGTTGTTGACGCCGGCCGAACCGCCATTCCCGTTGGCAAAACCGCCGCCGCCACCGCCGCCGCCATAATAAGATGTTGGGTCAGTGAAGGAATTCCGCCATGCGCCGCCGCCGCCGCCGCCGCCGCCGCCGGCCTTCAATTCGCCGCCTGAATTGACGACGAGCGTAATTGGTAGTCGGCAATAGAGCGCGTCGCCGCCCACGCCGCCGGCCTCGCCTGGCGCGTCTCCTTGACCGCCAAATCCAGCGCCAGCGCCGCCAACTCCACCCCCGCCATAGATTTTGCCAGAAATTTGAAGGGTGAGTGAAATGGCGAATGTCGTCGTCGGCCAGACTCCCGTGTCGACGGCGACGCCGCCACTGGGCGCGCCCGCCGCGCCTGCGATTGCGACGCCGCTCGCCAACGTGAACGTCACCGTTGCATTCTGCGCGCCCGTGTAACCAGCTGCGTCGGCGAGCGCGCGTAAATTGACGGGGCCCGTCCCCGTGATCGCGATCGTCGCGCTGAAGCCGCCCGGCGGCGGCGATGGGGGGGGCGAAGCGCCTCCGGCCCGAACCACCTGGGTGCGGTTGCCGGCGGCATCGTAAGAATAGTCGACTGTGACACCGTTCGGGTATGTCGCGCGCGTCAATCGCCCAAGTTCATCATAGACATATTGAATATTTTCCGCATGTGCGTTGTCGCGCGGCGCCAAAAGCAAATTCGTGACGCCAATCAAGAAGACGCGCGTCAACAACAACCGACGTGAGATGCTCATCGCGATCTCCATCCCTAACCCGCGGCGCCCCGCTGTCCTTCGCGACGGACAATTAAGGGCGGCTTTCGCCTCATCGGCGATGCGCGAAAATTGTTCGCGTTCGCCCAAAGATTGACTCCAACGAAAACGTGGTCTTCTCTTGTGTGTCAAGCAAAGATCGGAACGCGCTTTATGAGCTCGGTGACAAAGGAGGTCACTTCGTTCGGCGCGCCGCTTCGCCGCGTGCTCGCCATCTGCGTGGCGATTTTGGCCCTCGCCGCATCTGGAGCGGCGTATGCGCAATCGGCGCCGCCGCCCCCAGTGCGCAGCGCGCGCGATTCAAACGGCGTCGATTTGATGACGCTCGCCATTCACGTCGCGCAGCCGAGCCTCACAATCGGACAGCCGGGGCAGGGCGGCCTCACTTTCGGCCGCGCCTATGATTCCGCAACCGAGGAATGGCGCGACAATCTCACGGGCACAATAAACAGCGATGGCGCGACTTACACCGTCACATTGTTTGGCGAATCCACGACCTTCACACTGAGCGCGGGCGTCTACACCGCAACTCAAGGCGATGGCGCGACGCTTACCTTCAACGCTGGCGCAAATACTTATACGTTTACAAGCGCACGCGGCGTGGTCGCTCTTTATTCAAAGGCGCTGGCGGGGACGCAGCCGACCCAGGCGAACGAAGCGCGCGTCGTTACGGTCACCTATCCGAATGGCGAAGCGCTGACTTTCACCTACACGACATTGTCGGCGAACGCGCAGCGCCTGCAGGCCGTCACCAACACTCTGGGCTATCAAATTCACCTGCAATATCAAAATAATGACCTGGCCACCGGCGGGTTGACGCTTGTGAACGCCGTCGGCCTCAACATGGCGATTGACTACTGCAATCCTGCCGCCGACGCCTGCACTGGGTTGACACAAACCTGGCCGAGCCTTGCGTTCGCGACCAATGGCGCGACGCAGACCGTGACTGACGCGCTCAACCGCACGACAACCTACACCTTCGCTGACGAGTATTTAATAGGTATTCGCCGCCCCTCAGCGAGCGCGAACAATGTAACCATGTCGTATGACGCGAGTGGACGGGTGGCGAGCGTTTATGACGGCGCGGGAACCTGGGCGTATGCGTTCAGCGACGCTGCGGGCGTGCGCACCACGACCGTCACCGATCCGCTCAATCACCAACGCGTGGTGACGGGCGATATCGCCGCGAACACCATCCTGACGGATCGCGACGCGCTCAACCGCACCACGAGTTTTTCCTATGACGCCTCGAACCGGCTGACGCGTGTGACGCGGCCAGAGGGCAATTACACGGACCTCGCCTATGATGGGCGCGGCAACGTCACACAAGTGACGGAGGTTCCGAAGGCTGGCTCGGGCCTCGCCAACATCGTGGCGACCGCGACCTATCCGGCCGCTTGCGCCAATCCGGTGACCTGCAATCTGCCGACGCGCACCACCGATGCGCGGGGTAATGCGACGGATTTTACTTATGATTCAACGCATGGCGGCGTTCTGACCGTCACCGCGCCCGATCCGGACGGGGCGGGGCCGGCCGTGCGGCCGCAGACGCGGTTCACCTACACATCGCTCTCGGCGTGGTACAAGAACGCGTCCGGCGCGGTGGTCCAGGCGCCGAGCCCGGTGGTCCGCATGGCTCAAGTGTCCGTGTGCCGCACCACGGCGTCCTGCGCCAATGGCGCGGACGAAACGCGGGCCACCTTCAGTTATGGCGCTGCGGGCGTCGCCAACAACCTGCTGGTCACGGCGACGACGGCTGGCTCGGGCGATGGGGCGCTGGCCGCGACCACGGGCTTTGCCTACGATGCGATCGGCAATCTGCTGACCGTGGACGGGCCATTAGCCGGGAGCGCCGATACGACGCGGACGCGCTACGACGCGGCGCGGCAGGTGATCGGCGTCATCGGCCCCGATCCGGACGGGGCGGGCGCGCTCAAGCACCGCGCCGCGCGCTTCACCTACAATCTCGACGGCCAGCCGACCGCAATCGAGCAGGGCGCGGTCAATTCGCAATCGGACGCGGATTGGGCGGCGTTCGCCGCGCTGCAGCAAAGCACGTTCCTCTATGACGCGCCCGGCCGGCGCGTGCGGGAAAGCTTCATCGCCGGCGGCGCGACGCAGGCGGTGACGCAATTTTCCTACGATTCCGCCAGCCGGCCGGACTGCACCGCGCTGCGCATGAACCCAGCCGTGTTCGCCTCGCTCCCAGCCTCGGCCTGCACGGCGAGCTCGCAGGGCGCCAATGGCGCGGACCGGATCAGCCGCGTGACCTACAACGCCGCCGATCAGGTCACCCAGGTGACGAACGCCTATGGAACGGCCCTCGCCCAGGCGAGCGCGACCACGACCTACACGACCAACGGCCTCCCGGCGACGCTGGCCGACGCGCGCGGCAATCTCACCACGTTCGAGTATGACGGGTTCGACCGTCTCTCGCGCATTCGTTTTCCGCTCGCTTCGAACGGATCGCAAAGCTCGACCACGGATTATGAGCAATATAGCTACGATGCGGGCTCGAACATCACGCAGACGCGCCGGCGCGATGGGCAGATCATCGCTTATGTCTATGACGCGCTCGCGCGGCTGACGCAGATCGACGCGCCGGGCGCGGCGAACGATGTGACGACGGCCTATGACGCTGTGGGCCGGCTCATCTCGGCAGCGCTGCCGGGCCAGAGCCTCACCTTCGCCTATGACGCGCTCGGGCGCCAGACGAGCGCCGTCGCGCCGCTCGGAACCGTCGCCTCGCAATACGACCTCGCCGGTCGCCGCACGCGGCTGACTTGGCCGGACGGGTTTTATGTGACCAGCGATTGGAACCTCGCCGATGAGGTGACGGCGCTGCGGGAAAACGGCGCGGCCTCCGGGCCGGGCGTGTTGGCGACGTTCGCGTATGACGATCTGGGCCGGCGCACGGGTCTTGCGCGCGGCAATGGCGCGGGCACGAGCTATGCTTATGACGCGGCCTCGCGGCTGACGAGCCTTTCGCATGATCTCGCCGGCGCCAGCCAGGATCAGACATACGCCTTCACCTATAATGGGGCCTTCCAGGCGCTGACGCGCACCGGATCGAACGCGGCCTATGATTGGGCGCCGCTGGCGAATGGAACCACGGCCTCTCCCGCCAACGGGCTCAATCAATATTCGTCGGTGGGCGGGGCGAGCCTCGCTTATGACGGGCGCGGAAACCTTACGTCCGATTCCAGCCGCGCCTTCGCCTACGATGTGTACAACCGCCTGACCAGCGTGTCGGGCGCGGCCGCGCTCACGCTCGCTTACGATCCAGCCGGGCGGCTCACGCAGACGATCGCGGGGGCGGTGACGACGCGGTTTTTGTACGACCCCGGATCGGGGTCCGGGGCAGGTGGGCTTTCCATCATCGGCGAATATGACGGGTCCGGCGCGTTGCTGCGTCGCCACGTGCATGGGCCGGGGCTGGACGAGCCGCTGGTTGCGTATGACGGCGCGGGAACGAGCAACCGCGCCTGGCTGATCGCGGATGCGCTGGGCAGCGTCATCGCGTCGACAAACGCCAGCGCCGCCGCGACCACGATCAACACCTATGACGAATTCGGCCGGCCGGGCGCGGGCAATGTTGGGCTGTTCGGCTTCACCGGGCAGATGAACCTCGCGGCGGCGGGGCTCATGCACTACCGCGCCCGCGCCTACGATGCCGCGCTCGGACGCTTCCTGCAGGCCGATCCGATTTTGTTCGCTGGGGGCATGAATCTCTACGCTTACGTCGCCAACGATCCGGTAAATCTGACGGACCCAAGCGGCTTGCAGGCGGTCGATTTGGACAACGATCTGTTCGACGGTGATTTCACTGCCCGTTTGATGTCCGGCTGGTCGAACGATTGGCTCCAGGCGCGGCCGGGTGATTTCAACCTGGGCCAGTCGTTCGACAGCGATTGCAGGCACTGGCTCTGCGCACCGGATCCAATGCTGCCGCCGGCGGAGCGACGTATCCAGCAGGGCGCCTGGGCCGGATGGGGCGGAGGGCAAAGTGATAATGGTCCCGGGGTGACGAACTTACCTAAAGGGTTCAGGCTGTACGACCGACGTGGTCACTACATGCAGGATGCACAGGGGCGCCTGCAACTTACGCCCTGGTACGAGAAGCAGGTGCGGAATATCCAAATTGACTGGGTTGGTGTGGGATTGGATTTAGCGCTAATTATTGGCGGCAGCATATATCCGCTTGGTACCGGTCCTGCAGCTGCAGGAATATTTATGTCTGGAGGCGCCGCGATGCTAAGAGAAGGGCGCCAGCGTAGATGCTGCTAGAAAAACAACTAATTGTCTCGGTTCGTGCGGGACATTCTGCCCAATGACGCCAAAATACCCGATATAATGAACGCGGCGGATATCCAATGAGGACCAATGATAAAAAACACCGCAGCACTAAAACACATGGCGACAAGAAACGGCCATATGATGGAGAGCAAGCTAGTCATTGTGTAAACACCTTAGCAGATCGCTGCATCCAAGCACCATAATCATATATACGATACAATCATTAGGTTCGGCCCGCATGCACTGCAACAATGGCATCTGGATCCGAGTGCGGGGCAGCGCGCGCCAGAGATTCATGAGTGTCGGTCGCGTGGAGACGGAGGAGAAGACATCGTTCATATAGTGTTCGTCATGGGGAGTGAAACAGTGCGCAGCGAAATGAGCAATGAACCAACATATCGCCAAGTCTGGCATTGGATATGGCCTGGATTGCTCGCTGCTGTAGTGACTTTTGTGAATATCGCAGCACACCGAGACCAATGGCTGCTTATGGGCGTGCTTGTTCCAATGCTGGCTATTTATGCGCATCGATTCTATGAGTTGTTTCGGCACCGCAGTCGAGACGAAGCAGAATCGCGAGAAGAGTAGTCATGGTAGCGCCAAGTCTCGCTCGCGGCGGCGGGGCTCATGCATTACCGCGCCCGCGCCTACGATCCCGCGCTCGGGCGCTTCCTGCAGGTCGACCCGATCCTCTTCGGCGGCGGGATGAATTTGTATGCGTACGTCGGCAACGATCCGGTCAACGCAATCGATCCGCTGGGGCTGCAGGCGTCCACGACCCCGATCGACGAGATTGTCGTCCCGGGCTTTCGACCGGGCCTCACCGACACACACGACATCGCGCGCTTCATCGCCCGCAGCGACGCCTATCGCGACTTTCGCGCCTGCGCCATCCTGCCCTTCAATTGCGAAGGCGAGTACGGCGAACTCTACGATATTTCGGATGAAGGTTATGGCGAAGAGGAGGGCAGCGAGCAGGAGACGGGCCGGTGTTCGCCAGGGATCGTTCTCTTCAATCGGAATGACCTTTGGGGGATGCCGTCGAGTTATCCTTACCTCGCTGCAAACCCGTTTCCCGGTTCATTTCTCGTGTCTGGGCACGGCAATCGCGCAGGTGTTTTCGATCAAGAGTACAACCGCATTAATCCAGGAGCGCTTGCGAACATAATTCGCGATGATCCAAGCTATATTGAGGGCCAGGAAGTTACGATCGCGGCCTGCAATGTCGGGTACAATCGCGAGCTGCTTCAGGGGCTCGCCAACAGGCTTGGCGCCTGCATTCGAGCGCCTCTTGGCAATGCGCGATTCCAAGGAAGCAGGACCATAAGGTCCATTGATCGCGCCACTGGAAGGGAGCAGCCATGGGCAAGAGCATGCCCTTCTTCACGCCCACAGTAGTTGCTGCATTGTCATTCTGCGCGGCGTGTGAACAGCGGTCATTTGATCGAACGCAGCCCCAAACGGCGCCTAGGCATGTTCGAATTGCGGAGGAATCCGCGCCTCCCGTCGATGGCGCCCAGAATTGGTGCGACACTCAGACTGCGCCAGAGCGCATGTCGCGCGCCGCCATGCGAAACACTAGCACTGAGAGATTGCGAGTCATCAACGGATATTATGAAATGTGCCAGTTTGATCGGCAACGAATTCTTGAAATACTCGATGTGTTGATCGAGCGCGGGGATGCGGGAGCAATGCGGTCGAAGGCGGTCTTGTTGATGTATGATGGCGATCCAAGCAACGACGGGGAAGTTGAGCGGTTGTTTGAGCGCGCAGCGGAATTGGGTGATGAGCCATCAAGACATGAGCTTGGCGTGCGTCGCGCGCCGCAACCTTGAGCGCTCGGGCGTCAGACGAGCGCCGTCGCGCCGCTCGGAACCGTCGCCTCGCAATACGATCTCGCCGGTCGTCGCACGCGGCTCACTTGGCCGGACGGGTTTTATGTGACCAGCGATTGGAACCTCGCCAATGAGATGACGGCGCTGCGGGAAAACGGCGCGGCCTCCGGGCCGGGCGTGTTGGCGACGTTCGCGTATGACGATCTGGGCCGGCGCACGGGCCTCGCGCGCGGCAATGGCGCGGGCACGACCTATGCTTATGACGCGGCCTCGCGGCTGACGAGCTTGGCGCATGATCTCGCCGGCGCCAGCCAGGATCAGACATACGCGTTCACCTATAATGGGGCCTTCCAGGCGCTGACGCGCAATGGATCGAACGCGGCCTATGATTGGGCGCCGCTGGCCAACGGAACCACGGCCTCTCCCGCCAACGGGCTCAATCAATATGCGTCCGTGGGCGGGGCGGCGCTGACTTATGACGGGCGCGGGAACCTTACGTCCGATTCCAGCCGCGCCTTCGCCTATGACGTGTACAACCGCCTGACCGGCGTGTCGGGATCGGCCGCGCTCACGCTCGCTTACGATCCAGCTGGGCGGCTCACGCAGACGATCGCGGGGGCGGCGACGACGCGGTTTTTGTACGACCCCGGATCGGGGTCCGGGGCAGGTGGTCTTTCCATCATCGGCGAATATGATGGGTCCGGCGCGCTGCTGCGTCGCCACGTGCATGGGCCCGCCGTGGACGAGCCGCTTGTGAGTTACGACGGCGCGGGAACCACAAACCGCGCCTGGCTGATCGCGGATGCGCTGGGAAGCGTCATCGCGTCGACAAACGCCAGCGCCGCCGCGACCACGATCAACACCTATGACGAATTCGGCCGGCCGGGCGCGGGCAATGTTGGGCTGTTCGGCTTCACCGGGCAGATGAACCTCGCGGCGGCGGGGCTCATGCATTACCGCGCCCGCGCCTATGACCCCGCGCTCGGGCGGTTTCTGCAGGCCGATCCGATCCTCTTCGGCGGCGGGATGAATCTCTACGCTTACGTCGCCAACGATCCCGTCAACGCCATCGACCCCCTCGGGCTGCAGGCCTGGCAGGACGATGACGACGACGAAATCGTCGTGCCCGGTTCACGCCTCCCAGATTGGGGCTTCTCCGGCACGTCCTTCATTGAGTTCTTCGACTATGGCCCTGGCTGGTTCGCGCGCGCGCCCGGCCTCGTCGATGAGGATCGCCCTGGCCCGGCCGAAGAGGAGATCACCGTCACCGCGCCAAGGCCGCGCCGCGATCCGTTTCGCATACCCCCGCATTGGCTGCGCTTGACGCCGTGGATCGCATTTGTTGGCGCCTTGACGTACTCTAGCGGACTTGGCGACAGCGATTATCAGTGCACCAGCCCAGGAAGTCCGACTGAAGACGATTGCGGGCCTTCGGCGAGTATCGGCCCAACTGAAGACCCTGAAGAACGTGAAGCAAGGCAGAGGTGTTTTGATCGTTGTTATCCAATTCTCGAGCGCTGGCAGCCTCCTGGCTCGGATCGCAATGAGCGCCAATTCCACATTTGCGTTCGTCAGTGCCTGCGCGAATATGGTTACGACTACTAAATGGGCACCTGGAGGTTAAATTGGACGACGAACTTGCGAGAATAGTTGCCTCGACAGCTTCCCGAGTAAGAGCAGAGTTGGGCAGCCTAGCGCCCCTTTTGAAGGCGCATTGTCATGAAGATGAATACAAAATCTTGGCCGGCGGAATTGCTTCCGCAGTCGCCGAGATAGGGTTAGGAGTCATAGACAAGATATTCGCGATGAACCAGAAAATCGAGACAGAGTTTCAAGTGCGAAGTGACAAGTTTGATCGATCTTACTATTGATCGCCTGGAGTTGCATAAGTTGGCGCGCGGGCACAAGCAACCGCTCATGGCTGATCGCCGATGCGCTGGGCAGCGTCATCGCCTTGACCAATGCGAGCGCGGTCGCGACCGCGATCAACACCTATGACGAATTCGGCCGGCCGGGCGCGGGCAATGGCGGGCTGTTCGGCTTCACCGGCGAGATGAACCTCGCGGCGGCGGGGCTCATGCATTACCGCGCCCGCGCCTACGACCCCGCGCTCGGGCGCTTCCTGCAGGCCGATCCGATCTTGTTTGGCGGCGGGATGAATTTGTATGCCTATGTAGCGAATGATCCGGTCAATCTCATCGATCCCCTCGGGCTGCAGGCCTGGCAGGATGATCCACCCGGCGACGAAGATGAGATCGTGGTGCCTGGCCAGCTGGTGTGCCGCCAGAATCAGATTTGCGGTCGTGACGACATCGATCGCTTCATCCGCGCGTGGAGCCAAATGCTCGTCAACGCATCGGATGAAGACCGCGAGGAGATCGAGGACGCGCTCACAGAGATCGTGAATGACGAGAACGCCAACCAGCAAGTTCGGCAGGCGGCGTTCAACATCCTGACGAATGGGTTTTCCGAAATCCTGTGGGAGGAGTTTCTCGCGGCATATCTGGAGTATGCAGTCTTACCAGGAATGACGTTCGGCGTAGTTCGAGGTGGACTCATCGCAGATTTCGTGGCTGCCCTTGGGCCGCAGGGCGGGTTGCTCGGAGATACTGCATTTGGCGCACTTCGACAGGGCGTACTCAATCGCGGATTTATTAGGTTCGGCTGGGGACGCGGAAGTGGCCGCGCAAATCTCCGGCTGGGAATCGGGAACTGGAAGTCCCCGAACCTCTTAACGCGCAACATCCCAAGAAGTAGATAGCTATGTTTGGCTTCACCCGGATAATCAAAATCCCAGGCAAATCGACGTTTGATGAACTCGACGCGAGAGAATTTGCGGTCCTGATCGAATCATTCTTATCAGGCGGGAACGCGTCTTTTGATGAGATTGCACTGAATGAGTTTTTGCACGCGAAAGTCAAGCAGCCCCTCGCATGTGCGCTCCAGGCGAGGCTGGTTGCGAATGCCTTTCTACCCAGTCAACATGATGAGTGGCCGACCATCAATGTGTCCTACCTTACGAACTTGGTCTCTGAACTCCGCTCCGGAATTTTCTCAGCTTAGGTGTTGACGCGCGCGGGAACCTTGCGTCGGACGCCAGCCGCGCCTTCGCCTACGATGTGTACAACCGCCTGACCGGCGTCACGGGCGCGGCCGCGCTCACGCTCGCTTACGATCCGGCCGGGCGTTTACGCGAGACGATCGCGGGGGCTGCGACGACGCGGTTTTTGTATGTCCCCGGATCGGGGTCCGGGGCAGGTGGCCTTTTCATCATCGGCGAATATGATGGGTCCGGCGCGCTGCTGCGTCGCCACGTGCATGGGCCCGCCGTGGACGAGCCGCTTGTGAGTTACGACGGCGCGGGAACCACAAACCGCGCCTGGCTGATCGCGGATGCGCTGGGAAGCGTCATCGCGTCGACAAACGCCAGCGCGGTCGCGACCACGATCAACACCTATGACGCGTTCGGGCAAGGGGCTGCGTCAAACGTCGGCCTGTTTGGGTTCGCGGGCGCGCCCTATCTGGCGCCGGCGGGCGTTCTGCATCTGCGCGCGCGGGCCTACCACCCAGGGCTGGGGCGCTTTCTCCAGGCCGATCCCATCCTCCATGCCGGGGGCATGAACCTCTACGCTTATGTCGGCAACGATCCGGTCAACGCCACCGATCCGTGGGGGTTGATCGGCTCGGGCGACCGCTGGTGCGATGAAACACAGCACTGCTCAAGCGGCAGTGAGCCGGCGCCGAGCGAAACGATCGTCGTCGACGGATCGGAGCGCCTTCGGCGCCTGCGCGAGCAACAGGCGCGCGAGCGGCGCGAGCGCGGACGCGCGCAAGGCTGGTTCAACGACCTTCGTCGCCGCCAAGGATTTGACCGCGCAGCAGGCGGCGGCGTCGATCCGACGGAGGGCGGCGGGGACTTTCTCGCGCCGATCACCGACCCTATTTACGATTTCTCTGCCGATTTGACGGCGCTGTCGCAGCAGCTGCCGCAGGGAGTACTTAGCGACTCCACGACAAATGGCCGCCTGTTGGCGAACGGAATTTTGCTGTTCACCTATTCAGACATAGCGCGGGGGGTCGGAGCGGCCGCGAACATGGGACGCGAGGTCGTTCTGGGTCGAAATCTTCGAATCGCCCCGTTCGGCAATCGAAATCCGCGTAGCTGGGAGGGGGCAGTTTCG
Organism: uncultured Alphaproteobacteria bacterium; assembly: GCA_902826335.1. Classification (GTDB taxonomy): domain Bacteria; phylum Pseudomonadota; class Alphaproteobacteria; order Caulobacterales; family Aquidulcibacteraceae; genus CADEEL01. The sequence continues at coordinate 15,361 of CADEEL010000021.1, forward strand.
CATTATCACCGGCGCGGCGGAATTGATCCGAGAACGGGGCGTACACGCGCGGGGCAAGGCATCGGTCGTCATAGGCCGTGGGAGCGCAGTACCAAGGATAGAAGCGTTTGGGATCGTTTCTGATGAAACCGCCAATTGTTATCAATGATTCGAGCGCGATCGATGACCCCGGAGATCTGAGAGTTTATGATTCCATCGAGGCGGCCAAGTCATCGCTTGAGATCGACGATGTCGGCGATCCGCATCTATTCATATTCGACAGCGAAGGGCGGCGGCTGACCATGTTTGGCTCAACAAACTACACCGTCGGCTTGCTTGATGCGGACGAGCGACCGCAGCATAGAGACGTCTTGGTCGCGCTCTTGCGGGCGCACCTCAAGAGAAGTGGTCATGTTGGCGCGGTTGACGATTTGTCGCTGGAGCAGCTGCTGGCCGCCAGTTATTCGATCGCACCCAATCCCTACGCGTAGAACGCATTGGGGAAGACCCGCTCGTGGTTCATAACCGATCAGCCGGGCTCAATCGTGGCGCTGATGAACGGCGCGGTGGCGACCACGATCAACACCTATGATGCGTTCGGGCAGGGGGCTGCGTCCAATGTGGGCCTGTTCCAATTCGCCGGCGCGCCGTTTCTGGCGCCGGCGGGCGTCCTGCATCTGCGCGCGCGGGCCTACCACCCAGGGCTGGGGCGCTTCGTGCAGGCCGATCCCATCCTCCATGCCGGGAGCATGAACCTCTACGCCTATGTCGGCAACGATCCGGTCAACGCCACCGATCCGTGGGGATTGCAGGGAGACGCGTCGCGAAATCCTCAAGAGGACATCACCGTAATCGGCCCGCGCCAGGCGCGCTGGGAGTATCTCGAACGCCTCACCCAACAGCAGGATTTGCGCGAGGCGCAGCGGCCGGGCGGCCTCTCCGGCGGCGATCGCGGCGGCGGCGAAGGCGTCGATCCGACCCTGAATGGGGGAGACCAGCCCTATATCGCATTCTTCGTCCCCGAGCCTCCCCTGGAGGAGGCGACATTTGACGCCACGATGCTTGCGTTGCTGCCGTTCATGGCAAGCGGTTTTGCGTTCCGAGCCGTCACAAGAATCTATTCTGCGCAGGTTCTCAACAGAATGGCGTCAGAGCGTGGACCTTACCACAATTTTCCGGGTTCTTATGACAGGTTCATATTTGCCGGGCAAAGGACGGTCGTCAGTCCCACGTATGTAACTTACACACTTCGCGGTACACTTAATGGAGTACGAGGCACATACGAACTCGGCGTTCGTCCATCGGCTTCCGGACGAAACGAGGTAGTTACGCATAGGCTCTTTCGCCCGGATCGTTAGAAAAATGCATGTAGAAAGCCTGGGATTTGTGCACGACTACGAGGTCGGACCTCTTCGCGTTGGCTACACCGTAGTAGAAGAAGGCCTATTGGTTTTCCAGCGCCATGTTGAACGCGAAAACAACGGCCTTAACTACGCTACAAGTCCGCGCAGTGCCTACTATGAGATCACGACTCCGTCTGGGACGAGATGGGCAGGCCGGTTTGTTGGTGGTGTAGAAGGATTATCAGGTGTTTTTGCAACACCCTGCCCAAAGACTGTTTGCGTAGTTGTCTATGGTCAGGGCTATTGGATTCCTACGGAAAACCCTAAAAACTATCAGAGCATTGCGGCAATTCCAATTAGAGAAATACACCGCGTTCCAGGGCGCGACTGCATACTTATTGTCGATTACAGCACGATCACAATGTTCGATGCCGCCGGTTTTCGTTGGAACACTGCACATTTGTCTTGGGATGGCATGGAGATATCCAATGTCGATTCAAATTCGGTGACGGGGTTCGGCTGGGATGCCGCCAGCGACCGCAAGGTAGCGTTTTGCGTTTCAATCCCAGAAGGGGTTGCGACGGGTGGGGCCGCTCCCTTTCGCTAAGCGGCAACGGCGCGGGGACGACCTACGCCTATGACACGGCGACTACGATCAACAGCTATGATGCGTTCAGCCAGGGCGCGGCCGGCCTGGCGGCCTCTTTGGGTTCGCGGGCGCGCCGTTTCTGGCGCCAGCGGGCGTCACGCATCTGCGGGCGCGGGCCTACCACCCAGGTCTGGGGCGCTTTCTCCAGGCCGATCCCAACCTCCATGCCGGGGGCATGAATCTCTACGCTTATGTCGCCAACGATCCGGTCAACGCCACCGATCCGTGGGGATTGCAGGGAGACGCGTCGCGAAATCCTCAAGAGGACATCACCGTAATCGGCCCGCGCCAGGCGCGCTGGGAGTATCTCGAACGCCTCACCCAACAGCAGGATTTGCGCGAGGCGCAGCGGCCGGGCGGCCTCTCCGGCGGCGATCGCGGCGGCGGCGAAGGCGTCGATCCGACGGTATGCCTCGGAAGTTGTGGAGCCGATGCCAAGGAGTCGCCTCCTGCAATTTCCACGCAGCATTGGTATTATGATCCATCGTGCAATTGCTTCCGGCCGCCGGCAACGATTAGAGAAGCCGGGCTTGGCGGATTGAGAGGCGCGTTCTACAGGCTGCTGGCCCGATGGCGCGCGTTTGGCCGTCCTCCTCCGCGGCGTCCGACGAACTTCATCGCTCCCACTAACCCCGCTGGGCTGCCGCCTCAAATTCTGCCGCCGGGATTCAGCCTTCGCATAGGGCGAGTGACTCCCGACTATCCACGTGGCTATTGGCGTATCTATAATGCACGGAATCAGGCGGTTGATCCCTCTACGCTGCGTCCGCCAAGCAACGTATCGAGTGCGGAATTCAACGCAAGAACCCACGTAGAATTGCCACCGTCTAGGTGAGCGATGGTGAGTGCAAATATGGTCGACAATTCAAAATCGCTTGACGTCCTTATTGGAGTAGTCTGCAGTCAAGTATGCTTTGGGCACAACGAATTAGTCTTGCACTTTGATAATGACATGTCGCTCACCATTGAGCGCCCGCAGGAGGCTCTTCTGCGTCCTTGCGGGGGCGACTATTATAAGAACGCGGAGCGCATTATCAAAACGGCCTTATCCGACGTTAGGGGACTACATATCGAACCGTCCAAGAGTGTGCTGATTAGCTTCAGGCATGGTGATTTGCATATTCGATTGCTTAACGATGCTGACGACACCATCGTGCTTTTCAAGGACCACGTAATTGTCGCGTCGCTTTAGCCATAGCGGCGGTCAGGTCAGCCAAACGTTGCCGAATGGATGGCGCGCGGCGACCACGATCAACACTTATGACACGTTCGGGCAGGGGGCAGCGTCAAACGTGGGCCTCTTTGGGTTCGCGGGCGCGCCGTTTCTGGCGCCGGCGGACGTTCTGCATCTGCGGGCGCGGGCCTACCAACCAGGGCTGGGGCGCTTTCTCCAGGCCGATCCCATCCTCCATGCCGGCGGCATGAACCTCTACGCTTACGTGGCCAACGATCCGGTCAACGCCACCGATCCGTGGGGGTTGGAGACGATTACAGTTTGGGGCATCCCGCGCGGCAACAACGCGGACCGCACCTGGAGCGCGGGCGACCTCAGGGACCTTCAACGTCGAAACGATCTCGGAGGCGATCGCGGTGGGACTGGCGAAGGCGGCGGCGGAGATGGCGTCGATCCGATTGAGGGGGACGATGAGATCGTCGTCCCCGGAATATGCGACGAGCTTTGTCAGCTGCGCCGCGAGCAAGAGGCGTTTCGTCATAGGACAAATTCAATCGCCATCGACTTGTTCTTTCAGGGCGCGTCCTGGGTTGGGCGGGAAGTCGCGATTGAATTGGCCACCGGCGGCCTGGGTACTCTGCGCTATCTCCGCTACGCGTGCGGCTGCTTTGTCGAAGGCACGGAGGTGATGACGCCGGACGGCCTGCGCGCCATCGAGGACATTGCGGTGGGAGACTAGGTGCTCGCCTGGAACCCCGAGACTGGGGAAACGACGACCGAAACCGTCGCTGCGCTGATTAGGCCTGAACCCAGGCTCATCTGGCGGCTCGAAGCACGTGACGCCGACGGCGAGACGGAAGTGTTCGAAGTCACCGACGACCATCCCTGGTACGTCGAGGGCGCGGGCTGGGTGGAAACGCAGCGCTTGGGCGCTGGCCAGCGCATCGAGACCGCCGACGACCGCGGGCTCACCATCCTCGATTTGGCGCGCACGGATGGAGTTGAGAGAACGTACAATCTGGAGGTTTCAGGACCGCACACATTCCTAGTCGGTGAGGACGAGGCCGTAGTCCATAATGGCGCGTGTGATCGCATTCTTGCTCAGCTTGTGCGACGATTTGGGGGACGTACCTCTGGCGCGCTCCCACGGATTCGAGATCTCAGCCGCCTAAGCCGCGATCAACTGCAAATCGCCAGAACCGAACTCATGGGCAGCATCGCAGCTCGCCGGGCCGGTATGTTGCGGTACGGTGATCAGGGTGCGCATGGTGCCCGACTCGCTCAAGAACGACAATTGCTTGAAGAAGTGGAGCGCCTTCTTGGTCCATAGTTTGAATGGCGATCAGATCGTTGAGCGCATCCTCGCTTCCCGGAAAGGGCGCGGCTCAGTGGATTCGCAGGACGCGAACCGGTTGATGAAACAGATTTGGCGGGGATATCCGGCGCGGAACCTGCTTCGGCTGATCGATAGCGATAACGATTGGGCTGCGGAGCAGGGCGCGTTCGCGCTAGCCGAGACCGCCGATGCAGCGGCCGACGTACTACCCGATCTAGCAAGACTCATCGCGCACCCAAACCCACGCGTTCGATTTTGGATCGTTGATTACCTGCTGTACTCGATCGAAGTGGATTTGACTCTGGCGCGCTTTATAAGGACCTTTTTCAGTGATTCAGATGCCATGGTTCGCGCATACGCGATGAAACAGTTTTCCCTACTTCCATCGTCGATACTCGATGCGGCCGCGGAACACATCAACGGGATCGTTGACGAAGTAGAGCACCGCAACTTGTTTAGGCAAATGCAGTCCGCCGATCACTTGGAAATCAGTAGAGGCCTCAGGAGCGCGGATATGATTGCGCGAACTGCGGCAATGAGTGCCGCGTTACGCGCAGGCGAACTGAGCGAAGCTCACGAGGAGATAGCTAAAACCTCGGGCGACGCGGCATTGGAACGTGAAGTTATTAATATACGAACTTTGGCCACTGAGCAAAAGTAGCCTTGGACATAGCGGAGGCGTCGAGGGCCCAGATGGGAACGGCGGCGGCTGGGTCGAGACGCGGTTTCTCTATGACGGCGCAACGATCATCGGTGAGTATGACGGATCGGGAACTCTGCTGCGCCGCACCGTGCAGGGGCCGGGGCTCGATGAGCCGCTGGTCACTTACGATGGCGCGGGCACAACGAACCCGTCCTGGCTGATCGCGGATCAATTGGGCAGCGTGATCGCGGCGACGAATTCCAGCGCGGTGGCGACCACGATCAACACCTATGACGCGTTCGGGCAAGGGGCAGCGTCAGACGTCGGCCTCTTTGGGTTCGCGGGCGCGCCGTTTCTCGCGCCGGCGGGCGTCACGCATCTGTGGGCGCGGGCCTACCACCCAGGGCTGGGGCGCTTCGTGCAGGCCGATCCCATCCTCCACGCCGGGGGCATGAACCTCTACGCCCATGTCGGCAACGATCCGGTCAACGCCACCGATCCGTGGGGGTTGGAGACGATTGCGGTTTACGGCATCCCGCGCGGTAACAACGCGGACCGCACCTGGAGCGCGAGCGACCTCTGGGACTAATCCGCGGTCCGATGGGCGGCCAGAATTTTCGAACTCCAGGTCGAGGCGATGACAGCGCAGGGCGCCTCAATCCCCGAGGGCCAGTAGCGCGAATGTGGCGAGCCAGTGCTCTCCCATGTAGTCGCCGGTCACATGGGGCAAGCTGGCGGCGAGGTGACGCTCTATTGCGTCGCGCGAACGGATCGCCAACGGGCCCTCGCGCGGTTGCGCTGCGGCGATCGCGCGCCAGCACCAGGCGCGAGAGAGATTGAGGCCGTCAAGATGAGCGATTTTGCCATCGCAGCGATCGCTGACGCGCACGGGCGTAAACAACGTCGCGGGCGCCCCGTCAGACGCGTGCGGCAGGAAGGCCGCAAACCATGCATCGAACGCCCGCGGCGCCAGGAATCGGCGCATGCACTCGGCTTCCATCAAGGTTGGGGACAGGAAGTCGTCCTGGCTTGGCTCCCAGGCTTGCGCATGCGAATCTTCACCATACCAAGCGAGCGCTCGCTCGCGCATGAGCGCAAACAGCGCGGGATCGTTCGGCTCGGCATAGTCGGCCGCGAGGCGCAACGCGAACGCCGTCGAACTATGAGTTCCAGTGCGCACGGGATAGTCGCATAGCGGCAGGAAATTTCTGAATCGCACCGCGAATGCATGCGAGAGTGGACGAAGCAGCGCCGCCGCGCGCGCGCCGGCGCCGTGCTGATCGAGTTCAGCCTGCAAGGCAAGCATCCAGGCCCACCCATAAGGCCGCTCGAAGCCACGCGCATGCGCCCGCTCCAGATAGGCGCATTCAGCGGCGACATTTGCAGTTGTTATGCGCTCATCAAATAAGGCCGCGATTGCGGACGCGGCCGAGAGGTCGCCATAGCGCCGCGCGAGCCGCGCCAGCAGCCAGTAGCCGTGCACGCATGAATGCCAATCGAAGCTCCCAAAAAATATCGGGTGCAGCGCGCGCGGGGTCCGCGCATCTTCCGGCGCGGTCAGCACGTGATCCATCTTGTTGGGATATTCCCGGCTTACGTGCGCCAGCGCCAAGGCGGCGAACCTCTCGGCGATCTCTGCGTTAAGCGCCGTCATGATGGGAACGCCAGCAACCGCATCAACACAATGTTGGCGATTAGAAGCGGAATGGCGGTGGGCAATTGCGCGCGGATGACGCCGTTGAGCGCGGCCTTGCGATCGGGCAATTCCAGCAGATTCGCCGGCACGACGTTGAAATTGGCGGCCATCGGCGTCATCAGCGTGCCGCAGAAGCCCGCGAGCATGCCGATGGCGCACACGCGTGCTGGCTCGCCCCCGAATTGGTGCACAAGGATCGGCAGGCCGACCGCCGCCGTCATGACCGGAAAGGCGGCGAACGCGTTGCCCATGATGATTGTGAACGCCATCATGCCAATGCAATAGGCGGCGACCGCAAGCGTGCGCGTGTCAAGCGGCGCGTAGAGGGAGAACAAGCGGCCGACCTGGTCGCCAACGCCGGCGGCGAGAAAAACCGCGCCCAACGACGCCAACATTTGCGGGAGGATCGCGGCCCAGCCAACAGAATCGATCAAACGTCGCGCTTCGTGAATCGGCGCCAGGGCCGGCGGCCTCAGCCACAGCATGATGACCGCCACCGCGATGACCACGCCGAGCACAAGTGAAATCAAAGTCGCCTGCGCCGGATCGATGAGGCGCGCGCCCCATTCTGTTTGCTTTGCGACGAGTGTTCCCGCGAGGGCGACGCCTGGAATGATGAGGGCGGGGAGAAACAGCAGGTCTCCGTGGCGGATCGCGCTGTTCCGGCGCTCCACGGGGTTTGTCGTGGCGGGGCGGCCTTGACCGAGGCCGATGCTCGCTAGCCCAACCAGCCCGATCGCCAGAACGCCGTTGCCGAGATCGCCGATGAGCTGACCGGCAAGGAAGCTCACGGACAGCAAGCCCCAAAACGCGCTGTTGAGGAGCCGGCGCGTGTTGGCGGCGTCAAAAGCTGAAAGAATTGAGATGGCGGCGAAGAATACGCCGCCAACGACGTAGGCGTGCGCGAGCGTCATCATGACGTCGCCCTTGCCTCGCCCAATACCCTCTTTAACCGCTGGTCGAGCAGCCACAGGCGCAGAGAATGGATCGCGAGCGCGGCGATTGCCGTGGGGATCGCCCAGATCGACAGCTCCAATGGCTCGACCATGACGCCGTTCGCTTCGAGAAAGCCCTTGATCAGCAAAATCGAGGCGATGGCGATGAAGATGTCCTCGCCAAAAAAGAGGGCGATGTTGTCAGCGGCGGCCGCATGCGCACGAATGAGGTAGCGCTCACGATCTGGAAGCGCGCCGTACTTGGTCTCCGCGGCGCCTTCCGCCATAGGCGCAACGAGTGGGCGCACCATCTGTGCGTGCCCACCGAGCGAGGTAAGGCCGATTGCGGCCGCGCCTTGGCGGATGATGAAGTAAACCCACAGCAGACGCCCGACCGTGGCGGCGCGCACGCCGGTGATCGCCATACGCGCGCGCTCCTGCAACCCAGCACGTTCAAGCAAGCCGATCGCCGCGAGCACCAGCCACACCACGCTGACATAGCGGTTGTCATTGAAGGCGCCGCCAAAAGCGGCGAGCGTCGCGGTCGCGGCCGCAAACATGGAATTTAAATCCGCGGCCGGCGTCCATGCTGCGGCGAGGCCTGTGGTGAGCGCCGCGGCCATCACCACCAAGAGCGGGTTGGCGCGGACAACGAAGCCGAGCACCACGACGCCAATGCCCAAAAGCGCAAGCATAATCCCCCCTTTCACCGATCAGGCGTTCCATAGCCGCCGCCACCGGGCGTTTCGATCACAAAGACGTCGCCCGGCGTCATAGCCGCCTGGCCGGTCGCGCCAAGCGGCTCGACTGCGCCATCGGAGCGTTCGACATAATTAGCCCCTGGCGCGCCTTCGCCGCCGCCGTTTAGTCCGAAGGGCGCCGTGATGCGCCGATTGGAGAGGATCGCGGCCGTCATTGGCGCGCGGAACCGAATGCGGCGAACCGCGCCGTCGCCGCCCCTATGCTGGCCCGCGCCGCCGGAGCCGCCGCGGATCGCGAACGATTCCACCAGCACTGGAAAGCGGCTTTCAAGAACTTCCGGATCGGTGAGACGCGAATTGGTCATATGCGTCTGCACCGCCGAAGCGCCGTCGAAGCCAGGTCCCGCGCCGGCGCCGCCGCAAATGGTCTCGTAATATTGGCGGGCCTCGTCTCCGAAGGTGAAATTGTTCATTGTACCTTGAGAGGCCGCCAGCACGCCCAGGGCGCCGTAGAGTGCATCGACAATGACTTGACTTGTTTCGACATTGCCGGCGACGACGGCCGCGCCACGCTTCGGATTGAGCATTGAGCCTTCCGGAACAATGATCTCGATGGGACGTAGGCACCCTTCATTCAGCGGAATGTCATCGTCCAGAAGCGTGCGGAATACGTAAAGGACGGCCGCCCGTGTGATTGCGAGCGGGGCGTTGAAATTGCCGGCGTGCTGTGCGCTCGTGCCCGTGAAATCGACACGCACCGTGCGACTCTGGTGATCGGGCGTGATCGCGACGCAAATCCTGGCGCCGACATCGAGAGGCGCTTCGATGCGCCCCGGTTCGAGTTCATCGATGACGCACCGGATCCGCTCTTCCGCGTCGTCTTGCACATGCCGCATATAGGCCTCGACGCCGACGGCGCCGTATTGGTTCGTCAGGCGCCTTAATTCCTCGCCGCCGCGCACGCAGGCGGCGATCTGCGCCTTCAGGTCAGCGATGTTGCGGTCGATGTCGCGCGCCGGGTGCGGACCGGAAGCGAACAGGGCGCGCGCTTCGCCCTCTCTCAGTCGGCCCCCGTCTACGATATGAAAGTTCTCGATGAGCACGCCCTCATCCTCGACGCTGCGGCTGTCAGGCGGCATAGATCCGGGTGTGAGGCCGCCAATATCGGCGTGATGGCCGCGTGCGGCGGTGAAGAAGGCGGGCGAGGCCTCCCCGTCAAGCACAACAGGCGCCACAACCGTGATGTCCGGCAGATGGGTGCCGCCGGCGTGGGGCGCGTTCAACATGAACATGTCGCCAGCGCGCATAGCGCCGCCGCGTTGGCGAATGATCTCGCAAACGCTCTCGCCCATCGAGCCCAAATGAACGGGTATGTGTGGCGCGTTGGCGATGAGGCCGCCCGCCTTGTCGAATACGGCGCAGGAAAAATCGAGTCGTTCCTTGATGTTGACAGACGACGCCGTCGTTTGCAGCGCCAACCCCATTTCCTCCGCCACCGCTTTGAAGCGGTTGTTGAACACTTCCAGCAAGATCGGGTCGACGCCGGGGCCCACTGCCTCGACACCAACCGGCGGCGAGAGACGGGTCAACACCAAATCGCTGCGTTCGCTCATGTGCATGCGCCAGCCAGTATCGACAAACGTGGTGGCGCCTTGCTCCAGCACGAGCGCGGGACCGTCCGTCTCGAACCCCGCAGGGAGCGCGACGCGGTCATAAACGGGGGCGAGGCGTTCGGTTCCCTCCGCATGCACCAAGACAGTCGCGCGCGGGCTTGGCGTTTGGCCCTGCTGGGCGGCGCAGAGCGCCTCGACGGGTTGTGCGTCTTCCGTCGATGAGATCGCCTCGGCCGAGATTGATGCGAGAATGATGGCGCGGTTTGGGTCGTTGAAGCCATACCGCTTCTTATGCTCGGCTTCGAATTCGTGCGACAATTGCTGGACGTCCGTGAGCGCGATCGGCAACGCGAAGTCCGAACCCTCATATTTGACATGCGCCGTCAGTGCGAGGCGAACATTAACCTCGCCTTGCGCTTCGAGCGCCGCGCGCGCGCGCAACGCCAGTGCATCGGTGCGCGCAATCCAGGATTCTAGTGCGGTGACTGGCGCTTCGATCGATTCTTCCGCAATCGCGCGAATATCGGCCAATCCCATGCCCCAAGCAGAGAGCACGCCGGCGAGGGGATGAAGAACGATCGCGCCTACGCCTATTTCGTCCGCGACGGCGCATGCGTGTTGACCGCCAGCGCCGCCAAACGCCATCAGGGCGTAATCCCGTGGATTGTAGCCGCGTTGGATCGATATTTTCTTGATTGCTTCAGCCATCGTGAGATTGGCGATTTTGAGGAAGCCCTCGGCAGCCTGTCGCGGCGTCATGGACCGTCCGGTCGCGTGTTCGATTTTCGCGCATAGCGCGGCGAATCTGCCGTCCACAATGTCACGGTCGAGGGGCTGATTTCCGCCAGGTCCGAAGATGGCGGGGAAAAATTCCGCGCGCACCCGGCCGAGCAACAAATTGCAGTCCGTGATCGTCAGCGGGCCGCCGCGCCCGTAGCATGCGGGGCCTGGATCGGCGCCGGCGGAATCTGGACCGACGCGCAATCGCGCGCCGTCAAAACCGCAGATCGAGCCGCCGCCAGCGGCCACGGTATGCACGTGCAGCATCGGCGTTGAGAGACGAACGCCTGCTACAACAGTTTCGTTTGTTCGTTCAAACACCCCGGCATAGTGAGATACGTCCGTCGACGTTCCGCCCATATCGAATCCGAGCGCCCGGCTAAAGCCGGCGCGACGCGCAGCGGCGGCCATGGCGATGACGCCGCCCGCTGGGCCGGACAAGACCGCGTCGCGGCCGCGAAAGCCGCCGGCTGTCGCCAAGCCGCCATTGGATTGCATGAAGAAAAGCCGCCCGCCGCCGCGATGCAAACGATGCGCGAAGTCATCGACGTAGCTGGCCAGAACGGGCGACAGATAAGCGTCGGCCACCGTCGTATCCGCGCGCGGTATGAATTTGATGAGGCCGCTGATTTCGGAGCTCACCGAGACTTGGCTAAAACCGATATCGCGCGCGATTTCAGCCAGTCTGCGCTCATGGTCCGGATACGCCCAACCATGCAGACAAGCGATCGCGGCCGCGCGCCAGCCGTCCTTATAAGCGCGCTCGAAATCGGCGCGGGCGGCGTCTTCGTCCAGCGGCCTCAACACTTCGCCTTCCGCGCTCAGCCGTTCCCGCACTTCGAAGACGTGGCCGTATAGCGCGGCGGGCTTCACGATATTGCGGGCGAAGATGTCCGGACGCGCCTGCTGGCCGATGGTTAGTGCGTCCTTGAATCCGTGAGTGACCACTAGGACGACGCCCGCTCCCTTGCGTTCAAGCAGAGCATTGGTCGCCACGGTCGTGCCTAGTCGGACTTCGCAGATGTCCCCGCCGTGTTGGTCAAGCGTGCGCTTGATGGCCTCGTGGGCGGCGTCCTCGTAGCGGCCTGGATTGGTAGAGAGCAGCTTAGTGATCGACACGCGACCATCGGGCGCGCGCGCCACCACATCAGTGAACGTGCCGCCGCGATCGATCCAAAAACGCCATCCGGCCATCGGGCCATGAACACGCGGGCGCAGGCGAGATCAATGGCCAAAATTGCGGACAATCGGCCCGGTGACGCTGTGCGGGACGCACAATGCATCCAACACGCGCTGAGACGGCGCGAGGGCCTTGGCGGCGCGCGTCTAGGCGCGATGGCGAACTCCCGCCATGGGTGACGCGACGGAGACCGTCAGAGTTCCGCCAAAGGTCAGTTCCCGATGCACTTCGCCACGATTACGTGCGCCGGCGATTTGAACCGTCGCAATATCGCGCCCACGCCTCCATCAGCGCGCGGCGCTTGTCGAACAGATCGCTGCGTCGATAGGCGGCCTCGACCTTGTCTGCGAGCGCATGCGCGAGCGCTGCTTCCGCGATCTCGCGCGGCGCGAGCGGCGCGCGATGGTCCTTGCCCGCTTTCATGCGCTCACCTGGAATGATCCGGATCGCCGCATCGCGCTGACTCTTGCGCGGCGCTGGCAGCGCTTTCTGGAGTTGGCCGCGCCCGCGCGCGGGTTTGTCGCCAGTGCAATATAGGCGCACTCGCGCCTTACAGAGCCTTGACTAGGCCCTGGATCGCACACCTCATCGCGGCGGCGGCTTGTTTGGCGCTCAAGCCCTGATCCTGGCGCAGGCGGCGCCAGCCTTCAAAGCTCATCGCCATGGCGAGCGCGGCGACGAGCGTGGCGTCGCGCAGCACATCGCGCGGCAGGATCGATCTGAGCGCTTCGTCCTCCAGGCGCGCCGCGCGTATGAAATCCGCCATCAGATAGCCTGAGTGGAACCGCCTCACCGCGCCCGCGACGCGATATGGCATGATGCGCTCAAAGATGACCGCGCGACGCTTCACCATCTCCATGAGATTGTCCCGCCAATCGGACGCGGTGAGGGGCGCGCGCGCCAGAGGGATGATCTCCGCTTCAATATGGGCGGCCATTTCGCGGTAGAGCGTGTCCACATCCTCGAAGTGGCGAAAGACGGTGCGGAGGCCGACATCGGCTTCGGCTGCGACTTCGGCGGGGCTCGGGTTCATGTCGCCGCGGCCCACCAGGTTGAGCATGGCTTCGACAATGCGCTGGCGAGACTGTTCGGCGCGGCGATGGCGGCCGTCTTGCGGTGTCGATGGCGGTTGCGCCCCGCGCGCCGCTGGCGGGCGTTTTCGCACCATCCCCGCCGCGCTCAGCGTAGGGCGTTCGTCACGCGCACGGCGTCTTCACCGGCGGCGAGCGTTATCAGCATGCCATCCTCGCCGATACGAATTGGACCGTCATACAATTGTGGTGCGTCCGCGAGGAAGGCGGCGTTGAAGAGCCGCGCGCGCGGCGGCGGCACGAGGTGATAGAGAAAGAGCGTGCGCGCGCGCGCCTCATGCGCCAAGCGCGCGGCTTCCATGGGCGTCGTATGGTAGCCGGGAATGTCGAGCAGGATTTTAGCCAGGCCGGGTTGCGCGCGGGCGCGGGCCGCGCGCTCCATGACGGACACCTGTTCGCGGGATAAGGCCTCGTGGAGCATGACATCGACGCCCTCGGACAGGCGGGCGAAGCGCGGATTTGACGCCGTGTCGCCGCTGATCGCGACTGAGCGTCCACGGTAATCAATGCGAAAGCTGAACGCCGGCGAAGCCGGCGCGTGGTGAGCCGGAATGGCGGTTATGGTGAACTCGCCTTCTCGAAACACAACAGCGCCTTCGGGCGGTATCGTGAGCGTTTCAGCGACTGCGCCGTAGCCGGCGGGATCTGCCACATCCGCGCCGTGGTGCGCGGTGCGGAAACCGCTGTCGATCCGATACGCTTGATTGAATCCCGCAACGACCTCCGCAACGCCCTCCGGCCCCGCAACCGAGAGCGGCGCATGCCGGCCGCCGCCGACCCACGCTTGCAGCATCAGTTCGCCAAGGCCGTCAAAATGATCCGAGTGCAGATGAGTGAGATAGACGCGTTCAAGCCGCGCCATCGGAAAACCCATACGGCCGAGGCGGCGCATGCCGCCCGATCCAATATCAAACACAAACGCGCGCTGGCCGGCCAGGACGCCAAGGCAAGGCCCCGAGCGCGCGGCATCAGGCATGGGGCCGCCCGTGCCGCATAGATAGATGTGAAGACCATCCGGTAATTCCGCGGCGCGATCGCGGCCAACCGTGTGTTGCGCGGCGCGCGCGAACGCCACATCCCCTAGATCGCGCCGAAACGCATACGCGCCCGCGCCGGCCGCCAACGCCAGCGCCAGGGCGCCGACGGCAATGCGCGCGGCCAGCTTCATGGCGTTGTATTCGCGCCCGTCAGCGCCGCGAGCCACGCCGAGCCCGCCGCAGCCGGCGGCGCGATGGTTTCAATGTTCAATTGGCCCTTGAGGCCGGCGCTGCGATGCACCGCAATGGCGCGCCATTCCTCGGACATCGACATGCGCACCATGGCGGCGCGATCGGGATACATGGCGATGGCGATCTCATCCCACAATTCCTCGACGCGGCCCAGGGAGAGGTAGGTGACATCACCAACAAAGACCGCGCGGCCGCCGAATTTGACAAGCAGCTCAGACACGGCGCGACCGTAGATCATATAGGCTTCGCGACCGGTGAGGCTTGTTTCGCGGCCATCATCATATTCGGCGCGCTCCTTGAACTTGAGCAGATTGACCATGAAGATCGGGCCGTCCGGGCCCTTCTCCATCAGGCCCTTGAGCTGATCTGGATCGCTCGGGAAGACTTCGTTGAAAACGTTCATGAGCGCTATTCCGGCTTGGGCGCCACGTGTATGGCGACTTGCGGTTGCGTGGCGTTTAACTATTGACACTGGAAGTGTCAATAGCGCGTCCGCCCGCCGGCAACTTCCTGTTAACCTCCTGCATGGAAAGGCTGTGCCTCCCGGGGAAGGACCGCGACTATGGGGCTGGCGTCCTTACAGATTTTGATCGGCGACGATCACGAATTGGCGCGATCAATCGTGGCCGACATCCTGCGCGGCGCGGGCCTTTCCCGCATACGCAAGGTCGCCAGCGGCGAAGAAGCGCGCAACGCAATCTGGCGGACAGCGCCGGACCTTGTGATCGCCGATATGTCGGTGCTGATGGATGATGCCAATCTTCTCGAAGCGATTCGTACGCATCGCGATAGTCCCGATCAGGCGATGGCGGTGATCGCCATGACGGCGTATTCGGATTTGCGCCGCATTGAGCGTCTGCGCGACGCTGGCGCAACGGAAATCCTCGCCAAGCCACTCAGTGCGCGCTCGCTGATGCGGCGTATCGTGTCAGTGGTCGATCACCCGCGCGCCTTCGTGCGCGCGCCGCACTATGCCGGGCCAGATCGTCGCCGGCGCGTTAGTGCGTTTGCAGGGCCCGAACGGCGCGTCGCGCGGCACAGCGTGCTTGAATTGGATGTAGCGTGATGACGGAACGGGCTATCATTTCCCCGCCCTCGCGGCGACTGGCGCGCAAGGTCGGCGGCGCGGCGCAGCCCTTGATCACGGAGGCGGTGATCGAAGCGGCGGCGCAATGCGTCAGCGCGCGCGCCGAGGAAGCGAGAAGCGACATAGAGGCGCGTCTGGACCAATTGCGCGCCGCGCATGCGGAAGGCGCGCCCGATGCGGCGCGACGCATTCATCAGCATGCGCATGACATTCGGGGAGTCGCCGGCACGTTTGGCCAAGACGAATTGGGCGCGATCGCGGACAGTCTGTGCGCCTATGTGGATGGGCTCGCTCTGGGCCATGCCTATGATGGCGCGCTGGTGGAGAGCCTTATCCAGGCGCTGCGCGGCGTCAGCGCCACGGGCGCATCGCCGCTGTCGCGTACGGTCGCCGAGTCGGCCAAATTCGCGGTCGACAAGGCGCTGCGGCTGGAGGGCCGCGCGACCGGTGGGTGACGCGGCGGCCGGTATTTCTCATCCTTGACGGTGACGTTGGCGGGCGAGCCGGCTATGGTCCCGCGCCATTCGCGCCGCGCGTCCTTTGAACGCGGGGCGCTGCTTATCTTTTTTGCCCTGGGGGTTATCCACAATGCGCCGTCGTGATGTTCTCGCCTATGGGCTTTTCGCGCTGACCGCGCCGGCGTTCGCACAACCTGTCGGGGGTGAGATCGTCTCGTGCGCGATTCACCCGGCCATCGGGGTCGGGCGCGTCGGCAACAGTCCGGATGGCTGGTTCATCGGGCCCGAGATTCCCGGCCGCGCGCCGCAACCCGAGGGCGGCCTCTTCAAGGACGCCGCCGGGCGTTTCAAGCGGCAGGCCGTGCGCTATCGTATATTCGGTCTCGACGCGGCGGGCCGGGTGGTGCGCGAACTTACTTCGCGCGACGCAGAGATCAGCTGGACCGCCGAGGTCGCGAACACAAAGGCGGCGTGGCGGCAATTTCATAACCCGTTCGACGTGCCGGAAGCCGGCACGCGGCGGGGTGAGCCCTACCGGTCCGGGTTGCGCAACGCCGACGTGACGGACCGCGAGTCGCTGTCGATCCGGCCAGGCCCACGCACGGTCAGCGGACCGAACCAACGCGCGGCGTTCGATACGGGCCGGTTCCGCGGAACGGTGACGTCGCTCGGCGAAATGCGGACGGATGAAGCCGGTCGGCTGATCATGCTGGGCGGCTGGGGCGTGTCGCGCGGCGTGCCGGCGGACAGCGAGATCAACCAGTTCGCCAATAATGACGGCTGGCATGATGACGTGTCCGATGGGCCCGTCGACGCCGTGGTGCGCATGAATGGGCGCACGCTGCCGGTGCAGGGCGCGTGGTTCACCGCCGCGCCGCCGGACTATGCGCCGGGTCTCGCGCCCGTGGTGTCAGCCTATGATCTTGTGTACGCGACAAGCGCGTCCCCCTCGCTCAGCCGGCGGCCCTCGTTCGCGCGCGAAATCTATCCGCTGCTGGAGCGCATGTGGCAGCACCAGTGGGTGAATGCGGGCTTTGCACGCGATTTCGGGCATGGCGCTGCGCATGACTTCCTCAACGCCGCGACGCTTGCGCGGCTGGCCGATTCCAGCGTCGCGAACGCCGAAGCGCGCAAGGCGATCTTCCGGCGCATGCGCGATCCTTCGTACAATCTCGCGGAGGAGCGCGCCTGGCCGCCTTATCTCGGCGATGTGGTGACGGGCGGAGCGCGAGAGTTTCAAGCGCTGTTGCCGCATCAGTATGCGGCGCTCAGCCATTGGGCGGAAGGTGATTTCGACGCGGATCTTGCACCAGGCGGTCCGCGCGTGCCTACGCGGCTCGAAGAAATCCCGATCGCCGAATTGCCCGGCGCGCTCGATCGCGCGCAATTGGATGCGGCCTATGGCGGCCCCTTCCATCCCGGCATCGAGTTTCCGTGGGTGATCCGTCAGCGCG
Source organism: uncultured Alphaproteobacteria bacterium (assembly GCA_902826335.1). Classification (GTDB taxonomy): domain Bacteria; phylum Pseudomonadota; class Alphaproteobacteria; order Caulobacterales; family Aquidulcibacteraceae; genus CADEEL01. The sequence goes on from CADEEL010000021.1 coordinate 32,709, forward strand.
GGATTTATACGGCGCCATTCCGCATTCGCCGCCGCGCGGCGGCGGAGCCGAATTATCCAGCCGAGATGTCGCAAGCGGAGGTGCTTGGCGCCGGCGGGCCGGTTGATGGGCTGCTTCCTGGCGGGATTTCGCGCTGGATGGCGGTGCCGTGGCAGGCGGATTTCATCAATTGCGGCTCCGGCCAAAACCCGGAGGTGGACCCCTACCTGCCGACCTATTGGCCGGCGGCGGCGCCGAACGATGTGATGACCGACGCGCAGTATCAGGCGCTGATGGCGGCGACGACGCCGGAAGCGCGCGCGACAGCGCTGGCGTTCGCATCGCGCAAGAAATGGCATCGCGGCTACGATGCGGACCGCGAGCAAACCTACCTCGCCTTTCTCGAGCGGTGGCCGCAATTGGGCGTGGTGGCTGAGCGGCCCGCGCCGGCGGGTGGGCCCGCGCGCGTGTGGGCGGAAACAGAACGGAGCCTGCCCGAAGAGGAAGAAAAGCCCGCCGACGCCACTTGAGCGCGCGCATCGCCATCATCGGCGGCGGGCCCGCCGGGGCGGCAGCGGCGCTTTATCTGGCGCGCAACGGCGCTGCGTGCACGCTTATTGAAGCGGGCGCGCGCGCCAAGGCGGGCGAATGCGTTCCGCCAGAGGCCGCGCCCTTGCTCGCCCGAGCCGGGCTTATTGATCCGTCCACGGAGGGTCACCGCGCCAGCGCGGGCGTGCGCGTGAATTGGACGGGCGAAGAGACAACACATGATTACCTGACCCGGCCGCACGGGCGCGGTTGGAATCTCGATCGCCTGACATTCGATGAAGGCCTTCGCGCCCGCGCCGAAGCGGCGGGTGCGCATGTACTGAAGGCGCGGTTTCATGGGCTTGCGGGTGTTTCGCCATTTCGACTTGTGTTGTCCGCCGAAGGCGAAGTCCTTGAATGCGCCGCCGATGCGGTGCTCGATGCGAGCGGGCGTGTCAGCGCGTTCGCGCGCCGCGCCGGGGCCAAGCGCCTCCAGCATGACCGTCTGATCGCGCTCCACGCGCGCCATACCGGGGTCGTGGACGATCCGCGTTTGTTGATCGAACGGACGGAGGCCGGCTGGTGGTATTCGGCGGGGCTGAAAGATGCGCTGGTGGTGAGTTTTCAGACGCGCGACAATCTGAAAGCGGCGCCGCTTCCGCCGCCCGCAACGAGGCGGCGGCTCCAAGAATTGTCGCCGGCGTCCGTGACGCGCTATGCGGCGGGTTCGTCGCGGCTCGATGCGATCGCTGGCGATGGCTGGCTGGCGATCGGCGATGCGGCGGTGGCGCACGATCCGCTGTCCGGCCACGGCATCGCGGCGGCGCTGCGGTCCGGCTTCGACGGCGCGGCGGCGATGCTCGCCTGGCTCGGCGGCGATAGAAGCGCGCTGCAAACGCATGCAACGATCCGCGATGCGGCGTGGGGCGCCTATGTCGAGGGGCTCGCCGCGCATTATGCGCAACCGCGTTTGTGAACTTCACCAGGTTCCGGTGTTGGGCATGGAGGCCCACGGTTCAGCCGGTGCAAGCGCCGCGCCATTTTGCAACAGCTCAATCGAGATGCCATCGGGCGAGCGGACGAACGCCATGCGCCCGTCGCGGGGTGGGCGGTTGATGGTCACGCCGCCTTGCATCAGCCGCTCGCACGCGGCGTAAATGTCATCGACCCGATAGGCGAGGTGGCCGAAATTCCGCCCGCCGGCATATTCCTCGGCATCCCAATTGTAGGTGAGTTCAACGAGGGGCGCGCTGTCTTCGCGTGCCCTTGCGACATCGCCCGGCGCGGCGAGGAAGACGAGCGTGAAACGGCCGGCCTCATTGTCGAAGCGGCGCACTTCCTCAAGGCCGAGCTTGGCGCAATAGAAATCAAGCGCGGCGCTCAAGTCCGCCACGCGCACCATGGTGTGCAAATATTGCATCGGGCGGCGCGCGTCAGGTCGCCGGCGTGGTGAACCGGCGCGGCGCGGGATCGATGGGCTGGGCGCCGTTCGCGCGCACTTCCATGATGGCCAAGCCCCGTTCGATTGAGCCATCGGGGCGGAAGCGGAAGATGCCGTCCGAGCCCGCGAACCCTTCTCTGTTTTCGAGGCCCTGGCGGGAAAAGCCAGCCGGCCCGCGATCGTTCGACAAGAGCGCGGCGAGCGCGATGGCGTCGTACGAAAGCGAAGACAAACGCGTCGGCGCCGCGCCATAGGCTTGTTGATAGCGGCGTTCGAAATTGGTGCGCGCGCCGGGATCCGGCGCCACGTACCAGCCGCCGGCGAGCGTCGGCTCGCGCTGCGCATCAGCGCCGGCCCAGGCGCTGGTGCCGAGCAAACGGGTTTGGCGGGGATTGACGCCGCCGCGCAGCAGCGCAGGCCCTGTGGCGCGCAACGCCGAACCGCTCTCGGCGATGATGATGGCTTGAACGGGCGTCGCCTGCGTGGCGCGGCCGAGACGCTCGGCGGCCGCGGACGCCTCGGCGTCGGAGCGGGTGTAGGTTTCGGTCAACGCAACCGTCACGCCGTTGCGGCGTGCCTCGACGGTGAGGCTTTGCTGCACGCGCCGGCCGTATTCATTGGCGGGCGCCAGAAGCGCCACGGTGCGGATGTTTTGCGCGGCGGCGTAGGCGATGAGCCGCGCGACTTCATCCTCCAACTGAAAGCTCAGCAGATAGACGCCGTTGCCGGCGACGGTGCGATCGGACGAAAAACCGATCACCGGCACCTGCTCGCGCTGCACGGCGCGCGCGACGCCCTCAACGCCCTCGCGCAGCACGGGGCCGACGATGATGTCCGCGCCATCGCGCAACAGCGCCTGGCCGGCCGCGGCCGCGGCGGCGGCGTCGCCGCCCGAATCGCGGGGAATGAGCAGCATGTTTTGATTGCCGTGATCGAACAGGGCGAGCTCGGCCGCGCTGTAGAGAGCGGCGGCGTCCGCCGGGCGGGTCGAAAAGGGCAGAAGTAGGCCGATGCGCGTCAAGGGCCGATTGGCCATGAAAGGCGGGGTCACGCCGTCGCGCGTCAATACCTGCGTGCCCGGCTGAGTCGGCGGCGGCGCGGGGCCGCCGGGGCCGGGGCCGGGCGCGGTGGCGCAGGCGCTCAAAGCGGCGGCCATGCCAAACAAAGCCGCGCCGCTGAGGGCGCGTGGGCTTGGCGCGAGCCGCGCGCGCGGTGATGATTGTCGCTTGGTCATGACCGATCCCCGATCTTCATCCACGCCGCCGGGCGACGCGAACGCCAGCGAACCTAGCGGCGCCCGCGCGCCAGGTCCACGCCCGCTGGCGCCGGGCCTCTATATCGTGGCGACGCCGATCGGCAATCTGCGGGATATCACGCTGCGCGCGCTCGATGTGCTGGCCGGCGCGGACCGCGTGTTCGCGGAAGATACGCGCGTGACGCAGAAGCTGCTCAGCGCGCATGGCCTCGGCGCGCGTCTCGATTCGTATCACGAGCACAATGAAGCACGGGCGGGCGCGTCGGCGCTGGCCGCGCTCGAAGCGGGCGAGCGGGTGGCGCTGGTCAGCGATGCGGGCACGCCGCTGATTTCCGATCCGGGCTATCGGCTGGTGCGCGCGGCGATCGCGGCGGGCCATTCAGTGTTTCCGATTCCGGGGCCCTCAGCGGTTCTGGCGGCGCTTTGCGCGGCTGGCCTGCCGAGCGATCGATTTCTGTTCGCCGGCTTTCTGCCTGCCAAGGCCGGGCCGCGCGCGCGCGCGATCGGTGAAGTGGCGGACCTTCGCGCCACGCTTGTCTTCTATGAGTCGGGGCCGCGTCTGGCTGAGGCGCTCGCCGCGCTGGCGGCCACGCTCGGCCCGCGCGACGGCGTTGTCGCGCGCGAACTCACCAAGATGTTCGAGGAATTCCGGCGCGATCGGCTCGATGCGCTGGCCGTGCATTATGCGCAGGCGCCGGCGCCGAAGGGTGAAATCGTCATTCTCGTCGGCCCGCCGGAAGGCGCAGATGCGCCGGACCCGGATGAAGTGGACGCGGCGCTTAAAGCCGCGCTGGCACATCTGTCCGTGAAGGACGCGGCCGACGAGGTCGCGCGGCGGTTCGCGCTGCCGCGACGCGATGTCTATGCGCGCGCGCTGGCGCTTAAGGACGCGTTGTGAGGCGGGACCGGCGCGCGGCGGAGCGGCGCGGGCGGGCGAGCGAACTCATCGCCATGGTTTGGTTGATGCTCAAGGGCTACCGCATTCTTGGCCGGCGGCTGCGCACGCCGCATGGCGAGGTGGATTTGGCGGCGCTCAAGGGCGGCGTGCTCGTCATCGTGGAGGTGAAGGCGCGGCGCACGGCGCTGGCGGGGTCGGAGGCGATCGGGCCCCACCAACAAGGGCGCTTGACCAATGCGGCGCTCTATCTGGCGCGGCGCTGGCGGCTGGATGGGGCGCGGCTGCGCTTCGATTTGATGGTGGTCGGCGCGGGGCCCTTGCCGCTGCATTGGCGCGGGGCGTGGTTCGACGATCGCCTGCGTTGACGGCGCGCGAGTCGGGGCGCAGGATTCTAACCAGCGTGATCGATACAGTGCCGCATTTATTCGTTCGTTTTTAGTTGCCACTTTGTTCTTGTTGTGTCTAAGCTGAGTGCGGACTTGTGGATAAGTCGGGGGCGTTCATGTCCACCAGCGCGGTCACGGTCGCATTTGTCGGGCTCGAGCCAAAGCGCGTCGAGGTGCAGGTGCAGCTCGCCGGCGGCGTGGCCGGCATCGTCATTGTCGGCCTTGGCGACAAGGCGGTGTCCGAGAGCCGGGAGCGGGTGCGCGCGGCGTTCGCGAGCCTTGGCCTCGCCGTGCCGGCGGGGCGCGTCATCGTTAATCTGGCGCCGGCCGATCTGCCGAAAGAGGGCTCGCATTACGATTTGCCGATCGCGTTGGCGCTGATGGCCGAGATCGGGGTCGTGCCGAAGGATGCGCTCGATTCCGCCTTGGCGTTTGGCGAGCTGGGGCTGGACGGATCGCTGGCGGCGACGCCGGGCGCCTTGCCGGCGGCGATGGCCGCGCACGCCATGGGGCTCAAGCTGATTTGTCCGGCCGCGTGCGGCGCGGAGGCGGCGTGGGCCGATGGCGATGTGCTGGCCGCGCCCTCGCTCATTGCGCTGATCAATCACTTTCGCGGCTCCGGTGTTATTCGCGCGGCCGAGCGCGGCGAATTGATCGAAGGGAATACGGTGCCCGATCTGCGGGACGTGAAGGGCCAGGAGCAGGCCAAGCGCGCGCTCGAAATCGCCGCCGCCGGCGGGCACAATATCCTGCTGGTCGGCCCTCCAGGATCGGGCAAGTCCATGCTCGCGCAGCGCCTGCCGGGCCTCTTGCCGCCGCTCTCGGCGGGGGAGCTGCTGGAGGTGAGCCAGCTGCAAAGCGTGGCGGGGCTGCTCGAGCGCGGGCGCCTGACGCGCACGCGGCCGTTTCGCGCGCCGCACCATTCGGCGTCCATGGCCGCGCTGGTGGGTGGGGGCTTGCGGGTGCGGCCTGGGGAAATCAGTCTCGCGCATCATGGCGTGCTGTTCCTCGATGAATTACCGGAATTCGCCCAGCATGCGCTCGATGCGCTGCGCCAGCCGCTGGAGACGGGTGAAGTTTCGATCGCGCGGGCCAATCATCGCGTCACGTATCCCGCGCGTTTTTTGTTGGCGGCGGCGATGAATCCATGCCGCTGCGGCGGCGGGCCGGGCGTCGGCGCGTGTCGGCGCGGGCCGCGCTGCGCCATCGACTACCAGGCGCGGCTCTCAGGACCATTGCTGGACCGCATCGATATCCAGATCGACGTGCCGGCGGTGACGGCGGCCGATCTCGCACTGCCCCCCTCCGGCGAAGGCAGCGCGGAGGTCGCCGCGCGCGTTGCGGCGGCGCGGGCCCTTCAGCGCGCGCGCGGCGCGGAGCTTGGCGCGGGCGAAGACCTCACCAATGGGCGCACCCAACCGCCCGAGCTTGAGCGGATCGCCGCGCCTGATGAAAAGGGCGCGGTGTTACTATCGGCGGCGAGCGAAGCGCTGGCGCTGTCGGCGCGCGGCTATCACCGCACCTTGCGGGTGGCGCGCACCATCGCCGATCTTGACGGCGCACGGGCCGTCGGGCGCGCGCACATCGCCGAGGCCTTGAGCCTGCGGCGCCAATGGGCGCGGGCGGAGGCGGGGCCCGCGATTATGCGCGCCGGCGCCTGCGCAACGTCTTAGAGTCTATTAAGCAGCGCACGGCTTTATCGCGGCTCATGGCCGCCCCCGCGCCGCTTTCCTTCCTCGATCCGCTCGAGGCCGCGCCAGATCCTGTCGCGCACATCGCACCGGATGGGCGCATTCTGCGCGCCAATCGCGCTTTTGGCGTCGTATGCCCTGAGGGCGCGCCGCCGGGGCCCACGCGCGCCGAGGATGGATTTTTCAGCGAAGGCATGCGGCGCTACGATGCGTTGGGCGCCAATGGCCGGCTTTATGAATGGGTTGAGCGGCGGCTGCTGGACGGGTCGCGCGTGGCGCTGGCGCGCGATGTCACAGAGCGCGCCGCGGCGGCGGCGCAGGCTGACCGGGCCAAGACGGTGCTGTTCGCGACGCTGACCCACGAATTGCGCACGCCGCTGCACGGCGTTCTGGGCCTGGCCAAGCTGATCGGGCAAAGCGCGCTTGAGCCGGATGCGCGCGCGCACGTCGCGGCGTTGCGCGATTCGGGTGAGCA
>CADEEL010000021.1:39461-52792 GCA_902826335.1 uncultured Alphaproteobacteria bacterium
GGCGTGCCGGCCGCGCAACAGAGCATGATATTCGGCGAATTTCAGCAGGCGGACGCGTCGATCGCGCGCCTCTATGGCGGCGCGGGGCTGGGGCTGGCGATCGTGCGCAAGCTCGCGCACGCCATGGGCGGGGAAGTTGGCCTCGACAGCGCGGCGGGCGAAGGCGCCGCGTTCTGGGTTGAGCTGCCGCTGGATTTTCTGCCGCCGCTTTCGCCCGGGCCGCGTCTCGACGGCGCACGGGTGGCGTATGCGACGACGTCGCCGATCATGGCGCGGACGCTGGAGGCGACGCTGATCAACGCCGGCGCGCGCGCGGCGGCGATCGATCATCTGCCTACGGACGAACATTCGGACGTCATACTCATTGATCATGAACGCACGATCGATGCGCGCGCCATCGCCGCATGCACGGCGCGCGCGGGCGCTTCGATTGTGCTCATTGCGCAGGAAGAGCGCGAGGCGATCGGGCCTTACCGTCAATTGGGCGTTGCGCACTATCTCATCAAACCGCTGCGGCGCGCCTCCCTTATCGAGCGCATTCGCGTGGCGATGGGCAAGGGGCCGGCGCGCGCGACGCGCGCGGCGCGTGACGACCGCGAGGAGACGGCGCTGCTCACCGGCGCGCGCATTCTGCTCGCGGAGGACAATCCCATCAACGCGCTCCTGGCGCGCACGATCCTGGCGCGGGCGGGCGGCGTCATCGACGTTGTCGGCGATGGCGAGGAGGCGGTCGCGGCGGCGGCGGCCTCGGCCTATGATCTCATCCTGCTCGACCTGCGCATGCCGCGCATGGATGGCCTCGCGGCCGCGCGCGCCATTCGCGCCGGCTTTGGCCTCAGCCGCGCGGCGCCGATTGTGGCGGTGACGGCCGATGTCGCGGAGGAGGACCGGCGCGCCGCCCTTGAGGCGGGCATGGACGATTTCCTGACCAAGCCCTTCGATCTGATGCAATTGGCGTCGGTCGCGGCCCGCTTTACGAGTGGCGCGAAGACGGGCAGCGTTTCTCCGAGCTAAACGTGGGAGCCGCCATGACCGACGCCGTTCTCGCCGCGCCGCGGCCCATGCGCGATCAGCGCACGATCTGGGTGATGACGGCGCTGGGGTTCGCGGCCGGCCTGCCGAATGCGCTGGTGGTCGGCTCGCTGTCCGCCTGGCTCGCCAACGCCGAGGTCGATCTGACGACAATCGGCATCGTGTCCTGGATCGCGCTCGCCTACGCGTTCAAGTTTCTGTGGGCGCCCTTGCTGGACTGGGGTGGGCCGCCGCTTCTGCGTTCGGCCGGGCGGCGGCGGTTGTGGCTGTTTTTCGCGCAGATCGTGATCACGGCGTGTCTGTTCGGCCTCTCTGGAATCGATCCGCGTACGGATATTGGCCTCTTCGCCGGCCTTGCGGCGCTGGCGGCGTTCTTTTCGGCGACGCAGGACATCGTGATCGACGCCTGGCGGATCGAGGTCGCGCATGAGGGCGCACCACTCGATCTTCTCTCGACGCGCTATCAATTGGGCTATCGGATCGCGGCCTTCGCCGGCGGCGCGGTGGCGCTTTTGCTCGCGGATGTATGGGCGAGCGCGACCGACGCCGCGGCCGGCTGGCCGGCGACCTTTATGGTTATGAGCGTGCTGATGGCGATGACCATGATCGCCACATTGTTCGCACCCGAACCGCTCGTGCGCCCGCGCGAGGCCGCGCCGGCGGCAAGCGGGAGGTACGATCTCGCGGCGGGGCGGCGGCGCGCCATGGCGTTGGCGCCGGTTCTCATGGGCTGGGGCTGGGCGGCGTTCGCGATCATCGGCTTCATGGTCTCCTCGCTCACCTCTGAAACGCCGCCGAGCGTGCGTGAATTTCAGGATCGCCAGGTGCCGCTCATCCTGTTCGCCACGACCGGCTTGCCGCTGCTTATTTCGTTCTGGCTCGCGCGGAGCGGCGCGGTGGGCGGCGTCGCGGCTGAGCGGGGACCTGGGCTCTATCGCATCAGCGACGTGCTTTATGCGCGCGTTCTAGCGCCGCTCGCCGATATCGCCAGCCGCTTCTGGCTGTGGGCGTTGCCGATCCTCGCGCTCGTGCTGACCTATCGCATCGCGGATTCGATCTGGGGTTCGTTCGCCAATCCATTTTATCTCAATGTGCTCGGGCATTCGAACGCGGACGTGGCGCTGGCGTCGAAAATGGTCGGCGTGCTGGCGACCATTCTCGGCATCGCGCTTGGCGGGCTTGCGCTGTTGCGGCTGGGGCGGATGATTTCGCTCGTTCTTGGCGCGCTGGTTGCGGCGCTCACTAATCTTCTCTACGCGGATCTCGCCATGGGCGCGCCGGGGCTGGCCGCGTTTTTGAGCGCCACGGGCGTCGGCCCGCTGTTCGAGGCGATGACGCGCGGCGTGCTGGCGCTTGTCTCGGCCACGGGCGCGAGCGTGCTCGATGGGGTGACGCCAGGGCCCGCCTTGGCGCGGCTGACGGCGGCCGTGTTCATGGAGAACATCGCGGGAGGATTCGCCGGCGCGGTCTATGTGGCGTGGCTCTCCTCGATCGTGAACAAGAATTTCGCGGCCGTGCAATATGCGCTGCTCTCGTCGCTGACGCTGCTGATCGGCGTTATCTTCCGCCCACGGATCGGCGCCTTTATCGATGCGCGCGGCGAGGCGGGCGAAGGCGCGCGCGCGGCGGCGTTCGCCGATGTGTTCGTGTTCGCGACCTGGATCGGCATGATCGCGGTGGCGCTCTGCCTGGTTGAGTGGCTGCGCGCGCGGCGACCCGGCGCGGCCGTTTAGCGCTCAGGCTTAGCGTTCCGGCACCACTTCGAACGCCGCCATGGCCGCGAAGGTGACGATGTCAGTCACGCGCGCGCCCAAGGGCGCGATCTGCACCGATTTTTCGACGCCGGTGAGCAGAGGGCCAATGACCGTGGCGCCGCCAAGCACCGTCAAAAGATTGGTGGCGATGGAGGCGGAATGAATGGCCGGCATGATCAGCACATTCGCGGGCTCGGTGAGGCGTGAGAAAGGAAAGAGCGTCCGTGCGCCAGGCGCCAGCGCCACCTCCGGCGACATTTCACCCTCGTATTCAAAGTCAATATCGTCCCGGCGGTCGAGGATAGAAACGGCTTCGCGCAATTTCTCCGCGCGTTCGAGCTTGGGATTGCCGAAGGTCGAATGCGAGACGAAGGCGACGCGCGGCACAAGGCCGAATGCGCGGACCACGGCGGCGGTCTGAACGGCGATTTGAGCGAGTTCCGGCGCGTCGGGAAATTCCGCGACGTTTGTATCGGCGATGAAGATCGTGCGGCCCTTGGAAAGCACGATGGAGAGGCCCAACATGCGCTGGCCGCGCGCGGGATCCAAAACGCGGCGGATGTCTTCAAGCGCGGTGGAGAAATTGCGCGTGACGCCGGTGACCATGCCATCGGCATGGCCGTGGGCGAGCATGCAGGCGGCGAAAACGTTGCGGTCCTGGTTGACGAGGCGCTGGGCGTCCCGGTTCAAATAGCCATAACGTTGCAGGCGGGCGTAAAGATAATCCGTGTACGCCGTATTGTGCGTGCTGATGCGGGCGTTGACGATGGTCGGCGTCGCCTCCTGCGCCATGCCGAGCGCGGCAAGGTTCGCCTTGATCTGCTCTTCGCGGCCAAGAAGGATCGCTTCGCCTAGGCCCAGATCTTGAAATGATAGCGCCGCGCGGATGACGCTCGGTTCCTCGCCTTCAGCGAAGACGATTTTGCGCTTGGCCTGCCGCACGCGATTTTGAACGCGTTGCAGCAACGCGGCGGTGGGATCGAGGCGTTGGGCCAGCTCGTTGCGATAGGCGGCCATGTCGGCGATGGGCCGGCGCGCGACGCCCGTATCCATTGCGGCCTGGGCCACATAGGGCGGCACCGTTGAGATGAGGCGCGGATCGAACGGCGTGGGGATGATGTAATCAGGCCCGAATTTCAGGCGCTTGCCCTGATAGGCGGCGGCGACCTGGTCCGGCACGTCCTCCTTGGCGAGCGCGGCCAGCGCGCGCGCGGCGGCGACCTTCATCTCCTCATTTATGGTCCGTGCGCGGACATCGAGCGCGCCGCGGAAAATATAGGGAAAGCCCAACACATTGTTGATCTGGTTGGGATAGTCGGATCGCCCGGTGGCGATGATGGCGTCCTTGCGGACATCGAGAATATCCTCCGGCGAAATTTCGGGATCGGGATTGGCCATGGGGAAAATGAGCGGCTTCTTCGCCATGGACTTGACCATGTCCTTGGTCACCGCGCCGGCGACGGAGAGGCCCATGAAGCAATCGGCGCCTTTCATCGCCTCGGCCAGGCTGCGTGCGGGCGTATCCACCGCGAAGGCGGCTTTGAACTGGTCCATGCCTTTTTCGCGGCCGCGATAGATCGGCCCTTCGCGATCGCAGACTACGACGTTGTCGTGACGGACGCCGAGCGTCTTGATCAATCCGGCTACGGATAATCCAGCCGCGCCGGCGCCGTTTACGACGACTTTTATGTCGGCGAGTTTGCGGCCGGTCAGTTCGCAAGCGTTCAAGAGGCCGGCGGCGGCGATGATGGCGGTGCCGTGCTGATCGTCATGGAAAACGGGCACGTCTAGTTCGTCACGCAGGCGGCTTTCGATGATGAAACATTCGGGGCCCTTGATGTCTTCGAGGTTGATGCCGCCGAAGGTGGGCCCGATGTTGCGGACGGTGGTGATAAATTCCTCGACATCCTGGGTCGTCACTTCGATGTCGATCGAGTCAACGTCAGCGAAGCGTTTGAACAGGACGCTTTTTCCCTCCATCACCGGCTTGGAGGCCATGGCGCCTAGATTGCCAAGGCCGAGGATGGCCGTGCCATTGGAGACGACGGCGACGAGATTGCCCTTGGAGGTGTAATCGTAGGCCTTGTCAGGGTCTTCGGCGATGGCGCGCACCGGCGCGGCTACGCCCGGCGAGTAGGCGAGCGAAAGGTCCCGTTGGGTGGCCATCGGCTTGGTGGGCGTGACGGAGAGCTTGCCAGGCGTCGGCCAGCGGTGAAAGGCAAGCGCCTCCTCATCCGTTATGGAGCGTTTTTCGTCGGACATGCGCGTCATGCGGGCCTCAAATTTGGGCGCACCGTAAAGGGCGCGCGGTCGCGGTCAATGCGGAGCGCGCGGCGATTTGCTAGAGAAGCAAGATGGCCGATTCCTCGACCCAGGCTGGCGCGGCTTCCGCGCGCGAGGCCTCGCCCTTCCTGGCGCAGTATTTCGCCGCGAAGGCGGCGCATCCGGATGCGCTGTTGTTTTTTCGCATGGGCGATTTTTACGAATTGTTTTTTTCGGATGCGGTGGACGCGGCCGCGACGCTCGGCATCGCGCTGACCAAGCGGGGCCAACACAAGGGTGAAGACATTCCAATGGCCGGCGTGCCGTGGCGCCAGGCGGACGCTTATCTGCTGAAGCTCATCCGCGCCGGTCATCGGGTCGCAATTTGCGAGCAGATGGAGGATCCCGCCGAAGCCAAAAAGCGCGGTTCGAAATCGATTGTGCGACGCGATGTGGTGCGGGTGGTCACGCCCGGCACGCTGACGGAGGACGCGCTGCTCGATGCGCGCGCGCCAAACCGCCTCGCGGCGCTGGCGTTCGGCCATGATGAGTGCGCGCTGGCCTGGACCGACGTGTCGACCGGCGAGTTGGAGACGCGGCGTTGTGCGCTAGCGCATCTGGAAGACGAGCTCGCCGCGCTTGGCGCGGCGGAGGTGCTGGTGGCTGATCGCGATGGCGCGCGCGCGCCGGCAGGCGCGCCGGTGACGATGCGGCCCGCGCTCAAGGCCGATTCAAGGTGGGGCGAGCAGCGCTTGCGTGCGCTTCACGAAGTGGCGACGCTCGATGCGTTCGGCGATTTCAGCAAGGTGGAGCTCAGCGCCCTCGCGCTGCTGATCGATTATGTGGAGCTGACTCAGGCGGGGCTTGCGGCGCGCCTTGCGCCGCCGCGCCAAGCGCGCGCGGACGCCGTGATGGCGATCGACGCGGCGAGCCGCGCTGCGCTGGAGATTGACCGCACGCTGCGCGGCGGGCGCGATGCGACGCTGCTTGCGGCGGTGGATCGCACCCTCACGGGGCCGGGCGCGCGGCTGTTGGGCGCGCGTCTGGCCGCGCCGCTGCTCGATGTGACCGCGATTTCGCGGCGCCTGGACGCCGTATCGTTCTTCGTCGCCTATCCGGAGAGCCGCGCCGGCGTGCGCGCGGAACTGCGCCGGGCTGGCGATGTGAGCCGCTGCCTAACGCGCGCGCTGCTGGGCCGGGCGGGTCCGCGCGATCTGGCGGCGCTGCGCGATGGGCTGTGCGCGGGTGATCGCGCCGCCGTGCGGTGCCTGGGCGTTACGGGCGACGCGCCAAGCGAGATCGAGGAGGCGTGCCGCGCGCTCTCCTCGGCGTGCGCCATCGAGATGGCGCATCTCACGGTCGATCTCGAACGCGCCCTGGCGCCAGACCTGCCGCTGGTCGCGCGCGATGGCGGATTCATCGCGCCGGGTTACGACCCCGCCTTGGATGAAGCGCGCGCGCTGCGCGATCATAGCCGCGCGGTGATCGCGGCGCTGCAAAGCGATCTCGCCGCCGAGACCGGGATCGCCAGCCTCAAGATCAGGCACAATGGCGTCCTCGGCTATCATATCGAGGTCACCGCCAAGCATGCCGACGCGCTGCTCGGCGTGGCGCACGCGGCGCGCTTCATCCATCGCCAGACGATCGCCAGCGCCGCGCGCTTCACGACGGGCGAACTGATCGAACTCGACGCCAAGATCGCGCGCGCGGGGGAAACCGCGCTGGCGCGCGAGTTGGCGTTATTTCAGGATTTCGTACGCCGGATCGGCGCGCTCGAGCGGCCGATCCGCGCGGCGGGCGCCGCGCTCGCGACGCTGGATGTGTCCGCCGCGCTGGCGGAATGGGCTGAGGAAGCCGGCGCCGTGCGCCCCGAGATCGAGGAAAGCGGCGCGCTGATCGCCGAAGGCGCGCGTCATCCCGTGGTCGAGGCCGCGCTCAAGAGCGACGGCAAGGGCTTCACGGCCAATGATGCGCGGCTCGACGCGGCGGGCCAGGCGGGCGCGCGCCTGCTGCTGGTCACCGGGCCGAACATGGCGGGCAAGAGCACCTATCTGCGCCAGATCGCGCTGCTGGCTATTCTGGCTCAGGCGGGCAGTTACGTGCCGGCGCGGCGGCTGAAGCTCGGGCTGGTGGACCGCCTGTTCGCGCGCGTGGGCGCGTCGGACGATCTGGCGCGGGGCCGGTCAACGTTCATGACCGAAATGGTCGAGACCGCCGCGATCCTCAATCAGGCGGGGCCGCGCTCACTCGTGGTTGTGGATGAAATCGGGCGCGGGACGGCGACCTATGACGGATTGGCGCTCGCCTGGGCGACCAGCGAGCACCTGCATGAGGTCAATCGCTGCCGGGCGGTGTTCGCGACACACTACCACGAACTCACCAGTCTCTCGGAGAAGCTTTCCGCATGCGCGAACGCGCATCTGCGCGCGCGCGAGTGGAAAGGCGATCTGGTTTTTTTGCACGAAGTCGCGCCCGGTCCGGCGGACCGGTCCTATGGGGTGCAGGTGGCCAAGCTCGCGGGAGCGCCCAAGGCGGTGGTGGAGCGAGCCCGTGCGCTGCTGGCGCGGCTGGAGGCGGGGCGCGGGCCCAAAGGGGGCGCCCTTATGAGCGATTTGCCGCTGTTCGAGTCGGCGCCGGCGGCGCAAAGCGAACCGTCGCCTGTGGATAAAATGCTCGCGGAGCTCGACATCGACGCGCTGTCGCCGCGCGAAGCGCAGGCGTTGCTCTATCAACTCAAGGACTTAAGCCGCCGCGATTAGAGCGCGATAGCCAAAATTGGATACCGGTTTTGGCGGCCATCGCGCTCTAAATTATTGATTTAGAGCCTGATTCACGTTTGAGATTGATTCAATCTCAATCGATCAGGCTCTAGGGCCGTTGGGCTGGCCGCTGCGCCGGACGCTGGCCGCCCGGCAACGCCTCTGGCGGAAGGCCGGAGGCCTCCTCCAACTGGCTGCGCGCGGACTCGATCGCCGCTCCCTGGGCGAGGGCGTTTTGCGCTAAGGGGAGCGTTGCAACCGAGGCGACATACATGATGTAACCGCCGATGCAGATGCCGGCGACAAGCCCGGCGATGCCCCATTTAGTGGCCGCGAACCAATAGGCGGAGGCGCGCTCGCGCTGAATCTGGGAGCGCAATATCCGCTCTTCCAGAAGCATATCGCGCCGCTCGGCGGCGTCGATCGGGCGAATGCGGACTTCATCGTCCACGGTCGCCAAACGGGTCGTGCGCGCCCCACCGCTCCGCATCAGCGGTTCTCCTCTTTTACCGGCCATGGACCACGCGAGGTAGCCGCGCGGCCCCTTTCAGCTTCCCTGTGGCGGCGAAATCTGGCGAACTTGCGTCCATCGAGGCGAACAACACATTCATGACGGAAGCGTAAGCCTCCTCCCAGAGCCGCACTTCTATGCAAGGTAAGCGCATGGCGAAACGGATCAAGCCCGCACGCGTGGAAGATGTTGTCGACGCCGCGAAATTGCGCGCCCAGCTCAGCGCGGCGGCGCTCGACTGCATCGGCCAGGAAGCCGCGCTCAAAAAGCGCGCGCGCGAACTTATCCACGGCGCGCTGTTCCGCGGGCGCGCGATCGCCAAGGAGCGGCTGGAGGAAGGCGAGAGCGGCTACGCGGTGGCGCGGCTGTTGGCCAAGGTCGCGGATGTGGGCCTCGGCGCGCTCCACGATTTCACGACGACGCATGTGTTTCGCTCACGCAATCCGACGGCGGGGGAAAAGTTCGCCATCGTCGCCGTCGGCGGTTATGGGCGCGGCGGCCTTGCGCCCTCCTCGGACATCGATTTGCTTTTTCTACGCGCCTACAAGCAGACGCCCTGGGCCGAGAGCGTCATTGAATACATGCTCTACATGCTGTGGGACATGTCGCTGAAGGTCGGCCATGCCGCACGATCCATCGACGAGTGCCTCAAGCTCGCGCGCGCGGACCACACAATCCAGACGGCGCTGCTTGATCTGCGCTTCATCGCCGGGGACCGCGCGCTCGTTGATGATCTGAAAGCGCGGTTCCGCAAGGATGTGGTGGCGCACGAGCACACCAATTTCATCGCGGCGAAGCTTGCCGAACGAGACGAGCGTCATGCGCGCGCCGGCGCGTCGCGCTATATGGTCGAGCCCAATTTGAAAGAGGGCAAAGGGGGCCTGCGCGACCTCCACACGCTCTATTGGATGGCGCGCCACGTCTATGGGCTGGAGCGCGCGGACGATTATGTGAAGGCGGGCGTGTTCACGCCGGACGAGGCGCGCCGGTTCCGCCGCGCGACGAATTTTTTCTGGACGGTGCGCTGCCATCTGCATTTTCTTACGGGCCGCGCCGAAGAGCGGCTCACCTTCGATTTGCAGCCGGAGATCGCGGCGCGCATGGGCTATGTCGCGCGCGGCGATCAGCAGGCCGTCGAGCGGTTCATGAGCCATTATTTCCTCGTGGCGAAGGATGTGGGCGTGCTGACGCGGGCGATTTGCGCCAAGCTCGAACGCGACCACGCCAAGCTCGCGCCGCGCGGCCTGGCGCGGCTGTTTCCTACGCGCCAGAAGGAGACCATGCTTGATGAAGCGGGGTTTTGCGTCGAGGGCGGGCGGCTGATGGCGCAAACGGGCGACGTGCTTGATGCGCCGCTCAATCTGCTGCGCGTGTTCGAGATCGCCGATCGGCGCGATCTTGACGTGCATCCCGCGCTTTATTCGGACATTCAGGCGCGCCTGCGCCGCATCACGCCGGAGCTGCGCGCCTCGCGGGATGCGGCGGACGTGTTTCTCGCCATCGCTGCTTCCAAGCGCAATCCGGCCGCCGCGTTGCGGCTGATGAACGAGGCGGGCGTGCTTGGGCGGTTTGTTCCAGAATTCGGGCGCGTCGTGGCGCAGATGCAGTTCAACATGTATCACCATTATACGGTCGATGAGCACACGCTGCGGGCGATCGCCGTCATCTCGGACATTGAGCACGGGCGCTGCGCGGAAGAACATCCCCTGGCGACCGAGATTTTCCCAAAGATCGTCAACCGCCGAGCGCTCTATCTCGCCATGCTGCTCCATGACACGGGCAAGGGCGTGGGCGACCAGCAGATCATGGGCGAAGCGGCGGCGCACAGCGCGTGCGCGCGTCTTGGCATGCCGCAGGAGGAGATCGAACTCATCGGCTGGCTGGTGCGTCATCACCTGCTGATGAGCGATGTCGCGCAGAAGCGGGACATCGGCGATCCACGGACCATCGCGCAGTTCGCCGACATTGTGGGCTCGATCGAGCGGTTGCGATTGCTCCTTGTGCTGACCGTCTCCGACATCAGGGCGGTGGGGCCGGGCGTTTGGAACGGCTGGAAAGGCCAATTGCTGCGCGATCTCTACGGTTTGGCGCAGGCCGCGCTGCAGGGCGGGCGAACGGACGAAGACAGCGTGCGCGCGCGCCTGGCCGAGCGGGCGGACGAGGCGCGCGCGCATGTGCGCGACGTGCTTGGCGCATCGGCCGCCGGGCGCGTGGGGCCGTGGATGGAGGCGCTGGACGATCCATATTGGCTCTCGTTCGATCTTGACGCGCTGGTTTGGCACGCGCGCGAAATTGACGCCGCGCGCGAACTTGGCGGGCCGGCCAGCGCGCCCATTCATGCGGCGGCGCGGCCGCGCGCCGGGCGCGGTGTGTGTGAGCTGCTCGTCACCGCGCCGGATCGAACGGGCCTGTTCGCAAGCTTGACGGCGGCGATCGCCGGGTGCGGCGCCGATATCGTCGATGCGCGTGTGAACACGACGCGGGACGGCCACGCCTTCGATGTGTTCTCGCTGCAATCGATCGAGGGGCGCGCCTTCGCGGACGGCGATGACCGCGCCTTGGCTGCGCTGATCGCGCGCGTGCGCGCGGCTGCGGCGGCGAATGTCGCGCCGCCCGAGACCGCGCCTGCCTCGCGCCGTGCGGCGGCCTTCGCGATCACGCCCTGGGTGCGGTTCGATAATGATTCGCGGGACGACGCGACGTTGATTGAAGTGTCCGGCAGGGACCGACCCGGTCTGCTCGCGGACCTCGCTTTCGCGTTGGCGGAGCGGGGCCTATCGATCGAGTCGGCGCACATCGATTCACGCGGCGCGCGCGCGGAAGATGCGTTCTATGTGCGAACGCCTGAATGCGGGCGCGTGACGGACGCACGCCAACTCGCGGACCTGCGCGCGCGTCTCATCGCCGTGCTGCAGGCGCACGAGCCCAAGGCGCCGGCCGATCCCGCACGGCGGGCCTTGGCGGTGGCGCAGGCAAGCGATGCGCGTTAAGGCCCTCCAATGAGTCTCGCCCGCAACACGGCCGTCATCGGCGGCCTCACACTGATTTCGCGGGTTCTAGGATTCGCGCGCGACCTCGTGCTCGCGGCCGTGCTTGGCGCGGGGCCGGTGGCGGACGCGTTTTTCGCGGCGTTGCGGTTTCCGAACCTGTTTCGTCGCTTGTTCGCCGAGGGCGCGTTCAGTCAGGCGTTCGTGCCTGTGTACGCGAAAACTCTGGCGGGCGAGGGCGCGCCGGCCGCTGACAAGATGGCGCGCGAGGCGCTTGCGGTTCTGTTGGCGGCGACGGGCGCCTTGAGCGCGCTCGCCATCTTGTTCATGCCGTGGATCAACCGCGCCTTGTTCGCGGGCTATGTCGATGATGTGGAGACGTTCGCGCTGGCGACGCTGCTGACGCAGCTGACCATGCCCTATCTCGTCGCCATGAGCGTGGCGACGCTGTTCTCCGGCGTGCTCAATGCACGCGGCAAGTTTTTTGTCGCGGCGGCCGCGCCCATACTGCTCAATCTGTGCCTGCTCGTTTCAGTTTGGCCGTTTCGCGCCGATCCACATCAGGCGGCGATCGCCGCATCGATCGCCGTGTCCGCCTCCGGCCTCCTGCAGGCGGTGTGGGTGTGGCTGGGCGCGCGCCGCGCGGGCGCTGAAACCGCGCTCTCCGCACCGCGCATTACGCCAAATGTGATGCGGATCGCCGCCTTGGCCGTGCCCGGCGCCATAGCGGGCGGGGCGCTGCAGATCAATGTGCTGGTGAGCCAGGCGCTGGCGAGCTTCGAGCGCGGCGCGATCACCTATCTCAACGTGGCGGATCGACTCTATCAATTGCCGCTAGGCCTCATTGGGATCGCGGTGGGCGTGGCGATGCTGCCGCGTCTGGCGCGGCTGGTGCAAGCTCATGACGCGCCGGGGGCGAAGGCCGCGCTCGACGAGGCGGTGGCGCTGTCCATGGCGTTCACCTTGCCGGCTGCGGCGGCGCTGCTGGCCATGCCCTTCTTCCTGATCGACGGCATGTTCGCGCGCGGGGCCTTTACTGAAGCGGACGCGCGCGCCGTGGCGCAGGCGCTCATTCATTATGGCTGGGGCGTACCGGCCTTCGTGCTGGCGAAAATCTACGCGCCGGCCTTTTTCGCGCGCGAGGATACGCGGGCGCCGATGCGCTATGCGCTTATCTCCATGGCGCTCAACGTGGTGATCGGGGCGGGTTTGTTCTTTCTGTTCCGGTCCATGGGCGCGCCGGGCTTTCCCGGGCTGGCGATCGGCACCAGCGCGGCGGCATGGGTCAATGTGGCGCTGATGGTGCGTACACTGACAAAACAAAACGCCTATGGGCCGACGCCCGCCGCCTATGGACGGCTGGCGCGCGTCGCCGGCGCCAGCGCCGTGTTGTTCGCGCTTCTCGCCTGGATGGGGGCGGAGCGCGCCTGGGTCGAGCAGATGGTGGGCTCCAAGGAGGCGGCGATCGCGCTGGCGATCTTCGGCGGGGGGACGTTCTATTTCATCTGCGCGTTTTTATTCCGCGCGGTGACGATTTCGGAAGTGCGCGCGGCGTTCCGGCGCGAGCGTGGACCGGCCCCTGGGGGCGCAGGCTTGCCCCCGACGCTGGAGTGACCTAGACGCGCGCCGCCATGACAGATGAAACCCCAACGCCCTATGCCGGCCCGCAACGCGTGTTTTCAGGCATGCAGCCCACGAACGGGCTGCATCTCGGCAATTATCTCGGCGCGCTGACCAAATTCGTGGCGCTGCAGGATCGCTATGACAGCCTCTATTGCGTGGTCGATCTGCATGCGATCACCGCCGATCTCGATCCGAAACGCCTGGCGGCCAATACGCGAGAAGTGGCGGCGGCCTATCTCGCCGCTGGAGTCGATCCCAAGCGCGCGATCATCTTCGTGCAATCGGCGGTTCCGGCGCATGTGGAGCTCGCCTGGATCTTCAATTGCGTGGCGCGCATGGGCTGGCTTGAGCGTATGACGCAGTTCAAGGACAAGGCCGGCAAACATGCCGAGCGCATGAGCGT
>CADEEL010000022.1 GCA_902826335.1 uncultured Alphaproteobacteria bacterium
CACGGGGTAAAACCGCTAAATCCACCAAGGCCGGCGCCGGCCCGCCGCGCGGCTCAACTCATAAGTCAAGCGTCGCGGCCAAGCCGCGCGATTAAATCGGATCGTACGGAAACACGCTCGCGGAGGCGCCGGCGTCGAGATAATTCGCCTTCATCGCCGGCAACGCTTGATCGAGAATGCTCTGCGGCGTCCACCCCTCAAGCCGCGCCACCGATTTGGTCGGCCGCGGCTGGTTGAAGAGGATCACTTCATTGCCGCGCACGGCGAAGATTTGCCCGCTCGTATCCTTGGCCCCATCGGAAAGCAGCGCCACCGCCAATTGCGCCACTTGGTCCGCGCGCATGGAATTCTTCATGCGTTCGACGCGCTGGGCGGAAGCTTCGTCCTTGATCGGAATGGTGGCGATCATCCGCGTCCAGGCGAATGGCGCGATGATGTTGGAGCGCACGTTTTTCGACAGCCCCTCCATGGCGAGAATACGCGAGAGCCCCATCACGCCCAGCTTCGCGGCCGCGTAATTCGCTTGCCCGATATTGCCGATGAGGCCCGATGTGGACGTAAAGAGCACGTACGACCCGCTTTGTTGTTCGCGGAAATGCTCGATCGAGGCGCGGCACACATTGAACGCGCCGGTGAGATGCACGTCGATCACCGCGTGCCAGTCTTTCGGGTCCATCTTGTGGAACATGCCGTCGCGCAGAATGCCGGCGGGATTGACGATGCCATGAAGGCCGCCGAATTCCTGTTTCGCCTGCGCGATCATGGCGACGACGGCGTCGTAATCGCTGACGCTGTCTGAATTGAAAATCGCTTGCCCGCCCGCCGCGCGGATTTCCTTCGCCACGGTTTCGGCCGGTCCCGCCGAGCCCTCATCGCCGCCGGAGACCGAGCCGCCGAGATCGTTGACGAGCACCTTCGCGCCTTCCTTCGCGGCAAGCAACGCGCATTCCTTGCCGATGCCGTTGCCCCCGCCAGTGACGATGATCGCTTTGCCGTCAAGCACGCCCATATTTGTCTCCAAGTTTGCGTGTGCATAGAAGCGCCGCGCGCGCGTGTCGAGACGATCATCCCTCCCCTTTATGGGGAGGGTGTCGGTCGAGCACATGCGAGACCGACGGGTGGGGTTGAATTTATCGATCGTCCCCACCCGTCGCGCTTCGCGCGCCACCCTCCCCATAAAGGGGAGGGATGAGCATCACTCTAATCGATCCGCCTTGCGCAGCTCGGGAAACAGCTTGGCCCACAGCCCGGTGACGATCAGCGCGCCGACGCCGCCAAAGAGCGCCGCCCCGATCGGCCCGAGAAACCGCGCCACGACGCCGCTCTCGAATTCCCCAAGTTCGTTCGACGCGCTGATGAAGAGGGTGGACACCGCCGCCACGCGCCCGCGCATCGGATCGGGCGTGACCAGCTGCACCAAGGTCTGCCGCACGAACACCGAGAGCATATCCGCCCCGCCCAGCACGGCGAGCGCTGCGATGGACAGCCAGAACGAAGACGAAAGTCCGAACACGATGGTGGCCGCGCCGAACGCCGCCACGCCCCAGAACATGATCGGCCCCGCATGGCGCTTGATCGGCGCGCGCGCCAGGACGAGGCCGACAAAAGTGGCGCCGATCGCCGGCGCGGCGCGCAGCCAGCCGAACCCTTCCGGCCCCACATGCAGCACGTCGCGCGCGAACGCCGGCAAGAGCGCCGTCGCCCCGCCGAGCAGCACGGCGAACAGATCAAGTGAGATCGCCCCGAACACCACGCGCTGGCGCCACACATAGGCGAGCCCTTCCTTGATCAGCGCCAGGCGCGAGCCGGCCTGCGCCGCCGGCTTCGTCTCCGCGCGGATGAGCGCGAGCCCCGCGAAGCTGGCGAGGTAAAGGCAGCTCGTCGCGCCGAACGCCAGCGCCGGCGAATGCAGCAGCAAGAGCCCGCCAAGCGCCGGCCCGGCGATCGATGCGCTCTGCCACGCCAGCGAATTCCAGGCGATGGCGCGCGGCAGAAGTTCGCGCGGCACCAGCATCGGCCCCAGCGCCGCGTTCGCCGGCGCGAAGAAGGCGCGCGCCGCGCCGAAGAGCGCCGCGCTTGTCAGCAGCAGCGGCACGCTTGCGAACCGCCCCGCCGCCGCCGCGCAGAGAAAAAGCGCGACGCAAATCTCCGCGCCGAGACAATAAAGCAGGATGCGCCGTCGGTCATGCCGGTCCGCCGCTTCCCCGGCCGGCAGCGCCAGCAGCAAGAGCGGCAGGAAGGTGACCAGCCCGATGAAGCCGACCTGCAGCAGCGCGCGCGGCACATCCATGGTTTGGCGCGCCACTTCATACATCTGCCAGCCGAGCGCGACGCTTTGCACCTGCACGCCCAGCGTCGCCGCCGCGCGCGAGGCCCAATAGATCACATAGGCGCGCTGCCCAAGCAGCGTCGCGGGCGCGGCGGTGGGGGAGGTCATGAACGGCGCACACTGACGCCCGTTTTGATCGCGCGCAAGCAACGGCGCCCGATTGTGTGGCCGGATGCGCCGATGTGAGGAAAAGCCCGATGCGCCGACGGACCATGCTCATGCTCGCCCTCGCTGGCGCGGCGGCCCTCGCCGGCGGCGTGGCCTGGCGCGCCTTCGATGCGGATATCGACGCCGCCCGCGCGCGCCTTCGCGGCCGCAGCCGCCTCATCCAAAGCCGCTTTGGCGCGTTGGAATATGCCGAAGAGGGCGCCGGCCCGCCCGTGCTGATGATTCACGGCACGGGCGGGGGCTTCGATCAGGGCCTCGCCTTCGCGGCGCGCCTCACGGCGCGCTGGCGCGTCATCGCGCCCTCGCGCTTCGGCTATCTGCGTTCGGCCTATCCCGATGATCCGTCCTCGGAGCATCAGGCTGACGCCTTCGTCGATCTTCTAGATCACTTGGACATCCAGCGCGCCGCCATCATCGGCGGCTCGGCCGGCGCGCTCTCGGCGATGCAATTCGCGCGCCGCCATCCCGATCGCTGCGCGGCGCTCGTGGCGATGGTCCCGGCCGCCTACGCGCCAGGCCGTCCCCCGGTCGAGCCGCCGACGCCGCTCGCGCGCGCCATCATCGAGTATGCCTTGCGGTCTGACTTTATCTTCTGGGCCGGCCTGCGCGCCAATGAGGATGCGCTGATCGCCGCGCTTCTGGCCACCGATCCCGCGCTCGTCCATGCCGCGTCGCCCGAAGAGCGCGCCCGCGTCCGCGCCATCGTGCGGGATATCTTGCCTGTCAGCGATCGCGCGCGCGGCCTCCTGAACGATGCGCGTCTTGCCTACACGCCGGCGCCCATGCCGCTCGAGCGCATCCGCGCGCCGACGCTCGCACTGTCCTTGGAGGATGACCGCTTCGAGACGCTCGCCGCCGCGCGCCACATCGCCAACACGGTCCCCGGCGCGCGTCTGCTCTCCTATCCCACGGGCGGGCACATCTGGGTCGGCCGCGATGAAGAAGTGTTCGCGGCGGTGGATGGGTTTCTTCGCGAAGCGATGCGGTAGCAGGCTATCGAGAAATCAAGCTGCGCGGGAAATCCGCCCCCATCGGTCGCTGCGCGACCACTTCCCCCGCAAGCGGGGGAAGAGAAAGACGAAACACCTCAACGCGAATTGCTCCCCCGTTCACGGGGGAGCTGTCACGCGCAGCGTGACTGAGGGGGGACGAATTCGAATATTATCACCCTGGCAGGCCGCGCCGCATGCGGATCATCGGCGCGGCTGATCGTGCGTCTGTTTCACGCTGTAATGATCGTCGTCGTCGCCATACTGATTGCGCTTCCACTACTGCTCATTACGCGGAATGCCATCCTGCCTCTGAAGCCGGTCGTCGTTCCGTCGCTTCTCACAGTCTTCGCGGTGCTCCTTTATGCCTTGTTCGATGCGCGGGTCATTATTGGGATTCATCCGGCGCCGGATATAACCTCGTCGTCGCGCTGAGCGTGTCGAAGCGCGGGCAGCGAGGCTCGACGCCCGATGCGAAGCAAAATCGCCCTTCAACAAGTCGCCTCGAACCTGCTAGACGCCGCCGATGGATCTCTCCCGCTTTCCCCGCCGCATCTACACGCCGGGCCCCACGCCGCTTCACGCCCTGCCGCGCTTCTCCGCCGCGCTCGCCGCCACATGTCCCGAAGGCCGCGCCCCCGACATCTGGATCAAGCGCGATGATCTCCTTGGCCTTTCGCCCGGCGGCAACAAGACGCGCAAATTGGAATTCCTGATGGCCGATGCGCTCGTCCAAGGCGCCGATACGATCGTCACCTGCGGCGCGCCGCAGAGCAATCATTGCCGCATCACGCTCGCCGCCGCGATTCACGAAGGGCTCAAATGCCGCTTCATCATCGAGGAGCGTGTGCCGGGCAGTTACAGCGAGGCCGCCAGCGGCAACAATTTCCTGTTCCACCTGTTCGGCGTCGAACACATAGAAGTCGCGCCCGCCGGCGCCGATCTTGAAGCGGCCAGCGCCCGCACGGTCGAAGACCTGAAAGCGGAGGGCCGCAAGGCCTACGCCATTCCCGTCGGCGGCTCCAATGCGCTGGGCGGGCTCGGCTATGTCGCCTGCGCGCAGGAGCTGCAGCAGCAGATGTTTGATCTGGGCGTGCGCTTTGATGCGCTCATCGTCGGCTCGGGCAGCTCCGGCACGCATGGCGGCCTCGTCGCGGGGTTTTTGGGAAACAACATCGATGTGCCGATTATCGGCGTGGGCGTCAGCCGCGATCCCGAGGATCAGGCGCCGGTCGTTTTGAAGGAAACGCACGCCGTGCTTGATTTGCTCCGCCTACGGATGACGCCGCCAGCCGGCGCGGTGGAATGCATTGGCGGCTACTGGCGCCCGAAATACTCCGTCCCCAACGCCGGTATGGTCGAGGCCGTGCAGATGCTCGCGCGCACCGAGGCCATTTTGCTTGACCCGGTCTACACCGGCAAAGCCATGGCCGGCCTTATCGGCCTGGCGCGCGCCGGGCGCTGGAAAGCGGGCGAACGCGTGCTCTTCCTGCACACGGGCGGCGCGCCGGCGCTGTTTGCCTATGAGGATGTTCTGCTCGGCCGCGTCCCCGTTGTGGCCTGAGTCCCGCGCAAGACAGCGCCCGTCCGCCTTGCTAGTGAGTCGCCCGCCAGGGTCGAGTCGTTGAGGAGGGGCGCGCATGCGCGGAAATTGGGTCCAAACGCGAAATTGGAAAACAATAAGCGTGGCCGCGGCCGCGTGCTTGATGTTCGCCGCGCCCGCCGCCGCCAACGATTCGACAGCTGAGCTCGCCATGGGTGGGCTCCAGTTCACACGCACAGACGCCATCGAAATGGTCTCGGAGGATTTGTATCTCTCGCGGCGCGAAGTGCGCGTCCGCTACGTGTTTCGCAACCGCACGGCGCGCGATGTGACGACGCGCGTCGCATTCCCATTGCCCGCGATCGGGCCGGAATTCAGCGAGGCGCCGGTCAATATTCCAGACCCTTCGAGCCCCAATTTCGTCCGGTTCCGGACCAGTGTGGACGGCCGCCCCGTCCCGCTTGAAGTGGAGGCGCGCGCGCTGCTCGACGGCGCGGACGTGACGGCGCGTGTCCGCGCCGCTGGCCTTCCGCTCATGATGCTAAATCCCGCCTTTGACGCCGCCGCCGGGCGCATGAATGAGGCCGCGCTCGCCGATCTCGCCCGCGCTGGCCTCATTGAGTACGAACCCGCCACGCCGGGCGGCGCGCGCGCTTTTGTGCGGCCGCTGTGGACTTTGACGACCGCCTTCCACCGCATGCAGACCTTTCCCGCCGGCCGCGATGTGATCGTCGAGCATACTTATGCGCCCATCGTCGGCGGCTCGGTGCAAACCATGCTCCTCAGTCCCTATGCAGGCGCGGATGATCCAGAACATGCGCGCCTCGTGCGGGACTATTGCGTGGATGACGCCTTCATGCGCGGCGCACGCGCGATGGCGCGCCGCGTCGGCGGCCAGGAGCGCGTGCAGCAGGCTTCCATGAGCTATGTGCTCACCACCGGCGCCAATTGGGCCGGCCCCATCGGCCGCTTTCACCTCACCATCGACAAGGGCGAGCCGGACGCCTTGGTCAGCCTCTGCGCGCCGGATATTCGCCGCACGGCGCCCACCCGCTTTGAGGTGACGCGCACCAACTTCACCCCGCGCGCGGACATCCGCGTGCTCTTTCTCCTGCCGAGCCCTTAAGGCGCGCCCAAGCGATTGATCGGCAGCTTGAGATAGCGCCGCCCATCCGCCTCCGCCGGCGGCAGCGCGCCGGCGCGGATGTTCACTTGCAGGGAAGGCAAGATGAGATTGGGCGCTGACAGCGTCTTGTCGCGCGCGCGACGCAGCGTAACGAACTCATCTTCGCTGACGCCGTCATGGATGTGCACATTGTTGGCGCGCTGCGCGGCCAGGCTCGATTCCCAGGCGGGAACAGTACGCTCCGGGGGCGGATAATCATGCCCGGTGAAAATGCGCGTGCCGGCCGGCAAATCGAATATGCGTCGGATCGAGCGATAAAGCGCCCGCGCATCCCCGCCCGGAAAATCCGTGCGCGCCGTGCCGTAATCGGGCATGAACACCGTGTCGCCGACAAACGCGGCCTCGCCAATCACATAGGTGACGCACGCCGCCGTATGGCCCGGCGTGTGCAGCACGCGCGCGTCGAGAGCGCCGATCTTGAATGTGTCGCCGTCCTCGAAGAGCGCGTCGAACGCCGCCCCGTCCGCCGTCACGTCCTCGGCGTTGAAGAGCGGGCGAAACGTATTCTGGATGTCGGTGATGAGCGCGCCGATGCCGACCTTGGCGTCTGTCTTGCTCCGCACATAATCGCCGGCCGACAAATGATCGGCATGCGCATGCGTTTCGAGCGACCAGTCGATCGTAAGGCCCTGTGCGGCCGCCCCCGCGAGGATGGCGTCGATCCCGCTGGTGGTGACGCGCGCCGTCTTCATTTCGAAATCGAGCACGGGATCAATCAGCGCGGCCCGCTTCGTCGCCGGATCGCTGACGAGATAGGTGATCGTCGCCGTGGCGGGATCGAAAAACGCCTGCACATCGGCCATGGGCCAGCTCCATCGTGATCGCGAATGCCTATATATCTAGACTTGCTAAATTAGCAATACGTGATATAAGGGCCAGATGAGCGTTTTGACCGGCCAGCGCCGCCGCCAGCTCGCCGCCAGCGCCCGCGACGCGGCCGATCTTCTGCGCGCCCTGGCCAATGAAAGCCGCCTGCGCATCCTGTGCGCGCTGGAGCAGGGCGAGACGAGCGTGGGCGATCTGCAGGCGCGCGTCGGCCTCTCGCAATCGGCCCTCTCCCAGCACCTCGCCGTTCTGCGCGCGCAAGGTTTGGTCGCAACGCGAAGGGACGCGCAGAGAATTTATTACCAGATCGCCGATCCCGCCGTGGTGAAGGTGATCGCCACGCTTGCATCCATCTATTGCCCGGAGACATCGAGATGACGATTTTGACGCCCATTGACCCCGCCACGCTCGCCGCCCGCCTTGAAAGCGGCGCGGTGACTCTCGTCGATATCCGAGAGGAGGAGGAATTCGCGCGCGAACATATAACCGGCGCCGTTTCTTTGCCTTTGTCCCGTTTGGAGGCTGGCCGTCTCGCCTTGGCCGCGCATCGCGACGTCGTGTTCCATTGCCGATCCGGCATGCGCACCAACGCGCATTGCGCCCGCCTCGCCGCCCATGTCGAGGGCGAGGCCTATGTCTTGGAAGGCGGGCTTGAAGCCTGGAAGAGCGCCGGCCTGCCTGTCGCGCCGGCGCCTGCATGCCGGCGCCTGCATGATTGAGCTTGCCGCGCCCACTTTGATCGCCGCGCTGTTGAGCGGGGCGATTGTCGGATTTTTCCTCGCCGTGTTCGGCGGCGGCGGCTCCGTGCTCGCCGCGCCGCTGCTGCTTTACGCGGTGGGCGTGTCCGATCCGCACATCGCCATCGGCACGTCGAGCGCGGCCGTCGCCGCCAACGCCGCGTTCAATCTTGTCGGCCATTGGCGCGGCGGGCGTGTCAAATGGCCCTGCGCGATTGTGTTCGCGCTGGCTGGACTCATCGGCGCTTTCGCGGGCTCGCGCGCGGCGCTCGCCATCGATGGGCGCAGCCTGCTGCTCGCCTTCGCCTTCGCCATGGCCGCGATCGGCGCCTCCATGCTGCGCACGCCGAAGAACGCCGGCGATCCGGATGTCGCCATCAGCCCCGCCCTGGTGGCGCGCTTGGCCCCGCTGGGCTTGGTGACTGGCTTTGCCGCGGGCTTTTTCGGCATTGGCGGGGGCTTTCTCATCGTGCCGGGCCTCATGCTCGCAACAGGCATGACCATCGCCAACGCAACCGCGTCCTCCCTCGTCTCCGTTGCGCTGTTTGGCGCGACCACATCGCTCAACTACGCCGCCTCGGGCCTTGTCGATTGGCGCCTGGTCGCCTTGCTGCTGGCGGGCGGCGTCGGCGGCGGGCTCGCCGGCCTTGCCCTCGCCAAGCGCTTGGCCGCACGCGGGCGAGTTTTGCGCCGCGCCTTCGCGATCCTGGTCATCCTGGTCGCGGCCTATGTCGCCGCGCGCGCGCTCGCTTTGCTTTGACGCGCCTGGCGTGGAGCCCTATAGGCGCGCGCCTTCTTCATTGGACGTGAAGCCTCGTGGACCAAGCGCCCGCCCATGTCATCGCGCCCGAAGCGCCCGCGCACGCGGCCGCGCTGGAGCGCGTCCTGGATCGCGCCTTCGGTCCTGGCCGCTTCGCCAAGACCAGCGAGCGTGTGCGCGAGCAGGGCGCGCGCCATCGCCTGGATCTCTCGCGCGTCGCGCTGCGGCGCGATGCGCCGATCGGCCTGTGCCGCATGCATGACATATCCGTAGGCGGAGCGCCGGCCTTGTTCCTGGGCCCGCTGGCGGTCGATCCCGCGCACCAACAGGCGGGGCTGGGCGCCGCGCTCGTTGAAGCCGCGCTCACCGCCGCGCGCATCCAGCCCGCGCGCGCCGTCCTCGCCGTCGGCGCCGCGAGTTTTTTCGCGCCGTTCGGCTTCGTTCCGATCCCCGAAGGGCGCGTGACAATGCCGGGCCCCGTCGATCCGCGCCGCTTGCTGTGG
This sequence comes from uncultured Alphaproteobacteria bacterium, assembly GCA_902826335.1. GTDB lineage: Bacteria > Pseudomonadota > Alphaproteobacteria > Caulobacterales > Aquidulcibacteraceae > CADEEL01. The sequence goes on from CADEEL010000022.1 coordinate 9,041, forward strand.
CTGCCGCTGAAGCATGACGCGGCCGAGAAGCTCGCGGGCGCCGTTGGTCCGCCGATGGATCTCGCCTAGCTTGCGAAGGGGCGCCCCCTCACCTCGAAGGGGAGGGGCGGCGCCGGCGGGAGAAGTCTCAGCGCGACTCGCGCCGCCAGCCGATCATCAGAAGCATGAGCCCAACGCCCGCCCACGCCCAGCCGGGCCCGAGCGGCGCGGCCGCCGCCGCGCGCACCGCATACGCGCCATTGCGCCGAAAGCCGAAAACGCCCGGCCCGTTCGCGCGTGCGCCGCGCGCCACGCGCGCGATCTGCGGCAGGCTTTCGCCAGCCTCCCCCGCCATGAACAGCCCGCCGCCCGATGCGTTTATCAGAGGGCGGATCAAATCCGGCGTGGCGTTGAGCGCCGCCGCCTCGCGCGCGTTAAGCGGCCCGAGCGCCGCGAACGCGCGCAGGCTTCCCGCCCGCGCTTCATAGAGCCCTTGCGGCCCGGCTTGCGCACGGCCGCGATAAAGCCCGGGCGCGGCCTCGGCGAGCGTGACTTGCGTTTGCGCGCCCTGCGGATCGATGAGGCTCGCCGTCCCGGGCGCCGCGCCCAAGGTCGCGCGCTCGATGACGAGGCCGCCGCCCTCGGCGCTGAGCGTGAGCCGCTCGTCATCGAGCTCCGGCTCCTGCATCAGCCAATGCGCCAGCCTGCGCAGCAATTCCCCATGCGGGCCGCCGCCCTCATAGCCGCGCGCCCACAGCCACGCCTGATCGGACCAGAGCTGCGCCACCCGCCCGCGCCCCGCGCGATCGAGCACAAGAAGTGGCCGTCCGGACCCGGACAATAACGTCTGCCCGCCGCTGGCGGTGGCCGGCACGATGCGCGTCCAGCGCCCCCAGCTCTCGGGATTGGGCAGCGCGCGCACCACGGGATGGCGCAGGCCAAGTGCGGTCGGCGCCGGCCGGTAGGCGCCATCGATCGCCGGCCCCATCGGCCGCGAAGGCAGGATCGCCGCCAACGGCGTTTCATAGACGCTGTCGTCCGTGGAATCGTAGGGCCCCGCCGCGATCAGCAGCGCGCCGCCCGCTTCGACGCGCCGGGCGATATTGTCGAAATAGAGCGGCTGGAGAATGTCGCGCCGCCGATAGCGGTCGAAAATGATCAGGTCGAATTCGTCCAGCCGGTCCTGAAACAGCTCGCGCGTGGGGAAGGGGATAAGCGCCAATTCGTTGAGCGGTGTGAAATCGAGTTTCTCCGGCGGCCGCAAGATCGTGAAATGCACCAGATCGACCGCCGGATCGGAGCGCAGCAGATTGCGCCACACCCGCGCGCCCGCATGCGGCTCGCCCGTGATCAGCAGCACGCGCAGCCGGTCGCGCACGCCCGCCAGCGAAAACGCCGCGCGGTTATTGGTGAGGGAGATTTCATGCGCCCCCGCGTCTGCTTCCACCAACACCATGTTCGGCCCGCGCCGCGGCGTCGTCAGCGTCACCTGGAAGGGGCGATTGGCGCGCACGCGCATGCGCCGCATCTCGCGCCCGTCGATGCTGACGCGCACGCTGACGGGCGCGTCGCGGTCAGGATCGTCCACGCGCGCTTCGAGCGTGAACCGTTCGCCCACGATGCCGAACGCCGGCGCCGCGATCAGCTCGATGCGCCGGTCCCCGCGCGCCGGATCGCCGATGATCAGCGCATGCACCGGCCCCGCGCCGCGCACGGACGATGCATTCGCCGCATCCGCGACTTGGCCGTCGGTGATGAGGAGGGCGCCCGCGAACCGCGCGCGGTCTATGTCCGCCAGCGAATCCGTCAGCGCGCCGACGAGCAATGTGCCGTCCCCCGAGCCGCGCACCTCGCGCACGCGCACATCGATGTCGCCCGTGCGCGTCAATTGCGCCGCCAGCGTCTGCCCCGCGGCCCGCGCCGCCGCCGCGCGGCCCGCGAGCGCAAGGCTTTCGCTTTGATCGACGAGAATGAGCGCGATGTCGCGCGCCGGCGCGCGCCGCTCGCGCACCCACATCGGTTGCAGGAGCCCGATCACAATGAAAAGCAGCCCAAGGCCGCGCAGCACGGGCGCGCCCCCGCGCCGCCATGCGTAAAATAGCAGCAGCAGCGCCGCGCCAATACCCAGCGCCGCGAGCGCGCCGAGCGGCAGCGCCGGATCGAAGCCGAGGCGGCTGGCCGCGATCATGGCTCGCGCCCCAGGCGCTCGAGCAGGGCCGGAATATGCACCTGGTCGGCTTTGTAATTGCCGGTCAGCGCCACCATCACCAGATTGACGCCGAAGCGCAGCGCCATCTCCCGTTGCCGCGCCCCGCCGGGCAGATCGCCCCCGTCGAGCGAGGCCCACGCGCGCGCCCAGTCACCGTCGCCCACGAAGAGCGAGGCCACGCCGTCGCGCGCCGCCGCCGCGCTTGCGCTTTCCGCCCACAGCCGCGGCGCCGGCGCCCGGCCCGGAAAAGCGTGCATGAGATAGAAGGCGCGCGTCAGCACATGATCGGCGCCGACAGGTTCGAGCGGCGGCGCATCCAGCCCCGCGAGCAGCACGGCCGCCGGCCGCCCCCCGCCGGTTCGCCCCGCGTCGCGCGTATCGACGAGGACGAGACCGCCGAGCCGCAAATAGCGATCAAGATTGGCGATCGCCGCATCGCTCAAGCGGCGCGGCGCGCTCGGCGCGGCCCAATAGATGAATGGAAATACCGAGAGATCGTCGCGCCCGAGATCGACGCCGATCGGTGCGCCGGGCTCAACGGCGGTGCGATTGGTGAGCACATGCGTGAGCGCCTCGAGTCCCTCGCGCGCCAGCCGATCCGTGGCCGCCTCACCGGTGCGCACATAGGCGAGATGCACATTGAGCGTGGGATCGTCCGCACCCTGAGCAAAAGCGTCAGGCGCGAGAAGAAATAGCGCAAGCGTCACGCCGGCCGCCGCGCCGGCGCCGCGCAATCGTCCCGCCAGCGCCAGCGAGATGAGAAGATCGAGCGCGAGCAGCGCCAATGCCGCGCCGAGAAACAAGCCCGAAAGCGGCCGCGCGCGCGCGCCGGTTAATCCCATCTGCGTGATCGAGGCGGGCAGGGAAAGCGGCGCCATGATTTCGTCCGCGCCCGCCGCATCCAGGGCGGCGGCCACGCCTCCGCGCTCATAAAGCCCCGGCGGCGTCGCGGGCCCGGCCCGTGCGGTCGCGAACACATCGGCCGCGATCGTCGGCGCATCGGGCGGCGCGGGGCTGAGCGCGCCGAACCCGTCAAGCAGCAGGCGCGGCGTATATGGCCCCCCGCCTGTTTGCGCATCGGCGGCGTCTTGCGCGCGCCCCGCGAACGCAAGCACGCGGCGCAGCATCTCCACATAGAGGCCCGAGAGCGGCAGGTCGGACCAATCCGGCCCGGCCGACACATGGAAGAGCACGATGAGCCCGCGCCCGCGCGCCGCAGCGCTCACCAGCGGCGCGCCATCGGCGAGGCGCGCCCACACGCGGCTTTCCGTTTCCGCGCTGGGCTCGGCCAGCACCACGCGCCGCACGGCGACATCATCTGGAACGGTGAGCCCCGCGAACGGCGATTGCGCCGCGAACGCGCCGAGCCTTTGCGGCCGCTCCCAGGCGAGCGCGCTGCCGAACGTGCGCGCGCCGGGGCGCAAGCGAACAGGCAGGAGATCGTCCGCGTCATTGGCCAGGCGCGGCCCCGCGAACCGGATCAGCACGCCCCCGCGCGCCAGCCAGCGGTCAAGCGCGGCGCGGTCTTGCGGCGCGAGGCGGCTTGCATCGGGCAAAATGAGCGCTTGCGTGCGCGCCGTGGCGAGCGCGCCCGCCGCCCCCCGCCGCAGCGCCGCATAGGGCGCCAGCGCCCGTTCGACATAATAGAGATCCGAAAGCAGCGGTTGGCCCTCCGCACCCGGATCGATGAGGCCGACGCTTGGCCGCGCCGCGCCGCCGGCCAGAAGCCGCACCGCGCCGGCGCTTTCTTCCCCGACGAGCCGCACCCGCGCCGCGCGCGCGGCGATGTCGCCCGGCAGGGCGATGCGCACGCTCGCCTCCGCGCCATTGAAGGCGATGTCGCCCGCCCCGAGGGAGCGCCCCTGCGCGGTTTCCGCCGCGATCACCCCGATCGCCACGCCCGCGCTCGATCCGCCATGCACGCGCCGCGCTGTAGCCGTGACGCCGTCCGCGCCGGCCGCCGCGGCGATCAGCGCCCGCGCTGTCGCGCCCGGCAGGCGCGCGCTCACCGGTCCGCGCGCCGTAAGCGCGGCGATGAAGGCGCCGTCGCCCGGATCGGCCAATCCGTCTGCGATCCACACGATCCGGTCGAACCGTCCCTGTACGGAGGAAAGCCGCCGTGCGGCGTCCCCCCGATCGCTGCGCCATGGGCGCGGCTCGATCCGTGCAAGAAGCGCGCGCGCCGCCGCAGGCGTCAGCGCCGCTGCTGCATCGTCCGCCCGGCGCGCCGGCGCCGTGCGCAGAACATGCACTTGCCCCCGCGCGCGGTCGGCCGCTTCGATGGCGTCGAGCGCGGCGGCGCGCGCTTGCGTCCAATGCGGCGCGGCGGTCCATCCGTCATCGAGCACGATCAGCGTGCGCCCGCCCGAACCGATCTCGGCCGCCGCCGCGGGCGCAAGGCTTGGCCGCGCAAAGCCGATGATCATCAGGGCCGCCATCGCCGCGCGCAGCAGAACCAGCCACAGCGGCGCGCGCGCGCGCGTCTGTTCATCCGTTGAGAGACCGATAAGCAGGCGCAGCGGCGGAAAGGCCACGCGCCTGGGCGAGGGCGGCGCCGCGCGCAGGATGAAAAACAGCGCCGGTAGCGCCGCCAGCGCCCATAAGGCGCCCGGCGCGGCGAACGCGATCGGCCCCCAATTCATCGCGCCCGCCCGCTCAACGCATCGGCTAGGGCCGAAAAGATCGGCGCCGCTGGATGATCGGTGCGATGGGTGAGCAGAACAAAGCCAAGCCCGCGCGCCATTTCACGCATAGCGCGCCGGTGCGCCGCAAGCCGCGCCGAAAATTCGGCGCGCGCGCCGCCCGCGCGTCCGAGCAGGAGCTCCCGGCGCCCGCCCACTTCGTGGAAAAGCGTGCGCCCGTCATAGGGAAAGTCTTCCTCGGCCGGGTCCGCGATCATCAGCAGCGCGCCGGAAACGCCCACGCCGGCCAGCCGCGCCAGATGGCCCCGCCATGTCTCGACCGGCGCGTAAAAATCACTCGCGAGCAACACGCGCGCGCGCGCCGGCGCCTGCGGCGGCTCTTCGTTGCGCGCCGAGATCAGATCAAGCGCAAACCGTTCCACCGCGCGCGCGCCCAGGCGCGGGGGCCCGCCCAGCGCGCCGATGCGTTCACCGCCCCGCGAAAACAGCGTCGCCAGCGCCAGAGACACCACCAGCGCGCGCCGGAATTTGCGCGGATAAGCCCCATCGCTCGCCCAGTCGAAGCCGGGCGCGGGATCGATCCAGAACAGCGCGCTCTGCGCTGCGTCAAGCTCGCGCTCGCGTACATAGAGCCGGTCCCCGCGCGCCGAGCGGCGCCAATCGACGGCGCGCGCGCCTTCTTCCGCGCGATGATCACGATATTGCCAGAACGCCTCGCCTTGGCCCGCGCGCCGCCGCCCATGCGCGCCGGGCGCGGCCGCCGCCAGCCGCCGCGCTTCCATAAGGAGGCCGGGCAGATCGCCGGCGAGCGCGGCCGCTTCCGCGCGCGCCGTGTCGGGAAAAGGCATCACATTCTATGCCGCCTTCGCGGCGAGTTCATCGACCAGGGAATCGATATCGAGGCCCTCCGCGCGCGCTGAAAACGCCAGCGACATGCGGTGCACCAGCGCCGGGCGCGCCAGCGCCGCGATGTCGTCAAGCGCCGGGGCGAGGCGCCCGCGCAGCAGCGCGCGCGCGCGCGCCGCCAGCATCAGCGCTTGTCCGGCGCGCGGGCCCGGCCCCCACGCCACATGCGCGTTGACGCGCGCATCGTGCGAAGCGCCCGGCCGCGCCGAGCGCACCAGCGCCAGGATCGCGCTCAGCACTTTTTCACCCACCGGCATGGCGCGCACCAGCGCTTGCAGGCGCAGGAGTTCCCCGCCCGTCGTCACGGCTTGCGGCGCGGCCTCTTCAGGGCCGGTTGTTTCGATCAAAATGCGCCGCTCAATCTCTTGATCCGGATACGGAACATCGATTTGCAGCAGGAAGCGGTCAAGCTGCGCTTCGGGCAGCGGATAGGCGCCTTCGTGCTCGATCGGGTTTTGCGTCGCCAGCACGTGAAATGGCGTGGGCACGTCATGGGCTTGGCCCGCGATCGTCACCTGCCGCTCCTGCATGGCCTGCAGCAACGCCGATTGCGTGCGCGGGCTGGCGCGGTTGATTTCGTCGGCCATCAGCATCTGGGTGAAGATCGGGCCCTTGACGAAGCGGAAATGGCGCGCGCCGCTTGCGTCTTGGTCAAGCACTTCCGAACCCAATATATCAGCGGGCATGAGATCGGGCGTGAACTGCACCCGCTTCCAATCGAGGCCGAGGCTCGTCGCCACGGCGCCGACGAGGCGTGTCTTGGCCAGGCCCGGCGCGCCAACGAGGAGGGCGTGTCCGCCCGCGAGCACGCAGGCGAGGGCTTGCTCAACCACGCGCTCTTGGCCGAACACGGTCTTGGCGATCTCGCCCCGCACGCGCGCCAGCACCTCGCCCGCGCGTTCGGCTTCGGCGGCGATGGCGGCTGGATCGGGGGCGCTCATGGGCGCCAAGCGCCAGCGCCGTGGGGCGATTTTAGGGCGCTGTTCATGACCTCATCCCTTCAAGACCTGGTCGCCGCTTTGGGCCGCGAGGCCGGCGCGCGCGCAACCTTGCCGCCCGTTCATCTGTGGAACCCGGCCTATTGCGGCGAAGCCGGCTTTGAAATCCTACGCGACGGAACCTGGAAGCACGAGGGGACGCGCATCACGCGCGAAGCCATGGTGCGCCTGTTCGCCTCGATCCTGAGGAAGGATGAGGATGGCTGCACCTATCTTGTCACGCCCGTGGAGAAGATCAGGGTCGATGTCGAGGACGCGCCTTTCCTCGGCGTGCGCGTTGATCGCCTGGGCGCGGGCGCTGATCAAACGCTGGTGATCACCACCAATGTCGGCGATGTGGTCACCGTGGACAAAGATCACCCCCTGCGCGTCGCGCACGAAGCGGGCGCCCCGCGCCCTTATGTGCTTGTGCGCGGCCGGCTTGAGGCGCGCCTTCTCCGCGCGCCGTTTTATGAATTGGTGGACTGGGCCGAGCAGAGAGACGGCAAGCTTGGCGTTTGGTCAGCCGGCGCTTGGTTTGAGTTGGGCGCGGTATGAATTGGCGCGATGTCGAACTGCGCCTGCGCGCCCGCCTCGATCCCCTCGAAGGACAAGCCAATCAGGTAGCCTCGCACGCGCCCACGCGCGGCGATCGCGATCTCAACCCCGATTGGCGCGATCTGCCGGCGCCGAAAAAGCCGGCTGCGGTTCTCGCCCCCATCGTGCGCCGCCCGGAGGGGTGGACGATGCTGTTCACCCAGCGTGCGCACGATACGCCCGCCCATCCCGGGCAAGTTTCCTTTCCCGGCGGGCGTGTGCAGGCGGGAGACACCTCCGCCCTGCACACCGCGCTGCGCGAAACGGAGGAGGAGATCGGCCTCGCGCGCGCGCTCATCGAGCCGCTGGGCGCCTGGGATCGCTACGACACCGGCACGGGCTTTTCAGTGACGCCAATTGTCGGCCTCGTCGAGCCCGGCTTTGAATTGACGCTTGATCCCCGCGAAGTGGCGGATGTGTTTGAAACCCCGCTCGCCTTCCTGATGAACCCCGCCAATCATCAGCGGCGCGAAGCCGAATGGGGCGGCCAGCTGCGCCGCTACTACGCCATGCCCTATGAGGATCGCTTCATCTGGGGCGCGACGGCCGGGATGATACGGGCGTTGTGGGAGAGGTTGTATGGGTGAGGGGAGGGCATTGAGGAGAATAGCTTCGAGTGAACCAGGGAATTCATTTGCCGGGCGAGCGCATGTGAGCAGGAGCTAACGCGCTTGGCGCCCAGCGTGAACGGAGTTCCGTCACTGCCGTCGGCCCGCGATGGCATTTGTACGCTCCACGATTTGCGCAGCCTGCACCGAGCCTGGTGGTAGTATCTCTAGAGTCGTCTCGCCTCGCGAAAGTTCGATCCAGCGTTTCGCGTGGAATTCTCTCAGCGTCTTCATGAAATAGGATTTGTTGCCGTATCCTGTCCAATCAAGAAGATCGGTGACAACGATAGTGCCGCTCCTCGACGCCACGAGAATGATAATCTGCTCCCAGAGCTTCATGCTCGGATCGAGCACGCGCCGCATCGACCCGCCTTCCCAAACTAGCGGGATGCGGCGATCCGCGAGCGCATCAACAAGCGCCTGCGCTTCCTTGATCGGCAGTGTGTGGAACACGCGAACAAGTTCGGCCATCACCCAATTGGTCATGGCGAGCACGAGCGTGGCGTCCATGTGGTTGGAATCGACATCGCCACCAGCGTGGCCGACGCCGCGATTGTTGCGGATTTCATAGAGCGCCGGCAACGCGCGCGGGATCAAGATGCGAAAACTGCGCGGCACGTGCGTGTTTTTTTCCAGCGACTTGCAGGCGGATGGAAAATCATCGGGCTTGCTCGGCGCGGCGGCGTAAGCGCCGGCGGCGTGACCGTGCAGGATCGCGTAGACGATCTCGCAGAAGATGCCGCCGCTCAGTTCGGACGGCCGCCAGCGATGTTCGGCGAAATTCCGGGTGATCTCGCGGTACTCAGCAAGGAGCGGATCGCGGAGCCCCGACGGAATGGCAGCGAGCGCTGTAGCCGGTGAGGTCATGAGTAGCCCAGTTCCCGAAGTCCTTCCGGCGTGATGAAGAAGCCGTCCTTCGTCTTCTCGCAGTTGCCCTTCGCGACGTTCTTGTTCAGGCAATCAGCCGGATTCGCCAGCCGAGATTGGTGATTGTCTTGCAGGGCCTTCGCGATGGTGCCGGTCGACAACGGCTGACCGCGCAGGCGAAGCCAATCCGCCGTGACCAAAAAGCGAAGGACCTGACTGATGTCCGCGCCCTTTGATCGAATGTGCGAGGCGAGCGACGTTTCAATCTTCGGGCGCTCGCCGACTACGCGTTGGGCGCTGGCGGCGCTCGCAATCTGCTCGTCGGCGCGCGTGACGGCGTCAATAAGCGGTAGCAGGTCGAGCTTTTCGTTGATCCAACGGATAACCCGCGCCCTTGCTGCCGGGTCGAGGTCGGCGAGAGCGGCCAAGACCTTCGCCATTGCGTCAAGTTCAGGATCAGCAACCATGCCCAACCCATAGCGGCAGAATCACCTAGCAGCAACTATAATCTGGAAGGAGTTGTGATATGCATAACGTAGGACTAGCGTAATAGACTGAACTATAAGAGAATTATACAAATACACGTTACTGGGGCATTAGTTAAATATGACGAGGTCACGCGCTTTCTGGCATAATGTGCAGTAATTTACCGTGCAATTTGTTGTTCGAATCAGTAGAGACGAATATCATTGAAACTGGGTTTTGATAGCAAAAAGGAACCAGCATGAATTCGATGCCTGAGTGCGAGCTGGAAACCATGGGCTTTGTGTTGACCGCGCTGCAGAAGCTGGAAGCCGACGCGCAGGTTCGAGTGCTTAAGTGGGTAGCTGAAAAACTTGAGTTGTCGTCAATCGTCCAAATGGGAATCTCAGCCCCAAGGCGGTTAGGGTCTTCGGATGCGGCAGGAGCCATTTCGGGTGCGGCACCCTATCTCCCAGCCGCAAGTTCGGCCTGGATCAAACAAAACTCAATGACTGCCGGTGAGCTTGAGCTGGTCTTTCACATTGAAGACGCGGATATGGCGCTCATTGCTGCTGAGATTCCCGGGAAAAGCACCCGCGAGAAAGTGCTCAATTGCTATGTCTTGGCCGGAGTTCGTGAGTTGCTTCGCACTGGTGATGCATCGTTCAGCGACAAGTCTGCACGAGCGTTATGCGGTGAGTTCGGATGTCTCGATACGACGAACCACTCCAAGTATCTGAACGAGCGTGGCATTGAGCTGACGGGCTCAAAGGAAAAAGGGTGGATGTTGACTGCGCCCGGTAAGAAGCGCGGCGCGGCCTTGGTTAAGGAGATCGCGTCGTGCTTAGCGTAGACTTCAATAGACATAAGGCGACGGGAGCCATTATCAAAACCGCTGCAATGTCGGGATCCTCGTCATGGCCCCAACCTCCTCAAGGCTAGCGAGCAATGACCTCCATCGCCTCCACCCCCCTGACGACCTCGCCGCCACGATTTGCTAGCCTCCTGTGAGTCGCAAGCGCCTTGGGGGGAAATCGCGTGAGAGTAAAAATGGTCGTAACGGCAGCGCTGTTAAGTCTCATCGCCGCCTGCGCGCAGATCAGCGGCGCGCTGAGCCGCGATGATCAAAGCGCGGCGCGCCAAGCCCAGGAATTTCTTCCCGATGGCGGGCCCCCGGTCGTGAACGGCTATTACGAAGCGCAAGACGCCTGCCCGTTCGAAGGCTGCAATCTTGGCGATTTGCTGGCGACAGCGCCCATTGATCTGCGCGGCGAGCCCAATCGGGCGGCGCCGATTGTCGCTGCCGTGTCGGCGGGCGAATGGGTCAGCGTGGGGCGGAGCATCGATCGATTCAGGCCTGTGCGCGGAATCGTGGTCGCCGCGCACGAAGTCCAGGCGTATGAACGCACGATACGCCTCGAAGCCGGCGACGTGATTTATGTGCTCGATTCGTACGGCGAGGGCTTTCATCTGTTGTGGCGTCGCGGCGACACTTGGCAAGGCGAGCCTAACGACGATGGAGACGCCATTCGCTATGAGTGGCCGTCCAACCAGCAGCGCGCGGCGGATGACGCGGCGAGCGCCGGCTGGTGGATCGAGGTGCGCCGCGACAACGGCGAGAGCGGCTGGGTGCTGGGTGGCGAGGGCCTCGGTTGCCTGGGCGCGATCGATGAATCGGAAACATGCAGGCTGGGCAGAGGCGCCGCGCCGCCCGCGGCGGCGGTCGTGGATGCGCCGAGTCTCGTTTGCGCGGCGCATGATATCTCCCCGCAATGTCAGGAGCTGAGAAGCCGGGCGGAGCCGCTTCCCGCGACTTACCCAAGGCCGCGGCCCTTCCGCGATTGCCCCGATTGCCCGTCGATGGTGTGGATTCCCGGGCAAGCCTTCGCCGCCAGCCAATATGAAGTGACCTTCGCCGAGTGGGACGCGTGCGTGGCGGGCGGCGGCTGCAATGGCGCGGCGCCGAGCGACGAGGGCTGGGGCCGTGGGCGCCGGCCGGTCATGAATGTGTTGTGGGACGACGCGCAGGCCTATGTGCAATGGCTGAGCCGACATACCGGTCAGCGTTATCGTCTATTGACCACCGATGAGTGGACAGCGGCGGCCTTCCCGGGCGGCCGGCGGCAGAACTATTATTGGGGCAATGCAACCCCTGTCTGTGAGCCCGGCGCGCGCAATGGCGTCGCATATGACGTGTGCGGGCAGGGCGGAACGCTGCCGGTCGGTACGTTTCAGCCGAACGCCTATGGTCTCTACGATGTGATCGGCAATGTCGGCGAATGGCTTCAGGATGATTACGCCCCGGGCGATGGGCGCCACGCCATCATCGGCTCGTCGTGGGCGTCGGATGAGGCGAGCCTCGGCGGGCGCGGCGGCGGCTGGAGCCACGATCGCGGCCCCGACACCGGCATCCGCGTCGCGCGGGAGCGCTAGGCGGTTACGATTGACTTTCCACGTAAAGTACGTATTATACGGCTATGAGTTTCGTGAGCGCCAAGGACTTTCAGCGCCATCCCGGGCGTTACCAGCGGCTCGCGCAGGCGACGCCGGTGACGATCACCAATCACGGGGAGCCGTCCCTCGTTTTGATGAGCATGCGCGAGTACGAACGCCTGAGGCGTCGCGATCGCCTCGTGCTTGCGGTGGACGAGCTGAGCGCGGCGGAGGCCGATGACTTGCTGGCGGCTCTGAAGGAAAGCGCGCCGGCGCCCGAAGCCGCGAAATTCAACAAAGAGCTCGTTGAGCGCAAGGCGTGACATGGCCTGCGCCGCAAGTCGGGCAGATAATTCGGTATGCTTATTTGTGGAAACGGGAGGCCGACGCTGGCCTGGAAGAGGGGCGCAAGGACCGGCCGGCCGTCATTGTCGTGGCGCGGCGCCGAGACGGAAGCGAGGTTCGCGTCGTTGTCGCGCCGATCACGCATGCGCCGCCGAGCGACCCGAACGACGGGTTGGAAATCCCGCGCGCGACGTGTCGCCGCGTCGGCCTCGACGATGAGCGGCAATGGATCGTCGTCAGCGAACTCAACAGTTTTATCTGGCCAGGGCCCGATTTACGCCCGCTGCCAGGGCAAGGTTCGGCAAGCGTGATCATGGGGCTGCTGCCGGCGAAATTGTCCGCCACTGTGAATGAGCGCCTGCAAGCGCGGATCATGCAACGGCGCATCGCGATCACCACGCGCGGGGAATGATCGCATCACCCTTGATGCTGCACGGGCGCCGTGCCGATCGCATATATACGTTGGGATATGAGTCGCTTAGAGACTGACGTTTAATAGCGTGAAGCGCTACAACTTTACGGAGGAGTTCGTGTCTTACCTCATCGGAGAGTCGTGACCACGACCATCGCCCACGCCCTTTGGCTGAAGCGCGCCGAAACGCGCGCGGTCATGGCCGCCTTGGACGCAAAACGCCCCGGCGGCTCGCGCTTTGTCGGCGGCTGCGTGCGCAACGCCGTGATGGGCCTTGAAGCGGACGATATCGACATCGCCACGCAGCTTCTCCCGCAAGATACCATCGCCGCCGCCGAGGCCGCGGGCCTCGCCGCCATCCCCACCGGCCTTGACCATGGCACCATAACCATCGTCGCTAGTCACATTCCCTATGAAGTGACGACGCTCCGCCGCGATGTGGAGACGGACGGCCGCCACGCCACCATCGCCTTCACCGATAGCTGGGAAGAGGACGCCGCCCGCCGCGATTTCCGCTTGAATGCGCTCTACGCCGATTCAAATGGCGCCATCTTCGATCCCACCGGCGGCGGCCTTGAAGACGCGCGCGCCGGCCGCGTCATGTTCATTGGCGATGCGGACGCGCGCCTGCGCGAGGATTATCTGCGCATTCTGCGCTTCTTTCGTTTTTCTGCTTGGTACGCGCGCGGGCCATTGAATGCCGCAGGCCTCGCCGCCTGCGCACGCCAGCGCGGCGGCTTGGATGGCTTGAGCGCCGAACGCATCTGGAAGGAGACGAAAAAACTCTTCGCCGCGCCCGATCCGCGCGCCGCGCTTGCCGCGATGCAAGAGGTGAACCTCTCCGCCCACGCCTGGCCGGAGCTGACGCGCCTTGCGCGCGCGCATCGCGTCATCGAGATCGAAGCCGATCACTTTCTGGACGCCGATCCCTTGCAGCGCATCGCCGCGGCCTTGGCGGATGAATCCGCCGCGCGCGCGCTCGCGCGCCGCATGAAGGCGTCTAACGAAGAACGCGCGCGTCTTGTCGCCGCCACGGGCGATGCGCCGCGCATCGTCTCTTACATGTCCATGCTGGAAATCCGCCGCGCGCTGTATCGGCTCGGCGCCGAAGCCTTCGCCGATCGCGTCAAGATCGCCTGGGCGGGCGACGAACGCACCGCGACGGCGCCGCAATGGCGCGCCCTTCTCATGCATGCGGAAGTCTATCGCCGGCCCACGCTGGCTCTGACCGGCGATGAAGTGATCGCCGCCGGCGTGCCGCCGGGCCCCAAGGTCGGCGCCGCGCTGCGCGAGGTCGAGGCCTGGTGGATCGAGGCCGACTTTCCAGAAGACAAGCTCTCCATCGTCGAGCGCCTGAAGGCCGTGGCCCAAGGCCTGGCGGGCTGAATTGCCTTGTTATAACTTTTGTGGTAACAAGCTTGCATGACCGACAAGCCCAAAGGCGTTGCTGACGCCGCCCGCACAACGTTTGAAGCCGAAGCCGCCCCTGAAAAGCGGGCGAAGGCGGGCCTGCGCCTCAAGGTCCGCAAGGTCGGCAATTCCCTGGGAATCATCCTGCCCAAGCAGGTGCTGGCGCGCCTGCGCGTGGGGGCGGGCGATGAGCTGACGCTCTCTGAAACGCCCGGCGGCGTGGCGCTGGCTGCGCTCGATCCGGACGTGCAGGAGCAAGTCGAGATCGCGCGGCGTCTGATGGATCGCTACCGCAACGCGCTGGCTGAGCTGGCCAAATGAGGGAGCCCCGCTGGCTTGCGCCGGCGGCGGTTCTCATCGCGCACTCAGAATCCCTCGCGCGTTTCGGCGGCGCGGCGGGCGTGCGTGATGCGGGGCTGCTGGACTCGGCATTGGCGCGCCCACGCAATCAATTCGCTTACGGCCAAACGGATTTGGCCGCGCTTGCCGCGGCCTATGCGTACGGCATCGTGCGCAATCATCCGTTCACGGATGGAAACAAGCGTGCGGGGTTCCTTTGCGCTGCATTGTTTCTCGAGCTCAACGGTTTTGTATTTGCGGCGAGCGAGGCGGAGACGGCGCTGCGTACGCTCGCCCTCGCCGCCGGCGAGATTGGCGAGGAAGAATATGCGGCCTGGCTGCGGGCGAACACACGCGCATCTTAGCCAAGCTTGAACAGCAGCGCCGCCAGCGCGGCCTTTTCCTTGTCCGTGAGCGGGGCGAGCGCCGCGCGCATCGCCGAATCATAGACTTTCCAAATCCGATTGCGCAGCGCGCGCCCGGCCGGCGTGGCGTGCACCAGCGCGCCGCGCGCGTCCTCCGGGCAGATGCGGCGCGCGACAAGGCCATCGCCCTCCATTCGGTCTATGAGGCGTGAAATTGAATAGCGCGCGATCAGCATATGCCGGGCGAGATCGCGTTGCCGGAGCGGGCCTTCCCGCTCAATCGCCCAAAGCACATCATACCATTCAAGCGCCGGCAGCCCGGCGGCTTTGACGTCGCGCTCCACCTGATCGAGCAGCATTGGCCCGATCCGCTGCACGGCCACCCACGCCCGCGCCACCGGGTCCTTGGGCGGCGAAATAGCGTAAGGCCTTGAACTTTGTTGCATCTGCGCCAATCTAGCGTTTCGTTGCGTTTGCAACAAGTGTCGGCCCGCCGCATTCGGGCCGGGTGGTGGAGATTAACAATGGGTCGCGTGATCGCCGCTCTCGTCGGCAGCCTGAGGAAGGATTCGTTTAATCGCAAGATCGCCGAGGCGCTCGCCGCCGCCGCGCCCCCGGGCCTCACGTTCAAATTCGTGGAGATCAGCGATCTGCCCTTGTTCAACCAGGATCTGGAGGCCGCGCCACCCGCGCCATGGACGCGCTTCAGGGATGAGGTGCGCGCCGCGGACGCCGTCCTGTGGGCCACGCCCGAATACAACCGCTCCGTGCCCGGTGTCCTGAAGAACGCGCTGGATGTGGGCTCGCGTCCCTATGGCCACAGCGTATTCAACGGCAAGCCAGCGGCCGTGATCTCCGCCTCGATGGGCGCGGTTGGCGGCTTCGGCGCCAACCACCATCTGCGCCAATCGCTGACCTTCCTCAACATGCCGACCATGCCGCAGCCCGAGGCCTATATCGGCGCCGCGCACACTCTGTTTGGCGCCGATGGCACGCTCGCAAACGAGTCAACGCGGAATTTTCTCGCCCAGTTCGCGGGCGCATTCGCGGCATGGATCGAGAAGCACGCGCTGAACTGAAGATCGATGACGCCGACGCGCGCGCCGCGCTGTTTCAAGGCTTCACGCGAAATCCTTCGCCGTCGGCGCGCGCCTCTTCGCGTGCCGAACGGACAGGACGAGCGCTTCATCGCCGGAAATCTTGAAAAATATGATATGGGCGCCGATCGGGATGGAACGGACGCCTTCGCCAAGTTCGGGTTTCGCGCGGCCCGCGCCGGATACTTTTGTAAGCACGCTCAGCCGACCGTCGATCAGTTCGGCGTAGCGGCGCGCCTGCGCCTCGCCCCAGCGTTCAAGGGTCCGTTGAAAGATCGCCGCCAAGTCTTGCTCGGCGCGAGCGGATAATACAATCCGCGAAACCTTTGTCACTTCGCGGCGGCGGGCGCGCTTGCCAGCACGTTTTCGAACACGTCCATGACGCCATAAGACGAACGCGGGCCCAATTCGGCTTCGGCAAGTTCAGCCCAAAGCAAGCCTCTCGACTCGCCCGTCTCTGGGTCGAGGTCACTATCGGCCAGCCGCCTCAATGCATCGCGGATGACATCGGCCTCATCAGCGTATCTGCCGTGCGCGACGAGATTCTTGACATAGGCGTCAAGGGCGGGGGGCAGGTTTAGTTTCATGATGCCATTATCAGCACAAATCGCGCCTCAAGGCCACTTCGCCTCGGGCGGCATGGACGAGAGGATGCTTTCCACATTGCCGCCCGTCTTGAGGCCAAACAAAGTGCCGCGATCGTACAAGAGGTTGAACTCGACATAGCGCCCGCGCCTTATGAGCTGCTCGGTGCGTTCGGCCGGCGTCCAGGCCTCGGCCATGTGGCGGCGCAAGAGCTTTGGATAGATAGCGAGAAACGCGCGCCCAACATCCTGCGTAAACGCGAAATCCTTTTCCCAGTCCTCCGTATTCAGATGATCGTAGAAGATGCCGCCGATGCCGCGCGGCTCGTTCCGATGCGGCAGGAAGAAATACTCGTCGCACCATTGCTTGAAGCGGGCGTAATAATCGCCCCCGTGCGCATCGCACGCGCCCTTCATCGCGGCGTGAAAATCCACCGTGTCCGGATAATCTTGACGGCGCTGATAATCCTGCGTGGGCGTCAAATCGCCCCCGCCGCCGAACCACCATTGCGTGGTGACGAGGTGGCGCGTGTTCATGTGCGCGCAGGGGCAGTGCGGATTGCGCAGATGCGCGATGAGCGAGATGCCGCTGGCCCAGAAGCGCGGATCGGCCTCCGCGCCCTTGACCTGTTTGGCGAAGTCCGGGCTGAACGCGCCATGCACGGTGGAGACGTGCACGCCCACCTTCTCGAAGAACCGCCCCCGCATCAACGAAGCCACGCCCCCGCCCTGGTCTTCGCCGGATGGGCCGGCGCCGCGTGACCAGGGCGTCCGCGCGAACCGCCCCGCCGCGCCGGGATAGAGCGCGGGATCGGCTTCGTCCTCCAGCCGCTCGAAGGCGGCGCACAGATCGTCGCGCAGCGCCGCGAACCAGGCTTGCGCCCGCGCCTGGCGCGCGGCGATCAAATCCGCATCGGGGAGGGCCACACTCATGGGAATCGCTCCAGCGCGCCTGTCTGCCGCAGCGCCTCCGCGAGCGCCACCGCCCCCGCGGCCGCCACATTGAGCGAGCGCGCGCCCGGCGCGATCGGAATGCGCACGCTGGCCGCCGCCGCCTCATAAACGGCGCTGGGCGCGCCCGCGCTCTCCCGGCCGAGCAACAGTGTATCGCCGGCCGCGAAAGCGAAGCGATCGAGCCGCGCCGTCCCGTCCGTCTCGATCAGGATGAGGCGCCCTGCCGCCCGCGCCGCATGCGCCAGAAACGCCGCGAAGCTGGCGTGCCGGCACACCCGCGCCAGCACGCCATAATCCAGCGCCGCGCGCTTGAGCGCGCGGTCCGTGAGCGGAAAGCCGCATGGCTCGATCACATCGAGCGCGACATCGAAGCAAGCCGCGAGCCGAATGGCGGCCCCGAGATTTTGCGGGATGTCCGGTTGATAGAGGGCGAGGCGCACGTTACCACCAGCGGCGCTGAATCGAGGGGGCAGGGCCTGCTGCGGCGTCACGCCGCGCGCAAGGGCCGTCAAGCTTCTCTACGGTCCGGGCGTGACTTGGGCGGAGGAATAAGGCGTGGCCGAATCGACGGCGAACGGGGCATCCCCTCACACCGATGGCGCCGAGGAGCCGACGCGCCGGGATTTCATCTACATCGCGACGGGCGCCGTGGCGGCCGTGGGCGTTGGCGCGGCGGTCTGGCCGTTCATCGATCAGATGAACCCGGCGGCCGATACGCGCGCGCTGTCCACCACGGATGTCGATCTCGCCCAAATTCAAGAAGGCATGCAGATCGTCACCATCTGGCAGGGCAAGCCGGTGTTTGTGCGCCATCGCACGCCGGCGGAGATCGCCGCCGCCCAGCGCGATGACTACGCGAACTTGAAGGATCCCGCGACGGACGCCTCGCGCCTCGTGCAATCCAATGGCCAGGCCGGCCGCGCGACGTTCATCGTGCTGCAGGCCGCGTGCACGCACCTTGGCTGCATCCCCACCTTCGCCGAGGGCGATTTCAACGGTTGGATGTGCGCCTGCCATGGCTCCCAATACGACACCTCCGGGCGCATCCGGCGCGGCCCCGCGCCGCTCAATCTCGCGATCGCGCCTTACGTCTATACCGGCGAAACCGCCATCCGCATCGGATAAGGAACCATGGCTGGACCATCCACCTATCAGCCGCAATCCGGCTTCACCCGTTGGCTGGATTCGCGCCTGCCGATCCTGCGGCTCATGCACGATAGCTTCGTCGCGTATCCCACGCCGCGGAACTTGAATTATTGGTGGACGTTCGGCGCCATCCTGAGCTTCTGCCTCGTCGTTCAGATCGTCACCGGCATCGTGCTCGCGATGCATTACGTGCCCTCGATCGACAGCGCCTTCGCCAGCTTGCAGCGCATCCGGCGCGACGTGCCCTGGGGCTGGCTCATTCAGCCGATCCACGCCGTCGGCGCCTCGATGTTCTTCCTGGCCGTCTACATTCACATGTTTCGCGGCCTCTATTACGGCTCCTACAAGGCGCCGCGTGAAGTGCTCTGGATTTTGGGCTGCGTGATCTATCTGTTGATGGTGGCCACCGGCTTCCTCGGCTATTCGCTGCCCTGGGGCCAGATGAGTTTCTGGGCCGCCACCGTGATCACCAATCTGATCGGCGCCATCCCCTGGATCGGCGAAAGCGTGCGCGATTGGCTGATGGGCGGCTTCTCCATCGGCGATCCGACGCTCAACCGCTTCTTCTCGCTCCACTACCTTCTGCCCTTCGTCATCGCCGGCGTCGTTGTGTTGCACGTCTGGGCGCTGCACGTGACGGGGCAGAACAATCCCGCCGGCGTCGAAGTGAAGACGAAGGATGACACCGTTCCCTTCACCCCGCACGCCACGATGAAGGACCTCTTCGCAACGGTGCTGTTCATCATCCTGTTCGCGGTGTTCGTGTTCTACTTGCCGGACGTGCTCGGCCATCCGGATAATTACATCCCCGCCAATCCGCTGGTCACGCCGCAGCACATCGTGCCCGAATGGTACCTCTTGCCGTTCTACGCGATCTTGCGCGCCATCGATTTCAATGTCGGCTTCATCGATTCAAAGCTTGGCGGCGTCATTTTGATGTTCGCCTCGATCGCCATCCTCTTTGTGTTGCCTTGGCTGGATACTTCGCGCGTGCGCTCCATGCGCTACCGCCCGATCGCGCGCCAATTCTTCTTCATCTTCGTACTGGTCTGCATCGCGCTCGGCTGGTGCGGCGGCCAGACGCCGGCGCTCTCGCTCTACACGGCCGGGCCGTTCCGCGCCGAGCTGCAATGGGTTGAAGGCGGAACGCGCACCCAGCAAATCGTCCGCGCCGCTTCGGAGGAGGGCGCGGTGGACGCCTTCGCCGCCATCGAGGATCAGTTGACGGAAGGCGGCGCTCAGCTTGTGCGGATCGCGCGCTCATCCCCCACCGAAGCGACTCTCACCGCCATCAGCGGCGGCCAGATGCGCAACGCCGTGGTCGAGGCCGCCAACCTCGACGCGCTCGAGGCGCGCATCGCCGATCAACGCGAAACGCTCGGCGCTGCGGGCGTGCCGTTCGCGCGCATCACCCGCACCTTGCCGTTCGAGTTCACGGTCACCCGCTTCTCGCAAGTGCTGACCGCCTATTACTTCCTCTTCTTCCTGGTCATCCTGCCGCTCTTGGGCCTGCGTGAAACGCCGGGCCGCGTGCCGGAATCGATCTCCAAATCCATTCGCGGAGCCGCCTGATGTTGAAGCGCATCGCCATCGCGCTGGCCTGCCTGCTCGCGCCGGCGTCCCTGATCGGCGCCTTCGCGCAGGAGGCGCCGCACGTCGAGCAGCGCGCCTGGAGCTTCGATGGCCCGTTTGGACGCTATGATCGCGCCGCCGTGCAGCGCGGCTTTTTGGTCTACAACCGCGTCTGCGCCTCGTGCCATGCGCTTGACCATCTCTCCTATCGCAATTTGGGCGAGGAGGGCGGCCCGTTCGCCGCCTACCGCGTCCGCAATGAAGAGACGGGCGAGATCGAAATCACCCTCGGCCTGCATGGCGGCCATGAAGGCCAGCTCGTTCCGGCCACGGACAATCCCTATGTCCAGGCCATCGCCGCTGAGGCGCAGGTGCCCGATATCGATCAGGAGACCGGCCGAGACATTGAACGTCCCGCCCGCCCATCCGATCATTTCCGCGCGCCCTATGCGAACGCGATCGTCGCCGCCGCCGCCAATGGCGGCGCAGCGCCTCCCGATCTCTCGGTGATGGCGCTCGCGCGTCATGGCGGCGCCAATTACATTTACGCGCTGCTCACCGGCTATTCTGATCCGCCCGCCGGCGCTGATATTGTCGAAGGCAAGCATTACAATCGCGCCTTCCCCGGCCATTGGATCGCCATGCCCGCGCCTTTGGCCAGCGAAGGCATGGTCACCTATTCGGATGAAACGCCGGCGACGCCGTCTCAAATGGCGCGCGATGTCGCGCACTTCCTGCAATGGGCCGCCGATCCGCATCTGGAGGCGCGCCACCGCCTGGGCCTCGTCACGCTTGTGTTCTTGAGCGTGCTCGCGCTTTTGCTTTACCTCGCTTACAAACAGGTCTGGCGCGGCGTGAAGCACTAACGGCCCCCCGCGCGTGAGCGCCTGGGCTCTGGGGATCATCGGCGGTTCGGGCCTTTATGACATTCCAGGTCTAGAAGGCGCTTGGGAGACGCTTGAGACGCCCTGGGGCGCGCCCTCCGATCAAATTTTTCGCGCCCGGCTGCACGGCGTTGAGCTCCTCTTCCTGCCGCGCCACGGACGCGGCCATCGCCTTTCGCCCACCGCAATCAATTACCGCGCCAACATCGATGCCCTGAAGCGCGCGGGCGCGACGGACGTGCTCTCTTTGTCCGCCTGCGGATCATTGCGCGAGGAGCTTGCGCCAGGGACGTTCGTGATCGTCGATCAATATGTCGATCGCACGCACGCGCGCGCCGAGAGTTTTTTCGGGGAGGGGCTCGTCGCCCATGTGTCCATGGCCGCGCCGACCTGCCCGCGTCTTTCCATGTTCGCCGCCGCCGCCGCGCGCCAGGCCGGGGCGGCGGTCGCGGAAAGCGGAACCTATCTGGCCATGGAAGGCCCGCAATTTTCAACGCTTGCGGAATCCAAGCTCTACCGCGCCTGGGGCATGGATGTGATCGGCATGACGGGCATCCCCGAGGCCAAGCTCGCCCGCGAAGCAGAATTGCCCTACGCCAGCGTCGCCATGGTCACCGATTATGATTGCTGGCGCGCGGAGACGGAGGCTGTGAGCGTGACGAACGTATTGGACGTGCTGCACGCCAACGCCGGCAAGGCCAAGGCGCTCATCGCCCATCTTACGGCCGATTTGGCGCGCATGCCCCGCACGCCGTCGCCGATCGATGCGTGCCTCGATCACGCGCTCATCACCGCGCCCGCGGCGCGCGATCCGATGCTTGTCGCCAAGCTCGACGCCGTCGCTGGGCGCGTTCTGCGAAAAACGTAAGGAGCGGCGTCATGTCGACGGATACGAAAGCCGAGCCGCCCACCGCGCCCTTCAATGTTGAAAGCGTCCCCTGGACGGAGTGGCGTGAGGGCGTCCGCTTCGGCGGCCGCGTGCGCGCGCTGTCCGATACGAAAAACACCACCGCGCGCATTGGCGTCGCCATCGAGGAATTGCCGCCGGGCAAACAATCGTGCCCGTTCCACTACCACATGCTGGAAGAGGAGCACATGCTGATGCTGGAAGGCGAGCTTGTGCTGCGCCTCGGCGAGGCGCGCCACATGATGAAGGCCGGAGATTATTGCGTCTTTCCGGCGGGCCGCAAAACCGCCCATTGCCTTCTCAATGAGAGCGGTCAGACCGCGCGCTTCCTGATGATCGGCGATCGCATCCCCAACGAAGTGTGCGTCTATCCGGATTCGGACAAAATCGCCGTCGACGCGCTCGGCCTCATCCTACGCGCGAACGCCGTCGCCGATTATTGGGATGGCGAACGGAAGGATGAGGCGCTCGATTAAGGATTAGAGTCCGATCGCTGGGCCGAGATCGTTGTTGTCCTCAATGCGCAACATGCGGATGTCGTGAACAGACGGTGAGAACCACGAATACCTGTTAGCCAGCGCCTGCACCGCCAACACGCAAGTCACCGCGTCGACCGTGCTGTTGCCAAAACAAACCGAGCCCTGTTGATGATCGAAGCCCCTGGCCTCGAGCTCTTTTCTGACATCCGTGTACGCATTGCGCCAAGAATCGTTCGGATAGAGCTTCTCCAGCTGAGCGGTGTCGAGGTCGAACGTGATGGCGTACACCGTCTCTCTCCGGGGCCGATTATGGCCGGGCCCAGCCGCCGTGTTGTAATCGCGGGCGCCGTTGGTCGAACGCATTACCAATCCATATCACGATGTGCGTGTCGAGGCGACCGGCCTTGCCGCCATCTTGCTCAGCGCGCTGGGGCCGGCGGCGCCGGCGTTTCGCGCGGACTTCATGCCCGCCGCCGCCGCGGCAGCACGTCGCGATAGAAGACATGCGCGCCGATTCGCTGGCGCCCGACGCCATAAGCCGCCCAGCGCGGCCGAATGGAGCGCGTGTGATAAAAGCGCGCCCCCCCGGTCGGATCGATGGAGCGGCCCTCGATCACGTCGCGCGCGATGGCCTGCGCGTGGTCCCAAGCCTCCCGGTCCGCGTCGCAATTAAGAAACGCTTCGGGATTCTCGGCGATCGGCCGGTTCGGGTCGTTCCGGTTCCAGGCGGAGAATTGGAAGGGGGCCAAGATAACGTCCCGCACCGTCGCGCCGAACCGCCCGCCGACCCGGTTGAAAATCACATGCGCCACCGCCCGCATGCCGCGCGGGCCCTCCGAGCGCGCTTCGGCATAGACCGTCGCGGCCACCAGGCGCACCTCGGCGTCGCGCGCCTGGGCGGCGAGTTCATCCGCAGGCAGCGGCGCGATCGCGGCCGCGTAGGGAATGCGGGCCTCGGCCGCGAAATCGATGGCGTCGATCCCGGCCAGGATCGACCCGTCCGATAGCTCGATTGGATTGACGGTGATGGGCTCAACCGCCGCCGCCGGAGAAACGCACAGCGCCAGGCTGGCGGCGCAAATTAATGACAGCGCAACAAAGCGCGGATCGCGAGCAACCTTCATCGGCTCGTGTCCTTTCCACTGACTGTTCAAGAAGGGGACGGGGGCGAAAGCGCCGCCCGCCGGCTGGTGATGGCCCATGCCGGAATCGCGCCGGCGGGCGGGGTAGGCCAAGAACTTAGGGCGAAACTAAGCCCGAGTCTTGGCCGCCAGGGCCAAGATCATCCTAGTGCGGCAATATTACCGCAGTCTTTGCAATCGGTGAGCGAAAGATGAACGTGAGTTACGCCATATCGCGGGCGCTCTGTACCACTTTCCCAACCAGTCCGTAACTCACGGCGTCCTGGGGCAGCATCCAGTAATCGCGATCCGTGTCTTTCTTAATCTTATCGACGGTCTGGCCAGTCGCGTCCGCGAATATTTTATTCAGCCGCTCGCGCATGCGCAAAATCTCGCGGGCCTGGATTTCGACGTCGCTGGCCATGCCGCCCACGCCCCCGCGCGGTTCGTGCAGCAGGAAGCGCGTATTGGGCAGGCAGAAGCGCTGCGCCTTGGGCACGGCGCAGTAGATGAGCGCCCCGGCGCTCGCCACCCAGCCCGTGCCCAGCATGTTCACCTTGGGGCGGATGAAGCGCACCACGTCATGGATCATATCGCCGCTCTCAACGTGTCCGCCGGGCGAGGAGATCACGAACGTGATCGGGTCTTCGCTGTCGCTGGCCATGGCGAACAGCCGCTCCGTGACGCGCCGGGCCTGCAGATCATTGACCTCCCCGGTCAGCATGACGATGCGGGATTTGAACAGCGCCTTTTCGACGATGGCGGGCGCCGCCGGCTCCGGCAGGGTTTTTTCGTCTTCGGAATCGAGGCGGGACCGGGTCATTGAACGCTCCATGGTGAGGCCAGGAGGTAGGGGCGTTCGCCCCGCTTGCCTAGCCTATGCGGGCGCCGCCGATTAGGACGGGGCGCATGAACCTCGCCGACGCGATCCGCACCATCCCCGATTATCCCAAGCCCGGGATCATGTTTCGGGACATCACCACGCTGCTGGCCGATCCGCGCGCCTTTCGCGAGGCGGTCGATCGTCTGGTCGAGGCCTTCGCCGGGCGGGGGATCGTCAAGGTGGCGGGGATCGAGGCGCGCGGCTTCATCCTGGGCGGGGCGGTCGCGCACCAATTGGCGGCCGGGTTCACGCCGGTGAGGAAGCGCGGCAAGCTGCCGGCCGCGACTTTGAAGGAAAGCTACACGCTCGAATACGGAACAGACGAAGTCGAGATGCATGAGGATGCGGTGGCGCTGGGTGAGCGCGTGCTCTTGATCGATGATCTGATCGCCACGGGCGGCACCGCCGAAGCGGCTGTGCGTTTGCTGCGCCGCGCCGGCGCGGAGATCGTCGGCGCCGGCTTCGTGATTGACCTGCCGGACCTCGGCGGCGCGCGCCGGCTTGAAGCGCTCGGCGTGAACGTGGTGAGCCTCGTCGCGTTTGAGGGGGATTAGGGGCGCTAAGCGAGGCCGAGAAAGGTCATAAGGGCGAGGTCGAGGCGGTTCATATCCTCCGCGCCAATACGGCCCACGATCTTAGCTGCCCGCGCGCGCCGCACGGTCATGATTTTGTCCGCCATGATCCAGGATGCTTGCTTGAGGCCGTTCCGCGCGTTGGGCGCGATCCCGATGCGCATCGTGTCGGCTTGCACGAGCGTCGTGGTGAGAGGGCAAAGCGTCACCGATTCCGTCCCCGCGAACGCGTCCGCTTGCACGACGACATGTGGGCGCGGTTTTGCGCCATAGGCGCCGGCGGCGGGATCGGCGCTGATCACCACATCGCCCCGCCGCACTATTTGCGCCTGGCTTTTGGCTTGGGCGCCGCAGCCTCAGCGGCTTCAATGTCCGCGAGCCATTCATCGGTCACGGCGTCGAGCGCGGCCATCAACGCCGCGTCGCGCCGGTCGCTGCGCGCCACAGCGAGCGATTGCCGGCGCGCTTCTTTCTTGAACGCTTCCGTGCGCGTGTCGGGAACCCAGATTTGCACCGGCCGCAGGCCCTGCGCGCGCAGCTTGGCGCGGTGGGCGCGAACCTTGTCGCGGGACGCGGAGGGCTTTGGCGCGCGGGGCATGGGTTACATGTAACCGATGCCGGCCGGAGAGTAAAGGCTGCCGCTGGCGCAAAGTTCAACAAAGAAATACGTCGCGCTGAGCTTGTCGAAGCGCGGAACACACCCGCCGCACCTCGGCCCACGCTTCGACAAGCTCAGCGTAACGGCGTGCGCGCGAGGCTAAGGCGGCAAATTATCTAGCCGCTATGATGTCGCCAGGAATACTAATTACTTCAAATTGTTCACGCCGGTAGTTCCTTGGCCATTATAGGCCTTTGCGTAGATCAAGAATTTTGTAGCGAACACCCAGCAACTCGAATCGTGGACCAAAGGCTTCCTGCAGAACTTCCAATGCGCAGACCCCGGCGCGTGCCGTGACCTTTAGTGCGTAGTCGAGTTGCAAGCCGGGGCGATGAAGGTAGATTTGTCGCCATTCCTCATCACTGCCCGCACTGACAATATCCATGTTGCCTGTTACAGCGCGTTCATTCGGATGAGCGCCCATGTCGATTGCCTGCTGATACAAGTGATCGAAAACTTCAGCCGCTTTGCGATTGGCCCTCTCGATGGATTTCCGAACCTCTGACACTAAGAACGCCGTCTTCGCTACTTTGAGCGTTGCTTCATCATCGTGGCGACGCAACCACACGTTTTCCAGATCACAATTTTTGACCATGTGAAGCGCGTAACCTGCATACTCCAAGGTTACGCGGATCATGGGAAATACGTCCGCCACCTGCCCCGCAATGGCGTGTTCGCAAGCCGCACGAAACGACGCATGAGAGCGCATAAAAAGTTGGGCGGCAATGGGATGCGGTGGATTGGTCCAGTCCTTCAATCCATCCTCAAAACACTGATCTAACTCAGCGAGTAGGCGATACTCTGCAGACTTATTATAGAACGTAGCCCAGCGATTTTTGTATGCATCCTCCAAGAACGCAGAGAGTCGGTCTGAGCCCCATCCCGTTGGTTTGCTGTCGCCACGGCCAACGTCTGGCGGCGAACTCAAATCAATCCCCATCCATCTTCAGCGCCGCGATAAACGCCTCCTGGGGAATCTCTACCTTCCCGAACTGGCGCATGCGCTTTTTGCCTTCCTTCTGTTTGTCCAGCAGCTTGCGCTTGCGGCTGGCGTCCCCGCCATAGCATTTGGCCGTCACGTCTTTGCGCAGCGCCGAGATCGTTTCGCGCGCCACGATGCGCCCGCCGATCGCCGCCTGGATCGGGATTTTGAACATGTGCTGGGGAATAAGCTCCTTGAGCTTCTCGCACATCACCCGCCCGCGCGCCTCGGCCCGCCCGCGATGCACCAGCATCGAGAGCGCATCCACCGGCTCGTCATTGACGAGAATGCTCATCTTGACGAGATCGCCTTCTCGATGATCCGTGATCTGATAATCGAAGCTGGCGTAGCCGCGCGACACGCTCTTCAAGCGGTCATAGAAATCGAACACCACTTCGTTGAGCGGCAGTTCATAAACCAGCATGGCCCGGTTGCCGACATAGGAGAGTTCGCGCTGCACGCCGCGCCGATCCTGGCAGAGCTTCAAGATTGAGCCGAGATATTCATCCGGCGTGAGGATTGTCGCCTTGATCCACGGCTCGTGAATTTCCTTGATATAGGTCGGATCGGGCAGATCGGCGGGATTGTGCAATTCACGCATCGTCCCGTCATTCATGTGCACATGATAGACGACGCTGGGCGCCGTCGCGATGAGATCGAGGTCGAATTCGCGCGTCAGCCGCTCCTGGATGATCTCCAGATGGAGGAGGCCCAGAAACCCGCAGCGAAAGCCAAAACCCAAGGCCGCGCTCGTTTCCATCTCGAACGTGAAGCTCGCGTCGTTGAGGCGCAGCTTCCCCATCGCCGCGCGCAGATCCTCGAAATCAGCCGCGTCCGTTGGAAAGAGCCCGCAGAACACCACGGGCTGCGCCGGCTTGAAGCCGGGCAGCGCTTGCGCCGTCTCGCGCCGATATTCGGTGATCGTGTCGCCCACCCGCGCATCGGCGACTTCCTTGATGCTCGCCGTGAGAAAGCCGATCTCGCCGGGCCCGAGCGCCTCCACATCCTGCGCCTTGGGGCGAAACACGCCCACCCGATCGATCTGATACTCCGCATCCGCCTGCATGAGTTTGATGCGCAGGCCCTTCTTCATCACCCCGTCGATGACGCGGAACAGCACGACGACGCCCATATAGGCGTCGTACCAGGCGTCCACGAGCAAGGCCTTGAGCGGCGCGTTCGCGTCGCCCGTCATCGGCGGCGGCAGGCGCGTGACGATGGCTTCAAGGCAATCTTCGATGCCAAGGCCGGATTTCGCCGACGTCAGCACGGCGTTCGAGGCGTCGAGCCCGATCACATCCTCGATCTGCGCGCGCACGCGCTCGGGCTCGGCCGCCGGCAAATCGATCTTGTTCAGTACAGGGATGATTTCGAGATTGTTGTCGAGCGCCTGGTATACGTTCGCCAGCGTCTGCGCTTCGACGCCTTGGCTTGCGTCCACCACCAAGAGCGCGCCTTCGCATGCGGCGAGGCTGCGCGAGACTTCATAGGCGAAATCCACATGCCCTGGCGTGTCCATGAGGTTGAGGACGTAATCTTCCCCATCCTTGGCGCGGTAATCGAGCCGCACGGTCTGCGCCTTGATCGTGATGCCGCGCTCGCGCTCGATATCCATGGAATCGAGCACCTGCTCGGTCATCTCGCGCGCCGAGAGCCCGCCAGTGAACTGGATCAGCCGGTCCGACAGCGTGGACTTGCCGTGGTCGATATGCGCCACGATGGAGAAATTGCGGATTTTGTCCCGGGAAATCATGAGGCGCGGCGTTTAGCAGAGGCGCCCCCGCGCGCCAAGCGCCCGCCCGCGCCCTTGTGGGTGAATTAAGACGCCGGCGCGGCTGAGGCGCTAAGTGTCCCCGCAACCCAGCCCTTTAAGGAGGTTCGCATGGCTGACGACGCCCGTAAGCTTCCCGTCAAATCAGGTGGAGAATTGGCGCCGCCCCGCGCGGTAAGCCAGTTCGATCTTCTGCGCGCCGATATTGATCGCGTGTTCGAAAATTTCGGCGCCCGCGGCCGGCTCGCGCGCCCGCGCTTGGCCTGGCCCGATTGGGGGTCGAACATTGAGATGTTCGCCGCGCCCGCGATCGATGTGGTCGAAAAGGACAAGGCCTTCGAAATCACCGCCGAATTGCCCGGCGTCGATGAAAAGGAAATCACGCTGACGGTCTCGAACGGCGTGCTGTCGATCAAGGGCGAAAAGAATGAGGAGAAGGAGGAAAAGAGGCAGGACTATTACATGTCCGAACGCCGGTTTGGGTCCTTCGAGCGCGCCGTCCGCTTGCCCGAGGGCGCCGACGCCGAGAAGATCGACGCCGCCTACAAGAACGGCGTGCTGAAAATCACCGTGCCGAAAACAGCGGCGGCCCAACAGCCGCAAAAGACCATTCCGATCAAGGCGAGTTGATCCGGGCTTAGGGCCTGATCGTTTGAGATTGAATCATCACCCATTCCCGGGACGTTGCGAAGCAACGGGCCCGGGACCCATGAGCACACGCCGTTGTTGTTTATAGGCCCCGGACTTGGCGCTCACGCGCCAATCCGGGGATGGGTGATGAAGCGATTTAACCTCAAAACGATCAGGCGCTTGCCCGCCGCGGTCATAAAGCCGCGTCCGCCAGCAGGGCGATGACTTCTTCGTCCGTAAGCTGATGGAAGTCCTCGTAGTGTTCGCCAACGGCTCTGAAGACGCGCGGGCGTTCCAAGCAAATGAAATCATCGACGAGTGCGCCGATCTCGTCGGCGCTGTCCGCCGCCGCGACCGGGACGGCCACGATCACGCGCCGCGGCCGCTGCCCTTTGACGGCTGCGATCGCCGCGCGCTGGCTGGCGCCCGTCGCCAACCC
This sequence comes from uncultured Alphaproteobacteria bacterium, assembly GCA_902826335.1. Classification (GTDB taxonomy): domain Bacteria; phylum Pseudomonadota; class Alphaproteobacteria; order Caulobacterales; family Aquidulcibacteraceae; genus CADEEL01. The sequence goes on from CADEEL010000022.1 coordinate 38,271, forward strand.
GTCATCGACAAGGATGAGCGTGCGCCCCTCAAGCGAGAGCGGCGCGCGCCCTGGCAGATAAAGCGCGCGGCGCCGGGCGATCTCATCGCGCGCTTGCGCCGTGAGCGCTTCGATGTACGCGCGTGGCGCGCCCAGACGCGCGATCAATTCCTCATTGAGCCACACATGCGGCGCCGGGCCATCGATGATGGCGCCGATCGCCAATTCCGGATCGCCGGGCGCGCCGAGTTTGCGCACGAACAGGAGATCGAGCGGCGCATGCAGCGCGCGCGCGATCTCCAGCGCCACGGGCGCGCCCCCGCGCGGCAGCGCCAGCACGATGGGATCGATGGCGCCCAGCGCGGCCACGGCTGCAGCGAGCTGGCGCCCTGCATCCGTACGGTCCTTAAACACCGCGTCGCCCGCCGCGCGCCTATTTCAACACAAACGTCACCTTCATGTTCACGCGCCACGCTGTGATCTTGCCGTCTTCGACATCCACTTTGATGTCCTGCACCCAGGCGCCCTGTATGTCCGTCAGGGTGTCGGCCGCGCGCGCCAAGCCATTTTCGATCGCGTCTTCGATGCTCTTCTTCGATGATGCGGTGAGTTCAACCACTTTCGCGACGGACATGGCGCACTCCTCTGCCACGTAAACGCCCCCGCGCTGCTCATGCCTAGCACGACCGCACGCTCAAACATACGAGAGATTGCGTGCGATGAATCTGCCTCAAACAATCGGAACGGAACTTAGTCCGCGCGCCGCGTGTGTTTGGCCCACAGATCGGATCGCCGCTCACGCGTGAGCTTGTCCCGTTCCGCGCGCCGCCATGCCTCGATCCTGGCATGATCGCCGCCGAGCAGCACATCCGGTATGGCGCGGCCCTCCCAGGTTCGCGGGCGCGTATAGTGCGGTTCTTCCAGAAGTTGGTCGGTGAAGCTCTCGCGCGTAAGCGAGTCTTCGTTGCCGAGAACGCCAGGCAGCAGGCGCAACGTCGCCTCGAGAATAACCAGCGCGGCCGCCTCCCCGCCGGCGAGCACGGCGTCCCCCACGCAGACCTCCTCGATGCCGCGTGCTTCGATCACGCGCTCATCGACGCCTTCGAAGCGCCCGCAAAATAATATGAGGCCTGGCCCGCGTGACCACGTCTGCGCCATGTCCTGTGTCAGCGGGCGCCCGCGCGGGGAGGGCATGAGGATCGGCCGTCCTTCGCGCTGAATGGAATCGATCGCCGCCGCCGCGACATCGGCGCGGATCACCATGCCGGCCCCGCCGGCCGCGGGCGTATCGTCCACCGCGCGGTGCGGGCCGACGCCGAACGCGCGCAGATCGATCGCATCCAGCGTCCACACGCCCTCACGCCGCGCCTTGCCGATCAGCGAAAGATCCAGCGTGCCGGGAAACGCCTCGGGAAAGAGCGTGATAACGCTGGCCGTGAAGCTCATTCCTCCGCCTCCGGAATATCGGCGACGATGCGCCGCGCGGTAAGATCGATTGTCGGAACGCAAGCGCGGGTGAACGGCAGAAAAAATGCGGCCGCGTCAGCCGCCTTCACTTCAAGCACATCCCCGGCGCCGAAATTGTGAACGGCGATGACCGAGCCGATCGAGCGTCCCGCGCCGTCTACAACGCCACACCCGATGAGATCGACATTGTAGAATTCCTCATCGTCCGGCGCCGGCAGGCGATCGCGCGGCACATAAAGCGCGGTGTTGCGCAGCGCCTCGGCTTGTTCGCGTGTGCTGATTTCCGGCGCGCGTATCGCCAGCCCGCCCTTGATTGGCCGCCATCGCCGCGGCGTCAGCACGATTGCGCCCGCTTCGTTCAGCAGCGGCCCATAGGATGCCGCCGCCTCCGGCGTTTCGGTAAACGGCTTGACCCGCACCTCGCCGGTCACGCCGAACGCGCCCTCGATCGCCGCGACGAGAACGAGCTGCGTGCTCACCTGGCCATCGCCAGATCATAAAGTGTCTGCATCACGCGCTCTTCAGCGAGCGAAAATCCAGATCGCGCACCGCGTCGCCGCTCCGCGTCTTGCGGCCCGCCATTGAGCAGAAACACGAAGCCCGCACGCGCCTCGATGTCCATGAAGAGGCCGCCGCGCAGGCCGTACGCGTCTCCAGAATGGCCGATGAGCGGTCTTTGTTGGAATTCAATGGGGCCCGCGCCGTCCGAGGGGATGACTTGCAAGCCAAGGCCGTAACCGCGCCAGAAGTCGCGCTCCGTATCGCCGTTCGAACCGTCGAACATCCAGGTCGGCGCGCGCATGGCGCCAAGCAACCGCGCACCCATAAGTGGTCGCCCGTCGCCGATGAGAAACAGGCCCAGGCGCGCCAGATCGAGCGCGCTGGCGCGCAATCCCCCTTGCGGTGCGAACAACAGCCCGTTCGATCCGATTTCGTAGGCGCCGATATCCAGGCCCCGCTCATTGAGGAAAACAGGCGCACGATCAGGCGGCAGGCGCGCATCGGCCTGCGCAACCCATTGCGATCCCACGCGTTGCCACACGGGCGCGCCGGCGGCCGCGGACGCGCGCGCCGTGCCGCTCCAATTAAATCCGCATGCCAAGCCAAGCGGCTGAAATACAAGCGCGCGCGCCAGCTCATCGAACCGCATGCCGCTGACGCGCTCCGCGATCGTTGCAAGCACGCCATAGCCGAAATTGCAGTAGGTGAAATAAGCGCCGGGGGCATGGCTGGCGCTCCAGTGCGCGCCATCCTCCCAGTGCATGCCCCCGGGCGTCAAGAAATCCGCGATGCGTTCACCCAGGCCCGCCCAATACACTTCGCCATCGCGCAACGAGGACGTATGAGCGAGTATGTCGCGCACGCGAATTGGCGCCTCCGGAAACGCCGGATTGCGCGCCCACGGGCCGAGCAAATCCGCGGCGCTCGCGTCAAGGCTGAGATGGCCCGCATCAACGAGCCTCACGATCACCAGCGCGGTCGCGATTTTTGAGATCGAAGCCACACGCATGCGGCTGGTCGCCCGCAGCGGCCGTCTCGTGATCGGATCGGCGAAGCCGACAGCCCCGGCGCTGGCGATGCGTCCACGCCGGATCAGCGCATAGGCGCACCCTGGCGTCGCCTCGTTCGCATCGCCGTCGCCGGCGATGAGCGCGTCGAGGCGCCGTTCGAGCGAACCGCTCAGAGTCTACGCCTCGGCTTCGGCCGGCGCGGGATTGTCGCGCGCGGCGCGCTCTTGCGCCTTCTTCTTCGGCTGCATCTTGGTGGGATTGCTGCGTACTGTGCGGCTCATCATCCCCGCCTTGTCGAGAAACCGGGCCACCCGGTCGGTCGGCTGCGCGCCCTTCTTCATCCACTCCTCGATGCGCTCGCGCTTCAGCATGATGCGCTTTTCATCGTCGGCCGCCAGCCGCGGATCGTAAGAGCCGACCTTTTCGATGAACTTGCCGTCGCGCGGGCTGCGGCTATCGGAAACGACGATGAAATAATACGGCTTCTTCTTGGCGCCGCCGCGCGCCAGGCGAATTCTCAACGACATTCTCTCACTCCTTTATCAGTCTACGGATCGTCAGTTTTTCTTCGGCAGGCCGGGAAGGCCGCCCGGCAAGCCGGGCAATGCGTTGCCCGCGCCCATCTGCTTGAGCGCTTCGGGGCTCGGCATGCGCCCGCCGCCGAACGCGGCCGGCATGCGGCCTTTGCCCATCTGCTTGGCCATGTCCGACATTTGCCGGTGCATTTTCGCCAGCTTGTTGACATCGGCCACGTCCACGCCCGCACCTTTCGCGATGCGCTTGCGGCGCGAGCCATTCAGTAGATCGGGCTTCTTGCGCTCGTCTTTCGTCATGGAGCGGATGATCGCGATCTGGCGATGGACTTGGCGGTCTTCGAGCTGCGCCTCGTTGATCTGGCCCTTGAGCTTCTGCACGCCCGGCAGCATGCCCATCACGCCCTTGAGCCCGCCAATGGCGATCACCTGCCGCAATTGCTGTTCGAGATCGTCGAAATCCAATTTGCCCTTGGCGAGCTTTTTGGCGAGCTTCTCGGCCTCGTCCCGGTCGACCTGCTCGGCCGCTTTCTCAACCAGCGAGACGATATCGCCCTGGCCGAGGATGCGCCCGGCGATGCGCCGCGCGTCGAACGGCTCAAGCCCGTCCGGTTTTTCACTAGTGCCGAGGAATTTGATCGGCAGGCCGGTCACCGCGCGCATGGACAGCGCCGCCCCCCCGCGCCCATCGCCGTCCGCGCGGGTCAGAACCAGGCCCGTGAGCGGCAGGCGCGCATGGAAGCGTTTGGCGGTCTCCACCGCGTCCTGGCCGGTCAGCGAATCCGCAACAAGCAATATCTCGCCTGGCTTGGCGATGTCCGCGATCGAGGCCGCTTCGTTCATCATCGCTTCGTCGAGCGTGGTGCGCCCGGCCGTATCGAGGATGACGACATCATGGCCAGCGAGGCGCGCCGCGTTGAGCGCGCGCCGCGCGATGTCCGCTGGCTGTTGGCCGGCCACGATCGGCAACGCATCGACCTCGATGGATTTGGCCAGCATCGCCAATTGCTCCATCGCCGCCGGGCGATAGATGTCGAGCGAGGCGAGCAGGGCGCGCATCTTCTCCTTCTTGAGGCGCAGCGCGATCTTCGCGGCGGTGGTTGTCTTGCCCGACCCCTGCAGCCCCGCCATCATGATGACATTGGGCGGCTCGCCATGGATGCGCAGATCTTCTGGCGGCCCATCGCCGCCAAGCATCTCGACGAGCGCGTCATAGACGATCTTGACCACTTGCTGGCCGGGCTTGACCGCGCGGATCACCGCTTCGCCGACGGCCTCGTCCTTCACCTTGGCGATGAAGTCCTTGACCACCGGCAGGGCGACATCGGCTTCAAGCAGCGCCACGCGAATTTCGCGCGTCGCAGCCTCGACGTCCGCGGCGCTCAGCGCGCCGCGTCCGGTGAGGCGGTCGAAGACCCCCGATAAGCGCTCACTCAGCGTGTCGAACATCACGGCTCCCTGCGCCCCAACGCGGTTCGCCCCGCCGGACGATCACGTCGGGCGGGGGGCTTCGCCAGCCTCCGGGGCCTAAGCGGCGGCCCGTGTGCCAGTCAAAGCGCGCATTGGAAGGCGCGAATGGCCGGCCTTTTAGAGCGGTTCCCGAAAAGTGTGAAGCGGTTTTCGGACAAGAACCGCTCTAAGGAAAAATATGGACCGGTTCCCGATTGGCGATGGGTCACGCCAATCGGGAGCGGGTCAAGGCCAAAGCCCGCGCCTCCGCAATGGCGCCGCCCGGGCCAGCGTCGCCGCGCGCAAGGAAAACGCGCGCCGGTTTCCCGGCGCGCGAAGTGAAGGAGGGGGCCGTCGAACGGCGGCCGGATCAGGCGAGGTCGAACCGGTCGAGGTTCATCACCTTGGCCCACGCCGCCGCGAAATCGCGCGCGAACTTCTCACCCGCGTCCGCGCACGCATAGACTTCCGCCAGCGCGCGCAGCTGCGAATTCGATCCGAAAACGAGATCGACCCGCGTGCCCATCCATTTCAGCTTACCGCTCTTGCGGTCGCGCCCTTCGAAGACGCCGTCGCCGCCCGCCGCATGCCAAGCCGTGTTTGGATCGAGCAGATTGACGAAGAAGTCGTTCGTCAACGTCTCCGGCCGGCTGGTGAACACGCCATGCTTGGCCTGCCCGGTATTGGCGTTGAGCGCCCGCAGGCCGCCTACAAGCACGGTCATCTCGGGCGCGCTCAAGCCCAGCAATTGCGCGCGGTCGATCAGATTTTCCTCGGCGGACATGCCTTGTCCATCGCGGAAATAATTGCGGAACCCGTCCGCCTTGGGCTCCAGATAGGACATCGACTGAACGTCGGTCTGCTGTTGCGAAGCGTCCATGCGCCCCGGCGTAAACGGAACGGTCACATCATGCCCGGCTTTCTTCGCCGCCGCCTCGATGGCCGCAGAGCCGCCGAGAACGATGACATCCGCCAGCGACACTTTTTTCCCGCCTGATACTGAAGCGTTGAACGCCGTCTGGACCGCTTCGAGTTTTTGCAAGACGCTCGCCAATTGCGCCGGTTCATTGACGGCCCAGTCCTTCTGCGGGCTCAGGCGAATGCGCGCGCCATTGGCGCCGCCGCGCTTATCGGAGCCACGGAACGTCGACGCCGACGCCCACGCAGTTGTGACAAGTTGGGCGACTGACAAGCCCGATGCGAGAATCTTCGCCTTGAGCGACGCAATGTCTTGCGCGTCGATCAAGGGATGGTTCACGGCGGGGATTGGGTCCTGCCAGAGCAGCTCTTCTTTCGGGACCAGCGGGCCGAGATAGCGCGCGATCGGCCCCATGTCGCGATGCGTGAGCTTGTACCAGGCGCGCGCGAACGCGTCGGCGAACTGATCCGGGTTTTCGTGGAAGCGCCGCGATATTTTTTCGTATGCGGGATCGAAGCGCAGCGACAGATCAGTCGTCAGCATTTTCGGCGTATGGCGCTTGGACGGGTCGTGCGCGTCGGGCACGGAATTGGCGCCCGCGCCGCCTTTGGGCTGCCATTGATGCGCGCCGGCCGGGCTCTTGGTCAGCTCCCAATCATAGCCGAAGAGGTTCCAGAAGAAATTGTTGCTCCACTTGGTTGGCGTCGTCGTCCAGGTGACTTCGATGCCGCTGGTGATTGTATCGCCGCCCTTGCCGCTGCTGAAACTGCTCGCCCAACCAAAGCCCTGCGCTTCGATCGGCGCCGCCTCGGGTTCGGGGCCGACATGGCTTTCGAGCCCGGCGCCATGCGCTTTGCCGAACGTGTGTCCCCCGGCGATCAGCGCCACGGTTTCTTCATCGTCCATGGCCATGCGCGCGAACGTTTCGCGGATATCGCGCGCGGCGGCGACCGGGTCGGGATTGCCGTTCGGGCCCTGGGGATTGACGTAGATGAGGCCCATCTGAACCGCCCCGAGATTGCCCTCGAGCTGGCGTTCGCCGCTATAGCGCTTGTCTTCGAGCCACTTGCCCTCGGGCCCCCAATAGACATCTTCCTCGGGCGCCCACACGTCGGCGCGCCCGCCGGCGAAGCCGAAGGTTTTGAACCCCATCGAGTCGAGCGCGACATTCCCGGCGAGGATCATCAGATCGGCCCAAGAGATTTTCCGGCCGTACTTCTGCTTGATCGGCCATAAGAGGCGCCGCGCCTTGTCGAGATTGGCGTTGTCAGGCCAGGAATTGAGCGGCGCGAAGCGCTGCTGGCCGCTGCCCGCGCCGCCGCGCCCATCGCCGACGCGGTACGTGCCCGCGCTGTGCCACGCCATGCGGACGAACAACGGGCCATAATGGCCGAAATCGGCCGGCCACCAATCCTGGCTGTCCGTCATAAGGGCGGTGAGATCCTTGATCACCGCGTCGAGATCGAGGCTCTTGAATTCCTTGGCGTAATCGAACGTCGCGCCCATCGGATCGTTGGCGGCTGCGTTCTGGGCCAGAATCGCGAGGTTCAGCTGATTGGGCCACCAGTCCCGGTTTGAGCGCGCCGCCGCGCTCGTATGCATCACCGGGCACGCGCCAGCCGGCGCATCGGTTCGTGTGTCCGCCATATCGTCCTCCACCTGCTTGACCCTGCGGGGCTCATCTACGCCCTGCGATGCACGAGGCTTTGATAACAATCAAATCAATATATAGAAGCACTCTCATAGAGAGCGTCTATGAGCACGGACCGTCTGCCCGCCTCCGCGCTGCCGACCATCCGGCAGCTGCAATTCCTCGCCGCGCTGGCGGACCAAGGCGGCTTCGTGCGCGCGGCGGACGCCGTCGGCGTCACCCAGCCGACGCTCTCGGCCGGCATCAAGGAATTGGAGACAGTGCTCAGCGCGGTCCTGGTTGAGCGCGGCCGGGCGGGCGCCGTGCTCACGCCGGCGGGCGAGGAGGCCGCGCACCGCGCCCGCCGCTTGCTGGGCGATGTCGAGGAACTGGTGCGCGCCGCGCGCGGCGCCGGCGCGCCGTTTTCTGGGACGTTCCGCCTCGGCGCCATCCCCACCATCGCGCCCTTCGTGCTGCCGCGCGCGCTGCCCGCGCTGCGCGCGCGCTACCCCGCTGTGCGCCTTCATCTGAAGGAGGACGTGACGCCCCGCCTTGTCGATGCGCTGCGCGCCCGCACGTTGGACGCCGCCTTGATCGCTCTGCCCTACGCCGCGCATGGCATGGACACGGAAATCGTGGCCGACGATGAATTCTTGTTCCTGGCCCCGACCGGCCATCCCCTGGCCGCGCGGAATGATCTGCATCCGGAGCATTTGGAGAATGAAGACGTGCTTCTGCTCGAGGACGGCCACTGCCTGCGCGATCATGCGCTGAGCGTGTGCCGCGCCGCGCCGGGAAAACTATGCGCGGATGTCGGCGCCACGAGTTTGGCGACTTTGGTGCAAATGGTCGCCGGTGGATTGGGCGTGACATTGTTGCCGCGCTTGGCGGCCGATGGCGGGGCCGCGGCCGGCGCGGCCGTTGCGATCCGCCCGTTCGCGGAGCCGGTGATTGGCCGCTCCATCGGCGTCGCCTGGCGCGCCGGCAGCGCGCGGGAGGAGGAGGCCCGCCTCCTCGCGGTCTTGCTGCGCGAAGCCGTATTTGCGCCGAAGGCTAATCTGTCCGCCTGAGCCGGGCCACGAGAACCGGAAGGCGCAGCACGAACCACACCGCAGCCCACACATTGCCAAGCACGAACACCGGCGCGGCCCACAGCGCGGCCGCCCACCAGGAGCGCTCGGTGATCAAAACCAGCGCCGCGAAGATCAAGAACCCGACATAGAGGTCAACGATCGAGACGAGCCCCCAGGGCAGGCTGGTCACCACGCCGAACTGCAGCCACAGATCGCCATGCACCTCGGGGTAGGCGAGCATCGCCCACACGATGAGGCCCAGGAGCGCCAAGCCGGCGAACCCGATCGCGACTCTGAGCGCGTTCATGACGGTGTCCTTTCCTTGCCCGCCTTGTTGGCGGTTCGGCTGAATTGGTCAACAGGCAAGCGCAACGAGAGCGTTGTCCGACGAAGTGGATACCGGTTCGTCTTAGAAAACGCGGCAATTCAAGTGCCTAGGGCAAGATCTCTATTCAATATGATCGGATATTGCTCTAGGGCGGCGAGCGACCCCCGCACTATACGCGGCGGCCAAGGTCGGATTATCTCACCCTAAATGCGCCGCGCGCCGGCCAAGACATACCGGGGGGAAATCATGGAAACGTCCAAACGTCGCGGCGCGCCGCTGCATTGGCTGATGCTGCTTGGGTTCGCCGTTGGGCTCGCCGCCGGGCTCTGGGTGAATCTCCAGATCGGCGCCGATGCGCCCTGGGCCGCGTGGCTGATGACCAATGTCACCGGCCCGCTCGGCCAGATTTTCCTGCGCCTCCTGTTCATGCTGGTCCTGCCGCTTCTGTTCTCCGCGCTCGTCGTCGGCGTGGCGGAGATGGGCGATCTCGCCGCGCTGGGCCGTGTCGGCGTGAAAACGCTGCTGCTCACGATCGTGCTGTCGGCCATCGCCGTCGCCATCGGCTTGGGCGCCGTCAATTGGTTCCGCCCGGGCGATGGCGTTGATCAGGCGATCGCCCAGCAAATGCTGGCGGACGGCGCCGGCGGCGCGCGCGATATTGTCGCGAGTGCGCCCGCCAGCGTGCAATTGGGCCAGTTCTTCGTCGACCTCATTCCCAGAAACCCGATCGCCGCCGCCGCCGAAAACCAAATTCTTCCAGTCATGATCTTCGCGCTGCTGTTCGGCATCGGGCTGGTCATGGTGAAAAGCCCCGCCGCCGCGCACCTGCAGATCACCATCGCCGGCCTCTTCGAGGTGATGATGAAGCTCATAAACCTCGTCATCCAATTGGCGCCCATCGCCATCGCCTGCTTGATGTTCAATCTCTCCGCGCAATTCGGCTTGGACCTGCTCGAGCGCCTCGCGGCCTTCGTGGCCGTGGCGGTGGGGGCCATGGCCGTGCACATGTTCATCGTCTATCCGCTCGCCGTGTGGGCGCTCGGCGGGCTGTCGCCGTTTCGCTTCTTCGCGCGCATCCGCGAGCCGATGGTGGTGGCGTTTTCAACCGCCTCGTCGAACGCGACGCTGCCTGTCTCGCTGCGCGCGGCCGAAACGCGGCTGGGCCTGCCCCGCCGCATCGCCCGCTTCGTGCTCACCGTGGGCGCCACCGCCAATCAGAACGGCACGGCGCTCTTTGAGGGCGTAACCGTGCTGTTTCTCGCGCAATTCTTTGGCGTCGAGCTCACCATCGCGCAGCAAGTGCTGGTCATGGCCGTGTGTATTTTGGGCGGCATCGGCACGGCCGGCGTGCCGGCGGGGTCCTTGCCGGTGATCGCCATGATCCTCGGCATGGTCGGCGTGCCGGCGGAAGGGATCGGCCTCATCCTCGGCGTGGACCGCTTCCTCGATATGTGCCGCACCACGTTGAACGTCGCCGGTGATCTTGTCATCGCGACGGTGGTCTCGCGCGGCGAGAAAGATATCGATTCCAGCGTCCTCGACGCCGAGGCGCGCGCGGTTGCGTCTTAATCTTGCTCTTTTCAGCTTGAAACACCACTCATTCCCGGGCCGTTGCGAAGCAACGGGCCCGGGACCCATAAACACAAACCGGCGGAGACTATGGGCCCCGGACTGGCGCCATACGCCGCCATCCGGGGATCGGTGATGAAGCGATTCAAACTGAACAGATTATGCTGGAGTGGCTCAGTCCATCAGCCGCTGCATGAGATACGTCATCTCCAGCGCGCGCCGCCGCGCCGCTTCGCGCAGATTGGCCGCCGCCGAATGGCCGCCATCGGTGTTTTCGTAATAGAGGAACGGCATGCCCAATTCTTCCATGCGCGCGGCGTATTTCCGCGCATGGCCGGGATGAACGCGATCGTCCCGCGTTGAGGTGACGAAGAAGGGCGTGGGGAAGTCCGCGCGTCGGCGCAGATTTTGGTACGGCGACATCTGCGTCAGCCAGCGCCGATCTTCCGGATTGGCGGGCGATCCATATTCATCCACCCACGAAGCGCCCGCCAGCAATCGATCGAAGCGCAGCATATCCAGGAGCGGCACCTGCACCACGGCGGCGCGGAACAGTTCCGGCCGCTGTGTCAGCATCACACCCATCAGCAGCCCGCCATTCGAGCCGCCCATGATCCCGAGGCGCCGAGGCGTCGTCACATTGCGCGCGATCAAATCCTCGGCCACGGCGATGAAATCGTCATAGACGACTTGGCGATTGGTTCTGAGGCCCACTTGGTGCCAGGCCGGCCCGAATTCGCCGCCGCCGCGGATGTTGGCCACCACATAGGCGCCGCCGCGCTCCAGCCACAGCCGCCCGACGAACGGGTTGTAGACCGGCGTCATCGAAATCTGAAAGCCGCCATAACCGTAAAGCAGCGTCGGTGTTTGTCCGTTGAGCGGCGCGTCGGCGCGGCGCACCACTACATAGGGCACGCGTGTGCCGTCCCGGCTCGTCGCCTCGAATTGCTCGGAAACAAGGCCCTGCGCGTTGAAGAAAGAGGGCAGGGACTGGATCGCCCGCGCCCCGCCGGCGCGCGCATCGAGCGCATAGAGCGTGTCCGGCGTCAGATAATCCTCGAACACGGCGAACGCCGCGCTCTCAGTTGGGTCGGCGCCGGCGAAATTGATCGCGCCATTGGCCGGCAGCGGCAACTCGCTCTCCACCCAGGCGCGCCCATCGAATGCGAAACGCAGCGCCCGCCCGCGCACATTGCGATAGCCGGCGACCAGCACGGCGTCGCGCGTGATAACGACAGATTCAATGGATTCGCGTGGCCCCGGTCCGTAAAGCAACTGCACGCGCGGCGCCGCCGCGCTTGCATCCTCAAGCGCCACGGCGATCAGCGCGCCGGCGGGAAAAGTTTGCGCGCCGATTGTCCACGGCTGCTCCAGCGTGGCGATCAATTGGCCTTTGTGCACGCCGCGCGCCGTGGCGCGCGGCGGCAAGGATACGCGCTGTGGCGCCGCGCCGCCCAAGATCCAATGCGTGCTTTCGAAAAATGTATCGGCCTCGATCGCCATCAGCGTGCGCGCGCCCGTCTCGTCCTCGAACGCGCCGGCGAACACGCCAACATCCGTGCGCTGACCGCGAATCAGCTCACGCGCTTCGCTGAGCGGCGTTCCGCGCCGCCATTCGCGCAGAATGAAGGCGTAGCCGGACTCCGTCATCGTCCCTTCGCCCCAATTGGTGCCGACGATGAGCGTGTCATTGTCGCGCCACACGAGGCTTGATTTGGCTTCCGGAACCACGAAGCCGCCTTGCACGAAGGACCGGCTGGCCACATCGAATTCGCGCCACGTCGTGGCGTCGCCTCCGCCATTGGACAGCGAGATCATGCAGCGCGCATTGTTGGGCGCACACTCCACACCCTTCCACACCCAATTGGCGCTCTCGGCCTGGGCCAGCGCGTCGAGATCGAGCAGCGTCTCCCAGCGCGGCGCACCGCGTGCGAAGTCGGCGAGCGGCGAACGCCGCCAGATGCCGCGCACATGCGTGTCGTCTTGCCAGAAATTGTAATAGAAGCCGTCCCGCACTTCGCCGAGCGGCAGCCGGTCCCGGTTTTCAGCGATGGCCAGCGCCTGGGCGTGCAGCGCCGCGTAGCGCGCATCGTTTTCCAGAACCGGCAAGGAGCGCGCATTCTGCGCCCGCACCCAGGTCAGCGCACGCTCCCCGAGCACATCTTCAAGCCAAAGATAAGGATCGGCGGAGGGGCTCATGGTGAGGGTCGCGCAAGAGGGCAGAATGAGAAGGCCCGCAAGGGCCGCGATGAGGGTCTGGAGGCGCATGGAATGTCTCCCCGCCGCTTAGAGCGCGATAGCCAAAAAGTGGATACCGGTTTTGGCGGCCATCGCGCTCTAAATTTTTGATTTAGAGCCTGATTCACGTTTGAGATTGAATCAATCTCAAACGATCAGGCTCTAGGTGTGGAGCCTCAATAGGTTGTTCCGATTTAAGCCGAGTCGACTGATGGGG
>CADEEL010000023.1 GCA_902826335.1 uncultured Alphaproteobacteria bacterium
GAGGCGCGCCATAGCGGAAGGCGTTGAGCATGCCGCCGAATTTCTCCTCCACCACGTCACGGCCATAACCGGCGATCTCAAACGCCTTGATCATGATCTCGGGCTTGTGATTGCGGATCGCGCCTGAACTTAGCTCCACGCCGTTGCAGACGATGTCGTACTGAAAGGCCGTGATGGCCTCAATTGTGGCGCGGTCACTGGGATCGAGCTTCAGAAACGCCTCGTGATCGTAGTTCGGCATCGAGAACGGATTGTGCGAGAAGTCGATCTTCTTCTCCTCCTCGCTCCATTCATACATCGGGAAATCGACGATCCAGCAGAACTTGAACTGCTCTTTGTCGGCGAGGTTCAACTCGTCCGCGACCTTGTTCCGCGCCAGCCCCGCGAATTTGTAAAACACGGACGGATCGCCGGCGAGGAAGAATGCTGCATCGCCCACTTTCAAGCCAAGTTGATCGCGCAGAGCGTTCGTCCGATCAGCGCCGATATTCTTGGCGATCGGCCCGGCGCCGCCTTCTTCACCATCTCGCCAGAAAATATAGCCCAGCCCTGGCTGGCCTTCGCTTTGCGCCCAGGCATTCATCTTGTCGCAGAAGGCGCGCGAACCTCCGCTCGGCGCGGGGATCGCCCACACGGCGTTGTTCGGCTTCTCCAGCATGTTCGCGAACACTTTGAAGCCAGATCCTTTGAAGTGCGCGCTCACGTCCTGGAGCACGAGCGGATTGCGTAAATCCGGCTTGTCTGAACCATATTTCGAGATTGCTTCAGCATACGGGATACGTGGAAATTCTCCCGCCTTCGTCACGCGATTGCCCGCCGCAAATTCCTCGAACACGCCGGCGAGCACGGGCTCAATCGCGTTGAACACATCCTCTTGCGTCACGAAGCTCATCTCGAAATCGAGCTGGTAAAATTCACCGGGTGAGCGATCGGCCCGTGCGTCCTCATCGCGAAAGCAGGGCGCGATCTGAAAATACTTGTCAAACCCCGCCACCATGAGCAGCTGCTTGAATTGCTGCGGCGCCTGGGGCAGCGCATAGAATTTTCCTGGATGCAGGCGCGAGGGCACCAGAAAATCGCGCGCGCCTTCGGGGCTCGACGCCGTCAGGATCGGCGTCTGAAACTCGGTAAAGCCTTGATCGATCATGCGCCGGCGTAAGCTGGCGATGACCTGGCTGCGCAGCAGGATGGAGCGGTGCAGCTTCTCGCGCCGGAGATCGAGGAAACGATACTTGAGCCGAATATCTTCCGGGTAGTCCGGCTCGCCAAACACTGGCAACGGCAGCTCCTCCGCCGCGCCGAGCACTTCGAGCGCGCCCGCCTGCACTTCGACGCCGCCGGTGGGCAGATTCGGGTTCATGGTGTCGCCCGTGCGCTCAACCACTTTGCCGTCGATCCGGATGACGCTTTCGGCGCGCACGCGCTCGGCGGCTGCGAACGCCTCACTCGACGGCGCGATGACGATTTGCGTCAATCCGTCATTGTCGCGCAGGTCGATGAACAGCAGCCCGCCATGATCGCGCTTGCGATGAACCCAGCCGGACAGGCGCACGCTCTCGCCCGCGTGCGCGGGGCGCAGCGCGCCGCACGTATGGGTCCGATAGCGGTGCATAAGTTCGATCTCCGGGAAAAGGCGCCGGCCATGCGCCCTCTGAATCGCACCTTGTCAAGCGCGCGCCCGGCTTGACCTTTCGGACCGCGCCTCCCCACATGACAGGCGCAAATGCAGCTCATCACAACCACGTCGGCCCTCGCCGAGGCGTGCCACGCCCTGGCCGCGCAGCCCTTTGCGGCTGTGGATACGGAGTTTCTCCGCGAGACCACCTATTGGCCGAAACTGTGCCTCGTCCAAGCCGCCGCGCCCGGCGTTGAGGCGCTGATCGACCCCCTGGCGCCAGGCCTCGATCTCGCGCCCCTGCTTGACCTTATGGCCAATGAGCGCGTCACCAAGGTGTTCCACGCCGCGCGCCAGGACCTGGAGATTTTCCTGAAACTCATGGGGCGCCTGCCGACGCCCGTGTTCGATGCGCAAATCGCCGCCATGGCCTGCGGGCTGGGCGATTCCATCGCGTATGACGGCCTCGTCGCCGCGATGCTGGATCGCCGGATCGACAAATCCTCCCGATTCACCGACTGGACCCGCCGGCCTCTTTCAGAGGCGCAACTCTCCTATGCATTGGCGGATGTCACCCATCTGCGGGACCTCTACCCGATCATGCTCGAGCGCCTCGCGAAGGAGGGGCGGGAGGCCTGGATCGCGGATGAGCACGCCGCGATCGTCGATCCCGACATCTATGACGTCACCCCCGAAAACGCCTGGCGGCGCCTCAAGCTGCGCAAGCACAGCGTCGATTACGTCACCGCGCTGCAGACCGCCGCCGCCTGGCGCGAACGCAACGCTCAGGCGCGCGACGTGCCACGCGGGCGTATCCTCAAGGATGATGCGCTTCACGAGATCGCCGAACAGCGCCCGCGCACGCCGGCCGCATTTGAGCGCCTGCGCGCAACGCCAAAGGGGTTTGGCAATTCCCGCGCTGGCCAGGAACTCGCGATGGAGCTGGAGCGCGCCTTGGCCGCGCCAGATCGTGCGTCGGCGCGTGTGGAGCGGCCGCCGCCGAGCCCGCCCGGCCTTGGGCCGACGGTCGAATTGCTCAAGGTTTTGCTCCGCTACGAGGCGGAACGTCACGAGGTCGCGCCGCGTCTGATCGCCAGCGTGGCGGACATCGAAGCCATCGCCGCGAACGATGCGGCCGATGTGCCCGCCTTGAAGGGCTGGCGGCGTGATGTGTTTGGCGAACGCGCGCTCGCCCTCAAGCATGGGCGCCTGGCTCTGACGCTCCGGCGCGGGCAAATCGCGGTCGATGACGTAAAATCGTGAACGCAAATTCGCCGCGCGTGCGCTTAGAGCCGCTCCCGATCCGATTGAATCAATTGGATCGGGAAAGGCGGCTCTACATTTTTAGTTAGACCGCTTCTGGTCCGAAAACCGCGCCACACTTTTCGGGAAGCGGTCTAGCTGGCGACGCGCGCCGTCGCGCCCAGCGCGGATGCGAGCGTATCGAGCCGGCGTCGCGATTGCTCATTCACGAGATGCGCATCGCCCGTCGGCGCGCGCAGCACCAAAACGCCCTTCTCCCAGCCGATCTTGAATCGCGCCAGCATCGTCTCGGCGCGGCCAGACAAATCCGCGCCAAGCCGCAGCGCCGCGCCCAGCGCAAACGCAGCCTTGCGCTGGTCCTCGCTAAGCAGACGCTCAAACGCTGGCGCGTTGGGCGGCGGCGCTTTCGTGTAGCGGTGATGAATGGCGCCGGCGATGAAGGCGCGCTCACTGTGGCGCACGCCCGCGAGCGGTGCGCGCAACACCAGATCAAACATCAATTCCGCGCGCTGGTCGGGATGGAGCGGGGCGCCTATATCGGCGAGGCGGCATGCGCAGGCGCGCAGCAGAGCATCGCGTTCGGCCGAGAAAACCTGCGGCGCGTTGGCGAATATAGGCTCAATCCATGGGTTCAGCGCTTGCCCGAACGCGCGGGCCCGAGAATCCTGCGCGCCGAACGCCTCAGCCGTGGCGATCAGGGGATGCTGGCCCTTGGCCTCCTTCGCCATGTGTTCGAATAGAACACCTTCGCGAAGACCGTAGGACGAGAGCGTGACGCTCGAAAACGCGCCGCGCTGCATGACGCGTTCAAGCACAATGGCCGCACAGGGCAATAGATCTGCGCGCTTGGCCGCCGCCTCGAACATGCGCTCCAGCGAGCGGCGGCTTTGGCGGCGCACAATTTCAGCCAGTTCGAGCACATCCGCGCGCGGCATTTCGTAGTGCTGCAGCACATGCAGCGGATGATTGTGGAGCGCCATATGAATACGCCCGAGGGCGCGCCAGGCGCCGCCCACCGCGTAGAACACGCCGCCCTGCTTGGTGAGTATCTTCGACCGCGCCAGCGCGCCATCCACCTTGGCGGTGATGCGCGCATCATCGAACCCATCGCCCGACATGAGCGACAGCGGCCCGAGCGCGAAGGTTTCGCCCGCGCCCGGTCCTTCCGCACCAATCGCCACAAGTTCGAGGCTCGATCCGCCGAGATCGCCAGCAACCCCCGCCGCCTCCGGCAAGCCCGCCAGCACGCCGAGCGCGGACAAGCGGGCCTCCTCGCCTCCCGAGAGCACGCGAATGGCGAACCCTGTCTCATCGCGCACACGCCGCACGAACGCCTCGCCGTCCCGCGCATCGCGCACGGCGGCGGTGGCGACCACATCGATCCGGTGGAGATTGATGCAATCCACAATGGTCGCGAACC
Source organism: uncultured Alphaproteobacteria bacterium (assembly GCA_902826335.1). Classification (GTDB taxonomy): domain Bacteria; phylum Pseudomonadota; class Alphaproteobacteria; order Caulobacterales; family Aquidulcibacteraceae; genus CADEEL01. Next base: position 4,299 of record CADEEL010000023.1, read on the forward strand.
GCTTCAGCACGCGCACCGCGTTTTCAACGCCCTCGGGCGACAAGGCGCCGGTGCGCGGCATATCGCGCCCAAGGCCCGCCAACATTTTTTCGTTGAGGATGGGGATCATGGCCCGCCCTTCGAGGCGATAGACCACCAGGCGGACCGAATTGGAGCCGATATCTATCACGGCGGCTTCCCGCGTCGCGATCGGCGCGCGCGCGGGCGCCGCTGGGCGGCGCTCAGTTGCGACGCGGGCCGACATGATCAAAGCTGGGCGGCACATCGCCCGTTAAGGCCCGCCCGCGCCCGGAAAGGCTTGGATTGCGCATGAAATAGAGGTGCGCGGAGAAGGGTTCGTCCAATTTCGACACGTCCACCCGCGTATAGACGCCTTCCGCGTTCAAATACCAGCTCTGCGCCTCATCGTTGAGATTCGCCACCATGATCTGGTCGAGCACCTGCTGATGCACGGTCGGGTTCTCGATCGGGCACATGACCTCGACTCGGCGATTGAGATTGCGCGGCATCCAATCCGCCGAGGAAATGAACACTTTCGCCTTCGGATTCGGCAGCGACTCCCCGGCGCCGAAGCAGACGATGCGGGAATGTTCGAGAAACCGGCCCACGATGGACTTGACCACGATGTTCTCGGAAAGGCCCGGAATTCCGGGCCGCAAACAACACACGCCGCGCACGATCAGCTCGATCTTCACGCCTTCGTTGCTCGCCCGGTAGAGCGCATCGATGATTTCCGGATCGACAAGGGCGTTGAGCTTCGCCCAAATAACGCCGGGCCGGCCCGCGCGCTTATGGGCGATCTCGTCGTCAATCAGTTCAAGCAGCTTCGCCTTGAGCGTGATCGGAGAAATCGCGAGCTTCTCCAGCTCCGAGGGCTTTGCGTACCCGGTGACGAAATTGAAGAGGCGCCCCGCATCGCGGCCGAGGGCGGGATCGGCCGTGAACAACGACAAGTCCGTATAAATGCGCGCGGTGATCTGGTGATAATTGCCAGTGCCGAAATGGGCGTAGGTGCGCAGGCCATCGCTCTCGCGCCGTACGACGAGACTAACCTTCGCGTGCGTCTTGTAATCGATAAAGCCGTACACGACCGATACGCCAACACGCTCCAGGTCGCGCGCCCATTGCAGGTTGGCCTCTTCATCGAACCGCGCCTTGATCTCAACGAGCGCGGTAACGTTCTTGCCCGCCTCGGCCGCTTCGATCAACGCCGCCACGATCGGTGAATTCTTGCTGGTCCTGTAAAGCGTCTGCTTGATCGCGACGACCGCCGGATCGGCCGCCGCCTGACGCAGAAACTGCACCACGGCCTCGAACGACTCATAAGGATGGTGAACGAGAATGTCCTTGGCGCGGATCGCCGCGAAGCAATCGCCGGCGAAATCGCGAATGCGTTCCGGGAAGCGCGGCTCATAGGGCGCGTAGATGAGGTCCGGCCGGTCATCTTTGATGAGTTGGGAGAGTTCGGAAAGACCGAGCAGACCATCGACGACAACAACATCGCGCGGATTGGCCTCAAGTTCACGGACAATGAAATCCCTGAGATCGTTCGGCATCGAGCGCTCGATCTTGAGGCGGACAACATCGCCCATGCGTCGCTGCTTCAGCAATGTCTTGAACTCGCGGACGAGGTCTTCGGCTTCTTCTTCCATTTCAACATCGCTGTCGCGCACGATGCGAAACGCGCCCTTCGCCTCGACTTCATGATCCGGATAGAGTTCGTCCATGAACAGCATGATCGCGTTTTCGAGCGTAAGATAACGCCTTTCCTTCGCGGTTTCGCCTGGCAGCTCAATGAAGCGCGCCACCTGCATTGGCACGGGCATCAGCGCGTTCATGAGCCGCCCATCGGCGCGGCGCTTGAGCCGCAGCGCGATAACGAAACCAAGGTTAGGCACATACGGAAACGGGTGCGCGGGATCGACGGCGAGCGGCGTTAGGAGCGGAAACACCCGCTCCATGAACAGAGGGCGCAGCCATGTGCGCTCAGCCTTGGTGAGATCGTGCGGATCGACCACGCACACGCCGGCTTCGCACAATTCCTTGGCCAGCGCGCGCCAGCGGGCCTGCTGCGCCTTGGTGAGCTTGCCGGCCGCGACATGCACATCAGACAATTGTTCGGCCGGAGAACGTCCATCCTGGCTCAGTGTAGCGACGCCCGCCTTCACTTGCTCATGCAGCCCCGCGACGCGCACCATGTAGAATTCATCGAGGTTGTTGGCTGAGATCGACAGGAACCGCAGCTGCTCGAGCAGCGGGTGCGCGGGGTTTTCGGATTCCTCCAACACGCGGGTGTTGAAGGCGAGCCAGGAAAGCTCGCGGTTGATAAAGCGAGCTGGCGAATCGAGCGCCACTGTCTTGGGGGCGGGCGCCTTGCGTCCTTGCTTTACACTCATGGCGCGGCCTCCTCCGGCGCGATCCGGACGAGCGCCGCTTTCGCCTGCGCGACCGTAATCGGACGCGCCCCATGCGTTACGGTGCGATCCAGTTCCTCGACGAGGGCGTGTGCGCGCGCGAAGCTACGTTCCATGTGCCGGGCCAGGTAAAAGGCGGTCTTATCCGGCATTTCGATGAAACGTTCGCGACAAAGTCTCCTTAATACAACCTTTAAGAGGGTTTCGTCCGGTTCTTCGAGGCGCGCGGCGGGCAGCGCGGCCAAGCGTGAGGTAAGGTCCGGCGTCGCGCACGGCCATCGCGCCGGGTCGCTCCGGCCGATCAACAGCACCGCGCCGCCCTCCCACCGGGCGAGATCGAGCAAGCGGATGAGGGCCATGTCGTCACGCGCGCCATCGGCGTCATCGACCACGATGCGGCCGCCGGCGGGGCCGTGAAAGGCCTCCGCGGCTTGTTCGGCGCTTGCGGAAGCCGGCGTGAACTCGGCGCCGGACTCCGCCGCCCAAGCGTGGGCCAAATGGGTGCGGCCCGATCCGCTTGGGCCGGTCAACGCCATGGCGCCGCCGGGCCAGGCGCGCCAAGCGGTGAGCAGTTCCGCAGCGGCGCGGTTCGACGCCGAGACGACATGCGTCTCAGGCGCGCGTTCGCCCATGCGGAATTCGAAGAGGCGGGGTTGTGCGCTCACTGCGGCGAATAAGCGCCCCTCAGCGTCCCGCCGTGCGCAGGACGGGCCCGGTTTGCGTCTCGTCCAGCACCACGCCATGACGGCGTAGCTCGGCGGCGAGCGCCGTGCGATCGCCCACAAACGAAAACGACACGAGCGCGCCCTGGCGGGCCACCGCTTCGATGCGAATTTCCGAAATCATGGTCGCGGCGGCGGCTTCAAGGCCGGCCTTGATCCGCTGCCATTCCGCCTGGTTAGCGTAGAGCGCGGATGCGGAAACCCGGGCGCGCTGGCCGGACCCGGTGGCGAGCGTGGTTTTCCATTCGTTTTGAAGCCGCGCGCTGGCCTGTTCAGCCAGGGATTGCAGGGCGGTGGCCAGGCCTTGGTCTCCGGAATTGATGCGCGCCTGCACTTGCCCACGATCGCGTCGGAGGCCGTTGGCGCCGACCTCGACGATGGCCGCGCTGGCGTTCGCGCCGTTCACGCGCAAATCGAGATAAAGCGCCCGCGCCGCCCCCGCCGCCTGCGCATGCGGGCTCGCATTGACCCAGTTCGGCGCGCCGACAAGCGTGCGCGGCGCCGCGATCAGCGGAACGAGTTCGTCGCCAAACCCACCCTGTTCCCAAGCCGCGCGCCACGCCTCGCCCGTCGCCGCAGGCACATTTGTCCACAATGGCACGACAAGGATGGCCGCGCCGCGCTGGTCGGCGATGGCCAATCCCGCCTGCCGCAGCAGGTTGCGCACGCCGTTTGGATCGAAGCGCAACGAGACCCGCCCGATATAGCGCGCGCCGCTGCGCCGTTCGTCCTCCACATCGAGGCTGAGCACGAGCCGCTCAAGCGCCGCGACGTCCGGACGCGGCATGCCGATTCGCGCCAATTCGTCTGGCAGCGTGATGCGCTGCACCAGCCGCTCGAAACCGCTCTGCCGGCCTTGGGCGAAGGCCTGCTGCTGCGCGGGCGCATCCACGCGCACACCAGATACGGTGTAGACGCTGCCGCGCGGCGCTTGCGCGCTTGCGGGCACCGGCGCCAACGCGCAAAAAGCCAGGGCGGCCAGCGCGGCGATTCCTGCCAGGGACGGCATCTTCATGACGGGTTTCCTCTCCGGCGGCGTATTGCGCCTTCTAGCAACGCTCGCCGTAAGGTCCAAGCGGCCTTGCAGGGCGGTGTCCCGATGAGCGGCGGCGAAGGGGCGAACGGCCTCACTTACGCGGCAGCCGGCGTCGATATCGACGAAGGCGCCCGCCTCGTCGAGCTCATCAGGCCCGCCGCGCGCTCCACCCAGCGGCCCGGCGCCATGGGGGCGCTCGGCGGATTCGCCGCGGCGTTCGATCTCAAGGCCGCCGGCTTTCGCGATCCGATTCTGTTGGCGACCACCGACGGCGTGGGCACCAAACTCAAGATCGCCATCGAGACTGGCCGCCTTGATACGATCGGCGTCGATCTGGTGGCCATGTGTGTGAATGACCTCTTGGCCCAGGGCGCCGAGCCGCTGCTGTTTCTCGATTATTACGCGACCGGCAAGCTCAGCGCCCCTGACGGCGCACGCATCATCGCGGGGATCGCGGAAGGATGCAGGCAGGCGGGCTGTGTACTCGCGGGCGGCGAAACCGCCGAAATGCCCGGCCTCTACGCCGCAGGCGATTTTGATCTCGCCGGTTTTGCGCTCGGCGCGGCGGAGCGCGGCGCGCTCCTGCCGCGTCTCGATACGATGCGCGCTGGTGATATTATTCTGGGCGTTGCGTCGAGCGGCGCACATTCAAACGGCTATTCGCTGATCCGAAAAATCGTAGCCTTGTCCGGTCTCGGCTGGGATGCGCCGGCGCCGTTCGCGCCAGGCCAATCACTCGGCGAAGCTTTGCTTACACCCACACGCATTTATGTCCGAAGCCTACTGCCGTTGTATGACGCGCTCAAAGGCCTCGCCCACATTACAGGCGGCGGCCTCGTTGAAAACACACCGCGCGCGTTGCCCGATCACCTGGCGCCCGAATTCGATTGGAACTCATGGACGCGGCCGGCCCTGTTCAGGTGGCTGCAGGAAGCGGGCGGCGTGCCGGAAGAGGATATGCGGCGCACATTCAATCTCGGCATCGGTCTCGCGCTTATCGTCGCGCCCGACATGGCGGACGAGCTTGAGCGCGCCCTCATCGCGGCGGGAGAAACGGTCGGCCGCATCGGTACCGTGATCGCGAAATGAGCAAGCGGATCGGCGTGCTCTTGTCGGGGCGCGGTTCAAACCTCAAGGCGTTGCTGGACGCGCAGGGCGCGCTGGGCGCCTATGAAATCGTGGTCGCGATCACCAACACGCCTGACGCCGGCGGACTCGCCATCGCCGAGGCGGCCAGCGTGGCGGCCGTCGTGATCGATCACAGAGCATTCGGCAAGGACCGTGAAGCCTTTGAGCGCGAACTGGACGCGGCGCTGCGCGCGCGCGATGTCGAGATCGTGGCGCTCGCCGGTTTCATGCGGGTGTTGACGCCGTATTTTGTCCGCGCCTGGGCGGGGCGCCTGATCAACATTCACCCGTCGCTTCTGCCGGCGTTTCCGGGCCGCGATACACATGCGCGCGCGTTGGCGGCGCGCGTGAAGCTGCACGGCTGCACGGTTCATCTCGTCACCGACACCGTCGATGATGGGCCGATAATTGGGCAAGCGGCGCTCGCCGTGTCGCCCGCGGACACCGCCGAAACCCTTGAATCCCGCGTGCTTGCGCTCGAACACTCGCTCTATCCGCGCGCGCTGGCGCACTTCAACACGGGCGGCGAAACGTTGCTGTCAGATGACGGGACGCTTCTGTGCGCGCACGCGCGCGCCGCCGAACCAGGAAGCTCTTAGCCGACGATCTCATCGTCGGCGAAGAAGAACCCGATTTCCGTCTTGGCGTTTTCGAGGCTGTCCGAGCCATGCACGGAATTTGCCTCAATGCTCTCGGCGAAGCGCTTGCGGATGGTTCCCTCGGCCGCGTTAGCTGGGTTGGTCGCGCCCATCACATCGCGATAGCGCGCGACGGCGTTTTCGCCTTCGAGCGCTTGCACGACCACGGGCCCGCTCATCATGAACGTCACGAGATCGTTGAAGAAGGGGCGTTCCTTGTGAACGGCGTAAAAGCCCTCCGCCTGTTTGCGCGACATTCGGATGCGCTTTTGCGCGATGATCTTAAGGCCGGCCTCCTCAATCACAGCGTTGATGGCGCCGGTCAGGTTCCGCTTGGTCGCGTCAGGCTTGAGGATGGAAAGGGTGCGTTCGACGGCCAAGGGACTTTCTCCGCTCAAAAGGGGAGCGCTCTATAGCCGCCGATCCCGCGCACGCCAAGGTAAGTTTAGAAGCACCGCAAAGACGACACACGCCCGTTCGTATCGGTGATGATGTTGAGGCGGTTCGGACTGAAATCCTGCGTCACCATCATATCCGGCGTAATGACGCGCGTGCGCGGCGGCAGGCGGGCGCGATCAATCCCGGCGGCGTCTTCGCCGATCAGGTGGCGGTATGCGGCCATGCCGCACGTATCCTCGCCTTGCGCGGGCGCCGGCGCGGACGGGGCGGGCGCGCACGCGGCGAGAAGCAACGCCGCCGCCACGATATGACGGATCATCATGCCTGCTTCTCCCATTTTCCCGTGGCGCTTTCGCGCCAATAGGACACTTCGTGCCCTGCCTCCTTGGCGCTTTTCCAGCGCGACCGCGCCAGATTGAGGGCGCCCTCATCGCGCCCATCAAACAAAACGCAAGTCCGCGCGAACGCCGCGACATCCTCGCCCTCCGCGCCGTCGACGAGAAAGAGCGCCTGCGCGCCGTTCGGATTGCCCGGCTCGCCAGTCAGAACAACAGGTTGGCGCGCCGCGCTTCCATCTTCGCGCGCATGGGGAAGAAAGGAATCGTCCCGCCAAGTCCACAGCGCCTCATCAAGCGCGTCGAGCCGCTCGGGCTCGCCGCCCCGCACCAGCGCGCGCCAGCCGCGCTGCAGGCACTTTTCAAGCAGCGGCGGTAGCGCCTTTTCAAGCTCGGTACGCTCAAGGTGGTAGAACCAGAGCTCCGCCATCATTCCTCGTAGCGCTGCGCCACGAGGCGGTTGAGAATGCGCACGCCCCAGCCCGTGGCCCAGGCTGGCGAGAGCGGATCTTCGCTCGGCATCGGTTTCCAGGCGGTGCCCGCAATGTCCAGGTGCGCCCAGGGCGTGCCCTCTTTCACGAACCGCTTGATGAAGTGCGCCGCCGTGATCGAACCCGCGGCCGGCTTTCCTGAAATGTTCTTGATGTCCGCGTTCGGGCTGTCGATCATTTTATCGTAGCCAGGCGCGAGCGGCAGGCGCCATACCGGCTCGCCTTCGGCGAGGCCGGCGGCTTGCAGGGCGCCGGCGAATTCATCGTCATTTGAAAACAGACCAGCATATTCGTGGCCGAGCGAGATGATGATGGCGCCGGTCAGCGTCGCCAAATCCACGATCGCGGCCGCATCGCATTTCTCCTGCGCGTACCAGACGGCGTCAGCCAGGACGAGCCGGCCCTCCGCGTCGGTGTTCAACACTTCGATGGTTTGGCCCGACGCGGAGGTGACGATATCGCCCGGCCGCTGTGCGTTTCCATCCGGCATATTCTCGACAAGGCCGACAATGCCGACGACATTTGCTTTGGCTTTGCGCAGCGCCAGCGCCAGCATGGCGCCGGAGACGGCCGCGGCGCCGCCCATATCGCCCTTCATTTCATCCATGCCGGCGGCGGGCTTTATCGATATGCCGCCGGTGTCGAACGTGACACCCTTGCCGACCAGGGCGATGGGCCGCGACTTCTTCTTCGCGCCATTCCATTTCATGACGACAAGCTTGGAATCGCGCGCGCTACCCTGGCCGACGCCGAGAAGCGCGCCCATGCCCAGGGCCTTCATCTCATCGATGTCCAGCACCTCCACGGCCAGCCCATGCGCCTCCAGGTCCTTGAGGCGATTGGCGAATGAGCCCGGATAGAGGACGTTCGGCGGCTCGCTCACGAGGTCGCGCGCGAGAAACACGCCATCGACAAATCCGGCGTCCTTTTCATATCGCGCCCGCGCGGCCGCCGCGCCCTCCAAAGCCACGAGCACCGAATTGAGCGACGGCTTCTGTTCCGGCTTGAGCTTGGTGCGATACGCGTCGAACCGATAGGCGCCCAGCCGCGCGCCCAGCGCGGCGCGCGCGCCCGCTTCCGCCACTGTGATCTTGTTGAACGCGTCCGGCATCAGCGCCAATGTTTCGGTGCCGGACGTGATCGTGCGCCGCGCCGCCTGACCGCCCCAGCGCTCGGCCGAAAGCCCGTCCGCGCGGTCAAGATTGCCGAGACCGATGACAAGAACGCGGCTGAACTCCACGCCCGTGGGCGCCAGCACCTCCAGCACCTGGTTGGCGCCGCCCTTGTAGCGCGCCGCCGCCATCGCCTTGGTGAGCGCGCCGCCGGTTTTCTCGTCGAGCGCCTTTCCTGCATCGAGCAGGACTGGGCCCTCGCCCGCCATCACCGCCGCCGCATCGCCCTTTGCTTCCGCCTCAAATCGAATATCCATACGCCTCGTCCATTGGGCCCGCCTGCGCGCGGCCTGTTCAAACACAGTGCAAGCAGTGGTAGCGATGACGGCGCGGCTTGAAAAGCTTCGCCAGCGTTAGGAAAATTCAAGTTCAATTCAAGGAGTTCGATGAACCGGCTGGAAACCTACGTGTTGCGCCAGGTGTTGGGGCCGCTGCTCGCCATCCTGGTCGCGCTGGCCGCGCTGGCGATTTTGACCCAAGGGCTCGACCGTCTCTCGATCCTCGCCACCAACCGCAATTCCGGTTTCGCCTTCGCTTGGCTGACCATTCTATCCCTGCCGCAACTGATCTCGCTGATCTTGCCCTTGGTCATTTTCTTCGCCGTCGCCTACGCGATGAACCGCATGCACGGCGAAAGCGAAACGGTGGTCGCCTACGCCGCCGGCGTCTCCTACGGGCGCATCGCCAAGCCCGTGCTGCGCCTGGCGTTCGGGGCGGCGGCGATCCATATGGCGATCGTCACCTTGCTGCAGCCGATGGCCTATCGCGAAATCCGCGAAACACTGCACGAAGTGCGCACCGATGTGGCCGCTTCGCTCGTGCGCGAAGGCGCATTCACCTTCCCGGCCGACGATCTGACGCTCTATGCGCGCGAACGTGGGCCCGGCGGTGAAATGCGCGACATGATGATCAATGATGATCGCCCGCGCCTGCCCATCACCTATACGGCGCGGCGCGGCATCATAGCCCTCGTTGAAGGCCATCCGGCCGTCATCATGCGCGACGGCCAGATTCAGCGACAGCTCGAAAGCGGCGTCGTCGAAGTGCTGGATTTCGATCAGTACACTGTGCAGCTCGGCGATTTCATCGTTGAAACCGATGAATTCTATCTCAAACCCTCGGATCGGTTTCTCTCGGAACTCTTCGATCCGGACCTCACGAATTTCTACGATCAGCGCAATGTCGATCGTTTGCTTGCGGAGGGGCATTATCGCTTGTCTTCACCGCTGCTGGACCCGGCGCTGGCGCTGATCGCGCTTGCGGGCCTGCTCGGCGGCGAATTCAGTCGGCGTGGCTATGGGCGCCGGCTGGCGATCGCGAGCGTCGTTGCGCTTCTTGTGCGTCTTGGCGCGCTGGCGATCCAGACCGCCGCGGCGGACGATCCGCGCCTCAACGCGTTGCAATATGCGTTTCCGCTTCTGGTGTGCCTCATCGCCGGCATGGTGCTGTACAACGCCCATCCGCGCCGCCCGGCCCGCCGCGCGCGCACGCTCGCGGGGGCGCCGGCATGAACTTTTTGCGCAGCGTGCTTGGCCGCTATCTCATCGCGCGGGCCCTGACTGGCATCGGCATCGCATTCGCCGCCGTGTCAGCGACAATCCTGTTCGTCGATCTCGTCGAGCAATTCCGAAACGCCGGCCTCAACGAAGTGGTGCCGATTTCCGAGGCGCTGCGGCTCACTCTGCTGCGCGCGCCGATGCTCATCGAGCAGACCATGCCGTTCATCGTGCTGGCGGGCGTGATGATTTCGACCATTCGGCTCAACCAATCGAGTCAATTGATCGCGCTGCGCGCCTCCGGCGTGTCGGCCTGGCGCTTCCTGCTGCCGAGCACGATGTGCGCGGCGCTTTTGGGGGTGCTGGTGATCACCGCCCTCAATCCGCTTGGCGCACTGCTGTACACGCGCTTCGAGGCCGAGCGCGCGCGGCTGGAATCCGCGAACCGGCAGGTCTCGCTCCGCAACGGGCTGTGGATTCGCCAGGGGGACGCCAACGGCCAGATTGTGATCCACGCGGCCGCCATCCAGCCCGGCGGGACGAATCTCTCGGATGCGACCTTCCTCTTTTTCGACGAACGGGACGGCACGCTGCGGTTTTCGCGGCGCATCCAGGCGGAAGCGGCCGTGCTGCGGCCGGGATTCTGGCAGTTGCGTGACCTCGTGGAAGCCGCTCCCGGCGAGCAGCCCGTGCGTCAGGCGAATCTCGCGATCCCGACGGACCTGCATCCGAACGAAGTGCTGGATCGATTTGTGCGTCCCGAAACGCTCTCCTTCTGGCAGCTCCCGGGTTTTATCCACAACGCCCAGCAGGCCGGCCTCGCGCCCGTCAGCTATGAACTCAAATGGCAAAACCTGCTCGCCTACCCGCTCATGCTCGCGGCCATGGCGGCTCTCGGCGCGGTGTTTTCCCTGCGCCTGCAACGACTTGGCCAGGTGGCGCAGTGGGGGGCCGCCGGCGTCGGGCTTGGCCTGTCCCTGTTCTTCCTCAGCCGGCTCGCTGGCACCTTCGCCATCGCCCAGGCTGTGCCGCCGGGGCTGGCGGCCTGGTCCGCGCCCCTCACAGGTGTGTTCACGGCGCTCGCCATCGTGGCTTTTCTTGAGGATGGATGAACCAGATGGGCGCCGGCGCTTTACGCCGCCGTCTGGACAGGGATAGTTAAGGATTGGGGAGTCGCGAGAGGGACGCGCGCATGCTCCGATTGGAGCCGACCGAGAGGTACGTTGAGCGGGCGTCGCTGTTCTGCGGCGCGGCGCTGGCGGCCGCCTTGCTGGCGACGGGCTTGGCCTATGGCCAGGACAGCGCTCCCGCGACGCCGGCCCAGGGCGCCAATGCGGGCGGGGAGCCCGTCGCCCTCGAGGCCGATCTCCTCACCAACGATGACGCGGCCCAGACGCTGACGGCGGAGGGCAATGTCGAGGCCCGGTTCCAGGGCCGGAGCCTCAGGGCCGACCGTGTCGTCTACAATCTGCGCGACGGCACGATCCACGCCAGCGGCAATGTCCAGCTTGTCGATCGCGATGGCGGCGTCCGATACGCCGACGAACTCGAGATCGACGAGGACTTGCAACTCGGCGTCGCCACGGAATTGCAGGCCCGCATCGGCGAGACCGGGCGGTTCGCGGCGCGCACCGCCGTACGTCGCGATCGCGGGCGCAGTTCGCTCACCAACATCATCTACACGAGCTGCCCGATCTGCGAGGATGGCTCGCGCCCGCCGACTTGGGCGCTGCGCGCGCGCCGCGCCGTGCAGGATACAGAGCTGCGCACGATCTCCTACCAGGGCGCGGTGCTGGAAGTGATGGGCGTGCCCATCCTTTATCTACCGTTCTTCGCGCATTCCGATCCGACCGCCGCGCAGGCGACCGGGTTTTTGACGCCTGATTTCGGCCGCAACCGGCGCGTGGGCATCTTCTATCAGCAGCCCTATCACATCGCGCTGTCGCCCCATCAGGACATCACCCTCGCGCTGCAAGTGCATGAAAACGTGCGCCCGCTGGCCGGGATCGAATACCGCAAGCGCTTCTGGTCCGGCGATCTCAACATCCAGACCAGCGTCACTTACGAGCAGGACTTTAACGGCGACGGCCAGACGTTCGGCGAAGAAACCTATCGCAGCCATGTGTTCGCGTCCGGCCGGTTCGACATCAACGATTACTGGCTCTGGGGGTTCGGCGCCGAGCGCGTCTCGGATGATCTCTATCTGCGCCGCTATGACGTCGACGGCGCGGGCGTGCGGCGCGGGCCCTTTGTCGGCGATGCGCACCGCCTGATCTCGCAGCTTTATCTGCAGGGCCAGGACGCGAACTCGTTCGCCACGGTCAATTTCATCTCATTCCAGGGCCTGCGTGAATTCGACGATCCCACGCTGCTGCCGCTCATTCTGCCGTTCGGAGAGTATGAGCGTGTACTCAGCGAGCCGATTCTCGATGGGCAGGTGCGTTTCCGGGCTTCCTCGGCCGTGCTGGAACGCACCGGCGATGACATCGATACAGCGCGTGTTTCAGCCGGCGTGTCCTGGCGGGCCGAGCATATTGTCGGACCGGGCCTCATCGTCAGCCCGTTTGCCGAGGGCCGGGTCGACGCTTATCGCATCAACGATCCCCTGGCGCCCGAGCCGGAGACGTTCACGCGCGCCGTGGGCGTGGCGGGCGCCGAGGTCAGCTGGCCGTTCGTGCGCCCTGGCGAAAATATCGACCTTCTTGTCGAGCCGATCCTGATGGCTGCGGTGGCGGGGGGCGAAAACGATCCGCGCATCATCAACGAGGATTCGATCGGCTTCGAGCTGGACGATTCCAACCTGTTCCGCCCGAACGCGGCGCCGAATTACGACCTCTGGGAGACCGGCACGCGCGTCAGTTTCGGTGTGCGCGCCACCGCGCGTACGGCGGGCGGGCAGAGCGCGAGCTTCCTGTTCGGCCGCCGTTGGCGCGCCGAGGACGACGCGATCTTCACGCCGGACACCAATCTTGACGGCAACGCCACCGATTGGGTCGGCGCGGCCAATGTCGATCTGGGCCCCCATTTCGGCACCCAGCTGCGCGTGCGGCTCGACGATGAGACGCTGGACGTAAACCGGGTGGATGTGTCGGTTCGGGGCGCGGTTGGCCGGTTCTCCGCTCAGGCGCGTTATTACAGCATCGACGACAGCTTCTACCCGGACGCCCCCTCCCGGGAACTCGCGGCCAATGTCGGCGTCCAACTCGCGCGCGGCTGGGAGATGCAGTATGAGCTTCGCCGCGATCTAGATTCGGACATAAATATCAGCCAGGACGTGCGGGCCATTTATCGCGACGACTGCACCTTCCTCGAACTCTCCTATTCGCGGTCCGAGACGTTCGACCGAACCCTAGGGCCGAATGAAGGCTTTCAAATCCGGGTCGGGCTTACGTCCCTCGGCGTGTTCGGAGGCGGGGATTGACGCGAACGGGCGTCGCCGAATTCGCCTCGGAGGAGTGAATGACCAGGTTAATTAATTGGGCGGCGGCGGCCGCTGCGGCTGCGGCGCTCGCCACAGCCCTGCCAGCAACCGCGCAATTGACGGATGGCGTGGCGGTGATCGTCAATGACGATGTCGTCTCCACGTACGACGTGCGCCAGCGCGCCCTGCTCCTGCTTGCTTCCTCAGGTATTCAGTCGACACCGGAAAATCAGGAACGCGCGCGCGCCCAAGCGCTGCGTGAACTCGTCGATGATCGACTGAAGATCCAGGAGACACGCCAATATAATGTCGAAGTGACGCCGGATTCGATCGATCGCGCCGTCGCCGGCATCGCTCAGCAAAATAACCTCACGCCTGAACAATTCGCGGCGCAGCTTGCGCGCGGCGGCATCAATGTGAACACACTGCGCCGGCAGATCGAAGCGGACACTGCGTGGCGCCGGCTCATGAGCGGCCGCTACGGCTCGCGCGTGCGCATTTCCGAAACGCAGGTGCGCGAGATGCAGCAGCGCATTCTGCAAGGCGCGACGCGGACGCAATTTCAGGCCTCGGAAATCTTTCTCCAGGCGGACACCGACGCGGAATTCACCCAAGCCGAAGCGAATGCAGCGCGCCTACTTCAGGAAATGCAGCGCGGCGCGCCCTTCCCACTCGTTGCGCGCCAATTTTCCGCGTCGGCCACCGCCGCCGCGGGCGGCGATCTCGGCTGGCTTACTGCTGGCGAATTGCGTCCGGAAGTCCGCACCGTCCTCGAAACGCTGCAGGCCGGTCAGGTGTCGACGCCATTCCGGGTTTCGGATGGCGTCTATATCGTCGCTCTGCGTGCGCGGCGCGAAGGCACGGCCCAGGCGGCGGTTCAGCGCGTCACGCTGCTTCAGGTCAATGCGCCGGCAGCCAGCCGGCAGACGCTTGAGCGCGCGCGTGGGCGGTTCACCACGTGCGAGGGCCTGCAAACCCAATTGCGCAATGTGACGGGCGCGGAAGTTGTCGATCTCGGCACGCTCGCTGAATCGGACCTCTCCGAAACGGTTCGCGCGCGAGTGACGGATCTCGAACCTATACAGGCTTCGGCGGTGACCGTATCTGGTGATCTCGCCTCCACGATCGTGCTGTGTGCGCGCGACACCAGCGTTGAGGGGCTGCCCTCGACCACGGACATCGAGAACCGCCTCTACGAACAGGAGATGGCGCTCCTGTCGCAACGCTATCTGCGTAATCTCCGCCGCGAAGCGACCATCATTACGCGATGAGCGCAAAGCCCATCGCCGTTTCGATGGGCGATCCGGCTGGCGTCGGCCTCGAGATTGCGGTGCGCGCATTTCATGCGCGCGGCGCGCATGACCCAGTCTTTTATTTGATCGGCGACGCCGATGCGCTCGCGCGCGCGGCCGCGCGCCTAGACGTGAGCGTGCAGATCGCCGTCATTAGTGCGCCAGGTGCGGCGCGCGCCGATGAACTTTGCGTGCTTCATACGCCGCTTGCGGCGCCCGAGCGCTGCGGCGCCCCCGATCCACGCCACGGCCCCGCGATCATGGCCGCCATCGCGGCTGGCGTGCGCGCCTGCGCATCGGGCGAAGCCGCCGCGCTGGTGACTCTGCCCGTATCGAAGGCCTCGCTTTACGCGGCGGGCTTTGCGTTTCCCGGGCAAACCGAATTCGTCGCCCATCTCGCGCGTGATATGGAATATTCCGGCCCGCGCGGCCCGGTGATGATGCTTGCGGCCAGAGATCTCAAGGTAGCGCTGGTGACCATCCACACGCCGCTCAGCGAGGCGCCGCAAGCTTTGACTTGTGATCGCATTGTCGCTGTTGGGCGCGTGCTCGTTCATGCCCTTCAGCGGGACTTCGCAATTGCGCGCCCGCGCATCGCGCTCGCCGCGCTCAATCCGCACGCCGGCGAAGGCGGCGCGCTGGGGCGCGAGGAAATCGACATCATAAACCCCGCCGCCGCGCTGTTGCGCGCCGAAGGCCATGATGTGAGCGATGCGCGCCCGGCCGACGCGCTATTCCACGAAGAGGCGCGCGCGACTTATGACGCCGTCATCGCCATGTACCACGATCAGGGCCTCATCCCGATCAAGACGCTCGATTTCTGGGGCGCCGTGAATGTCACGCTCGGCCTGCCGATCGTGCGAACCTCACCGGACCACGGCACCGGCTTTGACATCGCCGGCCAAGGCCGCGCCCGCCCCGATAGTTTCATCGCCGCGCTGCGCATGGCCGCTGACATGGCCGCGCGGCGTGGATGAATTGCCGCCCCTGCGCGCCCTGCTGGAGCGCGCCGGCCTGTGGGCGGACAAGCGGCTTGGCCAGCACTTCCTGCTTGATCTCAACATCACCCGCCGCATTGCGCGGTGCGCCGGTGATCTGCGTGGGCAGGCGGTGATCGAGGTTGGCCCCGGTCCCGGCGGGCTCACGCGCGCACTGCTTGAAGCCGGCGCCGATCCGCTGATCGCGATCGAAAAGGATGCGCGCTTTTTGCCGCTGCTTGAGCCGCTGGTTTCCTGGTCTGACGGGCGTCTGCGCCTCAATATCGCCGACGCGCTGGAAATCGACGAAGCAGCACTGCTCGGAGGCTGCAACGCCCACATCGTCTCCAACCTGCCTTACAATGTCGCCACGCCCTTGATGATCAAATGGTTCAAGGCGGGGGCGTGGCGCGCTTCAATGACGCTGATGCTCCAAAAAGAAGTGGCCGAACGCGTTGTCGCCGCGCCGCGTACATCCGCGTACGGACGCCTCTCCGTGATCGCCCAGACGCGCTGCGCCGTTGATTATGTGTTCACTGTGCCGGCGCGCGCCTTCACGCCCGCGCCGAAGGTGGAGTCCGCCGTCATAAATCTTGAGCCGCGCGCGGACGCCTATCCACATCTCGACGTATTGGAGCGCGTTACCGCCGCCGCCTTCGGCCAGCGGCGTAAAATGCTCCGAGCGGCGCTGCGCGGCCTCGCCGCGGAACTTGGAACAAGCGCGGAGGACTTGTTAGCGCGCGCGGGCGTTGCGCCCACGGCGCGCGCCGAAGAGATTGACCTTGCCGGCTTTATCGCGTTGGCGGAGTCTGTGCGCTCCGGGACTTAACCGCTCGCGAGATTTGCGGCGAACTTGGATAATCCAATCTGGCGGTGGCGCTTCAGCCGCTCCGCGCCAAGGATAAGTTCAAGGCGCGCGAACGTCTCCTCGACATAGCGATTGACCAGCACGTAATCATACTCAACCCAATGAGAAATCTCATCGGCCGAACGCGCCATGCGCCGAGCAATAACGGCCGGATCATCCTGCGCGCGCGCCTTGAGGCGCCGCTCCAGTTCCTCATGGCTGGGCGGCAGGATGAAAACGCCCACCACATCCTCGGGCGCCGCCGCGCGCAGCGCGCGCGCGCCTTGCCAATCGACATCGAAGAGCACATCCCGCCCGGAGGCGAGCGCACCCTCAACAGGCGCGCGCGGCGTGCCGTAAAAGTGATCGAACACCAGCGCCCATTCAAGAAATTCACCATTCCCCGCCATGCGCTCAAACACATCGCGGGACATGAAGTGATATTCTCGCCCGTCCACCTCGCCCGGACGGGCCGGGCGCGTCGTCGCCGAAATCGACAAGGTCATGACTGGATCGCGCGCGATAAGCAGAGCGGCAAGCGTCGATTTTCCGGCCCCGGACGGACTGGAGAGCGCCATCATCAGCCCGCGGCGATGCTCCTCATTCGACATTCGCAGCCTGCTCCTTGAATTGATCGATCGCGGTCTTGAGGTCGAGGCCAAGGCGCGTCAACGCCGCGTCTTGCGATTTCGCGCACAGCGTATTGGCTTCGCGTGCGAATTCCTGGGCGAGGAAATCCAGCTTGCGGCCAGCCGGCGCTTCGTCCGCGATGAGCCGGCGGGCATCGGCGCAATGCGTGGCCAAACGCTCCAATTCCTCCTGCACATCCGCGCGCATCGCGGCGAGCGAAGCCTCTTGCGCAAGGCGCTGTGCGTCAAATTGAATCTCGGGCGCCAGCGCCGCGAGGCGCGCCTTGATGCGCGCGGCGATCATGGCGGGCGCGGCCGCGCCGCTCGCCCGCGCCTGCACAACCAGCTCTTCCATGCGTGACAGCAGCGCTTCGAATACGGCGGTGAGCGCGCGCCCTTCCGCCATGCGGGCTTCGACCAAGCCATCGAGCGCGCGCGCGAGCCCTTCCGTCAGCGGTGCGGCCAGCGCCTGGGCGAGCGCGTCCGGCTCCGCGGTTTCATCGGCGATCAACACGCCGCGCAGCGCGAGCACACCGTCCCAGCGCGCGAGGTCGACACGTTTGCTGGCGATGTAGGGGCCGCCGGCGGACAGCAAATGCTCGATGAGGTCATGATTGATGCGCGGCGCCGGCGCGGCGGCGGCGTCCGCCTTGATCGTCAGCGTCGTCTGCAGCGAGCCGCGCTTAAATCGCAGGCCGGCGGCCTCGCGCACCTGCGGCTCATAGGCGTCATAACCCGGCGGCAGGCGGACCTTCACGTCCAGCGTGCGGCCATTGACGCTGCGCGCCTCCCACACCCAGCGTACGCCGCTCACCACGCCTTCGGCGCGGGAAAAGCCCGTCATCCCCGATATCGCCACGCCGTCGCCCCCAATCGATTCCGCGCACCTTAGCCGGTCTGCACGCGCAGGGGAGAGGCCTCTCCTAATTGCTCGACGCGCGCTCGATCTCCCGCCAGCGCGCCACATTGCGATTGTGTTCGACCACCGTCGCCGCGAACGCATGCCCGCCCGTTCCGTCGGCGACGAAGAAGAGTTCATTCGTGCGCGGCGGATTGACCACCGCTTCAAGCGCCGCGCGGCCAGGATTGGCGATCGGCGTCGGCGGCAGGCGCGGGATGCGATAGGTGTTGTAGCCTGTATTCATGTCGATTTCGCTTTGGCGAATGCCGCGCTGAACGCCGGTGCGCTCATTGACCAAACGGCCATTGCGGCACCGCTCCGGATGCAGCCGGCACACGCCATAAATGATGGTCGGGTCGCTTTGCAGCTGAATGCCCTGGCGCAGGCGGTTGGTGAACACGGCCGCGACGCGCGGGCGTTCGCTGGCGATTCCGGTTTCCTTTTCCACGATGGAGGCGAGGATCACCGCTTCTTCCGGCGTGGCGATCGGCAGATCGCGCGCGCGCCGCGCCCACACATCCGCGAGCACACGGTCGCGATCATTCATCATGCGCCGCAGCAGCGCGCCGCGATCCATGCCGCGTTCGACATTGTAGGTTTCCGGCAGCACGCCGCCTTCCGCCGGAATTGGCGGGACTTCGCCCGTGAGCACGTCGGAATTCGCCAGCACATCAATCACCATGGCGCTCGTCAGCCCCTCGGCGATGGTGATGGGATGCAGCAGCGCGCGCCCGCTTGTCATTTGCTCGATGATTGCGCGCGGCGAGGCGCGCGCCGCGATTTCATATTCTCCCGCCTGCAGCGACCGATTGCGCGCATAGACCATTGTGGCGAGCCGGAAAACGAGCGCGCTGCGAATCTGCCCTTCCTCTTCAAGGATGCGCCCAATCGCCGTGACGCTTGCGCCGCGCGGGGCGACCACGATTGCATCCGCCCGCGCATTGGGGCCGGGCCGCGACGTCTCCCAAATGAAGCCGATAATCGCGAGAACCGAAACGGCCGCGATCACAATTGCGATTGTCAGCAATGAATTCAGGCGCGCCCAAAAGCCGTCGCCGCCCGGATGATCCCGGCGCGCCGCATGGGCCGCGGCCATTAACCCACCGCTGTAACGATCAGCGCCGCGTTCGTGCCCCCGAACCCGAAGGAATTCGACATCGCCGCGCGGATCTTCTTCTTCTTCGAACTCAGCGGCGTCAAATCGATCACCGTCGTCATCGAAGGGTTCTCCAAATTGAGAGTCGGCGGGATGGCGCCATCGCGGATCGCTAGAATGCAAAAGATCGCCTCCACGGCCCCCGCCGCCCCGAGAAGATGGCCGATCGCCGATTTGGTGGACGACATGGACAATTGTCCAGCCGCCTCGCCAAAAGCGCGCTCGACCGCACGCAATTCTATCTCATCGCCAAGCGGCGTCGATGTGCCATGCGCATTCACATAATCAATGTCGGTCGGCGCTAATCCCGAATCCTTCAGCGCGGCGCGCATGGCGCGATAGCCGCCGTCGCCGTCTTCCGCCGGCGCGGTGACGTGGTAAGCGTCGCCCGAGAGGCCGTAACCCTTGATCTCCGCATAGATTTTAGCGCCGCGCGCGCGGGCATGGCTCAATTCCTCAAGCACGAGAACGCCCGCCCCCTCGCCCATGACGAAACCGTCACGCGCTTCATCATAAGGGCGTGAGGCGCGTTCAGGCGTATCGTTGAAAGATGTGGACATCGCCCGCGACGCGCAAAACCCCGCCATGCCGACGCGGCAGATCGCCGATTCCGCGCCGCCCGCGATCATCACGTCGGCGTCGCCATATTTGATGAAGCGCGCCGCATCACCGATCGCATGCGCGCCCGTCGCGCACGCGGTGACGACCGAGTGGTTCGGGCCCTTGAAGCCGTAACGAATAGATACTTGCCCGGAGGCGAGATTGATCAGCGCGCTCGGAATGAAGAAGGGACTCACCTTGCGCGGGCCATCCTTCTCCAATTGCAGCGCGGTTTTGGCGATTGCGTCGAGCCCGCCTATGCCCGAACCGATCAGCACGCCGGTGCGTTCGCGCGCTTCGTTCGTCTCCGGCTTCCAGCCTGAATCGGCCACGGCCTCATCGGCCGCCGCCATCGCATAGAGGATGAAGTCATCGACGCGCCGCTGCTCTTTCGGAGACATCGCCGTATCGGGATCGAACACGCCCTCTTGCCCGGGTGCGCCGCCTGCGCGTCCATCGACGCGCGGAATCACACAGCCGATGCGGCACGGCAGATCGTCGACCTTGAAGTGTTCGATCCGGCGCGCGGCGGAGCGGCCCTCGACCAGGCGCCGCCACGTGATCTCGCGCCCCGCGCCGAGCGGGGACACAAGGCCCATGCCCGTGACCACAACCCGGCGCATCGGCGTGGCCTTAGGCCGTCTTCTCGCTGATGAACTTCACAGCGTCGCCGACCGTCTGGATATGCTCGGCCGCGTCATCCGGGATTTCGATCCCGAACTCCTCCTCGAACGCCATGACCAGTTCGACATTGTCGAGACTGTCCGCGCCCAGATCGTCGATGAAGCTGGCCTTATCCGTAACCTTCTCTGGAGCGGTCTCCAAATGCTTGATGACGATCGCTTTCACGCGCTCAAACACGTCCGACATGCATTCCTCGCAAGTTTATGATTTGGCTCGATATTTCAGCGCGACCGGCATGGGCGCCGGCGGGCCAGAATGTCCATGACCGGCTCGCTAACACATCTCCCGGGGCGTGGCTAGCAGGGCGCGGCGGGCCTTAGATCATCGCCATGCCGCCATTCACGTGCAAAGTCTGGCCGGTCATGTAGGCGGCCTCGTCGCTGGCGAGGAAGAGGGCCGCGGCCGCCACATCCTCGCCCGCTCCCAGCCGCCCGGCCGGGATGCGCCCAAGCAGCGCTTGTTTCTGCGCTTCGGGCAACACATCCGTCATCGGCGAGGCGATGAAGCCAGGCGCGACGCAATTGACAGTCACGTTCCGGCTGGCGACCTCCTGGGCCAACGCCTTGGAGAAGCCGATCATGCCCGCCTTCGAGGCGCAATAATTGGTCTGTCCCGGATTGCCGGTGACGCCGACGACGCTGCTCACGCCGATGATCCGCCCGAAGCGATTCTTCATCATGCCGCGCAAAGCCGCGCGCGCGAGGCGGAAATAGGCTTCGAGATTGATGGCGAGGACGTTCTGGAAGTCTTCGTCCTTCATGCGCAGCAATAGGCCATCCTTGGTCACGCCGGCGTTGGAGATGAGGATGTCCAGCTTGCCCATCACCGCTTCGGCCTGTGGCACAAGCTCATTGACCGCGCCCGCATCGGAGAGTGACGCGGGCAGCACGATGGGCTCATGGGTCAGCTCACGCTGCACGGCTTGGAGCGCGTCCACCCGCGTGCCAGAGAGCGCCACGCGCGCGCCCGCTCGATCGAGCGCCCTTGCGATCGCGGAGCCGATCCCGCCCGATGCGCCAGTGACGAGCGCGGTTTTACCGGTGAGTGAAAACATTGAAATTCCTCGCTCCAACTCCCTCTCCCCTTGTGGGAGAGGGTGGCGTCGCGAAGCGACGCCGGGTGAGGGGTGAGTGCAATCCGCGGCAAACGGCGGCGCGGACACCCCTCATCCGTTCCCGCTTGCGCGGGAACACCTTCTCCCACAAGGGGAGAAGGATGATTTTCCAATCGTTCAAACGCGCTTCGCGAACGCCTCCAAATCCGCCGGCTCATTGAGGCTCAGCGCCGCCGCGTCCGGCGCGATGCGCTTGACCATGCCGGCCAATTGTTTGCCGGCGCCCACTTCGACGAATGTCTCGACGCCTTGGCCCGCCATCCATTCCACGCTCTCGCGCCAGCGCACGCGGCCCGTGACCTGCTGAACAAGCAACGCCCTGATCTCAGCCGGCGCGGAGACTGCTCGCGCCGTCACGTTGGCCACCAGCGGAACCGCCAGCGGCGTGAGCGTGATCGCCTCCAGCGCGCGCGCCATCGCGTCCGCGGCAGGCGCCATCAACGGCGAGTGAAAGGGCGCCGAAACGGAGAGCGGGATGGCGCGCACGCCGCGCTCCTTCGCCGCCGCGATCGCGGCGTCCACCGCCGCCTTGTCTCCCGAGATCACGACATTGCCGAAATTATTGTCATTGGCCACGACGACAATTCCAGCGCCTTGCGCGGCGGCGACGATTTCTTCCGCTTTCGGACAATCCACCTTGCCGATGAGCGCCGCCATGGCGCCCGCGCCCACGGGAGCCGCAGCCTGCATCGCCTCGCCGCGAATGCGCAGGAGCCTCGCTGTATCGGCGATCGTCAACGCGCCAGCGGCCGCGAGCGCGGAATATTCGCCGAGCGAATGGCCGGCGACGAACGCCGCCTTCGTTACGTCGAC
The DNA here is from genome assembly GCA_902826335.1 of uncultured Alphaproteobacteria bacterium. Classification (GTDB taxonomy): domain Bacteria; phylum Pseudomonadota; class Alphaproteobacteria; order Caulobacterales; family Aquidulcibacteraceae; genus CADEEL01. The sequence continues at coordinate 26,564 of CADEEL010000023.1, forward strand.
GCCGAACTCGCTCTTGAGCGCGGCCATGGCCGCAAGGCTTACCGCCATCAACGCCGGCTGGGCGTTGGCGGTGAGCGTCAACTCATCCTCAGGCCCCTCGAAGATGAGTTTGGATAGTTTCCGCGCGAGCGCCTCATCCACTTCCTCGAACACCGCCCGCGCCGAGCCAAACGCGTCATGGAGCGCGCGGCCCATGCCTGGCGCCTGCGATCCCTGGCCCGGGAACATGAATGTGATGGTCATGGGCGCGGCCTAGCGGATGGCGCACAAGCCGACAAGGCCGCCCCCTCCGTTCACCGCCCGGCGCGCTCAGCGACGAGAAGGACGGGTGCGTGCGCTTCATCGCGCCAGTTGGATTCCCCCGTGAGAACCACAAAACCGGCCTCGTTCAGCGCGGCGATTACATCATTGAGAGATGGAAACGTGTACACGTCCCCCGGAAAGGCGCGCACCGCCGCTTCATTGGCCGCTGTGCGCAACACCATCGCCAGGCGCCCGCCCTGTTTCGTGACGCGCGCCAGTTCCGCGCACGCGGCCGAAAGGCTCGGCCAGAAATAGGCGACATGCACGCACAGCAGCTTGTCGAATCTTTCTTCAGCGAAGTGTGTCTCGTCCGCGTTCGCAATCGCCAGATCGACGCGGCGCTCGCGCACGAGGGCGCGGTTGCGCCGCGCCGCGATATCGATCATGGTTTGCGACGGATCGACGCCCGTCACGCGCCCGGAATGCGCGCGCAAGGCAAGTTCGCCAAGGCTCCGCCCATGCCCACAGCCGACATCAAGCACGTGGTCGCGCGGCTGAATGTAAAGCGCATTGATCGCCGCCAAATTGTCCCGCCAGGTTTCGCGGGCCATGATGAAGGCGATGACCCGGCCCAAAACTCCGCGCGCGTGGCGGGCCTGTTCGGCGATTGCGCGGGGCCTACGCATTGCGCGGTTGCGCCTGCTTGCGCGCGAGGCGAATTCCAACCACGTAGGACGGAATAAAGCCGAGCACCGCCGCCAGAAATCCCAGCGTAAGCTCGTTGACGCCGGCGATGACGCTGTTTGGAATGACGAACCCATAGCCGATGACCAGCGTGGGTACGACATGAAAGGCGAGCGGCGCATAGATCGCCGCACGCGCGCGCAATGATGATATCATTTGTCAATTCTCCTGTTCGGTTGGGGTTAAGTCACTTGCACGGCGCCACACCTGCGTTTGGCAGAACACGCGAAGGGCGCAGCCCTGCAAATGAAGGGTCCGATCGCGCAGTCGAATCTCGCCGGTGTAGTTTCGCCCGTCATCCGGATTGTACAGGCGCCCACCGGTCCATACGTCTGGCGACGTCTCGCGAAATCCGCGAATAATCTCGACGCCGATGAGTGGGCGCTGCCGCAAGGCGCGATTTGGATTGCGCCCATCGACGCGCGGGCGCCCGCTTGCTTCCACCGCCTCCCTCAGCCAGACGATGCGCCCGCAAACAGCCGTGGGATATCCCGTGCAGGGCTGCATATCGACGATTGAGCCGAACCCTTGCGTCGCCCAACGGCCGCCCAGGCTGACGCCTTGCGCGGCCGCCGGCGTCGTCGCCGCGATCGCGCCGCCGACAACGAACATTACGGCGAGCGCCGACATGCGGGCGCCGATTCGAGGAACTCCCCCCGCCATTGCAGCGAGTGCGAATCCCACGGCGGCGGTCACGAGCAAGGCGCCAAGCGCAAACTCAAGGGGCCCAGACCGCCCAGCCTGAAGATGATGAAACAGCGTCGACCAGGTGAGGCCGGCGGTGAAGCCCCACCCGCCCGTGAGTACGCCCACGCCATCGCCGCGCAGCGCCGTGATGGCGCCGAGTGTAAGTAACGCTGCGGCGAGATATTCGACAATTACAAACGGCCACCACAGGTCTTCCGCGAGCAACACCTTCGCCCCGGCCATGACGGCCGCCGCAACCAGTGCGAGGCTTGCGCTTATCTTCTGCATGCACGTCTCCTAACTACGCGCCGTTTCGTACGTGGCCGCGCGACGCTTGCGCGCGCTCAGCCACGGCCAAGCGAGCGGCGTGGCGATCTGCCCGATCAAATTCCTGGGGATCGGGTCGAACTCAATTCCGACATCCAGGACGCGGTCAGCCGGCTGGCGGCGGAAAGTCCCGAACAGGTGATCGAACACCATCGTAAAGGTCGAAAAGTTCGCCGCGCGGGCGGACAAATCCCGCGCGTGATGGAGCCAATGGGCGTTTGGCGTTGCGATAAGCGCATCCAGAACTCGCGGCACGCGCGCGGCCAGATTCCAGTGGTTTTGATCGCCAATTCCGTTCGCCAGCGCGGCGACCCAGAACAGCACGGCCGGCGGCGCGCCCATGATCACCAGCGGCGCGGAGGTGATCAGCGCACGCACCGCCGCTTCGAGAAAGTGCAGCCGCCCCGCCTTGAAGACGTGCATGCGGTCCGGATTGTGATGCAACGCATGAATTGGCCAGGCCCACCCGAATGCGTGATAGGCGCGATGCTTCCAGTAATCGACGAAATCAAAAATGATCACCGCCAGCGCTACCTGCGCCCAGAGCGGCCAGGCGCTTGGCCAAATGACGAGCGGCGCCGATGCGGTCAGTTGCGCCGCGGCGACCGCAATGGCCGCGGTTAGCGCCGCGCCGCCGAGACGGGCGCCGACATCCAGGAGCGCGCCGTGAACGAGATCATTGAGAACCTGCCCGTCCTTGCGCCAATCCCAGTCCCGCCGCGCCGGCATGAGCACTTCAAGCACTGCGATGACGCCCAGATGCGCCACGGTCAGCGCGAGAAGCGACAGGCCCGGATTAAGCCCGCGACACTGCGTTTCTCCAAACGCCCATAGAAAGGCGAGGAGCAGGCCGGGCCACACCAGCCAGGACGCCACGACACGAATTGAACCCATCAAAGACCTCACGCGCCGCAGCGTTGCGGCGGAGGCCCTCTTCGTTGATTTCACGCGGCCGCTCTCGCCGATTTCAAATTCGGCGAGGCTTTTTCAAAGACAGCGAGTATTTAGGTTCATTAAGCGCCTGCGCGCGCCAGGGAGTAAAAGCTACCGCCCCTGACACCACCCGAACCGGCCCGTTGTGCGCCGTGCGAAGCCTTCGCGCGCGAGGCGCGCGCCGAGGTCTTCGCCGTCCACGGTCACGACCGCGACCGTGCGTTCGCGCCGGAAGCGCTCATTCGCGAATGGCGAACACCGCCGCCAGCAGCCATCCTAACCAGCTCATCGCGCCCTCCAGTACTCCGCCCACCCTTGCGTTCCCCGCCCCGCTCGTCTATCCCCCGCCCCTTCGCGCCTGCGGTCCTGAGGCAAATTGGGGATGTCCCCTCGCGCTCAGGAACCACCGCGCCGTCCGGCCCTCCTTGGAGGAACTTCCCCGTCCGGCGCGCCGCGGGCCTCAAAGGAAGAGGATTATGGCGTTCTACGAACACGTGCTGATCGCGCGGCAGGATATCTCGCCGCAACAAGTCGATGCGCTCCTGGAAGACATCACCCGCACCGTCCAGGAACTGGGCGGCCGGGTTGAAAAGTCCGAATATTGGGGCCTGCGCAATCTCTCCTACCGGGTGCGCAAAAACCGCAAGGGCCATTATTGCCTGCTCAATCTCAACGCGCCGGCCGAAGCCGTCCATGAGCTTGAGCGCAAACAGCGCATCAACGAGGACGTGCTGCGCTATCTCACCATTCGCGTGGAAGAGCTGGATGAGGAGCCTTCTCCGGTCCTGGCGCGCCGCGAACGCGATGACCGCCGCCGCGCGCGCCGCGAAGGGCGCGACGATGGCGAACCCGGCGCCGAACAGACGGGCGAGGAGGAATAGGCCATGTCCAAAGGCGCAATCAACAAGGTCAACATCGCCAACATCCCGGCCCGCCGCCCGTTTGGGCGCCGGCGCAAGGTGTGCCCGTTCTCCGGCGCCGCGGCCCCGAAGATCGACTACAAGGATGTGAAGCTGCTCCAGCGCTATATCTCGGAGCGCGGCAAGATCGTGCCGGCGCGCATCACGGCGGTGTCCGCCAAGAAGCAGCGCGAACTCGCCCGCGCCGTCAAGCGCGCGCGCTATCTCTCCCTGCTGCCTTACGCGGTCCAATAGGAGGCGGCGATGCAACTCATTTTACTTGAACGCGTCGAAAATCTCGGCGCCATCGGCGACGAAGTGAAAGTGCGTGATGGGTTCGCGCGCAACTTCCTGCTGCCGCAGAAGAAGGCGCTGCGCGCCACCGAGGCCAACCGCAAAATCTTCGAGGCGCGCCGCGCCGAGCTTGAAGCGCGCAACGCCGAGGCGCGCGCCGCCGCCGAAAAAGGCGCCAAGAAGCTTGATGGCAAATCCTATGTGCTCATTCGCCAGGCCGGCGAAGGCGGGCAGCTTTACGGGTCCGTCGCCGCGCGCGACGTCGCCGAGGCGATGGCGGCCGATGGCGGCAAGGTCGAGCGGCATTGGATCGTGCTGGACAAGCCGATCAAGGCCATCGGCATGCACAATGTGCGCGTGCGGCCCCACCCAGAAGTGTCGATCACGGTGACGGTGAACGTCGCGCGCTCGACCGATGAGGCGGAGCGCCAAGCCAAGGGCGAAAACGTCATCGTCTCGGCCCAGCAGGCCGACCGCGCCCACGCCGATGCGCAAGCCAAGGACATCGCGGCCGTCTCCGCGGCGAACGAGCCGGCTGGAAACGACTAAGGCGCGCCCTCCGCGCTATTGCGGCCTGGGCCGGCCACCCAAACCCACCCATCCCCGGGACGCCGCGCGAGCGGCGGGCCCGGGGCCCATGGACACAATCTATTGAGATCATGGGCCCCGGACTGAATGCTGCGCATTCATCCGGGGATCGGTGGTTGAACGTAACACGCGATTCAGCACCCAATCGCTAAGGCCGATTGCCTTCGAGCGGCTCGCGCGTAACGCGGTAGCCGGCCTCGGCGGGTATGATCAGCATCAGGCCGCCATCTTCCCGAACGATTTGCGGCGTGACCGTGATCACGCGGCGAGCGCGCGCCGCCGTGAGCGCGTCTTCGGCGTTTGCGGCGTCCGCGAGCATGTCCACATTGAGCCGCGTCGGGAAAATGATCGTGCGGCGTTTCTCCATCGCCGCGGCCAGCGCCGCGCGCGGCGTGATCCAACATGCATCGACCGTTTCAGAGCCGTCGCACAGCGCGTCCTGTTCGCTGGGCGCGCGCGCGATATAGAAATGCGTGTCAAACCGCTTTGGCATGCCCTCCGGCGTGATCCAATGCGCGTAGGGGACGAGCGCATCGAGCGCCAGCGCGAACCCCGCCTGCTCAATCGTTTTCAAGAAGCTCACGTCCCCGGCGTTGATCGCGGCCCTGAGGCCCTCAAGCGGCGCCACGGCCTCAACGCCGATGAAAGGCGCGCCCTCGCCCCGCCGCGCCGCCGGGCGTGCGAGCAGCAGGCCGCTTTCCTCGAACGCCTCGCGGATCGCCGCGATGCGCAGCGCGCGCTCGCCCTCCTCGAATAAGCCATCGCAATGATCGCCCCAGGCCGGGTCGCGGTCGTCCTGCGAAACCTTGCCGCCGGGAAACACCAGCGCCCCGGACGCGAAATCGATCTGATGGTGACGCTCCACCATCAGCACTTCAAGGCCGGCCTCGGGATCGTCACGCACCATCAGGATCGTCGCGGCAGGCACGATGGCGGACATATCGGCTCCTTCCGGCAAGGACTTGTTCACCCTGCCAAGCGGCCCGTTTTTTAACTGGCCCTGGGCTAAAGGCGAGATCGCTTAGGGGAAGGCATGACGACCGAACTGCTGCTCACCACGCCGATCGGCAAGGCCGCGACGCGCCCAATCGCGCCGCGCATCGATCTGCGCACAGGCCTCGTCGCCGCCGGCGCGCTCGTGGCGCCGCCGAGCCTCAGCGCCCTCGTGCGCGAGGTGCGCGCGGCGCGCCAAGCCTGGCGCGGCGCGGGCTTTTCGGCCCCGCTCTCCGTGCACTTGCCCGACGCTTTGATCTTCGAAGCTGACGTTGATTGGCTATCGGATGCGGCGCGCGAATGCGGCTGCGCGCCCAAGGGATTGACGTTTGAACTTTCGGAGGCCGCCTGCCTCGCCGGCGGCGCGGACGTGGCCGAAGGCCTGCGCGCGCGCGGTTGGGGCGTGGCCCTGATCGCCGACCCCGCCTGCCCTCTGCCGTTCGGCAAACATGCGCGCGCGCTCTACACCGAACTCATCGTCGATGCGCCGGAGCCGATCGATCCTTATCTCGCCATCGATTCCTGCGAACGCGATACGCTCGGCCGGCGCCTCTATGCGGCCAAGGAAGCCGGCCTCATCATCACCGCGCCCTATGTGCGCACGGATGAGGCGGCGGGCCTATTGGCCATCGCCGGGTTCGATCGCTGCGGCGGGCCCGTCGCGGCCCAGCCCTAAACTCGTCCCCCAGCATGCATCCAATCATCCTGGCCCTCTTGATCGTCGGCGCCGGCGCAGCGGCGTTCACGTTCTGGAGGCCGCGCGGGGCCTTCCGGTTCGCCGCGCTTGCGCTTGTCGCGGCGATCGTCACTCCGTTTGCGCTGGCGTACGGGCTCAGCCCGTTTCTCGGATCCGGCGCCGGCATGGGCGTGGCGTTCCTGCTCTACGCGCTGTCTGCGCTGCTTGCGACATTGGCGGTGTTCGCCGCGCTCGGCGCGGGCCTGCGCCACGGCTGGAATGCGTTGCGCTGAGAAGTTTGCTCAGAGCGCGGCGGCGCGCGCGGGCTTGGCGTCGAATGCGTCCAGCTTTTCCATGAGATAATCGAGATCGTCGCGCGGAATGCTCTGGAACAGCGTCAGCACACGCTCAATCATGCGCTCACGGAAGCGCGCGCGATCATCGTCCCCGCCGTCGCGTTCGATCTGGTGATAGACATCCACTGCGGCGCGGAACGGCGTGTAGAGGCGCGGCGGCAGCCCGGCGCGGTCAAACGCGGCCTTGAGGCCGAGCGGCCCGCTATCATGGATCATCAGCCAGATTTTCTGGTGCGTGAGGCCGGCCAGATTCGCCAGCGCATGCTCCACAAACTCCATATGCCCGAGGCACAACGCGCGCATGATGAGCGAGGGCGTCAATCGCCCGTGCAAATTGATCTGACGGATGAAAGCGGCGATGTCATGCTGCAGCACCGCTTGCTCAACCAGATCAATGGTTGCGCGCTCGCGCGAGCCCATGGCGATTTCGATGGCCAGCTGCGGGGGCAGTTCATGATGATTGACCAAATGATCGAACACTTCGCCGCTGACCAGCGAGACGAGTTTTTCCGTCACGCTAATTGGCAGCGCGCCGCGCCGCGCCATGGTGTTGGTGACGACCGAGAGATCGCTGAATCGCTCGAGCGAAGCTGAAAGCCCCTCTTCGTCAAACAGCGCATTGTCATTCGCCAGCGCCCGCGAAACGGCTTCCGGCACCGCGAAGCGCGCCAACGCGCCGGTGACTTTTTCATTCAGCGTCGCGCGGCTGGCCACCGCGATCTGCTTCGAAGGCGGATGCGCGCGCACAATCTCGATCAGATCGTCATCGGTCAGCACCGGTGAATTCATAATCACCGGCAGGGCGATGGCGTCTATGTCCTTCGCCAGCTTGGCGGCGATCTCATGGGGCAGCTTCGGCGAGTTCTTCAGCGCGACGGAAAGCGCGCGGCGCACCAGGGCGGCGGCGTCCCCCGCCATGATGTGCAGGATTTCCTCAGCGTAAGCGCGTTCATCGGCGGTGAGCTCCATCTCATCGATGCAGCGGCAGATTTTGTGCGCGGCCTCGGCGCGCGTATCCTCCGACGGCCCCTTGACCAAGGTGCGAATGTCGGCCTCGGTTAAGTTCGCGCGCATCGTGGCGATGGACATGGCGCAACCTGCCTCTATAGCGGTTTCAGGCCGAGTGGAGCCCGGTCGGCCGCCCGGAAACCGCGACACTCAAAATCTAGACCGCGTTCGGACGGAAAACCGGTATCCACTTTTCCTGAACGCGGTCTAAGCGCGCAGCGACTCGCGTGCGGCCGGGCGTGAGACTTGGGCCTGAACCTTAAGGAAAGCTTGAAAGGGGCGGCATGCTCGAAGGGGTAAAGGTGGTCGAGTACGCCACGTACATGGCCGCGCCGGGCGCGGCCGGCATTCTGGCGGACTGGGGCGCCACGGTGATCAAGGTCGAGCCGCCGGGGGGCGATCCGGCCCGGCTGTTCTTCGCGTCCATCGGCGCGGAGGCGGCGATCAATCCGGTGTTCGAGTTCGACAATCGCGGCAAGCGCGGCGTCCAGATCGACACCGCCCAGCCGGCGGGCCGCGATATCCTTATGAAGCTCGCCGGCGAGGCGGATGTGTTTCTCACCAATGTCCGCCCACAGAGTTTGGCCAAGGCCCGGCTGGACTATCCGGCGCTGCACGCGCTCAACCCCCGCCTCGTCTATGCGAGCGTCACCGGCTACGGGCTTGAAGGCGCGGACGCGGATCGTCCCGGCTTTGACGTCGCGGCGTTCTGGGCGCGTTCGGGCGCGGCGGCCGCATTCGCGCCGAAGGGCGTGGATCCCTTCCCGATCCGCACTGCATTCGGCGATCATGTCACCTCCATCGCCGCGGCCGCCGGCATACTCGCCGCCTTGGTCGAGCGCGGCCGCACGGGCGTGGGCCGGCTCGTCGAGGCGTCGCTCTTGCGCGCCGCCAATTACGCGATGGGCAGTGATCTCGCGATCCAGCATCATTTCGGCAAGCTGGCCTCAACGCGCCCGCGCCACGCGGCGGTCAGCCCGCTGGCGAATTTCTTCAAGACGCGAGACGGGCGCTGGCTGTGCCTTGTGCCGCGCCAGGGCGAGCGTGACTTTGCGTTATTCTGCAAGGCGGCGGGCCGTGCGGAGCTGGCGGATGATCCTCGCTTCGCTTCAGGCCGCACCCGACGAGAGAACGTCGCCGCGCTGGTCACCGCGTTTGACGAAGCGTTCGCCGCGCTCGACTTCGTTGACATCGCCGCGCGCCTCGACGCCGAGGATCTCGCCTGGGCGCCGGTGCAAACGCCCGCCGAAGCCGTGGCCGATCCGCAATTGGCGGCCGCCGGCGGCATTGTCAGTGTCCGCACGCGCGATGGCGGCGCGCTGAAATCTCCGGCCTCGCCCGTGCGCTTTCCGGGGGAAGCAACCGAGATGCGCCCGCCCGCGCCGCTCACCGGCGAACACACACAGGAAATCCTCGCGGAACTTGGTTATGATGCGCCGGAGATCGACGCACTGATCGCCAGCGGCGCCGTGGGCGCAATTTTGTAGCAAGCAGGCGCGCAGCAGGCCGTGTTCAACACGCGGGGCTTAGCGTGGCCAAGACATTCAAATTAGGGCCCCTGACCTCGACGAAATTCACAACACCTATCCCCGGGTCGCCGTGCAACGGCGAGCCCGGGGCCCATAGACTCAGGCCATCGAATTTATGGGTCCCGGACTGAATGCTGCGCATGCATCCGGGAATTGGTGGAATGGGCGGCGCGCGCCTAATAATTCCAAGCGCTAAATTTCTTCCCGCCGTAACAGGTTCAGCGCTGGGTCGTCCGCTTCATCGCTCACAAGCGACGGCGCCAAAGCCAGCGCCATTAATGCATCGAGCAAGGCTGGTGAAAGCGGCGCGGATGATCCGATGCGCGGCTCGCTTGGCGTTACGGCGCGTTCAACTGGCGGCGCCGTCGCCCCACCGACATCCAGCGCCAGGCGATGCAGGAGTTCGCCCGCGCTGCGCGGCGCGCCGGCGCGATCGTAAAAGAGCCCGCGGTTCGCCGCCGCTTCACGCGGAAAGAGCGCCGCGGCGGGCTCGCTTCCGGTTTGCGCCGCCGCAATCAGCCGCGCAGCGCCTTGAGGCCCCATCACGTGCGCGGCGTACAATTCACTGGCGTTTGGCGCGCGATTAAGCCGGCCTTCCAGAAACTGGGCGTTCTCCCGCCACAGCTCGCCGGCCATGCGCGCGGACAATTCAGGATCAAAGCGCAGCTGCAGAATTTCGGCGCGTGTGGCAGTATCGACCGGCCCGCGCTGCAGCGCCTGCGCATAGTGGCCGAGGCCGTGTTCGACGCCATGGCGACGCACCATGTCGAGCCAGGTGCTCTCGATGAACTGGAACATGCCCGAGGCGCTCGACGTGCCCGCCCGCGCCGCCGGGTTGAGCGCGCTCTCCCGCCGCGCCGTGGCCAGGAGCGCTGAAAAATCAGTTCCGGTGGCGGCGGCCGCACGGGCGATCGCCTGGCGGGCAGCCGCTTCGCGCAGGGCCGGGACGGACTCGGTCATGGATTGAGCGGTCCACCCGATTCCGTCACTCAAATCCTAACGCGCCCTGCTTGAACGTTCAATCAAGTTGCGCCATGCTCCCTTTGAGGGAGACTGACATGGCCGATCAAGCCCAGGCGCTCGAAACGCAATTGACCAACATCGAAAAGAAGACCGGCAAGAGCCGCGCGGCGCTCAAGGCCGCCGTCGCCCAATATAATAAGACGATGGGCGGCGCGGCCAAGCACGGGGAAATCCGCGATTGGCTCAAAGAGTCCTATGGCCTCGGCCACGGGGACGCCAACACCCTCGCCCATGTCGCTCTGCAATCAAATGGCGCAGCCAACGCGCACGGCGCCGGCGATCCGCTGGATGACATATACGCCGGCAAGAAAGCCCATCTGCGCCCCATCCACGACAAGCTGATGGCGGTAATCGAGGCCCTGGGGCCGTTCGAGATCGCGCCGAAGAAGGGTTATGTTTCGCTGCGACGCAAGAAGCAGTTCGCCATGCTGGGGCCCAAGACGAGCGAGCGGTTCGAGCTTGGCCTCAATCTCAAGGACGAACTCAATTCGCCGCGCCTTATCAAGCAGGCGCCGGGCGGCATGTGCCAATACATCGCGCCGATGACAGGCCCAGCCGATGTGACGAAAGACGTGCTCGCCGCGCTGCGCAAAGCCTATGACGCGGCGGGGTGAGGCTCGCAGGCGACGTCGTTTAGGCGTTGGCCATCAACTTTACCCATCCCCGGGGCGACGCGATAGCGGCGAGCCCGGGGCCCATAATCTCAAGCGGCAGTGGGCATGGGCCCCGGACTGAATGCCGCGCATTCATCCGGGGATGCGTGTTGAGCCGTTTCCCGCAGTGCGCACTTATCTGCGCGCAAGGCTCCGCGCCCGCACAAACGCCGCATAATTCGCCTCAGCCGGCTGATCATAGTCTGCCGCGGGCAGCGTGCGCGCGGGATCGAGCAGTTCACGGTGGCGATTGCGCAATTCGACATGCACGTGATTGGTGATGCCGCGCGGATAGCGACGCGACAAATCCTGCGCGGCGCCGATCACTTCTCCGGCCGCCACGCTTTGCCCGACATGAACGCCCGGCGCGACATAGAAGACGCGTGCACTGAGTTGCAGGCGTGGATCGCGTATCTCAACGAAATTATAGCCGGAGGTTCGCTCATAGGCAGCACCCACGAGAGTCACTTCCCCGGCGATCGGCGCCAGCACGTCGGCGCCCGGCTCGGCCGCGAAATCGGCGCCATGATGGCGCCGGCGCCCGCCATCACGCGATGCGCCGAACGATCCACGCCCATAGACATCGCGCCCACGCACCCCGCCGTCCACCGGCGTCGAAAGATCAGCCACGCCGTCAAAATCAACATCAAGCGTCTGCGCGGCGAGCATCGGCTGAGCGGCGGGCGCGGCGCTGAGGCTCGCCGAAGCATCGCTCCAATTGAGCAGCACGGCAGCGCCAAGCATCATACAAGCGAGCGTGGAGAGAAACGCGCTGCCGGCGTGCAGCGCCGCGCTCAGGCGCGTCTTGAGCGTTACAGGCGCGGGTTTGGCGCGCACGGCCTTCAGGTATTTGCGTGTTTGAACGTCGCGCGTCCGGCGCTGCGGCGGCCTTGCCGCGCGCGTCTTCTGGCGCGCCGCTTTCGCGGCTTCATGTAGACTTGCCTGGCTCACTCGTTCAGTCCGATTGTCCACGCGCTGCGCGCGCCGCGCTTCTCCCGTAAACGGCGAGTCAGGGCGAAAATCTGGCGAAGAAGCGGCGAAGATGAGGGGCGTGCAGCTCGTGCATCGCCACGTCGTATATGCGCGACGCCCTAAGGCTATCGTCCTTCTCCCCTTGTGGGAGAGGGTGGCCGCGCAGCGGCCGGGTGAGGGGTGGCTGCGCTTAGCTCGCGGTGTGAGCAAGAACACCCCTCATCCGTCACGCATGCTGTGCATGCGCGACACCTTCTCCCACAAGGGGAGAAGGAAAAACCACGCGCTCAATAACTTTTCGGCAGCCCGAGCACGCGCTCGGCGATGTAATTCAAAATCATCTCCCGGCTCACAGGTACTAGCCGCGCGATCATCGCCTCGCGGAAATAGCGCTCAACAAAATACTCCTTCGCATAGCCCATGCCGCCATGGGCCATCACCGCCGCCTCGCACGCATTGAAGCCCGCCTCGCCGCCCAGATATTTCGCGGCGTTGGCGTAGGCGCCGCTCTCCTTGCCGGCGTCGTAGAGCGCGGCGGCCTTGAAGCAGACGAGATCGGCGGCCTCGAGCTCGGCCCAGGCTTTCGCCAGCGGATGCGCCACGCCCTGGTTCTGCCCGATCGGCCGGCCGAACACGACGCGCTCTTGCGAATATTGCGCGGCGCGCGCCAGCGCTGCGCGGCCGAGTCCGACGGCTTCCGCGCCAATCAAAGTGCGTTCGGGATTGAGGCCGGTCAGCAATATCTGAAAGCCCTTGCCCTCTTCGCCGATCAAATCCTCCTTCGGCACTTCAAGGCCATCGATGAAGAGCGTGTTGCACTCGACGGCCTTGCGGCCCATTTTCGGGATCGGATTTGCTTCGATGCGGGTGCGATTGAAATTCGTGTAGAAGAGCGAAAGCCCATCCGTGGGCTTCTTCGCCTGATCCTTCGGCGTCGTGCGCGCGATGATCAGCATCTTGCTCGCGCGCTGCGCATTGGTCGTCCAGATTTTGCGGCCGGTGATCACATAGCCGCTGTTTGTGCGCTCGGCGCGGGTTTCGAGGCTTGCCGTATCGAGCCCAGAGTTCGGCTCCGTCACCGCGAAGCAGGCCTTGTCCGCGCCCGAGATCACTGGCGGCAAGAAGCGCTTCTTTTGCTCGACCGTGCCGAACTTCACGATCGGCATCAGGCCGAAAATATTGAGATGGATGGCGCTCGCGCCGGAAAAGCCCGCGCCCGATGCGGCCACGACCTGCATCATCAGCGCCGCTTCCGTGAGGCCAAGCCCCGCGCCGCCCACCTCTTCCGGCATAGCCACGCCGAGCCAGCCGCCTGCGGCCATGTCCGCGACGAAGGGCTCAGGAAATTCGCCGGTTTCATCCGTATGCGCCCAATAGCGATCATCATACTTGGCGCAAATCTTTTCGACCGCGTCCTTGATCGCGGCCTGCGCTTCGGTGAGTTCGATGGCGAGCGTCATAATCTCATTCCTCCCCCTGAAAGGGGGAGGTCAGGAGGGGGTCTTTTCAGACGCCGCGCGCTCGTGACCCCCTCCCCGCCTCCCCCTTTCAGGGGGAGGAATAAAGGCCGTCAAATCGATCCGGTGCAAAAGCCGCCCAGAGCGGCGAGATCGCCTCGCCATACACGTGTGCGCAGATGATTTCAGCCGTAATCGGCGCGTTGAGCCAGCCATTGCGGGAATGGCCCGCCGCGACGAGCACGTTCGGCGCGCCGGAGGGCCCGATCAGCGGCGCTTCGTCCGGGCTCATCGGCCGCACGCCCGCCCAGCCGAAGGCGTCGCCCCTCAGCTTAACTTGCCCCGGCAGCGCGCGCTCGGCCGCAGCGATGAGCCCCGCGACCTTCGCCTTGTCGACGCGCCGGTCGTGAACACCGAATTCCATGGTCGAGCCAAGCACGATGTCATCTTCGCCGCGGCGCGCGAGATAGAAGCCCGGCCCGTGCATGTTGGCGGACAGGGAGCCCGCGACTTCAACCGGCGCCATGTGCCCCTTCGCTGGGCGGATTACGGAGAGCGCCGGCGCGGACGCGGCGATGCGCTCATCGGCCCAGGCGCCGAGCGCGATCACAATGACGTCCGCTTCAAATTGAGCGCCATCCGCGCAATTCACGCGGCCCGCCTCAGGCTCAATGTCGCGCACGTCTTGCGAAAACAGCAAACGCACACCGAAGCGCCGCGCCTCCATCGCGAGCGCGCTGAGCGCCCGGCCTGGATCGATCACGCCTTCGTCCGCGACGAAGACGCCCGCCAACTCGGTCTTCAATCCGCACCGCTTTTCAATGTCAGCCCGCGACAGGCGCCGCGCCTCGCGCCCAAGCGCGGCGGCGCGTGCGATGAAAGACGCCGCCTTGTCCTCCGTTTCCGCAAGAACCACGCCGCCATCGAACCGGATCGCGTCCGCCCATTGCGCGTCCGCGCTGTGCGTGCGCCACAAATCGAACGAAGCAAGGCAAAGCTCCGCCAGGCGCGGGTGGGCGCCCTCCGCGCTTAGCGCCTCCACCACGGGCGCGAGCATGCCGGCCGCCGCGAGCGAAGCGGCTGGCCCGTGCGCGCTCCAATCCTCGCGCTCGCCCTCAAGCACCGTCACCCGCGCGCCCGCGCGCGCCAGGCGCACCGCGCACGAGAGGCCGATCACGCCCGCGCCGAGCACGAGAATTTGCTTCATGCCACGCGCATTTCCGGCGGCCGCGCAATGCGCGTGAAGCGTTCGGCCAAATCCTCATGCAGTTTGCGCCGGAAGCTGCCTGCGCGCGGCAAGGGCGCGGGGCCGACAAGCTTGGTGTGCGCGGCGTCGATCGCGATCCAGAGCACCAGCCCGCCTTTCTCCAACATCAGCGCCGCCACCTCGGATGTGCCGCCAGGCCCTTTTGGCGGCAGCCCGTTCCATACGCAGACGAGCACGTCCGCCTGCTCAATCAAAGCGCGGCCCACGGCCGCATATTCCGCCGCCGCCCCGCCAATGGCTTCGACTTGCGCGGCGCTGACGGGCGTTGCGCGGCGCGAAGCCCAGAGCAGGCGTTGAAAGTGCGCCTTGGAGGCTTCGTCCGAAAAATCCTCCTCATAGCGTTCGGGCTCGAAGGGCAGCGGCGTCACCAGACGCCAGCCGCGCGCCAACGCCGCATCCGCCGCATAGCGATCCGCGCCCTCCGCGATGGCGGAGGCGAGCGTCATGCGCGCGGGGCCGCCATGGGCGCGCGCGCACGCAGCCTCGAGCGCCGCGAGGCAGCCTTCAATCTCAGCCTTGATGCGCGGGCGTTGGCGTTCCGGCAATTGATTGAGCCGATGGCCGGTCACCGCGATGCGAACAAGACGAGGCGCACGTCCGCTCAAGCCCGCGCGCTCCCCCAGCTTGGAAGATCGAAGCGCGGATTGGGATAGGCGGCGTCGATATAAGCCGCGCCCGTGCGTTCGCCGATCTCACGCAGCAAGGCCATATTCTCCGGCTTGCCGTTGGCCAATTGGTCGAGCCCTTCCATCGCTTCCCAGGGAAGATCGCGATCGAGCATGATTTCCAGCGGCGTGCGTTCGCCGCTCTGCGCACGCCGGTTCGCTGGGCGGGGCTTGCGATCAAGCATAACATCGAGGCGCTGATAATCGAGCACCGGCGCACCGGCGATCGACACGCCCTTCATATCCCCGATTTCCGAGTTGATGCGCCACGGTTTTGCCGGCTCCGACAGCGCCTGCATCATCATCACGCCCTGTATCTGCGTATCGTAAATCATCGAGCGCAGCGCATGCACGCCTTTGACGCCCGGCGGCAAGCCGGCGAAGCTTCCCCCCGCCACTTCCGGGCGGCGCAGACCTGTGCCGCACGAGGTCATCATCAATTTGTCCGCGCCCGGCGCCCAATCAAAGGCGTAGGAAGGATCGAGCGCCAGCATCAGCATTTGCAGGCTGGGATTGTTGTTGCCGCTCACCGCGCCATCAAGAAAATAGCCTTTCTGGATCGGCTTGTTGCGATCATCGAATTCAATATCAATCACCACTTCATCGAAGAAAGTGGGCGCCGCGGCGCTCGCCTGCACAAGATCGATGAGGCGATAGCGCTTGTTCGGATAGGTGCCGCTGTCTGTGGGCGTATCCCAATATTTCGAACCCGGATGATTGGTCAGCACCCAGGCCGAGCCGGTGTCGATGCGCTTGGCGTGAATCGCGAGCCCCGTTTTCAAGTCCGGCGAACCCAGTGTGCGCGTGGAGAGCACGCCCTGCAGCGCCTTGCGCAATTTCTTGGCATCGAATTTCGATTGCAGAAAGACGCCGTCGCCCGCCTGGCGGCCGAACACGTCCGGCCCCAATTTCTCGTACATCTCCGTCATCGCCTCGACAGACAGGCCAAGCGCGAGGCCGGCGGCGATGATCGCGCCTGTCGATGTGCCGCCGATCAGGTCATAATAATCGGAGAGGACCAGCGCGGCGTCGCCGCTGCGCCGGCGTAGCTCGGCCTCCAGAGCCGAGAGCATGCCGAGCGTCAAAATGCCTTTGACGCCTCCGCCATCGAGCGCGAGCACGCGCTTGGGGCCGGTTTTTGGATCGAGATGCTCTTCGAGCGTGCGCGCCATGGGTATTCTCCGTGCGAGGCGCGCTCATACCCCGGCGCGGGGATCAAAAGAAGACCAGCTCGGCGGGATCGCGGCTCTGATGCACAGCCTTGAACTCAGCGGCCAGGAAATGCCCGCCAGCGACATAGATCGCCTCGCCGCGCGTATCGCCCAGCGCGTGTGCATGCGCCGCCGCAACGTCACCGGCCGTTTTCACCTGCGCGCCTGGATTGGCGGCGCGCGCGAGCGCCGCGATCTCCGCCACCCGCGCGCCCTTGTGCCACGCCCGTGTTGCGATGATGTTATCGAAGGCGCGGGCCAGCGGCCCGATCATGTCCGCAGCCGATTTATCATGCGACGCGCCGCACACGAGCAGGCCACCGCGCGGAACCAGCGTGCGAAACCCAGCCAGAGCGGCTTCGACCGCGCGCGGTGTATGACCGACATCGATGACGATCAATGGATCACGCCCAATCGTTTCAAGCCGGCCCGGCCACCGCGTCGCGGCGAGCCCGGCGCGCACTTCGGCCTCGCGCGCGTGCGCGCCCGCGCGCGCCAGCGCCGCGGCGAGCCCCGCGTTCGACGCCTGGTGAGCGCCGAGGAGCGGCGGGTTGTCCAGCACGCGGGCGAGTTCAACTCGCACGCCGCGCGGCGCGACATGGGCGGCGATCAAATCCAGAAACGGCGCAACGCTCTCGCCGAGAAGCAAAGTCCCGCCATCGGGCGCAATGTCCGCCTTGTCGCACGCGATGTGCTCCAGCGTATCGCCAAGCAGGGCGGCGTGCTCTAGATCGAGCGAGACGAGCGCGGCGAGGTGCGCGCGTGCAAAGCGCGTCACGTCATGGCGCCCGCCAATGCCCGCCTCCCAGACGAGCGCGTCGCAACCCGCCTCGGCGAACGCCGACGCCGCAACCAAGAACAAGAACTCGAACGCGCCGAGCTGTTGATCGCGGCGCGACGCCAGCCACGCATCGGCGAGCGCCTCGATCCTCCGCCAGTGCGCGTCAATATCTGTGTCAGAAATATCGGCGCCGCCGATGCGTATTCGTTCATTGAGATCGAGCATGTGCGGCGAGGTGAAGAGGCCCGTTCTTCGCCCCGCCTGCTCCAAGATCGATTGCAGCATCGCGGCCGTCGAGCCCTTGCCGTTCGATCCCGTGATGGCGAAGGAGCGCGCGGCGAACGCGGCGAGATCGAGGCCGGCCGCGGCCGCGATCCCCTCGATGCGTGCGCGCTGATCGCCGGCGCCGAATTTGGGAAAGCGCGGCGCGCGGTTCATCTGAGCGCGGCGTCAAAATTAACGCGCCAGATCGTCTCAATCAGGTCCCAGCGATCGACATCGGCCAGGGTTTCAATCGCCGGATTGGCGTTCGCCTCGATAATGACGAGATCGGACAAATCCCGCCCAGGCGACACATCGAACACGTCGATGCCAGCAAGTTGCAAATCCAGCGCGCGGGCCGCCGCACGCGCGATCTCGGCCAGCGGCGCGGGCGCGCCATCGCGGAAATCCGCCGCGCCGCCGCCTCGGGAGCGGTTCGCCGCGGCGCCTGTTTGCGTGGGCGTTTTGCGGTATGAAAAGAGCGCGCGCCCCTCCAGCACGAACACACGGTATTCATCGCCTTCGATGAACGGCGAAACGACGATCGATTCATGATCGCGCGCCACGCGCGCCAGATAATCGTCGAACGCCGCCGCGTCGTCGATCCGCTCCGCGTATTCGCCGCGTCCGCCTAGATTTGGTTTGGCGAACAGCGGATAGCGCGCGCCGCGTGCATGGATTCGCGCATCCGCCAGTTCACGGCCCGGGCCGCGCGACGCAACGCGTCGTTCCTGCGTGAAGAAGAGCCCGCAGGGAATCGTATTCACGCCCGCGCGCGTCAGCGCGATTGTGGCGAACGCCTTGTCGCGCGCCAAAGTGTGCGCACGCGCGGAATTGAGCGCATAGGGTGCGCCGTAGCCCGTCGAGAAGACGGCGCGGCGCGCGCCATCGCCGCTCGACACTTCGAAGAGGTAGGCGTCATCCCCATCGAGCGAGCGGAAAATGAGGCCCAGCGCCTCCGCCGCATGCGCCGCGAACCGGGCGTGGCTGTTGGCGAAGCGCGCGCGCACGTCTGCGGGGGAGATGGTACCGCCTCCAGGGCTCGAACCAGGGACCTCTGGATCCACAATCCAGCGCTCTAACCAACTGAGCTAAGGCGGCACGTGGGAGGCGGAACCTAATGGCCGGCGCCTCGCGAAGCAAGCGAGCGCCTAAACCGGCCCCCAGCCGCGCTCATTGATATAGGCGCCCAGCGCCGCGACGCGGTTTGCGGGGTCTGGGTGGGTCGAGAGAAATTGCGGCGGCCGTGCGCCCCTTTGCGCCTGCATGCGCGTCCAGAACGAGATGGCGGCGCGCGGCGCAAAGCCCGCCGCATGCATGTAATTGATCCCCAGCCGATCGGCCTCGGATTCCTGGTCGCGCGAGAAGGGCAGGCTCAAGCCCACCGTCGCGCCGAGGCCGAGGGCCGCGAGCGCCACTTGGTTGTTGGTCACCGCGCCGGCCGCCCGCAGCGCGCTCTGCTGGGCGACTTCGCGGCTATAGCGCTCCGCCGCGTGGCGGCCCGTGACGTGGCCGACCTCGTGGCCCAGCACCGTCGCGATCTCGTCATCGCCCTGCGCCAGCTCCCATAGGCCGCGATAAAACCCGACCTTGCCGCCGGGCAGCACAAAGGCGTTGAGGTCCGGCCGATCGAACAGAACGAACTCCCACGCCTCGTTGGGGCGGTTGGCGCCGGCCGCGATGCGCCGGCCAATCCGCTCCAGGCGCTGTTGCGCCGAGGGGTTGTTCCAGCGCGGCGTGCGGTGGAGTTGCTGGGCCCAGGCCTCCAGCGCCAACTGGCCCATCTGGGCGTCGTCCACCAGGATGAGCTGGCTGCGGCCGGTTTCAGGATTGGTGGCGCACGCCGCCAGCCCAAGGGCGCCAAGGCCCGCCAGCACGGCGCGGCGATGCAACAAGGCGTCAAGCGGATTGGCGCAATCACGGCACATGGACAGCTCCTGGCGTTTCCGGCGGAACTTACCGCCGCGCAGCCGCCGGCGGAACCACCCGGCCCATGAGGTCCGCCGCTTTGTTGACCCTCCTTTTATTGACCAGGGGGGCCCATCGTGTATGAGCGGGCGCTCCCGGCGCCTGGGTAGCTCAGTTGGTAGAGCAGCGGATTGAAAATCCGCGTGTCGGCGGTTCAATTCCGTCCCCAGGCACCATTTGCATCCCCCGGTTTGCGCGCGCGCGGCCCCTGCGGCATGAAAGGCGCGTAGGGGACGAACCAATGCACGCACACGCCTTGTCGCGCCGTCAGGCGCTTTTGTCCGCCGGCGCTCTGGCCGTTTTGGGCGGGGCGGGGTGTGCGGGGCAGACCTCCTCCTTGGCGCCGGTCGAGGCGTCCTATCCGCGCCTTCAGGCCCTGATTGACCGCTATGTCAGCGAGGGCAGGCTCGCCGGCGCGACGCTGGCGGTGAAGACGCGCGGCGCGGCGCTTCGCTATCAAACCGCCGGCCGCCTCGCGCTTGACGCCGAAGCGCGGGCGGACGCCGATTCCCTCTACCGCATCTATTCCATGACGAAGCCGGTGACGGGCCTGGCGGCCATGATCCTCATCGAGGAGGGGCGCCTCCGGCTCGACCAGCCGATCGGCGACATCTTGCCGGACTTCCGCGCCATGCGTGTGCTGACCGACGCGGCGAGCGGCGCCACGCGACCGGCCGAGAACGCGATCACCGTGCGCCATCTGCTCACGCACACGTCAGGCCTTTCCTACAACATCAATGCGGGCGATCCCGTCGCCGAGCTTTACCGCCGCGCGGGCCTCTTCGCCGGCGGGCGCACGCGCATCCCACGCCCCGGCGATGGCGCCGAACCCGCAACCTTGGCTGAATTCGGCGCGCGTCTCGCCGCCATGCCGCTCGCCTTCGAGCCTGGCGCGGAATGGCGCTACAGCGTCGGGCTCGATCTCATGGGGCTGATCATCGAGCGCGTCTCGGGCATGCCGTTCGAGCAATTCCTGTATCGGCGCTTGTTTACGCCGCTGCGCATGACGGACACAGCCTTTTATGCGCCCGGCGATCGCGTCAATCGTCTGACCACGAACTATTTCGTTCAGAACGGCGCATTGACTCCGGTCGATGACCGCGCCCGCAGCCCCTTCGCCAATCCCGAGGGCGTTGCCTATGGCGGCGCGGGTCTGATTTCCTCGGCGCGCGACTACGCCCGCTTCTGCGAGATGATCCTCAATCAGGGTGCACTCGAAGGCGCGCGCGTGCTGTCGCGCGAAACTATGCGCATCGCGACCTCCAATCTCCTTCCGCCGGGCGCCGCGCGCACGCCCGCGCTCCAGGGCGGAGACATCGGCGCCGCGATCGGCATCGCCACGGCGGCGAGCGTGCGGCCAGGCCAGGAGCCGCCCGGCGCGCTCGGCTGGGGCGGCGCGGCCGGCACGACCATGTGGGTTGACCCGGCAAATCAGGCCTATGTCGTGTTCATGACGCAATTCATGCCGTCCAACGCCTATCCGATCTGGTCGGAGCTGCGCACGGCCGCCTACGCGGATTTCGCGGCCCTGCCCGAGGTTCGGCGCACGCCGATCAATATCTCGGACCGGCCACGTCGGAATTATTGATCCCACCCCATGGCGCATTCCTATGACGCGCTGATCATCGGCGCCGGCCACAATGGCCTCACCTGCGCGGGCTATCTGGCGCGTCAGGGTTTCAGCGTCTGTGTATTGGAGCGTCGCGGCGTGGTCGGCGGCGCGGCGGTGACGGAGGAATTCCATCCCGGCTTCCGCAACTCCGTCGCCGCTTACACAGTCTCGCTGCTGCACCCAAAGGTCATCGCCGATCTTGAACTGCACGCGCACGGGCTGAAGCTCATCGCGCGGCGCATGTCGAACTTCCTGCCATTGGAGAATGGCGATTGCTTCGCGCCCAGGTCCGGGCGCACGCAAGCGGAAGTCGCGCGCTTTTCAAGCAAGGATGCGGACGCCCTGCCACGCTATGAAGCGCGCCTCAACGTCATCGCGGATGTCGTGCGCGAACTGGCGATGAAGGCGCCGCCCAATCTCGTCGAACACGGCTGGCGTGCGGCGGTCGAGGAAATGCTGCGCGCGGCCTCGCTGGCGCGGCGGCTGACCAAGCTCGACATGATCGGCAAGCGCGATCTCCTGGATTTCTTTTCAAAATCGGCGGGCGACTGGCTCGATTCCTGGTTTGAGAGCGCGCCAATCAAGGCCGTGCTCGGCTTCGATTCCGTCGTCGGCAATTTCGCCAGCCCCTACACGCCCGGCTCGGCCTATGTGCTGCTGCATCACGTGTTCGGCGAAGTGAATGGCGCGCGCGGCCAATGGGGCCACGCGATCGGCGGCATGGGCGCGATCACGCAGGCCATGGCCGCCTTCTGCCGCGGACGCGGCGTCGACATCCGCACCAATGCTGGCGTGCGTGACGTGCTGATTGAGCATGGCCGCGCCGCGGGCGTTGTAACTCAATCTGGCGAAACTGTTCGCGCGCGCGCGATCATCTCCAACCTCAATCCCAAGCTCTTGTTCGAGCGATTGGTCGCGCCGGAGCATCTCGACACGGACTTCAGAGAGCGCATCGGCCGCTATCGCTGCGGCTCGGGCACGTTTCGCATGAATGTCGCGCTCGCCGCGCCGCCGCGCTTCGCATGCCGGCCCGAACCGGGCGATCACCTCACGGCCGGGATCATCATGGCGCCGAGCCTCACCTATATGGAGCGCGCCTATGACGATGCGCGCGCTCATGGCTGGTCGCGAAAGCCGATCGTCGAAATGCTCATTCCCTCGATCGTCGATGACACGCTGGCGCCGCCAGGCGCGCATGTAGCGAGTCTGTTTTGCCAGCACGTGCAGCCGGTTTTATCGGAAGGCCGATCCTGGGACGATCACCGCGAGGAAGTCGCCGATCTGATGATCGACACGGTGGAGACCTGGGCGCCGGGCTTCAAGCAGACCGTCCTTGGACGCCAAATTCTTTCGCCGCTCGATTTGGAGCGCACGTTCGGCCTCGTCGGCGGGGACATCATGCACGGCGCCTTGAGCCTCGATCAATTGTTCTCGGCGCGGCCTGTGCTTGGCTATGGCGATTATCGCACGCCCATAGCGGGTCTTTATCAGTGCGGCTCTGGCACGCATCCAGGCGGGGGCGTTTCCGGCATGCCGGGGCATAATTCCGCGCGCGCGATCATGCGCGATCTGAAGCTTGGCGCGCCGCGCCGGGCGCGCGCATGAGGGATTGAGGCGCCCGTATTCCGGGGACAGACGCAGCGCGTGCGGCCTGCCCTTCGACTTCGCTCAGGGCGACGGTAAGATTTCAATTCGCCGATATTTAGGACTGTTTCCTCCACGTCGCGCTGATCTTGTCGAAGCGCGGAACGATGCGACATCGGAGCGAATTCGGGGAACTCAAAAAAGAAATCCGACCCAGTCCGTCCACGGATAATATCTCCACTCCTCTTGCACGGGAGGTCGATTGGACGTCCGAGCCGA
>CADEEL010000024.1 GCA_902826335.1 uncultured Alphaproteobacteria bacterium
CGGCGCAATATATTTTCACCATGCAGGGCCTCACCAAGGCCTATCCGGGCGGCAAAAAGGTGTTCGAGAACATCTGGCTGTCGTTTTATCCTGACGCGAAGATCGGCGTCGTCGGCGTCAACGGCTCGGGCAAGTCGACTCTGCTCAAGATCATGGCGGGGCTGGACAAGGATTTCACCGGCGAAGCCATGCCGATGGCCAACACCAAGATGGGCTATCTGGAGCAGGAGCCCGTCCTCGATAATGCGCTCAGCGTGCGCGAAAACGTCGAAAGCTGGTGCGAGGAAAAAAAGCTCGTCACGCAATTCAACGAGGTCTCCGCCAAGCTGGGCGAGGATTATTCCGATGCGCTGATGGAGGAGATGACCACGCTGCAGGAGCGCATCGACGCCGCCGACGCCTGGGACATCGATAGCAAGATCGATATGGCCATGGATGCGCTCCGCTGCCCGCCCGACGATGCGGGCGTTGAAAAACTATCCGGCGGCGAAAGGCGCCGCGTCGCGCTTTGCCGCCTGCTGCTGGCCAAGCCGGACATGCTCCTGCTTGACGAGCCAACCAATCACCTTGACGCAGAATCCGTCGCCTGGCTGCAACATCATCTCGAAGCCTTTCCCGGCTGCGTCATCCTGGTCACGCATGATCGCTATTTCCTCGATCAAGTGACGAAATGG
Source organism: uncultured Alphaproteobacteria bacterium (assembly GCA_902826335.1). Lineage (GTDB taxonomy): Bacteria > Pseudomonadota > Alphaproteobacteria > Caulobacterales > Aquidulcibacteraceae > CADEEL01. Next base: position 675 of record CADEEL010000024.1, read on the forward strand.
ACGCTGGAATTGGATCGCGGCAAGGGCGTACCGTACGAGGGCAATTATTCCGCCTGGCTCGAAGCGAAAGCCAAGCGCGTCGCGCAGGAGCAAAGCGAAAGCGATGCGCGCAAGAAAACCATCAGCCGCGAACTTGAATGGGTGCGTCAGTCTCCAAAGGCGCGTCAGGCGAAATCGAAGGCGCGCTTGCAGCGTTATGATGATCTCGTCAACGCCGCCGAGCGTGAGAAACAGACTTACGCCACCATCCAGATCCCGCCCGGCCCCCGGCTTGGGCAAAACGTCATCGAAGTCGTGGATCTGAAGAAGGCCTATGGCGATAAGCTTTTGTTCGAGGGGCTGTCGTTCAAACTGCCGCCGGCCGGCATTGTCGGCATTATCGGGCCGAACGGGGCGGGCAAGTCCACGCTCGCGCGCCTCATCACCGGCCAGGAAAAGCCGGACGCGGGCGAGGTGAAAATCGGCGAGAGCGTCCAGCTCGGCTTCGTCGATCAGTCGCGCGATACGCTCGATCCCAAGAAGAATGTATGGGAGGAGATTTCAGGCGGCCTTGACGTGATGAGCGTCAATGGGCGCGACGTGCCCACGCGCGCTTATGTGTCGAGCTTCAATTTCAAGGGCGCCGATCAGCAGAAGAAGGTGGGGCAATTGTCGGGCGGGGAGCGCAACCGCGTGCATCTGGCGCGCACCTTGCGCCTCGGCGCGAACGTGCTGCTGCTCGATGAACCGACCAATGATTTGGATGTCGAAACGCTGCAGGCGCTGGAAAGCGCGCTGGAGGATTTTCCCGGCTGCGCCATCGTCATTAGCCACGATCGCTGGTTCCTGGATCGCTTGGCCACGCATATTCTCGCGTTCGAGGGCGATAGCCGCGTCGATTGGTTCGAAGGCAATTTCGAAGCCTATGAGGAAGATAAAAAACGCCGCCTCGGCGAGGAGAGCCTCATCCCCCACCGGATCAAGTTTCAGAAGTTTGGGCGTTAGCCAGGTTAAGCCGGGAGCGACCGCAACTTCTTGCGTCGCTGGCCGGGAGTCGCTCCGCTGGCGGGAATAGTACCCAGCGCCAATCGAACCATCGGATGAATCTCAACCCGTGTTTCAAGCGAGATTTCGTCGGCGAGCACCTCCTGCTTATCCTTGTAACTCCATAGCATCGTTGCATAGCCGGAATTTTTAATTCCAAGGACACCGACTTTGTAAAGGTGTCGCAACCACTCCTTTTCAAATGCCCAGTGGTTAAAGTCCTCCGCGCCGTTGACCGCCCGGATAGCAAACGCACCGAGTCGATCAACGTCCGTTTGAGCCGTCGTAGCGACTTTGAGCGCGAGGTCCCTCATTTCTTCGGCGTCAAAGAAGCGTGCTTCAAAATGCGAAGGTTTGCCTCTTAGCGGCTCCAAATAATCTGGTAAGAGAGGGTATAGATTTAGCCATTCGTCGCGCAGCGAATCCAGGCGCTTCCGACTGTAAGTTGATTCCGCATCCTTAATTATTGCAGGGCCGACATTCAACTTGTCAGCGCCTCGCTCAAGGCACTCGTTGACAAAGAGTATAGCGTCTCGCGGGCGCATCAACGTTCTATCTAAAATGTACTCGCGAGTTGCTTGGTGTGCGACCTGCTCCGCGAATACATCGTAAAACTTCACGTTATCTTTCGTGTGCTTGCGACGGTACAACTCAGAAATGCGCTTCTCGATCAATCGAAACAGTTGGTCGCGATTCCATCGAATTGTAATTATGCTGTCGTCGTATTTCTCTTCCTGAAATCCCTGATCACGTGTCTTTTCAAAAATTTCTTCAAGAAGGTCACTACGAAGGGCTATGCAAAATTTTACATTTGAAATTGGGCGAAATTTCTTCACGACATCAATTAGCGCCCGAATTAACCGAAGCCGAATTGCATCGTCCACATGAAAGCGATCAAGGTCATCTATGATGACGTAGTATGGGCGGCGCGCGTCGGTAAAAACCTCGTCCGCCATGAACTGTATGACAGTCTGCAGACGGGATAGTTGATTGGCCCCAAGTACTTTTTGGATTCGGCGCCGTATCTCTTGTTTTTCTTCCAGCGTCGTCGTGTGCGTTCCGCCTGCTGTCAGGGGGAATCCAAGTTCTGCGAGGCCGAGTTCAGCCTTGATTTCATCTTCCACCTTTTTTGTTACCGCCGTAACGCGCTCTTCGAACTCGGGCCAAATCTCAAGGCCGAAGTCGCGTAAATATTCTATCGACCGTCGTCGACTCGCGTGCACCGTATTTATCAGCTGACTAAAAATGGAAACGGACGTATCGGCGTTGAAAACTCTATATTTGCGGCGCAGAAGTTCCGTAGCAAAGGTGTGCTTCCAAATAATTTCAAGAAACGGCTCCAAGCGAACTTCGTTTTTTTCGATAAAGCGAAGAATGTCAGAATTTGAAATGTGCTGCAGGCAAAGGTGGCCGGGGTCAATTCGAATTACATTTTCCGCTTCGCGTTCTAACTTTAGAAGTAATGCGCTCTTGCCCGACCCCGTTCGCCCTTTGATGATAAACTTGGCGCTGTCGAGCGAACGAATCTCACTGAGCAAACCCGAGTCTTCGAAACACTGAAAAAGCCAGCCCTTGTCGTCAGCGGCGTCAGCTGCTCCAATAGACATGCCTGGCTTGAGAGCAAGCGGATTTGCTGCCTTCGCGGACGAACGGTGCTTGTTCTTCGCCTTGGCCATGGACAATCCGCCGCAGAATGCGCCTTTTGGGAGTAGTATTTTGATTCGCCATCTCTGCCATTGAGCGATGGATGGCCCTTTTTGTTGAAGCGCCGGTCGCCGAAGGCCGCTTCCGTAGGTAAAGATAAGGTAGTCTGCGCGGGGATGAGAGCGTCAGACTGGAGCCAAAACGTGAGGCGCGAACGGTACCGCTAGGATTGGATCGCACGCCGCCCCCCTCACTCCCCCGCCAGCAGCGCCCCCGCGCCTGGCGCGTCATGCGCCTCATGCACAGCGCGCCGCGTCGCGCGCGTAAGATGGCCGCGTCCCCACACACGAACAGCTTCGATGATCGGCTTGACGCTCTCGCCGTGCGTCGAGAGCGCATACTCCACATGCGTGGGCATCTCGGAAATCACCGTGCGCGTGACAAGCCCTTCGCGCTCGAGATCGCGCAGCGTTTCGGTCAGCACCTTGTGTGAAATCTCCGGCATCAGCCGCCGCAATTCGTTGAAGCGGCGCGGGGCCTCCGCGAGCCAATAGAGCGCGATCATCGCCCATTTGCCGCCGATGGCGGTGAGCGCGGCGGTGAGCGGGCAGCTTGTGTCCTGCGTGGTGGGATCAGTGGGTGCGTTGGTCATCGCACGCAAGTTACCGAAAAGTGCGTCATTGTCATAGCCGGTTTCAATCCGACATGTGCGCGAAAGAGCAGGTTTTTGTTGCGCGGTGAACGCCATTCGCCCCGCGCGCGCCGTGCGCAGGAGGAGAGTTACTATGAATCGTTGGGCCGGCGCTGGCTTGAGCGCCATGATCCTTGGCGCGGGCCTTGTCTATGCGCCGGCGGCGCTGACGCAACCAAACGCCGCGCCCGCGCGCGGCGACATGGTGGATCGCTTCTATCGCGGCCGCGCCGTGATCAACGAAGCCGTTCAGGCCATTGGCGGCGCGCAGGTGCTCCGCGCCGTCACGGGCGTTTCCTATGTCGTGCAGGGCGATCTCTCCAACGACATTCAAGGCTATTCGGCCGCGCGCATCGGCGATCCCGCGCGCGACGGCGCCATTCGCGTCACCAACCGGTTCGACATCGCCGGTGCGCGTTTCTACCAGGAAGTTCAGCAGTATTATGAGAGCGGGTATGACAGCGGCTTCGCCACAATCTGGCGCGGCGGAACGCAGATCGCGCCGCGCTGGGTCCCACGCGATTACACCGAAACCGCCAACGCGCCGTCCCCGTTTGGGCCGGGCGGCGCCTTCATGGTCGCCGCGCGCTGGGCGCCGGCGCTCATCCTGCAGCGCGCGCTCGCCAATTTCCGCTCCGTCGCGCTGGTCGGCGAGAGCGTGACGAGCGACGGACCGGCCGATGTCGTGGAATTCTCCTTCGATGAGGCGACGCGTTTTCGCGTGCATGTGGCGCGCACGACCCATTTCATCCGCCGCGTCGAAGCCGTCGCGCCCGATCCGGTGTCGGCGGATGATGTCTCGATCGCGGAGCTGAGCGGCGCGCGGACGGTCGGCGGAATCATCTTTCCCACCAATATCCGCGCCTTGCGTCGCGGCGCGCCCACGCAGACGCTCGAACTGCGCGATGTCGCGGTCAATCCTACCTTCACCGAGGCGGATTTCGCCGCGCCCGCGGGCTTCACGCGCGTAACGGCGGACGCGCAAGTGCGCGCCACGCAAATCGCCGGCCGCGTCTATGAAGTGAGCGGCCTGGCGGGCGGAACCTATCAGGTTCCCTTTGTGGTCATGGATGATTTCGTGGTCGCGTATGAAGCGCCGCTCGGCGTGCCGGCGACGCGCCAGGTGATCGGTGAAATCCGCCGCGTCGCGGGCGAGCGGCCGATCCGTTATGTGGTGGTGAGCCATTTCCATGCCGACCACGCCGGCGGGATCGGCGCCTATGTCGAAGCGGGCGCGACCGTGCTCTCATCCGCGGAAAATGAATCAGCCCTGCGCACGTACGCGGCCAACAATCGCCCGCAATTTCAGGGCCAGGAGGGCCCGCGCGCGGGGGTGACGATGCAATTCGAGGCCGTTCCGGCGGGCGGGCGCGAGATTGTCGATCGCGCGGGTGGGCGGGTGCGCGTCGTCGATTTTCCGCGCAATTCGCACGTTGAGCATATGCTCGCGCTTTATGATGAATCCTCTGGCGTGTTCATGGGCGCCGATCACTTCATCGAGGCGGTGATCTGGAACCCGACGTTTGAGGCGACCGCGCAATGGGTGCGCGCCAATCGCGGCGCGGCGCACATACTCGGCACGCATGTGCGCCCGATGACGCGCGAAGCCTATCTCGCCGCCACGCGCGCGCGCCGCAATGAACCTCGCACGGCGCGGATCACCTGGGAGGGCTTGCGGCGGTAGAAGCGCCGGCCGACCGGCGGTGCGCCCAATCCCCCGCGCCGTCGCGCTAGAAGCCAGCAAAATCAACGTTTTTCGCACCGGTTGAAGAAATTTATCCCCCACCCGCGACTTGGCCCCATACTCGCCTTGTCCCGCCGCGAGCGGAGGTCGTTCCGGATCAGACCGAAATCGGCGGTGGGAGGCGGATGAGCGTGAGCGCGCTCGCCCCGGCGCAAGCCGGAGAGGGCGCGGGAAACCGGCGGGTTCGAAACTGTCGGCGCCCGGGGAGCGGATCTGAACCGCCCCGCACGCGGCCGGCCTCTGGCGCAGGAGTTAAGACCTCCTCACTAGGCGCCATGCTGGCGATCATCATCCGTCGGGGCGCGGGCTTCCCGCGTCTTTGAGCGCCCGATGCGATGAGCAAAAGGGCGCAACTTGCCTGGCGTTGGAAGTCCGCGCCCCACCCTCCGTATACGGAGGAAGCTGAAGCGAACCAGCGGAGACGCCCGTCTCGCGCTGTCGAGAACGGCTGCGCGGCGCATTCATCCAGAAACGGAGGAAACATGTCACATAAAACGAGTCGCCGTCGCGATGACCCAAACGCCCAGGCAGCCGCCGCCATGGAGCGTGCTGCGCACGCGATGGATGCGGGCGACGCGCAGGAGGCCGAACGCTGGACGCGCGTGGCCGAGAAGTTCGCCAACGCGCCCCAGCCGGCGCAAACCATGGAGAAGACGGAGGCGATCCGCGAGGAGCTGCGCGCGCGCCTGCAACGTTACGCCGAGGCCGACCTCGAAGAGAAGAAGCGCCAAAACGAATGCGCGCGCGCCTGGGAGATCGCCATCTGGAACGACATCCGCGCCAATCAGGGCCTCGCGCCCTTGCCGTTCGAGCCCGCGCCGATCGACCGCGATCTCCTGGCGATGCTCTATGGCGAGGATGGGCCCAATATCGTCTGAGCGTGCGCGGCGCTCACATCGTCATTCCGGATGCGACGCAGTCGCGATCCGGAACCCAGGGCCGAAACCCAGGAGACGATAAAGCGCCGAGCATCCGCCACTGGGTTCCGGGTTCATCGCTCCGCGATGCCCCGGAATGACGAGGACGTGCGCGATGCCCGGGGATAGGTGGCGTTTCAATTGAAGGACGGCGGCGCTACGCCAGCGCCACGCCCGTCGCGGCGGCGAGGTCGGCAAGCGCCTGGTCTTCGGTGAGCACCTTGATCGTCGCCATGCCCATGGCGCGCGCGGGTTTCAGATTGTTTCCGAGATCGTCGAGAAAAAGGCAGGCGCGCGGATCGACGTCGAGCGCCTCGCACATCAGCGCATAGATGCGCGGATCGGGCTTGCGGAGGCCGACCCTGGAGCTCTCGATCACATGGTCGAACCGCGCAAAGACCTTCGCCAAATCCCCCGCCTGCGGGCGATCGGAGGCGACATTATTGGTGATGCAGCCGTTTTGGAGGCCGGCCGCCTTCAGCGCATCGAGGGCCGAAACCATGCGCGGGCGCAAGCGCCCATACAAAAGCCCGATCACCTCGCGCCCCCGCACGCGCCCGCCGCTCTCTTCATGGAACAGCGCGTCGAATTCATCGGCGCCGATGGCGCTCGATTCAAACCGCGCCCAGGCGTTTTGGTGCGGATTTGTAGCGTTCAGCGTACGGATGAAGTCGCGCGGCAGGCCGCGCTCGGCTTCGAAAGCGTTGAACGCCTCGAACGGCGAGGAGGTGAACACGCCGCCGAAATCCCAGAGGATCGCGCGAAGCATAAGGCGCCTCAGCGCGGCGCGCGCTTGGCCAGGATGCGCTGCAGCGTGCGCCTGTGCATGTTGAGCCGCCGCGCGGTTTCCGAGACATTATGCCCGCACAATTCGTAAACGCGCTGGATATGCTCCCAGCGCACGCGGTCCGCGCTCATCGGATTGTCGGGCGGGGCGGGCCGATCATTGGGTTGCGCCATCAGCGCCTTGATCACGTCTTCGACGTCAGCCGGCTTGGAGAGATAATCGACCGCGCCAGCCTTCACCGCCGCCACCGCCGTGGCGATCGCGCCATAGCCGGTGAGCATGACGACGCGGCATTCGGGCCGCTTCTTGTGCAGATGCTCGACGACCGACAGTCCCGATCCGTCTTCGAGCCTGAGATCGAGCACGGCGTAGGCGGGCGCCGCCGTGCTCGCCGCCAGCGTCGCTTCCGCGACGGAGCCGACCGACGTCACCGCGAAGCCGCGCTGCTCAAGCGCGCGCGCCATGCGCTGGCGGAACGTGGCGTCGTCATCGAGGAGGAGGAGCGTGGTGTCGCCCTCAAGGGCGTGGGCTTCGGACATGAGGTTTATCTAGCATCGAACCGTGGGCGGACAAACCGAGGAAGAGGGTTAAGCCGGCGCCTCCACCGCCGCGCGCGGCCAGGCCACGGTGACCACAGCGCCGGTGCGCGGGAGCGTGCGGTTGCGCGCCTCCACGCGCGCGCCCGAGCGTTCGAGCAGCGTCTTGGCGATGAAGAAGCCAAGGCCGAGGCCCCCGCCTGGACGGTCCCGCGCGCTGCTGGAGAGATAGGGCGCCCCGAGGCGCGGCAGCACGTCGCTGGAAAAGCCGGGCCCATCGTCACGCACGGTGATGGCGATCTCCTGGGCGTTCCAGCGCGCATTGATCTCGACCCGCGCCTGGGCAAAACCGACGGCGTTCTCGATCAGGCTGGTCAGCGCGTGGAGAATGTCCGGCGCGCGGCGCAAGGTCGGAACAGGCGCATCCGGCGGGCCTTGGATGGTGATGACGATGTCAGCGCCGAGGCCACGATGCGGCCCGACGATTTCTTCGATCAAAGCCGGCAGCGCCGCGCGCGCCATCATCGCATCGCCTTCCTCGGGCTTGACCGCGAGCTGCTGAAGGATGGCGCGGCAACGTTCGGCTTGCGAGACAAGCACGCTTGCATCCTCGGCGAAGGGCGAATCCGCCGGCAGCGCGCGCGCCATCTCCTTGGCGACGAGATGGATCGTGGCCAGCGGCGTGCCCAATTCATGCGCGGCCGCCGCCGCAAGGCCCCCAAGCGCGGACAGCCGCTGTTCCCGCGCGAGCACAGCTTCCGTGGCGGTCAGCGCCAATGTCATGCGCGCTTCCTCTACCGCCACGGTGCGCGCGAAGAGGGTCGTGAAGAGGAGACCCGTGGCGACGGCGACCGCGAGGCCGATCTCATAAAGCCGCGGCAAGGCGAGCGGCGCATCCGCGCGCCAGGGCAGGGGCGCGCGCCAGATCAGCAGCGCCGCCACGCAGAGCAGGGCGAACAGCGCAAGCGCTCCGGTCATGCGCGGCGACAGCACCGAGGCCCCGATCGCCACTGGTGCGATCAACAGCAGCAGGAAGGGGTTGGCCGCGCCGCCCGTCAGCCCCACCAGGAGGGCGAGCTGGGCGGCGTCATAAGCGAGTTGGCCGAACGCCTCCCACATCGGCACCGGCCCTTGCGTCGGGCGCGCCACCATCAGGAAGAGATTGAACCAGGCGCTGGCCGCGATCACCGCCAGCGCCGCGCCGAGATTGAGGTTGAGGCGCAGCACGAACTCGACGAACAGGGCCGCCCCCGTTTGCCCGGCGATGGCCAACCAACGCGCCAGGATGAGCGTCTCAAGCCGCAGGCGCCCAGAGGTGGTCGGCCCGGTGGTCGGCCAGGCGGTTGGCGCGGTGGAGGCGGCGGTGTCCATGGCTCTGCTTCCCACGGCGCGGCCGTACGCGTAAGCGGGCGCGCGGAGTTTCTTGCCGGAGTTTTTGCATGCGCATCGCCGTTCAAATGGATCCGATCGAGACCATGGTGGTCACGCGCGACACCTCGCTCGCGCTGATGATCGAGGCGCAGGGGCGCGGCCATGAAATCTGGTGGTGGCGCCCGGCCGATCTTTTTTTCGAGTCGGGCGCGGTGCATGCGGCGGCCCATCGCGTGTCGGTGAAGCTTGATCCGGACGATCATTATCGCACGCTGGAGACGCGCACCATCCCGGTCGGCGATCTCGATGTCGTGCTGATCCGCCAGGATCCGCCATTCGATATGGGGTATGTGTCCAACACCTATCTGCTTGAATTGCTCGATCCCAGCCGCACGCGCGTCATCAATCGCCCGCGCGGCGTGCGCGATATGCCGGAAAAACTCTCGACGCTGCGTTTCCCCGATCTCATTCCGGAGACGTTTGTGGGCCGCAATGAAGAGGCGCTCGCGGCGTTTGCGCGCCGCTTTGAGCAGATCGTGTTGAAGCCGGCCTTTCTCGCCGGCGGGGAGGGCGTGGCCAAGACCGCCCATGACGATCCGGAGTTCAAAAACGTCGTTGCGAAATTTCTGGCCGCGTCAGGAACCGAACCGATCATCGCCCAGGAATTCCTGACGCGTGTGCGCGAAGGCGATAAGCGCGTCTTTGCGTTGGCGGGCGAGGCGATCGGCGCGGTGCGGCGCATGCCCCAAAAGGATGAGTTCCGCGCCAATTTGCATGTCGGCGGCGTGGCGGTGGCCACGCCCCTCGATGCGCGGGACCGCGAAATCGTCGCCGCCGTGGCGCCGCTGCTGGCGCGCGAGGGCGTGCTGTTTGCTGGGCTCGACGTGATCGACGGGCGCCTCACCGAGATCAACGTCACCTCGCCGACGCTCGTTCAAGAACTCAAACGCTTCGAGGGGATCGATCTGCCGAGCCTGTTCTGGGACCGCGTTGAGGCGATGTAGCGCTACAAGGTCGCCAGGCGCGTTACGATCACAATGGTGAAAATCGCCGCCACATTGAGGATGAGGCCGATCGTCAGCATACGGCGCAAGGAGACAAGGCCGGTCGCGAACGCGATTGTTTTCGCGCCGGACGCCATCGGCAGCATGAAGGAAAGGCTCGCCGCGAAGGCGACCGGGCAGGCCAGCGCGCGCACATCGACACCCGTCGCCGTCGCCACCGCGGCCACGATCGGCAACATGGCGATGATCAGCGCCACGCTCGAGGCGATTTCGGAAATGAAGATCGTGACGATCACAAGCGCGGCCACAAGGCCCCACAGCGTGCCCCAATTGGCGTTGGCGACAAGCTCGCCGATCCAGGGCGCGAGCCCGCTCGTCTCCAGCGCGCCGGCGAGCGCAAGCCCGCCGCCGAGCATGACGAGAACGCCCCAGGGCAACGCGCCTTCCGCTTCGCGCCAATCGAGCAGCGGCCCTTCGTCCCGGCTCGCCGGCGTAAGAAAGAGCGCCAGCGCGCCGAGGATGGCGATGCCGCCATCGGAGAGTTCATGCAGGCCCGGCGCGAATGCGAGCAGAGGGCGAAACAGCCACAGAAACGCAATGACGCTGAGAATGATCAGTAGGCGGATTTCTCCCGCGCTAAGCGCGCCGAGCGCGCTCTGGCGCGACGTGAGCTCAACCAGGGCGCGTTCATGCTCGGCGGGCGTTTGGCGCCGCAGCGGCCCGGTCAGCAACAGCCAGGCGAGCGGCAGCAGCACGGCCATGATCGGCAGCGCCTGCGCGGTCCAGCCGAGCGTGCTCATCGGCGCGCCGACGCCGTTGAGGAATTGCAGCGTCGCGAGCGTGATGGGCGATGAGATCGGGGCGCCGATCGCGCCGATGAGCGCGGCATATGCGACGCCCAGAACAAACGCGCCGCCGAGCGCGCGGTCCATCTCCGCGCCGCTCAGCACGCGCGCCACCGCGAACGCGGCAGGGGCGAAGATGAGCGCCGCCACCGCGCTCGGAACCCACAGGCTGATCAGCGCGGCCGCGCCCATGAAGGCGGCCAGGATACGCCGCGCGCGCCCCTCGGCCCGCACCGCGATCGCCAGCGCAAGCCGATCGGCGAGCGCGCTGCGCGACACCGCCGCGCCGATCAGGAAGCCACCCAGCAGCAGGAAGAGGATCGGGTCGGCATATGAGGCGGCCGCCGCCTGGATCGATTGCCCGCCGACCAGCGGTAGGAAGGCGAGAGGCGCCAGCGCGGTCACCGCAACGGGTAGCGCCTCGCTCACCCACCAGATCACCATCAGCGCCGCCAGCGAGCCGGCCCACCACGCTTCCTGCGAAAGCCCGGGCGGCAGCGGCCAGATTTGGATAAGCGCCGCCACAATCGGGCCCGCGAACAGGCCCAGGCGCGCCGCTGTCAGGCGCGGCATGGATCGGCGTGCACTCGCTTCGGTGTGGCGCGCCATGGGCGATCCCCGTCGCGCATCTTGTAGATGGATTTGCGCCGTGCGCGATAGCCAAAAGTGGAACCCGGTTTTGGCGGCCATCGCGCTCAAAAGAATGCGGCGCAATAGGGCCGCCCGCTCAGGCGCGGGCGCGGCGCTTGCGTTCGTGCGGATCGAGCCAGGTCTTGCGCACGCGCACCGCCGCCGGCGTGACTTCGACGAGTTCGTCATCGTCGATCCAGGCGATCGCCTGCTCCAGCGTCATGCGCCGCGCGGGCGTCAGGCGCATCGCCTCGTCCTTGCCGGAGGAGCGCACATTGGAAAGCTTCTTTTCCTTGATCGGATTGACTTCGAGATCGTCGCTCTTGGCGTTTTCGCCGATCACCATGCCGCTATAAAGATCCTCGCCCGGCTCGACGAAAAGAACGCCCCGCTCCTCAAGATAGAAGAGGGCGTAGGTTACGGCCCGTCCCGGTTCGGTGGAAATGAGCGCGCCGTTGCGGCGTCCGGGAATCTCGCCTTTCCACGGCGCCCAGGCGTGGAACAGCCGGTTCATCACGCCCGAGCCGCGCGTGTCGGTGAGGAATTCGCCGTGATAGCCCACGAGCCCGCGCGCCGGCGCATGAAACACGAGGCGCGTCTTGCCGCCGCCCGAGGGGCGCATATCCTGCAGCTCGGCGCGGCGCACGCTCATCTTCTCGATCACCACGCCGCTGAATTCGTCATCGACATCGACGACCACTTCTTCGATCGGCTCAAAAACCTGCCCGTTCTCTTCCCGCGTCAGCACTTTCGGGCGCGAGATCGAGACTTCAAACCCTTCGCGCCGCATGGATTCGATCAGCACGCCGAGCTGCAATTCGCCGCGGCCCGCCACCTCGAACGAATCCTTATTGTCCGCCTCGCGCACGCGGATGGCGACATTCGATTCCGCCTCCCGCATCAGTCGTTCGCGAATGACGCGGCTTTGCACTTTATCGCCGGCGCGACCGGCGAGCGGCGAATCGTTGATCGACACAGTGATCGCCAAGGTGGGCGGATCAATCGGGCTCGAAGGCAGCGGCGCGGCGAGATCAAGCGCGCCGATCGTATCGGCGACGGTGGTGTCGGAAAGGCCGGCGATGGCGACGATGTCGCCCGCCTCGGCGCTGTCGACGGGCACGCGCTTCAAGCCGCGAAAGGCCAGCAATTTGGTCAGCCGCCCACGTTCGATCTCGGTTCCATCGCGGGCCAGCGCCTTGATCGTATCGCCCGCGCGCGCGACGCCGCTTTCGATCCGCCCGGTCAGCAGCCGTCCGAGGAACGGGTCCGATTCCAGGATCGTGGCCAGCATGGAGAAAGGTTCGCCCCGGCGCGCGATCGGCGCGGGGTCCGGCACGTGCGCAACGATCGTCTCGAACAGGGGGGCGAGGCCCACGCGCGCTTCGGCGAGATCCTTGACCGCCCAGCCTTCCTTGCCCGAGGCGTAGAGGATCGGGAAATCGGCCTGCGCGTCGCTGGCGCCCAGCGCCAGGAAAAGTTCGAACACGTCGTTCAGCGTCTGGTCCGGCGCGGCGTTGGCGCGGTCGATTTTGTTGAGCACCACGATGGGCCTGAGGCCCCGCGCCAGCGCCTTCGACAATACGAACTTGGTCTGCGGCATGACGCCTTCGGCGGCGTCCACCAGCAGCAGGCATCCATCGACCATGGAGAGGATGCGCTCCACTTCGCCGCCGAAATCGGCGTGGCCGGGCGTATCGACGACATTGATCCGCGTCTCGCCGGCCGGGCCAGACCAGAGGATCGAGGTGCACTTGGCCAGGATGGTGATGCCGCGCTCGCGCTCCTGGGGATTGGAATCCATCGCCCGCTCGGCATGGGCTTCGTTCTCACGGAACGCGCCGCCCTGGGCGAGCATCTGATCGACCAGTGTGGTTTTGCCGTGATCGACGTGCGCGATGATGGCGATATTGCGTATTTGGGTCATGGCCGGGGCTGGGTTTGAGGGCTGATCGTCGGGGACTAATGTGGGGGAGGGCGACGCTTTCTGCACATGCGAAGGGCAGTGGGCAAGAGAATCCCGGTTTTAGGCGCCTTCAGGAGGGCGCCGAATTCGCACAGGACGCCCAGCAGAACGTCATGACCGACATTAAATTTAATAAAAACAACGATATAGTCCCGGCGCTCGATAGACTTCGCGTGGGCGCGGCGATTTGGTTCTTGAATTTTGTGCACCGCAACGTATTTTTAGCACGTTGCCGCGTTTCGCGACGCGGCCCGCCCCAATTGGGCGTTTCCTCCCTATGTAACTTTCGCCCCGGACCAAGGTCCGGGGCGTTTTTCTGTACGGTCGGCCGCCTGAGGGTCAGGCGAGACTTTTGTGCAGCTCCGCCGCCGCCAGCGCGGCGGCCAGACGCCCCATATCGGCCCGCACCCGCAGGAAGCCGGACGTGCGCGAGAGGCTCGCCTCGTCGAGATAAAGGCTTCGGCACAATTCGATCTGCAGCGCATGGACCCGGCGGCCCGGCCGGCCATAGGTTTGCGTTGTGTGGCCGCCCGCGAACGGCGCGTTGCGCGCCACCTTGTAGCCGAGCCGCTGCAGCGTCGCCTCCACAAGCGACGTTACGGAGGGGTGGCACGAGGCGCCGAACCGGTCGCCCAGCACGATGTCCGGCGCGTTCGGCCCCCGGGCCGCGCTCGGCATCGAATGGCAGTCGATCAGCACCACGCACCCGCACCGGGCGCGCGTGTCCTCGATCAAGCTCCGCAGCATGGCGTGGTAGGGCCGATGTACGGTCGCGATGCGGAGCTGGGCGTCCTCCATCGTCAGCTTGTCGCGGTAGATCGCCTGGCCGTCGCCGGCGATGCGCGGGATGGCGCCGAGGCCGGCCTGCAGCCGGGCCGAGGCGAACGCTCCTGGGGCCGCGGCTGAGAGGCGTTCGTGGAACATGTCGGGATCAAGCTCGTCCATAGCGCGGTTGAGATCGACATAGGCGCGCGCCACCGTGGCCGAGAGCAGCGGGGCGCCGTGCGTGACGGCGCCGCTGAAAATCTCGTCCACATAGGCGTCCTCGGAACGCCTGAGGCTCATCATGCCGGCCCGGGACAGCGCCAGAAAATCAGCCGGATAACGCCGCCCGGAATGGGGCGAGGCGTAGATGAGCGGCGTCATCGGGCGCAGCGGCGCGATCAACGCAAAAGGCGCCGGCGCAGGCTCGGCGTGCGCGCCCACATCCCCGTCAGGGGCCGGGGAGGCGCGGATCGATGCGGCGTCGGATAAGCTCTCCATTCGCTCGGACGTTCTCAATCCCGCCGCCCGGCGTCAACAAGGCGCGGTCACGGCAAGGCGGTCTTTACCACGCGTCGGCGACAAGGTAGCGCTAGGCAATCAGGGGAGCGGCCTGCCATGGCGCGAATTCTGCTGGCGGAAGATGATGAATCGCTGCGGGCGTTCCTAACCGTCAATCTGCGGCGAGCCGGCCATGAGGTCGAATCCTTCGCTGATGGTGATTCCGCTTGGGCCGCGCTCGAGCGCGGGGCCTATGAATTGCTGCTCACCGATATCGTCATGCCCGGCATGGACGGGATTGAGCTGGCGCGGCGCGGCGCGGAAGTCGATCCAGGCATGAAGATCGTATTCATCACCGGCTTCGCGGCGGTGGCGCTCAGCCAACAAAGCCAAACGCCGAAGAACGCCAAGGTGCTGTCCAAGCCCTTTCACCTGAAGGACCTCGTCGCCGAGGTCGAACGTGTGATGGCGGCCTGACACGCGCAGTCTACGTCTCGGCCCACATGCGCATGAGGTTTTGCCGCGCGACTTCAAGCCGCGTGCGGCTCAGCCAATCCATCTTTGCGCCCTCGATGGCTGAGATTTCGCCCAGCTCGAAGAGGATGTCGCGCTTGGCTTCGTCGGCCACGAAGCTCTGGATGAACGTGATCCCAACCAGCCGCACGCCCTGACGCACCGGCGCAACTTCGTGCAGTGTGGTGGATGGATAGACCACCGCATGACCAGGCAGCAATTTGACGGGCAGGGCCTGCAAGCCGTTGTGGATCACAAGTTCCCCGCCCTCATAGGTGCGCGGATCGGCGAGGAAGATCGTACAGGAAAGATCGGACCGCAGCGGCTCGCCGCCGATCTCCATCATCGCGGCGTCCGCGTGCGCGCCGTATTTCATGCCCGGCTCGTATTTCGCGAGCAGCGGCGGCGCCACGGTGCGTGGCAAGGTGAAGTCCTGAAATTCCTCCGACCGCGCCAAGGCGTTCATCATGATCTCGGAGGATTCGGCGTAAAGCGGGTCGGTGTAGTCCGCCTGCAGATTGTTCTTGGCGAGTGCGGCGGGATTGGTCGCGCGTCCGTCCGCGAACTTGATCTGCCGCGCGATGTCAGCAAGCCGCGCCACATCCGCCGCGCCCAGCAATTCCTTGAGTTGCAAATACATGGCCGAGCCGCTTTGGAATGGTGGGCGCGACAGGGATCGAACCTGTGACCCCTACGATGTCAACGTAGTGCTCTCCCGCTGAGCTACGCGCCCGCCGCCTGGGTCGCCCCACGCGCCGAAATCGGGAGCCACGCTATAGCCTCGCGCTGGGGGCGCACGCAAGGCGAGCCTAAGAAAGAAGCTTTCCGAGCGCCTCGTGCCGCGCGCCGAGCGCGTCGAGCAGGCGCAGGCCATCGGCGATGGCGGCGCCATGCAAAGCGCGGGTTTCGGCCAGGACTTGCGCGCGCAGATCGGGCGAAAAGGCGTGATCGATCGCCTTGGAATAGCGGCCCCACATCGGGCTTTCGCTAACGCGCGCGGCATAATCCACGCCGGGGTTGAGTCTGAAATGATGTGCGATATTGGCCATGTGCGCGCCCGGCTTGGCCAGAAGCGCGTCAAAATCCACTTCTAAAAGACGCGGGCCCACATTCGCCGCGAGGCGCGCCTGGGTCAGCCGTTCGCTTGCCCAGGTCAGCGCAGCCAATCCGCCGAGCGACAATGTGTGGAGTGGCGGCGGCGGCGCGCCGGTCAGCGCTTCAAAGCGGCGTGCGCGTTCCGGGCCCATGCCGCGCAGGTCTGTGGGCGTATTTTCTCCTGAGAGGAGCGCGGCGAGATACGGCTCCGGCTTGAGATAGAGATAGAGTGCGCGCGCTTGCGCCGCTGCTTCCATCAAGGCCGGCCCCATCCGCGCGGCGCTGCTGGTCGCCTTGAGGATAACGGCTTGTGTCGTGTCGAAGCCACGCGCCCATAAGTGCACATTGAGGCGTGTGAGGCCGCCAAATTGCTGCGGGCTAAGCAGCGAGGCGGCGGTTCCAACTGCATCCTGCGCCTCGGCCAAGCTGCGCAGCGTCAGCGGTTCGCGCAGCGGCAGAACGCCGTCGAATTCGTCCAGCAACCGGCTGACCAGCGTTGAGCCGACATGGCCGGCGTGAAATATGAAGTGCAACGGTCGTAACCTTGGCGACGGACCAAGGGCCTGCGCCGCCTGCTGAAGCGGCGCCCAGAACCCGCGCACGCTTCCTGACAGAATTCGATCGTCGAGAAAGCTCGCCGTTCGATAGTCGCCTTCCTCCATATGCACGAACAATAGGGCCATGCGGCCGAGGTCGATCTTCTGAGGAAAAAGGCGCGCATCGTCGGCGAGACGGGCGAGGTCGGCTTGCAGCGGGGGCGCCATCGCGCGAAGGCTTAACGCGCCGGTCTCTACGGCGAAAGGGCGGTGGATTGGTTTTGCACGCCGGCCGCGCTAGCACCTGCGTAGTTCTGGGGCTGTCCAATGATCGCCGCGTCAATCAAGGACTTCAGGGAGATGGCGCGCGCCCGCCTGCCGCGCCTGATGTTCGATTATCTTGATGGCGGCTCCTACGCGGAAGCGACGCTGGCTCGCAACGTGGCGGATCTGGAGGCCGTGGCGCTCCGCCAACGCGTGATGCGGGACGTGTCCAAGCTCCAAATGACCACCGAATGGTTCGGCCAGACATCCGCGATGCCGGTGGCGCTTGGGCCAGTGGGCTTTTCCGGCATGTTCGCGCGCCGGGGCGAGGTGCAGGCCGCCCGCGCCGCGGAACAGGCCGGCGTGCCGTTTTGTCTCTCGACTGTTGGGATTTGCAGCGTCGAGGAGGTGTCCGCCGCCGTCACGCGCCCGATCTGGTACCAGCTCTACATGATCAAGGATCGCGGCTTCATGGCCGCGCTGCTGGAGCGCGTCGCCGCGCAAAAGTGCCCGGTGCTGGTGTTCACGGTCGATCTCGCCGTGCTGGGCGCGCGGTACCGGGATGCGCATTCTGGCATGTCCGCGCCGCCCGGGCTCGCCGCGTCGCTCAACCGCGCCTGGCAGGGCCTCACCCATCCAGCTTGGCTGTGGGATGTGCAGGTGCGCGGCCAGCCGCTCCTGTTCGGCAATTTGAAGGGCGCGGTGAAAAATCCAAAGGGCGTTGGCGATTTCCAGCAATGGGTCGTGCGCAATTTGGCGCCGGACATCACCTGGAAGGATTTGGATTGGGTGCGCGAACGCTGGGCCGGCCCGATCGTCATCAAGGGCGTGCTGGATCCGGACGATGCGCGTGACGCCGTGCGCGCCGGCGCGGATGGGATTGTCGTCTCCAATCATGGCGGGCGCCAATTGGACGGCGCCTTGTCCGGCGCGCGCGCCTTGCCAGCCATCGCGGACGCCGTCGGCGATCAAACCACGGTCTTGATGGATGGCGGCGTGCGTTCGGGGCTCGACGTGCTGCGCGCCTTGGCGCTCGGCGCCAAGGGTTGTCTACTTGGCCGAGCCTGGGCGTTCGCCCTGGCCGCGCGCGGAGAGGCGGGCGTGACGCAGGCGCTCGCCATCATTCGCGCGGAATTGGCGGTCGCCATGGCGTTGACCGGCTGCACCGATGTAAGGCAAGCCGGCCGCGATTTGTTGGCATGAAGGCGCTTCCATGAAGAACAAGATCGTCGTCGTCACCGGCGCCTTCGGCGTGCTGGGTGCGAGTGTTGCGCGCGCGGCGGCCGCGCGCGGGGCGCTCGTGGCCGCGCTCGACTATGCGCCAGAGCCAAGAACTGATCTCGGCGCCGATATTTGGTCGCTCGGCGGCGTGGACCTTTCCGATGAAGGCGCGGCCGCGAATGGGTTCGCGCAGGTCGCGGAGCGCTTCGGACGCATCGATGCGCTCGCCAACATCGCCGGCGGTTTTGCCTGGACCAAGGTGGCGGACGCGGCGCCCAATGTGTGGGAACGCTTGTGGGCCCTTAATCTGCGCACGACGCTCAACGCCAGCCGCGCCGCGCTCACGCACGGCGCGAAGTCTATCGTTAATGTCGGCGCCGCCACCGCCGTGAAAGCCGCGGCGGGCATAGGCCCCTATGCGGCGTCCAAGGCGGCCGTCCACCGGCTCACTGAGGCGCTTGCCGATGAGCTCAAGGACGAAGGCGTGCGCGTCAACGCCGTGCTGCCTTCGATCATCGACACGCCGGCCAATCGCGCCGATATGCCGGGCGCTGATTTCACGAAATGGGTTGCGCCGGCCGATCTGGCGGCGATCATTCTTTTTCTTCTGTCGGACGAAGCCCGCGCCGTTAGTGGCGCGCTCGTGCCCGTCACCGGCCGGGTCTGAAGGGTCGCATTAGGCGCGGCGCCCACGTCTTTAGGACAAGTTCATTGGCGAACGCTCACCATCCAGCGCAGTCAGACGCACAAAGGATGGATGGCATGCCGGATATGGGCGCCCGAGCGCGCGAGAGCCGCCTCTCGCATTTGGAGCGCCTGGAATCGGACTCGATTCACATCATGCGCGAAGTGGTCGCCACGTGTGACAAGCCGGTTCTGCTCTATTCGATCGGCAAGGACAGCGCCGTTCTCCTGCATTTGGCCAAGAAAGCCTTCGCGCCCGGCGGCTTGCCGTTTCCGCTGCTTCACGTGGATACGACCTGGAAATTCAAGGCGATGTATGAGCTGCGCGCGCGGGTCGCGGACGAGCCCGGCGTCGAACTCATTGTCCATCGCAACCCGGAGGCCGAGGCGGCGGGAATTAATCCGTTCACGCACGGATCGGCCTTGCATACGGATATCTGGAAGACTCAAGGCCTCAAGCAAGCGCTCGATCTGCATGGGTTTGATGCGGCGTTCGGCGGCGCGCGGCGCGATGAGGAAAAGAGCCGCGCCAAGGAGCGAATATTTTCGTTTCGCGCCGAAGGCCATGTCTGGGATCCGAAAAACCAGCGGCCGGAGCTGTGGCGTCTTTACAATGCGCGCAAGCGCAAAGGCGAATCCTTGCGCGTCTTTCCGCTTTCGAATTGGACGGAACTGGATGTCTGGCAATACATCCAACAAGAAGACATCCCGATCGTGCCGCTCTATTTCGCCGCGCCGCGCCCCGTCGTGCGCCGCGATGGCGCGCTGCTCATGGTCGATGATGAGCGCTTTCCCTTGAACGCGGGCGAGACGCCAGAACTGAAGAGCGTCCGCTTCCGCACGCTTGGTTGCTACCCTCTGACAGGCGCGGTTGAGAGCGCGGCGCAAACGCTCTCCGCGATCATCCAGGAAATGTTGTTGACGACGACGAGCGAACGCCAAGGTCGCGTCATCGATCACGATCAGGCCGCGAGCATGGAGAAGAAAAAACAGGAGGGCTATTTCTGATGCGCGCGCGACGCAGTCTTCCTCCCCCGTTTACGGGGGAGGTGTCGAGCGGCGGAGCCGCGAGACGGAGGGGGCGCGGACCTTCCCCCCCCTCCGTCGCCCCCAGCGACATCTCCCCTGTAAACGGGGGAGGAAAAGAGCCGCGCCGATGAACGACGCCGCCGACCTCATCGCGCGAGACATAGACGCCTATCTCGCCGCCCATCACGGCAAGTCGATGCTGCGATTCATCACGTGCGGCAGCGTCGATGATGGCAAGTCCACCCTGATCGGGCGCTTGCTCTACGATGCCAAGATGATCTTCGACGATCAGTTGGAAGCGCTGGCGGCCGATTCCAAGAAGGTCGGCACGCAGGGCGGCGCGCTCGATTTCGCTCTGCTGGTCGATGGCCTGGCCGCCGAGCGCGAACAAGGCATCACAATCGATGTCGCCTACCGGTTTTTCGCCACCGAAAAGCGAAAGTTCATCGTCGCCGATACGCCGGGCCACGAGCAATACACGCGCAACATGGCCACCGGCGCCTCGACGGCCGATCTCGCCGTCATTCTCGTCGACGCGCGCAAGGGCGTGCTGACGCAGACGCGCCGGCACTCCTTTATCGCTTCCTTGATGGGCGTGCGCCGGATCGTGCTTGCCGTGAATAAGATGGATCTTGTCAGTTATGACCGCGGCGTATTTGACGCCGTGTCCGATGAGTACCGCGCCTTCGCCGCGCGCCTCGGGCTGGGCGAGATCATGGCGATTCCGATCTCTGGACTCCGGGGCGATAACATCGCCGCGCCGAGTTCGGCCATGCCCTGGTATCGGGGCCCGGCCTTGCTTGATCATTTGGAGACGGTCGATGTCGATAACGATGAGACCGCGCGCCCATTCCGGTTGCCCGTGCAATGGGTCAATCGTCCGAACGCGGAGTTTCGCGGCTTCGCTGGGCTGATCGCATCGGGCGCGATAGCGGTCGGCGACAAGGTCAGCGTGGCGCCATCCGGCAAGACGAGCGCCGTCGCCCGCATCTTGACCCCGGCGGGTGAAGCGCAACGCGCGCGCGCGGGCCAGTCCGTCACCGTGACATTGGCCGATGAGATCGATATCAGCCGCGGCGATGTGATCGCGCACGCCAACGCCGCGCCCGAGGCGGCCGACCAGTTTGAAACCACGCTCATCTGGATGGCGGACGAGCCGCTCCTGCCGGGCCGGCCCTATTGGTTGCAAATCGGCGCCAGGACCGTCTCCGCGACCGTCACGGAGATAAAGCACAAGGTGAACGTCAACACGCTGGAGACGCTCGCCGCCAAGACATTCGAGCTGAACGACATCGGCGTCTGCAATGTTTCGCTCGATCGCGCCATTCCCTTCGATTCCTATGAGGAGAATAGGGAGACAGGCGGCTTTATTCTCATCGACCGGGTCACCAACGCAACCCTGGGCGCGGGCCTCATCCGCTTCGCGCTGCGCCGCGCCCGCAACATTCACTGGCAGGCGCTCGATGTCGATCGCGGTGCGCGCGCCAACATAAAGGGCCAGCGGCCGGCCATTCTCTGGTTCACGGGCCTGTCAGGCGCGGGCAAATCAACCATCGCGAACATGGTGGAGAAGAAACTTCATTCGCTCGGCCGCCACACTGTGCTGTTGGACGGAGACAATATTCGCCACGGCCTTAATCGTGACCTCGGCTTCACCGATGCGGACCGCGTGGAGAATATTCGCCGCGTCGCGGAGGTGGCGCGGCTGATGGCCGACGCCGGCCTGATCGTGCTCGTGTCCTTCATTTCACCGTTTCGCGCCGAGCGGCGCTTGGCGCGCGATCTCGCCGAGCCCGGGGAGTTTTTCGAAATCTTCGTCGATGCGCCGCTGGCGGAGGCGGAGCGGCGCGACGTCAAGGGTCTTTACAAGAAGGCCCGCGCCGGCGCGCTGAAGAATTTCACCGGCGTCGATAGTCCCTACGAGGCGCCGGAGGCGCCTGAAATCCGCATCGATACGATGAAAATGACGGCGACCGACGCCGCCGAGGCGATCGTCGCACGCATCACGGGCGAGGGCGCCGCCGATTCCTGGAGCGTTTAGACCGCGTTCAGGAAAAGTGGATACCGGTTTTCCGTCCGAACGCGGTCAAAATTCTTAGTTATTGCGGTTTCCGGGCGGTCGACCGGTGTCAACTCGGCCTGAAACCGCAATAGTTTCGCGCATCGGCAAAGCGCGGTAAGAGCGCACCATTCATGAGGGCGCGCATGCGGATCGGCGTTTTGACGGGGGGCGGGGATGTGCCCGGCCTCAATGTCGCGATCAAATCGGTCGTCGAAGCCGCGCACGATCGCGGCTGGCCCGTCATCGGCCTCAAGCGCGGCTGGCTCGGCGCGCTGTCGATCGATCCAGGCGACCCGCGCACGATCGAGGCATGGACTCTGCCGCTTGATCGCGAGGCGGTGCGCGCGATTGATCGCGATGGCGGCACGATCTTGCACACAAGCCGTGTCTCGCCCCAAAAATTGCCGCGCAAGCTCGCGCCCGCGCATCTGCACGCGCGCTTTACCGGTGACGCGCCGATCGACGCAACCGATCACGTGCTCAAGACCATTGAGACGCTTGGGATCGACGCCATTGTTCCGATGGGCGGGGATGGCACGTTGCGCTTCGCTGCGCGCCTCTCGGCCGAGGGCGTGCGCGTTCTCTCCATTCCAAAGACGATGGACAATGACGTTTTCGGCACAGACTACGCCATTGGCTTTTCCACCGCGGTGACGCGCGGCGTCGAGGCCTTGGGCGCGCTGCGCTCCACCGCCGGAAGCCATGAGCGCATCATGATTGTTGAGCTGTTCGGTCGCCTCTCGGGCCAGACGGCTTTGTACACGGGGCTCTTGGCCGACGCGGACCGCACCATCATCGCGGAATCGCCGTTCGATCTTGGGGAAGTCGCAAACTTGCTCGAACGGGACCGGCTGGACAATCCCTCCAAATATGCGGTGTGCGTCGTTTCAGAAGGCGCGCGTCCGAAAGATGGCGGCCTCACCGAGCAAGCTGGCGCGGACGCCTATGGCCGAAAGCGTCTTGGCGGCGTCTCCGATCTGATCGCGCGGGCCTGCACTGAGCGAAGCGCCGAGGGCGTCATCGTGCAGCGGCTCGCCTATCTCATGCGTGCGGGGCCGCCGGACGCGCTCGATCGGATGATTGCGCTCGGCTTCGGACGCCTCGCGATAGAGCGGCTCGCGCTCGGCGAACACGGCCTCATGTGCGCGATGGTCGACGGCCGGTTCCAAACAGTCCCGATCGATAGTCCTCTGCACGGCGAACGGCGCGTGGACGTGGCCAACGAATATGATGCGCGCGCCTATCGCCCGCGCCTTGCGGACGTGAAGGGCCTGCCGCTGTTTGCGCTGTAATAGGTGTCGCGATGCCCTACGCGGCGCGCCGCCAATAGGCGTTGCGCCGCATCACACACGCACCGTGTGCCGGCTCGAACGCGCCGGTGAGCGAGGCGTAGTCTTCTTCCGCGCCAAGCACGAGCACGCCATCCTCGCTCATGGCCGCGGCGATGCGTTCGAGCGTCTCCCTGCGATCCGCCTCGCCGAAGCTCGACAACACATTGCGGCACAGAACGAGATCGAACGGGCCGAGCTGTGCGGCGTCGACCAGCAAATTGTGCGTCTCGAACCGCACCGCCGCGCGCAGCCGATCCGCGATGCGCCACATTTCGCCGACTCGCTCGAAATGCGCGATCAGCCGCCGGATTGAAAGCCCACGCTGCACCTCGAACTGGCTGAAGAGGCCGGAGGCGGCCTTATCGAGCAGGCGGCTTGAAATGTCCGTGGCCAAGATGTCGACCAGCCCGCCGCGCCCTTCTTCGCGCATTTCCTCCAGGAGAATGGCGAGCGAATAGGGCTCCTGGCCCGCGGCGCAGCCCGCGCTCCAGACACGGAGGCGCGCATGCGCAGGCCGTCCACGCAAAAGGTCTGGAATAATCGTCTCGCTCAGCGCGCGGAACTGCGCGCGGTCGCGAAAAAAGTGCGTATCGGACATGACCAGCGCATCGACCACGCCATGCCAGAGCATATCATCGCCCTGGCGCTGGATCATGCTGATGAGCTCGCCGGCGCACGCGCAGTTTTCGCGTCGCGCCAGCGGCGTCAGGCGCGCATCGACGAAGGCGAGCCGCTCGTGCGTCAGCGCAAGTCCGATGCGCTGCTTGGCTTCCTGTGCGACGATCGCGAATTGAGCTTCAGTCAGCATGGCTGCGCCTTCATACGAGCCCCGCCTCGGAGAATTTCGAGTGCAGGATATCGCCGTCGAACGGCTTCATGATGTATTCGTCCGCGCCCGCCTTGATCGCCTCCGAAATGCGCGCAACGTCATTTTCGGTTGTGCAGAACACGACCACCGGCCGGTCTCCACCGCTTTCCTTACGCAGCGTCTTGAGAAAATCGATGCCGCTCATCACCGGCATCTGCCAATCGAGCAGGATAGCGTCGGGCATGGAGCGCCGGCACGCTTGCAGCGCTTCAAGGCCGTCGGCGGCCTCTTCGATATCGAATGACATGTCTTCCAGAATGCGCCGCGCGACCTTGCGGATCACCCGGCTGTCATCGACGACCAGACAGCTTTTCATGCGCGTCTCCGATAGATGATCGCGTCGCCCGCGAGGTGGGCGCCGATGTCGGGAATGGTGATGAGGAGGGCCGCGCCCCGCGCGCTGGACGCGGCGACGCGCAATTGCCCGCCGAGCAAATCGATGGCCGCGTTCGCCGCGCCGAGCCCGCGCTGGCCCGGCCCGCCGATCGCGCTGGAGAGATCGGGCGTCAGCATCAGGCGCGCGATTTCCGCGTCCGCCATGCGCAATACGGCGTCCGCCGGCAAAATACTCGCCTCGATCGCGCGCGCGCGCAGCGCCGTGCAATCGAAGCCGCACCCATCGTCGGCGATCTCGATGGCCGAGAAATCGGGGCCGCGATGGGCGCTGATGCGGATATGGCCCATGTCCGGCTTACCCGCGCGCCGGCGCGCCTCGGGCGCTTCGACGCCGTGTTTGCAAGCATTGCGGACAATTTCGGTGACGGCCTCGCGCAATGGTTCGGCCGCGCCCGGCTCAATCGCAAGATCGCCATCGATGCTGAGCGCGATGCGTTTGCCTTGCGCGCTCGCTTCGCGCTCCACGATGTCCATCAGCGGCGCCAGGCACGCCGCGATCGGTTGGGTCTGCTCGGCGTCAGCAAGGTCGGCCTTGATGCCTTCTAGGCGCGCCAGCAGCGCCGAGAGGCGCGGGTCGCGCGCGCCGGGTGCGATCTCCAACAATCTATCCCGCGCTTGCGCCAGCGTATCGGCAAGTGAGGGCGCGCGCCCATAAGCCGCCGCAGCCGTCAGGTCGCTGTCGTCGCCGGGCGGCTCGACGCCGGCGTGCGATACGGCGCGCACGATGTCGCGCAACCTCATAAGGCCGCGCAGGATAAGCGGGCGCGTCGCGCCGCCGGCGCCGATCAGCCCTTCGAGGGCGCGGGCTATGCGCTCCATGCGTGTGAGGCCCGCGGCCATGCAATCGCCGCGCAGCGCCGCCAGCCGCGTCAACGCCTCCGCCGGCGCGCGTCCTTGCAGCAGGCCAGCTTCGATCGCGTCGAGCTGCCCTGCGGCCTCATCCAGAAATTGGCCCAGCATGTCGTCCATGACCCCGACGCGCGCGCTTCGCGGCTGCACGCGCGCCATCCTCCGCCCGGAACTGTGCGAGATGCCGGGTTAATGAGTGTTTACGCCGCGCGCGCCTTGTGCGCCGCCGTGCGAACGGCGAATTCAACCCGGCCGTCACCCTCGCGCGGCTCGATCTCAACGCCGTTCGCCCGCGCCGCCACGCCCGTCAGCAAGGGCGGGATCGAGGCCCCCATGAAGCCCATCTCGGGCCGCTCCCCGCGCAGCGCGGCGGCCACGTCCGGCTTGAGCTTGGCGCGATCCCCGGTCGCGACGACGCGCACTTCTTGCGTATCCGAAACGAGCTCGACTGTCCCGCCGCGCGGCAGGCAATCGCTGGCGATCAGCAGCAGATTGGCGACCACACGCACCGCAGCCTTTGGCATCGGCGCATTCGCCGCTGACCAGACGAGGCTCGGCTTTAAATGCGCGAACATCTTTTCAGCGGTGTCGCGCGCTTCCTCCAACTGGCCTTCGCCTTCCGCCGTCGCGCCGGCGAAGGCGAAGCGGAAAAAATCGAGCTTGGCCCACATTTTGTGCAGGCCTTCGTCGAGCACGGCGATCTCTTCGGCGTTGCGGCCGTTGGAATCGTTGGCCTTCAAGGTCTCGATCGCCTGCACGAGCACGCTGATCGGGCCCATGATGTCATGGCAGATTTTCGCCGACGCCAAGGCGGCGAGTTCAGTTCCATCGATCATGGGTGCGCTCCCGAAAGGGGCGGGACCATAATCGATTCGCACGGCGCGGTTTATGGCGGCGCGCATGTACTTTCCTTAACGGCGCCTGGAATTTCCCGTGGTTCGCCGGCACTCTCCGCTGGAGGAGCTCCGCATGTTGAAAACGCGCTTCACGGAAATGTTCGGCGTCGACCACCCGATCGTTCAGGGCGGCATGCAATGGGTCGGGCGCGCCGAACTGGTCGCCGCCGTCGCCAACGCCGGCGCGCTGGGCTTCATCACCGCGCTGACCCAACCCACGCCGGATGATCTCGCCAAGGAGATCGAACGTTGCGGCGCCCTCACCAAGAAGCCGTTTGGCGTCAATCTCACGCTTTTGCCCGCGATCACGCCGCCGCCTTACGCGGAGTATCGGCGCGTCATCATCGAAAGCGGCGTCAAGATCGTGGAGACGGCGGGCTATAAGCCGCAGGAACATGTCGAGGAGTTCAAGAAGGCCGGCGTCAAGGTCATTCACAAATGCACCAGCGTGCGCCACGCGCTCTCCGCCGAACGCTACGGAGTCGACGCGATTTCCATTGATGGACTCGAATGCGCCGGCCATCCGGGCGAGGACGATGTCGGCGGACTCATCCTCATTCCCTGCGCGGCGGACAAGGTGAAAGTTCCCATGATTGCGTCCGGCGGCTTCGGCGATGGGCGCGGGCTTGTCGCCGCTTTGGCCCTGGGGGCGGACGGGATCAATATGGGCACGCGTTTCATGGCGACCAAGGAAAGCCCGGTGCATGAGAATGTGAAGCAGCAGATGGTGGCGAACGATGAGCGCGCCACAGATCTTATCTTTCGCACCATGCACAACACGGCGCGCGTGGCGAGGAACGCGGTTTCCCAACAGGTCGTGGCGCTGGAAAAACAGGGCGCGAAATTTGAGGACGTGCGCGAGCTGGTCGCCGGCGCGCGCGGGCGCAAAGTCTATGAAACCGGCGATCCGGACTATGGAATCTGGTCAGCCGGCCAGGTCCAGGGCCTCATTCATGATATCCCGAGCGTCAAGGAATTGGTCGATCGCATTGTGACCGACGCGGAGGCGATCATCTCCAAGCGCTTGGCCGCCATGATCACAGCGCGCGCGTAACCCCCGTTCAGGCGCGCTTTTGCGTCTCCGCATCGAGGCTGTC
Source organism: uncultured Alphaproteobacteria bacterium (assembly GCA_902826335.1). Taxonomy (GTDB): domain Bacteria; phylum Pseudomonadota; class Alphaproteobacteria; order Caulobacterales; family Aquidulcibacteraceae; genus CADEEL01. The sequence continues at coordinate 27,934 of CADEEL010000024.1, forward strand.
TGTGTCCCAAGCGTCATCCGGCGTGGTGACCCCGTGCGTGTCGAGGTCGCGCCGCAGCGCTTCAGCCAACATGTCGCGCCGTGCGTTTACGGCGGAGCGGTAGGCCTCGAAATTGTCGTCCCCGCTCCAATGTTCGCGCATCATCAGCAATTGCCGCTCGTCGTGGCGGCGAAAAAGCCCAGCGGCCCGTTCGGCCTGATGCGCGCGCGCGCCAAGGTGGCGCAGGGCAGCGCTTCCCAAGCGTAGTGCGCCTTCGAATGTCTCGCGTTCGAACCCGTCGACGCCGCGATTGAGCAATTCATAGACGTGGCGGCGATCGAAGGCGCGCGCGATAATTTTGAGATGTGGAAAATGCTTGCGCGCATTCTCCGCGAGTTGCAGCGCGCGCTCGGCATCGTCGATGGCGATGACCAGGAGCTGCGCGTCGCCGGCCCCGGCGACGCGCAAGAGATCGATGCGCGCGGCGTCTCCGTAATTGGCTTCAGTGCCGAAGGAACGCACCATGTCGACATGATCGGCGCTGTGATCGAGGATGGAAGTCGTCACGCCATTGGCGGCCAAAAGGCGATGGATGACCTGACCGAAACGGCCGAAGCCGGCGATGATGACGCGCGGCTTGTGCGTGTGAATATGGGCGGGCGCGGCGCGCTGGGCGGGGCGGGCCATGCGCGAGGCGAGGCGCTCGCCGACGATGAGCAGGAACGGCGTAAGCGCCATGGACAGCGCCACGGCCGCGACCAACGGCGCGGCGAGAGCCTCCGATAGAACGCCCTGCGCCCGCGCGAAGGCGAACAGCACGAAGGCGAACTCCCCGCCTTGCGCGAGCGCCAATGCGACAAGCGCCGCGTCGGCGCGCGGCCGCCCCATCACACGCGCGACGAAGTAAAGCACGAGCGTCTTGACGACGATAAGCCCGGCGACCAGTGCGAGGACGAGGCCGGGATTGGCGCCGATGAGCGCAAGATCGACGCTCGCGCCCACCGAAATGAAGAACAATCCCAAGAGCAGCGCGCGGAAAGGCTCAATGTCGCTTTCCAGTTCGTGGCGATATTCACTGTCCGCTAAAACGACGCCGGCGATGAAGGCGCCCAGCGCCGGCGAGAGGCCGACGCTTTGCATCAAGAGCGCCACGCCCACCACGAGCGCCAATGCGAGCGCGGTGAACATCTCCGTCATGTTGGTGCGCGCGATGAAGCGAAAGAGCGGGCGCAACAGGATGCGCCCCGCCACCACGATGGCGGCGACGGCGGCGAGCAGGACGATGGGTTGAGCCCAGCCTGGCAACGCCGAAAGCGCTGTTCCTTCAGCCTCGCCGCGCGGCGCGGCGAGCGCCAGCAGTGGAAAGAGCGCCAGCATTGGGATGACGGCGATGTCCTGGAACAGCAAGGTCGCGAAGGCGTCGCGGCCCGGGTTCGTCGCATCAAGGCCCTTCTCGCGCAGCGATTGAAGCACGATTGCGGTGGAGGAGAGCGCGAAGGTGAAGCCGATCGCCAGGGCTGGGCGCCAATCGACGCCGAACGCGATCGTGATCGCGGCGATCAGCGCGCCCGTGAGCAGGACTTGCAGCGCGCCCAGGCCGAAAATCGCTGTGCGCATGCGCCAGAGCAGGGCCGGCGCCAGTTCAAGGCCGATCAGGAACAGCATGATGACGACGCCGAACTCGGCCGTGTGCATGAGGCTGTCGGGATCACCGAAAAGACCCAGGCCAAACGGGCCGATTACGACGCCGGCGATGAGATAACCAAGTACGGCGCCCAGGCCCAGGCGCTTGGCGATCGGCACCGAGATCACCGCCGCGACAAGAAAGACAAAGGCCTGCAAAAGAAAGCTTGGATGTTCCATCACGCGTCCTCGCCACGCCTTTGCAGCGCCAGAATGTGGGCGCGATAGGCCGCCGCGGCTTCGGCCAATCTCGCCGGCGTGCTCATATGGCTCGCCTGGACTATGAAAGGCGTGCGCCAGCGCATGCCGCACAGATGCGCCGTCGCTTCGAACGGGCGCATGAATTCGGTGATTGTATAACGGTTGAATCCGCCGGGACCATAGGAGTCCTCGCCGCCGCCGGAGGTTATCGTGCTCATCCAATCCTTGCCAGCGAGCGCGCGGCCGGCCTCGCCATAGGCCCAGCCATGTTCAAGCACAAGATCAAGCCATTCCTTGATCAGCGCGGGCGCCGAATACCAATAGAATGGATGCTGCAGCACAAGCGCGTCATGCGATGAAAGCAGGGATTGTTCGCGCGCGACGTCGATCAGGAGATCGGGATAAACCTCATAGAGGTCATGAAACGTCACACCCGGCAGATCGCGTACGGCTTCCGCCAGAGCGCGGTTGGCGCGTGAGCGCTGAAAGGCCGGGTGTGCGAATAAGATCAGAACCGAACGCGCCATGAGCCGCTCTACCTAGCGCCCCCGGCGCGGGCGCGCCACTCCGCGGCGAAGAGCGCGATGCACCCAAGCACAAGAACGCCAAGGCCCGCGAACGCGCCGAGGCGCGGATTATCGAGGCTGGCGAGATAGGCAAGGCTCGAAATAAGCATGTACACGGATGAGGCGATGAAGATAAGCGGCGTCAGCGGATAGAGGGGCGTCTTGAACGGGCGCGGCGCGTTGCGCCGGGTGAAGCGCAGCACGATCAGCGCCCCGCCCGAGAGCGTCAGAAATAGCCAGAACGCCGGGAAAGTGTAATCGACAATGGTCTGAAAGCCGTTGCGCGTCCATGCGCCGAGCCCGACCAGCGCGAGCGACACCGCGCCTTGCGCCCAGATGGCGGGGGCGGGTATGCCGCGCTGTTCATCCCAGCGTCCCAAAAGGCCGAGCGCGGGAAAATCGCGCGCCGCCGCATAGGTCGTCCGGGCGCCCACGATGATGGTGGCGTTGATAGAGGTGGCGGCCGCGCACGCGACCGCCAATGCGATGAGAAGGCCGGCGTTCGGCCCGAACGCGCGGCCCATGAGATCGGCGGCGGGCGCGCGGCTCGCGGCGAGCCCCTCAAATCCCAAGCCACGCAGGAACGCCCAATTCACCAGCAGATAAAGCAGCGTGATGAGGAGTATGGAGATCGTATGCGCGCGCGCCATGCCATGGCGTGCGTCCTTCACCTCTGCTGACAGCGTCGCAATCTCGCTCCAGCCGCCATAAGCGAGCAAGACGAACACAAGCGAAAGCCCGAAGCTCGCTGGCGGGGCCGCGAGAGACGATCCAGTCTGAGCGGTCAGCGGGGGAACGCCTGTGAGCGCGAGCCACAGCGCCGCCGCGCCCATCATGAGGAGCCCGATTACTTCAAGCCCCGTCACGGAATAATTCGCCGCCGCGTCGCGATACGTTCCGCGCAGATTGAACAATGTGAACGCGACGACGGACAGCGCCGCGTAGAGCGCCGGCCCGTCCGCACCAAGATGAAACTGCGGAACAACGTTGAGATAATCGCCGATCACGAAGCCGAGAAAGGCGATTGAGCCGGAATTGATGATCGCGAATCGCCCCCACGCGAACAGAAACGCGACGCGCCGCCCATAGGCGAGGCCGAGGAAATGGTAATCGCCCCCCGCGCTCGGAAACGCGCTCGCCAATTCCGAATAGCAGAGCGCGCCGGCGAAGGTCAGAAGCCCGCCGAGCAGCCAGGCGGCGTAAAGCCAGAACACCGAGCCTGCATTGGCGGCAGCCTCAGCGGGTGCCCGGAATATGCCGGCGCCGACGACCATGCCGACGGCGAGCATGACGACATAAGCGGTCGAGATATGGCGGCGCGGGGCGGCGCCTGTCATGTCGCCTGATCGCGCCCACGCGCCATCACCGCGCCGCGCGCGGCGGCGATCGTCTCGGCATTGACCGCTGCGTTGAGCGCGCGCGTCGTCGCCGTCTCGTGCGCGAGCGCGGCGGCGAAATCGCGCCCGAAGCCCTCATCGATGAGCTTGTTATAAGCGTCGACTTTATCCGCCGGCGCGCTGGCGATGTCCTGCGCGAGCTTGAGCGCCGCAGGCAGCAATTGATCCGCCGCAACCACGCGGTTGACGAGCCCCCACGCCTCCGCCGTGCGCGCATCGATGAAATTGCCGGACAGAGAAATTTCCTTGGCGCGATAAATCCCAACAAGACGCGAAAGCTTCTGGCTGAGGCCCCAGCCGGGCAGAATGCCGACGCGCGCATGCGTGTCGGCGAACCGCGCATGGTCCGAGGCGATGAGGATGTCGCACGCCAGCGCGAGTTCAAAGCCGCCAGTGATCGCCGCGCCATTGATCGCGCCGATGATTGGCTTTCGGCACACACTCAGCGCGCGCACGGGATCGCGCGCCGCGTCAGAAGGGTTTGCATCGTCCGCGACGCGTGCGCCTGGCTCTGCTAATTCCTTGAGGTCAAGTCCCGCCGTGAACGCCCGTCCCGCGCCCGTGAGCACAATGACGCGCACGCCCTCATCCGCGTCGAGCGTCGCGAATGTCTCGGCGATCTCGGCCCGCAGTGCGCGCGAGAGCGCGTTCATTGCTTCCGGCCGATTGAGCGTCACGAGCGCGATACCATCGACCGGTCTCTCAACGAGAATAAGCCTCATGCCTTGATCGCTAAGGGATGGAGAGGCTGGTAAATTTGCATATTGCCGCCGCCCGGCAGAGTGAATTCGGCGGCGAGGCCGTAGCGCCGATCCTCGACGGCGCTGCAGGCTACGCCCGCGGCGCGCAGACGCGCTAGTTCAACTTCGATGTCATCAGTCATCAAGCTCAAAGCGTGTACTCCATCGGACGAGCTTGGATGGACTCCTACTTCGGCCGGCGGCAGGGCGAAAATGAGCCATCCGCCGCCAGCGTCGACATGATCGAAACCGAAAATGTCTCGCAGAAAGGCGCGATCGGCGTCGGCGTCACGCGAATAGATGAGCACATGAGCGCCGATGATCATGTTCCAGTTCCTATGCGATTGCAGCCAATCAGGCCGAAAACTCTACATCCGGAAAAGCCTTGCGCAGCTCCTTCTTCATGATCTTGCCGTTGGCGTTGCGCGGCAGCGTTTCAGGCCAGAATTCGATCCGCACCGGCACTTTGAACGCGGCGATGCGCTGCGCGGCCCAATGGCGCAATTCCTGTTCATCGGCGTTCATGCCGGGCTTCAAGGTGACGACCGCCGCCGGTTCTTCCCCCAGCGTCTTGTGCGGCAAGCCGATCACCGCCGCATCCATCACGGCGGGATGATCGTAGAGCGCGTTTTCCACTTCGACGCAGTAGATGTTCTCCCCGCCGCGGATCAGCATGTCCTTGGCGCGATCGACGATGTAGAGAAAGCCTTCCTCGTCCATGCGCGCGAGATCGCCGGTCTTCACCCAGCCATCGACGAAAGTTTCGGCGGTCGCTTGCGGCTTTTGCCAATAGCCGCGCACGACAATAGGCCCCTTGAACCAGAGTTCGCCAACCTCGCCGATGGGCAGCTCCTTCGCGTCGGGGGACATGATCTTCGCTTCGCCCGTCATCGAGGGCACGCCGCAGCTCGCCGGCTTGCGCTCATAATCCTCGCCATAATTGCTGGTGGCTGTGGCGGAGGTTTCCGTCATCCCCCAGCCTTGGCCGGGTTTGACAATTGGAAAGCGCTCACGAATGCGCCGCACGAGTTCGGGCGCCGAAGGCGCGCCGCCATAGGAAATCGTTTCCAGGGAGGAGAGGTCGTAGTCGTTAAATTTCGGATGTTCGAGGATTTGCCAGGCGATGGTCGGCACGCCGCCGGCCTGGTTGATCTTCTCGCGTTCGATGAGCGGCAGCGCTTCATCGACATCCCAGCGTCGTTGCAGCACGATCTTGCCCCCGGTCATCACCTGAGGGCACATCACCGCGAAGCAGCCCGTCGCATGGAAGAACGGCACAGACAGCAGAACCGCCTTTTGCGGCGCATTTGGATCGGGCATGGGCGGCATTTCGCCCCGGCGCAGAAAGGCGCGCGCCTGGGCGTTCACCGCGTTGAACATGTTGGAGATGATGTTGCGGTGGGTGACGATGGCGCCCTTCGGCTTTCCCGTCGTGCCGGACGTGTAGAAGATCGCCACATCGTCATCCGGCGCGCAGGGAAGCTGCGGCAGCGGCGTTTTCGCCAGGGCGGCCCATTCGTTTGGCGCGCCGATCACGCCTTCAAGGCGGCTGACGCGCGGATCGGCGATCTCCTCGGCCGCGCGCGCGACATAGATTTTTTCGAGCGAAGGCGCCGCGTCGACGTGCTCGCGCACGCGCTCCCAGCGCTCGGCGTCCATGATCGCGATCTTGGAGCCGGAATCGATGAGGCCGTATTCAAGCTCCGGGCCTGTCCACCAGGCGTTGAGCGGCGTGACGATCGCGCCCGCATGCACCGCGCCCCAGAACGCCGCCGCCCAATCCGGCACATTGCGCATGATGATCGCCACGCGATCGCCGGGTCGAACGCCGTCGGCGATGAGCTGGGCCGCGAATGTGGCGGCCGCCGCGTGCAGCGCCGCGAACGTGACGCGCTCGTCCTCATAGACAAGGTGATCCCGGTCCGGCCAGGTCGCGGAGGCGGCGAACACTTCGCGCAACGTCGGCGGTGCGTTTTTCCAGATTTTGGTGCGCACGCCGCGAATGTCGGCCTCCGCGATCTCCAGCGGGCTGCCGGCCTGGCCAAGCAGCGCGTGCGCCTGGGCGATGCTCATGACCGGGAAGGCGGGTTTGGCTTCGGCCGCTTGGCTCATCTCTTGGTTCGCTCCCTTTTTGTCCGCGTCACTCAAGAGGAACGCTGACGCGTGCGTCAAGACTTATGCGGAGGCGCCGAGCGTCGCCCTGAGCAGCTCGCCCCCGCGCGCCGCCTCGGCATGAGTCAATGTAAGCGGTGAAAAGGCGAACCGCAGCACGTCAGGCGGGCGATGATCGCCGATAAGGCCGGCGCCGGCGAGCGCCTGGACCACCGCGTCCGCACGCGGATGCGAAAAGGCGAGATGGCCGCCGCGAATCGCCTCGTCATGTGGGCCAAGAAGCGTAAGGCCGGGCGCGTCGCCAAGTCGCGCGAGAAAGACGCGCTGCAGCGAAAGGCATTTCGCCCGGCGTTGAGCGGGCGTGGATTGCGCAAGGAGGTCGAGGCTGGCTTCGAGCGCCGCCATCGCGAGGATTGAAGGCGTGCCGGCTTGGAAGCGTGCGATCCCGTCGGCCGGCGCATGCAGATCGGCGAACGCAAACGGGTCGGCCGCGCCCAGCCAGCCTGAAATCGGGTTGGCGAGGCCGGCTTGTCGCGCGCGCGCGACATATAGGAACGCTGGCGCGCCGGGCCCGCCATTGAGATATTTATACCCGCAGCCGACCGCGAAGCGCGCGCCGGCGGCGGCGAGATCAATGTCGACGACTCCGACGCTGTGCGAAACATCCCAGATGAAATCGGCGCCCACCGCGTCCGCGCGCGCCTGCAGCGCGGCCATGTCGCGGATGCGGCCGTCGCGATAATGCACATGGCTGGCGACGACGAGCGCGACCTGATCGTCGATATGGTCAGCGAGCCCGTCCGGCGGGGCGAAAACTACGCGGCGGCCTTGCCCAAGCAACGAAACAGCGCCTTGGGCGATGTGCATGTCGGTCGGGAACTCGCCGCGTTCGATGAGGACAATTTTGCGCTCGGGCTGGCTCTGCGCCAGCGCGCCGATCAGCTTGAATAAATTTACGCTGGTGGAATCGGCGACGAGTGCTTCATCACGCGCCGCGCCGATCAGCGGCGCGATTTTGGCGCCGAGGCGCAGCGGCGCGCCGATCCAGTCATGATCATGCCAGCCCGCCACCAGCGTGTGGCGCCACTCGCCGCGTGCGACGGCGTCGAGCCGCGCCAGCACGGCCGCGGAAGGGGGCCCGAGCGAGTGGCCGGCGAGATAGATTTGATCGGAAGGCGGCGTAAATTCAGCGCGGAAGCGGGCCAATGGATCGGTGCCGTCCAGCGCTGCGACATCATCATTCATGCCAGCGCTCGCAGCACGGCGCGCACGGGCGCGGCGTCCGCATCCCAGAGCGGCAAGGGCAGGGCGATCAATTCATAATCGCCGGGCGGAATTTCATCGAGCACGAGGCCTTCGAGCACGCTCATGCCGCGCACATGAAGCGCCTTGTGCGCGTCCATGGTTTTCGACTCTTGTGGATCGAGCGATGGAGAATCGACTCCGATCAGAAAGATTCCAGCGTCAGCGAGTACATGGATCGTCGCCGGCGCGACGGCGGTGAAATCATCGCGCCATGCCTCATGCGGAAACGTCTCATAGGTGCGGATGAGCAGGCGCGGCGGCGCATCCATCAGCGCTTGCGCCACATGGCGCTCTTCAACCAGCGGCCCCGCGCTACGCGCGTCGATGACGCGGCAGGGCCCAATGTAGCGCGCCAGATCGAGTGCGCCGGCGCTCGCGCCGTCTGCGGCGTAGTGGAGCGGCGCATCCGCATGCGCGCCGCTATGGGTGGAGAATGTGACAGCGCTCACATTAACGGGCGTCGCCCCCAGCGCCCAGGTCTGGCGCGCCGCGAACGGCGTGTCCCCCGGCCAGACTGGCAGGCGCGGCGTCAGCTTTTGCGAAATGTCCCAGAGGCGTGGGGCGGGCGGGCGCGGCATCGCCCGGTCATGGCGCGCGCGCGCCATGGCGGGCAAGCCGAAAAAAGATCGCCGCCGCTCTTGCCGCACGCAATATTGCCCTTTTGTGAGCTTCGTCTTGTCGCGCGCCAAGCGCTCGGGCAAAGCTAAGCTCTAGAAGAACAAGGCGTGGGGAGAGCGGCGGTGAACATTCGCGATTTCGTCACGGCCAATTCACGGATCATCCTGGCCACGGCCGTGGCCCTGGTGGGCGGGCTCTGGGGCGGCGTCGTGCTCGGGCGCGTCACCACCGGCATGGGCCGCGCGCCGATCGCCATCGTGGCCGAGCAGACAGGCCCGGAAGCCCCCCGCGCGGCCGGCGCCGCACGGGCCGGCCGCGCCCGGCCCGAGGGCATGGCCTTCATGAATGTGCGCATCGACACGTCGAGCGCCGCGCCGCGCGCCTGCCTTGAGTTTTCCCAGCCGCTGTCGCGCGATCGCGGCGTCAATTTCGCGGACTATATCCAGATCGAACCCGCCGCGCCCGTGCAGGCGGAAGTCGCGGGTGAGCTCCTCTGCCTCGCCGGCCTGCCGTTTGAGCCGGATCGGCAAGTCACGCTGCGGCGCGGCCTGCCCGCGCAGTCTGGGGCACGCACCACGCAGGACGAGACGTTCACCCTCTCGTTCGGCGATCGGCCGGCCTATGTTGGCTTTGTCGGCGACGGCGTCGTGCTGCCGCGCAGCGAGGCGGACGGACTGGCGATCGAGACGGTGAATGTGTCGCGCCTGCGCGTCACGGTCGTGCGCGTCAATGATCGCATCCTCTCCCAGCACAACATCGATGTCGGCCAGATCGTCGAGGAGGGCGGCTGGGATTATTATTCGCTCGAAAGCGCCGGCGAGGATGCGGGCCAGACTATTTACGAAGGCCGGGTCGATGTGGCCAACGCGCGCGCGCGGCGCAATCAGGGCGTCACAACGGTGTTTCCGCTCGGCGCCGCATTGGCCAATCGCCGGCCCGGCGCCTACGTCGTGCGCCTGGTGGATGATTCGCCCGGCGCGGGTGCGAACGGCGAAAACAATGATCGCCCCGCCGGCGCTTATCGCTGGATCATGTACACGGATATGGCGCTGCAGACCTTCACCGGCGCCAGCGGCATGGATGTCGTGGCGCGCTCGTTGCGCACGGCGCTGCCCATGGGCGGCGTCACGCTGACGCTGATCGCGCAGAACAACGAAGAACTCGCGCGCACCCGCACCGATGCGCAGGGCCATGCGCGTTTCGCCCAAGCCTTGCTGGATGGGGAAGGCGCGCAAACGCCGCGCTATGTCATGGCCTATGGCGGCGGCGATTTCGCCGCGCTCGATCTGCAAACGTCTTCGCTCGATTTGTCCGATCGCGGGATAGATGGGCGCAATCCGCCGGGCGATATCGACGCTTTCGTCTACACCGAGCGCGGTATTTATCGCCCAGGCGAAACCGTGCGCTTGATGGCGCTGGTGCGCGATACGGCCGCGCGCGGCATCGGCGATCGCCAATCGACGCTGATCGTCTATCGCCCGAATGGCACGGAGGCGCGCCGCATTCGCCTCGCCGCCGCGCGCGAAGCCGGCGCCATTGCGCAAAACTTGCCGATGGATCGCGGGGCGCCGCGCGGCCAATGGCGCGCGGAACTCAAAGTCGATGGGCAAGAAGCGGCGGCGGGCCAGGTCTCCTGGTCGGTCGAGGATTTCGTGCCGCAGCGCCTGCGCGTGCAAATCCGCGCCAGCGAAGCGCCGCTGCTGCGCGGTCAGCAGCGCCCGATCGATGTGCAGGCCGATTTCCTCTATGGTGCGCCCGGCGCCGGCCTAGCGGTGGAAGCCGAAGGGCGCTTGTCCGTCGATAATGCGCCCTTCCCGGCCTTCGCCGCCTATTCGTTTGGCCGCGTCGACGAAAGCTTCGAAGAGCGCCTCCTCCAATTGCCCGGCACGGTGACGGACGGGGAGGGCCGCGCCCAATTGCTCGCCGCGCTCGCGGACGAGCCGACAACGACTCTGCCCCTGCGTGCGCGCCTGATCGCCAGCGTCGCTGATCCCGGCGGGCGCGTCGTGCGCGAGAGCTTCACTGTGCCGGTGCGCTTGTCCAACCGTTATATCGGCGTGCGCCAGCGCTTCGATAATCAGGCCGTTCCGCAAAATGGGCGCGCAACGTTCGATATCGTCGCCGTCAATCCGCAGGGCCGCCAGATTGCGGTGGCGGGCGTGACCTGGGCGCTTGTGCGCGAGGATTGGCATTACGATTGGTATCTGGACGGCGGAACCTGGCGCTGGCGGCGCACCGGCCGCGACGTGCCGATCGATGGGGGACAGATCAATCTCGGCGCCTCCGGCGTGGTGCAAGTGTCGCGCGGCGAGCTGCGCAACGGCGCCTATCGCCTGATCGTGCGGGACAATTCCGGCGCAGAAACCTCAACGCGCTTCTACGCCGGCTGGGGCGGCGGCGAAGGCGAAGCCAACACGCCGGACATGGTCACCGTCGCGGGCCCAACCGAGGCCGTGCGCCCCGGCCAGCGCGCGCAGATCCAAATCCGCCCACCTTATGCGGGCGAAGCGCAAATCGTGGTGGCCACCGATCGCGTGCTCTCCATGCGCACCGTGCGCGTGCCTGCGGGCGGGGCGAGCGTGTCCATTCCCGTCGAACAGAATTGGGGCGGGGGCGCTTATGTGCTCGTCACGGTGATGACGCCGCGTGATCCGGTGAACCTGCCCGTGCCGCGCCGCGCCGTGGGCGTGGCCTATGTGCCGGTGGATGTCGCCGGGCGCACGCTTGAAGTGGATGTCGCCGCGGATATGGGCGTGGTGCGCCCGCGCCAGCGCGTGACCGTGCCCATTCGCGTGCGCAACGCGCCGGGCGGTGAAACCGTGCGCGTGATGATCGCGGCGGTCGATGAAGGCATTCTACAGATCACCAATTATCAAACGCCCGATCCGGTCGCTTATTTCTTTGGGCGGCGCGGCCTCGGAGTCATGGTGCGCGATGATTATGGGCGCCTGCTCAATCCCAATCTCGGCGCGCCGGCGATCCCGCGCCAGGGCGGGGATTCGCTCGGCGGCGAAGGCCTCACCGTCGTGCCGCAGCGCACCGTCTCACTCTTTTCGGACGTGGTTGAAGTGCGCGGCGGGCGCGCGAACGTCACGTTCGACGTGCCGGATTTCAACGGCCGGCTACGCGTCATGGCCGTGGCCTGGAGTCAGAGCGCGCTGGGGCGCGACGATGAGGGCGTCATCGTGCGCGATCCCGTCGTGGCCGAACTCAATCTCCCGCGCTTCCTCGCGCCGGGCGATACCGCTCTGGCGAATTTGACGGTCGATAATGTCGAAGGGCCGGCCGGCGCCTACAATGTGGCGCTGTCTGGCTCGGGCGTTGTCGCGCTCAACGCGCCGGCGCAGCGGCTCAACCTCGCGCGCAATCAGCGCGGCGCGGTGCGCGTGCCGCTGGGCGCGCAAAGCTCCGGGATCGGACGGATCAGCCTCACGCTGCGCGGGCCCGCGGGCTTTACGCCGGTGACGCGCAGCTATGACATCCAATCGCGTGCATCCTACCTGCCGGTGACGACGGTTGACACCCAGCCGCAGGCGCCGGGCGTTTCCTATCGCGCGCCCGGCGATCTCATGGCCTCCTTCATGCCGCGCGAAGGCGCGCTCGTGGTGTCCTATTCGAGCCTTGCGGGGCTGGACGCCGCCCCACTGCTCGCCCAACTCGAACGATATCCCTATGGCTGCACCGAGCAACTCGTCAGCGTGTCGACGCCGCTTCTCTATTTCAACGCGCTTGCTGAAACAGCGGGCCGCACGCAGGACCAGCGCCTGCGCCGGCGCGTGCAGGAGACCATAACGGCGCTGCTCGATCGCCAATCTACGGATGGCGCGATCGGCTTGTGGGTCGCGAACGATCGCCACGCCTCGCCTTGGCTCGGCGCTTATGCGACGGACTTTCTCCTGCGCGCTCGCGCGCAGGGGTATGTCGTGCCGCAAGCGAGCCTGGACAGCGCGCTGCAAGGTTTGCGCGCGGTGGCGCGGCTGAATGACTTCGCGAATGTGGGCTATGATTTCGAGGTCTATCGCTGGCCCGGGTCGAACGACTCCGACGCGCTGCTGCGCTCGCGCGCGGCGGCTTATGCACTGTACGTGCTGGCCAAGGCCGGCCGCGCCGATATCGGCCAGGTCCGCTATTTCCATGACGCGCGCCTGCGCGATGAGCCTTCGCCGCTGGCGCGCGCGCACATCGGCGCCGCGCTCGCGCATCTGGGCGATCGGGCCCGCGCGCGCAGCGCCTTCCGGCAAGCCGAGGAGGCGATTGGCTATCGCAATACGGGCGATTGGTATCAGTCGCCGCTGCGCGATCTCTCGGGCGTGATCGCGCTCGCGGCCGAGGCGGGTGAAACGGGCGTGGTGCAGCGCCTGCGCGCGCGTCTGCTGCGCATTGAACGCGATCCAGACAGCATGATGACGCAGGAGCAGGCCCAGATGCTGCTTGCGCTCAATGCGTTGATGCGCAGCGCCGGGCCGATCAACATCGCGTTCAACGGCGAGGCGGGCGCCGGCCGGCGTGTCAGCGCCGATGCGGCGATGCTCGCGCGCGGCCTTGTCTTCCGCAATGACGGGCGCGGCACGGCGTGGCGCACCTTGACGCTCTCCGGCCCGCCGCGCGATGCACCGCCCGCGGCGTCCGCAGGGTATTATGTCCAGAAAAACATTTATGCGCTGAATGGAACGAGCGTTGACTTGAACGCTTTGACTCAAGGCGATCGGGTTGTCGTCGTGCTGGCCGGCGGGCCGGAGGGTGCGCGCACCTATCCAACGGTGCTGGTCGATCTCTTGCCCGCCGGTCTTGAGATCGAAAGCGTCTTGGGCCCGCAGGACGGCGCGCAATCGAGCGGTTTGGATGGAACAAACCGTGGCGGCCCGTTCAGTTGGATGGGCGTCATCAGCGCCGCGCGCGTGGCGGAGGCGCGGGACGATCGCTTTGTCGCCGCCGCCGATCTGCGCGGAACCGGTTTCCGATACGCCTACATCGCGCGCGCGGTGACGCCGGGCGCCTTCACGCTGCCGGCCGCGCAGGTGGAGGATATGTATCGCCCCGGCGTCTATGCGCGCACCAGTGTCGGGCGCATCGCGATTGCGCCCAGGCCCTAACCTGTCCATGCAACGCGGCCCCCGCGCGGCTTTGCCGCTCGGGCGTGACGGACGGCGCGCGGCCTGGGCGCTCATCGCGCTGATGCTCACGCTGTTTGCGCTCGATCAGGCGTTTCCGCCGCCCTTGGCGCGGGCCGAGATCGTCTCGCCCGTCGTCGTCGATGCGCGCGGCGTCTGGCTGCGCGCGGCGCAAACGCCGCAAGGCCGCTGGCGCCTCGCCGCGCAATTGCACGAAACGGATCGTGTGTTCCTCCGGCGGCTCGTGCGCGTTGAGGATAGCCGCTTCTGGTTCCATCCAGGCGTTGATCCCGTGGCGCTCGCACGCGCGACCTGGAATTACGCACGCACGGGACGCATTTCGTCCGGCGGTTCAACCATAACCATGCAGCTTGCGCGCCTGCTTGAACCGCGCCCGCGCACAATCCTCTCAAAGCTGATCGAGATCGTCCGTGCGCTGCAGATCGAGCGCCGCTGGACGAAGCGCCAGATCCTCGCCGCCTATCTCACGCTTGCGCCCTATGGCGGCAATCTTGAAGGCGTGCGCGCCGCCTCGCGCGCTTATTTCGAGCGCGACCCGACGTGGCTTGATGACAGCGAGATGGCTCTGCTCATCGCCCTGCCGCAGGCGCCCGAGGCGCGCCGGCCTGACCGCCGCCCGGAGGCGGCGCGCGTGGCGCGCAACACTGTGCTCGCGCGGTTCGCCCGCGCCGGGCTGATCAGCGCTTCGCGCGCGCGCGAAGCGCAAGACGATCCGATGCCGCGCCGCACGCCGTTCCCGGCGCTGGCGCTGACGGCGTCCGAACGCTTGATCGCCGCCCATCCGCGCCAGGGCGTGATCCGCTCTAGCCTCGATGCGCCGCTGCAAGGCGCGCTTGAAGCGCTTGCGGCGCGCGCCGCCAGCACGATTGAGCGGGATGCGACGATCGCCATTCTCGCGGTCGAGATCGAAGGCCGCGCCGTGCGCGCCAGCGTGGGCGGCGCGGGCCGTGAGCGCGCGGGCGGCTATCTCGATATGACGCGCGCCGTGCGCTCGCCGGGTTCGGCGCTGAAGCCGTTCATCTATGCGCTGGCTTTGAACGACGGCATCGCCGCGCCGGAAACTTTGATGCTCGATGCGCCGCGCCGCTTCGCCGGCTATTTGCCCGAGAATTTCGACCGGCGCTTTCGCGGCGACGTGCGCCTGGAGGAAGCGCTTCAGCACTCGCTCAACGTGCCGGCGGTGGCGACGCTTGAGCGCGTCGGCCCGGCGCGCTTCGAGGCGGCGTTGACGGCGGCCGGCGCGCGCCCGCGTATTCCGCGCCGGGCGGTGGAGGCGCCGGGCCTGGCGCTCGCCTTGGGCGGCGTGGGCATGACGCTGGAGGAATTGACGACGCTCTACGCCGCGCTGGGCGATGGCGGGCGCGCGCGCCCGCTCTGCTATGAGTCCGCCTGCAGCGCCTGGACGCGGGAGCGGAATTTCGTCCGCGCGGAAACGGCCGAGCGCGTGCTCGATATCCTCGCCCGCTCTCCGACGCTGACCGGGCGCATCCCAGCGCGCCTGGCGCAAGGGGCGCCGCGCGTGGCGTTCAAGACCGGCACGTCCTACGGGTTTCGCGACGCCTGGGCCTTGGGCGTCAGCGGCGGCTATGTGATCGGCGTATGGGTTGGCCGACCCGATGGCGCGCCGAGGCCCGGCGTCACAGGGCGGGCGGCGGCGCTGCCGATCCTCTTCGAGGCGTTTGATTTGATCGCGCCCGCGCCGGGCGCGCCCGCCCCCGAACGCCTCGATGAGCGCCCAGCGCCGGGTTTGGCGCGGCTTGGCGGGCGCGGCGCTGGCGAGGGGCCGAGCATTTTGTTTCCGCCGGATGATGTCGAAGTGCTGGTGCTCGATTACGGCCCAGGCGCGCGCGGGCTCTCGCTCTCGGCGCGCGGCGGACGCGCGCCGCTCGTCTGGTATGCGGAAGGCGCACGCGTGCCGACCGAGCAAACCAGCGGACGCGCCATCTGGCGCCCCAGCGCGCCCGGCTTTCACGAGATCAGCGTGATTGACGCCGATGGCCGCGCGGCCCAGGTGCGCGTGCGCGTGCGTGATCGCGGCTGAGCCAAAAAAGCGCGGACCTTGGGGTCAAGGCCCGCGCTTCAAGTGGATCGTCGCGATTGAGCGGAGGGATTGGGCGACGATCGGGGTTCAATGCGGAGGTACGCAGCGATCAGCCGACGACGTGCGCGGCGACATAGAGCATGGCGAGCGCGGCGGGCGCGACCAGAGCGGCGGCGAGCATGAGCGAAAGCGGGCGGGGCATGGCGGGGTGTCCTTGTACGGAGTGTGAATGATGGATCGGCCGTTCAGCCGACGATTTGGGCCGCCTGCGCCAGGGTCACGAGCGCAACGGGCGCGACGACCACGATGGCGGCGAGAATGGTGTAAATCCGGGTCATTGGCGGGCTCCAGCTTGCTTTATGTGTCGTGAATGAAGATGCTGGCCGTTCAGCGATTGGATGCGGCGCAACCAAAAAAATGCGCATCTGGAGGGCGGCGTCATGGGTGAACGAATTCTGGTCACGGGCGGTTCGGGCTTTATCGGCGCCCACGCGATCGCCCAGGCGCTCAACGCCGGCCACGAGGTGCGGGCCTCGCTGCGCACGATGGGCCGCCAGCGCGAAGTGCGCGCCATGGTGGCCGAAGCGGGCGCCGAGGCCGGCGATCGGCTCACCTTCGCGCAGGCGGACCTCATGGCTGACTCCGGCTGGCGCGAGGCGGCGGAGGGCTGCGCCTACGTGCTGCACATCGCCTCGCCCTTTCCCTCCAGCATTCCCAAGCATGAGGATGAGCTGATCATACCCGCGCGCGATGGGGCGCTGCGTGTGCTGCGCGCGGCCAAGGCGGCGGGCGTCAAGCGCGTCGTGCTTACCTCGTCATTCGCCGCAATCGGCTATGGGCAGGCGCCGCGCGCAACGCCGTTCACCGAGGAGGATTGGACGGATGTGACCGGCGCCGATGTGCGCGCCTATGTAAAATCCAAGACCCTGGCCGAACGCGCGGCGTGGGACTTTATGAAATCCGAAGGCGCGCCGATGGAGCTTGCGGTGGTCAATCCAGTCGGCGTGCTGGGCCCAGTGCTGGCGGCGGATTACTCAACGTCGATCCTGCTCGTGCAGCGCCTGATGGACGGCGCCATGCCTGGCTGCCCGCGCTTCGGCTTCGGGCTCGTCGATGTGCGCTGCGTGGCCGATCTCCATCTGCGCGCCATGACCAATCCGGCCGCCGCCGGACAGCGCTTCCTGGCCATCGCCGGCGAGCCGATGTGGATCGTGGATGTGGCGCGCACGCTCAAGGCGCGCATGGGCGACGCGGCTCGGCGCGTGCCGACCAAGGAGCTGCCGAATTGGATGGTGCGCCTGGCCGCGCTCGGCGATCCGGCGGTGGCGCAACTCATCCCTGAGCTTGGCAAGTTGAAGCGCGCCTCGAACGACAAGGCCAAGCGCCTGCTCGGCTGGGCGCCGCGCACCAACGAAGAGGCGATCGTCGCCACCGCCGAAAGCATGGTGAAGCTCGGCCTGCTCAAGGACGCGCGCCGCGCGGCCTAATTCGGCGCGAATTCGCCCTCAAGTTCGACGCGCGCCGCGCGCAGCAGGTCCAGGAATTCCGCGTCCGCGTGCAGGCGCGCAACTGCGGCCGCGGCCACTGTGCGTCCCGCTTCCACATCGCTTGGATAATGCACGCCGCACACGACACGGCTCCAGCTGAAGTCGCGCCCGCGTTCGATGAGCGCGTCGGCCCGGGATGGGATGAGTTCGGCCAGCACCAGCGCCCAGGCGAATCCGAGCGCGGCATGGCCTGAAGGATAAGAAAAGCTCGCGCGCAGGCGCTCGTCATCTGGAATGCAAGTTGTGATCGTCCGATCACTGAGGAATGGGCGAGGGCGGCGATAAAGGAATTTCACTGGATCGCCCGCGAACCCCGCCGCGCGGCCGGCGCGGTCCAGCAAGGTGTTCGTCGCCGGGAAATTTGCGCGCGTGAACCGCGCGCCGAGCACATTGTCGAACGCCGCGAACGGATCGATCGCGTTGTCCTCCAGCGCCTGTTGGCGCCGCGCAGCGCTCCAGGGCCCACGCACAAGCGCGCGCTCCGCCAATTCAAGCGCGCTATCCGCAACGGGCGGCGGCGGAAGAAAGATCGTCGCATCGACCTGAACCGCCGGATTGCGCTCCGCCGTGACTGGGTGTGTGGGCTGTGTCGACGGCGCGGGCGCGGCGGTCGCGCAGGAAGCGAGCGCGAACGCCGCGAGCAGGATCAGTCTGAGCTTGGTCATGGGTCCCTCGGCGCCTTTGTGCGGAATATGGCTGCATCCAACCGCACATAGAGGCGCGCCGCAATCTCTTGGCGCCGGCTTCGGCGCTCCGTCTCGCGCGCTGCAAGTCGGCGAAGTGCGGCCTCAGCCCCGCCGCGCAGCCTCGATCGCGGCGACATCGATCTTCTGCATGGTCATCATCGCGTCGAACGCGCGCTTGGCTTCATCGCCCCCGGCGGCCAGCGCCTCGGTTAGCGTGCGCGGCGTGATCTGCCAATTGAGCCCCCATCTATCCTTGCACCAGCCGCACGCGCTTTCCGCGCCGCCATTGGAGACGATGGCGTTCCAATAGCGGTCAGTCTCTTCCTGATTTTCAGTGGCGATCTGGAAGGAGAAGGCCTCCGTTTGCGGGAATTGCGGCCCGCCATTGAGGCCGATGCAGGGAATGCCGCACACGGTGAAGTGGACGACGAGCACATCGCCTTCCTTGCCGGACGGGTAGTCGCCCGGCGCGCGATGCACGGCGCCGACGGAGGAGTTGGGAAACGTCGCGGCATAGAACCGCGCGGCGGCCTCCGCCTCACCATTGTACCAGAGGCAGATCGTGTTTTTGTGCATGGGAGTTCCTCGCTTTGGGTCGGCGGTGATTGTATTGAACACGAGCGCGGACGCCAGCTGTTCCGATCTCGCTATCGTGCAACGGCGTCTGATGCCATTCTAGAAACTGTTTGGAGAATTGTGAGCCATGGCGAAGCTCATCTTCGGCATGAACATGTCGCTGGACGGCTATGTCGATCACGACAAGTTCGCGCCTGGGCCGGAGTTGTTCCAGCATTTCATCGAGCAAACGCGCGGGCTCGCCGGCAGCATTTACGGGCGCGGCTTGTATGAGCTGATGCGCTATTGGGATGAGAATCGGCCGGAATGGAATGCGCCAGACGACGCGCCGATTTCACGCTCGGCGTTGCGCGCGTTCGCCGAAGCGTGGCGCGCGCAGCCGAAATGGGTGGTTTCGCGCACTCTGAAGGAGGTTGGGCCGAACGCGACTTTGTTGGGTGAGGATTGGGAAGCGGCGATCCGCAAGCTGAAAGCCGAACGCGACGGCCGCATCGATGTCGGCGGGCCGAAGCTGGCGGCGAGCTTGGCGCAGCTTGGGCTGGTGGATGAGGTTCAGATTTATTTGCACCCGGTCGTTCTTGGGCGCGGCGCGCCGTTCTTCGCTGGCGCTTGGCCGAAGCTGAGTTTATTGGGGAGCGAGCGGGCGGGGGAGGATGCGGTGTGCGTGAGGTTTGGGGTGGGCTGATCGCGGCTCGAAGGCGCTGCTATGCAGCGATCCACTTCCCAGATGGGGACTGAAACATCAGTCGAATTTGTGGGATGCCGTTCTTCCAATCCATTCTTGCGAGTTCGAGACCAGTCTGCGCCGCAAGTTGTTGAGTCTTTGCCAGCAAGTGCTCTGGAAAACTGGGGCCAACCAATACGCCCTTTATGCAATGCGCCAAGTCGACGAAAACGTCGCCATGGTGCTTGCCGTAAAGTAGCCATCTGAACTCGCGTTCTGCAGACCAATCAGTGTTCTTCGTCAGGAAGAGTCCCTGCCAAAAATGGAGGCTGTGACGTTTAGCTGCCTCCTCAACCCCATAGCGCCGCACTTCATCCATGTGAGCCATGAAAGGGCCGATTGTCAGTTTGGGCGCGATAGGTGTGTTTTGATAGGAAATCGGCCCCGAAAAGACCTTGAGGTCGAGTCTTGCACCTAGGGATTCGAAGGCGCTTGAGAGCGCACGCTTGTCGAGTACCAGGCAAGCGCCAGAATGGTTCTCGGCATATTGCGCCCACATGCGGGGCCTAGAGTGTCCTCGCTCGTGCATTGCTTCTAGCTGCGACGCGCCAAGCAGATCGTTTCCGCCGAAGACAGCTTCAGTCGGATCGCTTGAAAAGCAAGCTACACGCCAGTGTTGTTTCAAATGCGCAGCGAAGTTGTCCAGAATTCCAATATGCAAATCATCACCCCAGGCACCGCCACTAATCTGGAAGCTCTTTGCTTCTCGGGGGTCGTTGAGGTTCTGAAATGGTGACAGTCTCAGCTTTTGGTCCGGAAGAATGAATTTGGTCAGCGTGGAGGAGCGCGTGTAGTGGTATAGATAACGCTCAGCGCTTCTAAGCATGTACCAAACATCACCAGACACGTGTGCTCCGTTGCTGAGGCAGATAGTCATCTCTTGCGGGCGATATAAGGACAGGTCACGCTAGGCGTTGCGTCGCGCCTCCAGCAGCCTTTCAATTTCTGCGATCCATTTCTGTAGCTTTTCGACGTAGTCGGCCGATCCATCAACAATTCGACCGCTGGAATCAGTTTCGAAGAGCTTTACCTTTCCGGTTGCAAGGCTCGTGAGCGACCGCCTGTGCTCCCCAAGCATTTCTTCAAGAAAGTTCATGCAAGCGAAGGTAGTCCGATTCGCGTATTGTTGTTTGATGCGATTGGGTTCTCTCGACAGAACCAGCGAAGGCCGCTCCTTTCTGAGCGGCCTTCGTGTTTCTGCGCGACGCTCCCTTCTCCCGCATGGGCGGGAGAAGGTGGCCGAAGGCCGGATGAGGGTGGGCGGTTCAGGATGTGGCGCCTCGTCGAGACGCGCACCCCCTCATCCGTCAGCTTCGCTGACACCTTCTCCCCCTCTCGGGGGAGAAGGGACGACCAATCTTTAAGCAAACAACTTCGCCCAGTTCCGCGCCTGGCGCTTGCGCCAACCTCCACGATGATACGCATCGCTCACGATGATCGGCGCCACGCTCGTCGCTTCCGCGAACACCATCTGCTCGTGCACCGTGCTCACCTTGCCCCAGCTTGCGGCTTCTTGCAGCGTTGAGGAGGAGCAGGCGCCGTCGCGCACGTCGGCGACGGTGATCTGCACGGCGTATTTGTGCACTTCGACGTCGTGGTGGCCGAGGATTTCGGCGCAGACGACGGTGTCTTGCGCGAAATTCTTCGGCACGCCGCCGCCGACCATGAAGAGGGCGGTAGTGCCGGCGGCAAGCTTGATCTCGGTCAGTTCGCGGAAATCGCCGGCGCTGTCGATCGTGACGTAGGGCTTCTTCGCTTTGCGGCGTTCGACCTGGTGCTTGACGATGCCGAACCCGGCCGAGCAATCGGAAAACGCCGGCACGAAAATCGGCACGCCTTTTTCGTAGGCGCGCTGGATCAGCGACT
>CADEEL010000025.1 GCA_902826335.1 uncultured Alphaproteobacteria bacterium
CGCTGCATTTTCTCTTCCAACTTCCACGCTCCCAAGATGGGAGCCCGGGGCGCGCTTGCCGCGCCGAAGGGGTGGGTGTGCCGACATTGCTGCCGGCTTCTGAAAAGACGCGACAAACGCGCCCCGGACGAAACGTTGATGCTCGCATGCGGCCCAGCGAAGAGGTCTTAACTCCCGCCGCAGAGGCGCTCAGCGCGCGGGCCGCGTCCGTTCGCGGGCCCCGGATCTCCAACCAATGCCGAACTCGGCTGGCTTTCGTGAGATTGCTCTCACAGTTCGCGCTCGTTTCGCCCTCTTGCGTCGGTTTGGCTCGGATCCAAGCGACCTCCCGTGCAAGAGGAGCGGCCATAGTATCCGTGGACGGACTAGGTCGGATAAGTTTGTGCGTGTTCCCGCTTCTTGGGCTTTGAGCAGCGTCCCGCGCTTCGACTGCGCTCAGCGCGACGCGGCGATATTTACGGTGATAAGACAACGCGGATCACATCCTCATCGTCGCCCCGAGCCTGTCGAGGGGTGGGCCGCACACGCGACGTATGTCCCCCGAACAAGAGCGCGCTTATCCCCCACCAGCGCGCCTTTACGCCGCCGCCACATCGAGCGCCGCGCTATACGCGCGGATGGAGTCAATCGCGCGCGTAAACGCGCCCCAATCATCGCGCGCCGCGATGTCCGCCCAGATTGCTTCCACATCCTCGATCAGCAGCGTCGGCGGCGTAGGCGCCGCCAAGGTCGCATGCGCCAGCCGCTCCGGCCGCGCTGGCGCGCGCGCTTCGATTTCCGCGCGCACTTCGTTGAACGCATCGGCGCGGTAGAATGCGGCTGAGGGGCCCTCCAATGCGCGCGCCGCGCTTGCCGCCCCGCAAAACCAGTCATGAAAGAAGTGCGGCCAGGAAACGCCGCTCTCGCCCATCCAGACGAACAGCCGCTGGATGAACGCGAGATCGCCCTCGAGCGCGCCAGCATGCAGGCCAAGCCGCGCGAACACGCAATCGCGCAACGCCGCCTGGTAAAGCGGAGAGAAGCGCGCCAGCGCGGCTTCCAGCGGCGCACGGTCACACACAAGCGTAAAGCAGCCCGCCAGCTGCGCGAGATTCCAGGCCGTCGCCTCGGGTTGGCGCGCGAAGGCGTAGAGCCCCGCCTCGTCGAAATAGGCCGCCGTGAAGTTCGGATCGGCGCGCGGAACGAACCGCCACGGCCCATAATCGAAACTCTCGCCCGTCACCGTCATATTATCGGTGTTGAGCACGCCATGCACGAAGCCCGCCGCCATCCAGGACGCGGCCAGCCGCGCGCTCGCCGCGACGATGTCATGGAACAACACGCCCACGCGCGCCTCGGCCGGCTCATCGGCGATTTTCGGATAATACGCATCGATCACATGATCGATCAGGATACGGATCAAATCAGGCCGCTCGAAATAGGCGAGCCGCTGGAATGTCCCGAACCGGATATGGCTGTGCGAAAGCCGCGTCAGCACGCTTGCGTGCGTCGGCGAAGGCTCGTCCTGGCGCTTAAGCGCCTCGCCAGTCTCATAAAGCGAGAACGCCTTCGATGTTTTGACGCCAAGCGCCTCGAGCATTTCGGCGGCGAGAATTTCGCGCACGCCGCCCTTCAAGGTGAGCCGTCCATCGCCGAAGCGCGAATAGGGCGTCTGGCCGGACCCCTTGGTGGCGAGATCGAGCAGGCGTCCCTTATCGTCGCGCACTTGCGCGTAGAGAAAACCGCGCCCGTCTCCGATGTCCCGATTGTACACGCGGAACTGGTGCCCGTGATAGCGCATCGCCAGCGGCGCGCGCATATTGCCGGGCAGCGGATGAAAGCGCGCGAACGCATCCGCCCATTCATCCTCCGTAAGCGGATCAAGGCCCACGCGTGCGGCCCAGCCCTGATTGCGGAAGCGCAAGACCGCGCCGGGAAACGCCGCCGGCGCCACTGGATCGGAAAACTCCGCCCCCAGCCGCGCGAACTGCGGGTCGGCGCGGTAGGTGGGTGAAACGGGCATTGTTCGTGACCTAGCCGGTCTCCGCCGCGCCGTCATCCGCCCGTCACGCGCAAGCAGCGCGCCCAACTGGCGCACACGGGTGACGTCGCGCGCCGCCTATGGCAAACTCGAAAAAGTCGGAGAAAACCATGCATTTGACGGCGGCTTTGGCGATGTCGGCGTGTGCGCTCGCCCTTGTCGGTTGCGGGCCGCGCCCGGTCGCGCGCGACGCCGCGCCCGCCGATCCCGTCGCCGAGACCGCCGCCGCGCTCAATCCCTGCGATGATGGCGGCGATGCGTTCGCGCGCGCCGTGTGCGCCAATCCGCAGCTCGCCGCGCTGGAGGGTGAATTGCGCGCCGCCCTCGCGCGCGAAGCGGGGGATGTCTCCGAGGCCGGCCGCCAGGCCTTGGTGGAGACGCAGCAACGCTGGTTGCAGGCCCAGCGCACAGCCTGCGGCATCATCGATCCCGACGCCGCGCCTAGCGCCGACCAGATCGCCTGCCTGCGCGCCCGCCTCACGGATCGCACGCGCCAGGCCGCCGGCGCGGTCGAGCAGCTGGGCGGCTACACGTTTCAGCGCATGGAGATTGTCTCGGCGCAGGCGGTGACGGCCGAGGCCGCCGCCGCCAGCGGCCTGGGGGAGTCCGCGCCCCCGGCGATCACGCGCGACATCCGCTTTCCCCGCATTGACGAGGCGGCCACGCCCCAGGCCGCGCGCTTCAACGCGCTGGTGGCCCAGCAGCCGCAATATCGGCTCGAGGATCAGACCGAGGAGCAGGTCACCTATCGCATCGCCTATGCGGGCCCAGCGCTGATCTCGGTGCGTTTCGATTTGTACGAAAGCTCGCTCGGCGCGGCCCATCCGAACACCAGCGCGCGCGCCGTGAATGTTGTGATGACGACCGGCCAGCCCCTAACGGCGGGCGATGTATTCCGCGCCGGCTCGGGCTGGGAGAATTTCCTGGTCGAACGCGCCACGCGCGCTTTGACGCGCCAGTTCCGCGATCAGGGCTTTGAACCGCCCGAAGCCGATGTGCGCGACACGGTGACCAAGCCGCACCTGTGGCTGATCACCGAGCAGGGGCTCGTGCTGCTCTTTCCGCCCTATTCGTTCGGCGGGCCCTATGCGCTGGGCGATGCGGAAGTGGCTGTGCCGTGGGCCGATCTCGCGCGCTTTCTCAATCCGAACGCGCCCGCGCCGATTCGCGCGCCGGCTTGAGTTGAGCATCCCGCGCTTCGACTTCGCTCGGCGCGACGGTGAGGAATAACCGCCCATGAAATTAGAACAGACGTCGCGCTGAGCCTGTCGAAGCGCGAAGCGGCCGACGCGCCACCTTCAAGCGTGAATGTCCCGGTCCTTCGTTTCGGGCCAGAAGAGAAGACACACCAGCGCCGCGATCGCGGTGACGGTCGCGGGAAACCACAGTCCCGCATAGATGTCGCCGCGCGCTGTGTTGATCGCGAACACGATCGCCGGCAAGAGCCCACCGAACCAGCCCGTGCCGATATGGTAGGGGAAGGAGAGCGCGGTGTAGCGGATGCGCGTGGGGAAGAGCTCGACAAGCGCCGCCGCCTGCGGCCCATAGAGCGCCGTGGCCGCCACCGCCATGAGCAGCAAAATGCCAATGACGGCGGGGAGATTGGTCCGCGCCGGATCTGCCGCCGCCGGATAGCCGGCCGCGCCGAGCGCCGCGCGCAGGCGCGTCTCGAATTCAGCCCGCGCGGCGCGGATTTCGGCGATGGGCCGCCCCGTGGCGTCGACGCTCCGCACCGCCGCCCCGCCGACGCGCACTTCCGCCCATGAGCCCGGCGGCCCCGCTTGCGTGGTGTAGGAAACGCCCGCGCTGGCCAGCGCGCCCTTCGCGATGTCGCATGACGTGGCGAACTGGCGCGCCCCGCCGGTGAGATCGAGCTGGAAGCTGCAATCGGCCGGATCGGCGACGACGATGACCGGCGCGCTTGCGCTTGCTTGCGCCAGCGCCGGATTGCCCATGCGCGTCAGCAGATGAAAGCCGGGGAAATACAGCGCCAACATCAGCAGCATGCCGAACAGCATGACGGGCTTGCGCCCCACGCGGTCCGAGAGCGCGGCGAACGCCCAATAGAGCGGCGCCGAGATCAGCACCACGCTCATCATCACCAGATTCACGGTCGGCGAGTCCAAGCGCAGGATGCGTTCGAGATAGAATTGCGAATAGAAAAAGCCCGTGTACCAGACGACGCCCTGCGCCATCATCAGCCCGAACAGGGCCAGGAGCACAATCCGCAGATTGGGCCAGTGGAAAAAGCTCTCGGCGTAGCTTTGCGTTGAGACGCGCCCCTCGGCCTTGAGTTTCTGGAAGGCCGGGCTTTCTTCCAGTTGCAAGCGGATCCAGACGGAGACGGCTAAGAGCCCGATCGACACCAGGAATGGAATGCGCCAGCCCCAGGCACGAAAGAGGTCCTCACCCATCGCGCCGCGCGTCAAGAACACGACGCCCAGCGCCCCGACGAGCCCGAACGCCGCCGAGATTTGAATCCAGCCAGTGGAGGCGCCGCGCTTATGGTGTTCGGCGTGCTCGGCCACATAAATCGCCGCCCCGCCATATTCTCCGCCGAGCGCGAACCCCTGCAGCACGCGGCACGCGACCAGCAGGATCGGCGCCCAGATGCCGATCGCCGCGGCGGTCGGCAGAAGGCCGATCGCGAACGTGGCGAGGCCCATGATCGTGATGGTGATGAGGAAGGCGCCCTTGCGCCCCGCGCTGTCGCCGATTTTGCCGAACACCAGCGCGCCGAGCGGCCGCACGATGAAGCCGACCGCGAAGGTCAGCAACGTAAACACGAACGCCTGCGCGTCCGGCAGACCCGCGAAGAAGAGCGGCGACATCACCGACGCCAGCGCCCCATAGACGAAGAAATCATACCATTCGAACACCGTGCCGGCGGCCGATGCGGCCACCACCAGGCGCATTTTCGCGGGGCTTGTCACGGCCTGCGGGGCGCCGGCGCCTGGGCCGGTTTGGGCTTCGCTCATCGGGTTTCCTCTCCCACGCGTTTTGGTGGCGCTTTTGTCGCTGAGGGGAGGGGCGAGGCCGCTGTTGTCAAGCCCGAAGCGGGCGTGCTATCGCCCCGCTGACGCCGGGCGTGAGGGGCGAGGGCTCCCGCGCCCGTGCGCGTTTCTGGCAGTGCGCCGCAATTCACGCCGCTACGGGCCGCCTTCGGCGCGCCTATGGGGAGGGGCGCCGGATTGGGTGCGAACGGCCAAGCCCGGCGGGTTGTTTAAGTGGCGCAGCACGATCAAGGCGAAATCACCGAGGCGGCCGAGCGTTACGCCCGCGCCGCGTTCGAATTGGCGCTTGAATCCAAGGCGCTCGATGCGCTTGAGGGCGATTTCGCGAAGCTGACGGCCGCGTTCAAGGACAGCGCGGATTTGCGCGCCGCCGCCGCGTCCCCGCTCATCGATCCCGCTGAGAAAGCCAAGGCGCTCACCGCCGTGGCGCGCGCACTCGGCCTCTCGCCGCTCGGCTGCAACCTCGTTGGCGTCGCCGCGCAAAACCGCCGCGCCGGCGAACTGCCGCTGATCGCGCGCGCCTTCCGCCGCAGGCTCGCCCGCCATCGCAACGCCAGCCAGGCCGAGATCATCTCCGCCAAGGCGCTCAGCGAGGCGCAACGCAAGGATATTCTCGCCGCGCTCTCGAAGGCGCTCGGCAAGGAGATCGAGGCAGAATCCAAGGTCGATGAGAACCTCATCGGCGGCTTCATCGTGCGTGTCGGCTCGCGTCAGTTCGACGCCTCGCTGCGCGCCAAGCTCGACACGCTCAAACTCGCCCTCAAGCAAGCATAGGACTGAAGCGCTCATGGACGTTCGCGCCGCTGAAATCTCCGCAATCCTCAAACAGCAGATCAAGGGCTTCGGCGCCGAGGCGCAAGTCGCTGATATCGGCCGCATCCTCTCCGTGGGGGACGGCATCGCCCGCGTGCATGGTCTGGATAACGTTCAAGCCGGCGAAATGGTCGAGTTTCCCGGCGGCGTCAAAGGCATGGCGCTCAATCTTGAGCGCGACAATGTCGGCGTCGTTATCTTCGGTGAAAATCGCGGCTTGAAGGAAGGCGATACGGTCAAGCGGCTCGGCGAGATCGTCGACGTGCCGGTCGGCAAGGCGCTCTTGGGCCGCGTCGTCAACCCGCTGGGCGAGCCGATCGACGGCAAGGGCCCCTTGAAGGCGCCGAAGGGCGAGAAGATCGAGCGCCGCCGCGTCGATGTGAAGGCGCCCGGCATCATTCCCCGTCGCTCCGTACACGAACCGATGCAGACCGGCATCAAGGCCATTGACGCGCTGATCCCGATCGGGCGCGGCCAGCGCGAGCTCATCATCGGCGATAGGCAAACCGGCAAGACCGCCATCGCCATCGACACCATCCTCTATCAGCGCGAGGCGCATGAGAAAAACGCCAGCGAGAAGGAAAAGCTCTACTGCATCTATGTCGTGATCGGGCAGAAGCGCTCCACCGTCGCCCAGATCGCCAAGACGCTCGAGGATCGCGGCGCGCTCGCTTATTCGATCATCGTCGCGGCCACCGCCTCCGAGCCCGCGCCGCTGCAATTCATCGCGCCGTTCGCCGGCTGCGCCATGGGCGAATACTTCCGCGACAACGGCATGCACGCGCTGATCATCTATGATGATTTGTCCAAGCAGGCCGTGGCCTATCGCCAGATGTCTCTGCTCCTGCGCCGCCCGCCGGGCCGCGAAGCCTATCCGGGCGATGTCTTCTATCTGCACTCGCGCCTGCTCGAACGCGCCGCCAAGCTGAATGACGATAATGGCGGCGGCTCGCTCACCGCGCTGCCGATCATTGAGACGCAGGCCAATGACGTCTCGGCTTATATCCCGACCAACGTGATCTCGATCACGGACGGTCAAATCTTCCTTGAAACCGATCTCTTCTATCAGGGCATCCGCCCGGCTCTGAATGTCGGCATCTCCGTGAGCCGCGTCGGCGGCGCCGCGCAGATCAAGGCGATGAAGCAGGTCGCCGGGCCGATGAAGGGCGAACTCGCGCAATATCGTGAAATGGCCGCCTTCGCGAAATTCGGCTCGGACTTGGACGCCTCCACCCAGCGCCTGCTCAATCGCGGCGCACGCCTCACCGAAGTGCTGAAGCAGGATCAGTTTTCGCCCGCGCCGGTCGAAGAGCAGGTGGTGGTTATTTACGCCGGCACGCGCGGTTATCTCGATAAGATCGAAGTCTCCGCCGTGCGGCGCTACGAGAGCGAACTGATCGCCTGGCTGAAAGCCAAGAAGCCCCAGCTCCTCGATGACATCCGCACCAAGAAGGACATTTCCAAGGATGGCCTCGAAGATGCGATCAAGGCCGCGCTCGGTGAGTTCGGCGCGGCGTTCGCCTGATCCGTCATGGCCAGCCTCAAGGATCTCCGCGTTCGCATCGCCAGCGTGAAATCCACGCAGAAAATCACCAAGGCGATGCAGATGGTGGCCGCCGCGAAGCTCAAGCGCTCGCAGGAGGCGGCCGAGGCCGCGCGCCCCTATGCCGAGCGCATTGGCGGCGTCATCGCCAATCTCGCCGCCGCCGTGCAGGGTGAGGGCGCGCCCTTGCTGTTGCGCGGAACCGGCAAGGAGGATGTGCATCTTCTGGTCGTGGCCACGTCCGAACGCGGCCTGTGCGGCGGCTTCAACACGCAGATCGTGCGCCTGGCGCGTGAGCGCATCGCCGCGCTGCAGGCGGCGGGCAAGACGGTGAAAATCCTCACCATCGGCAAGAAGGGCCGCGATCAATTGCGCCGCCAGTTCGCGTCAATGATGATTGAGCATGTCGATCTCTCCGCCCACCGCGTCATGACGGCCGCGCCCGCGCAAGGCGTCGGTGCGCGCATCCGCGCGCTCTATGAAGCGGGCGAGTTCGATGTCGCCACCTTCTTGTATTCAAAATTCAAGTCCGTGATCGCCCAGGTCCCTGAGGCGCAACAACTCATTCCCGCCACCGCTCCCGCTGGCGCGGCGCGCCCTGATCTTGGCGGCGCCGTCTATGAATATGAGCCGGACGAGACCGATATCCTTGACGCGCTTCTGCCGCGCTACATCGACAGCCAAATCCTGCGCGGGCTCTTGGAAAACGTCGCCGGCTTCTACGCCGCCCAGATGACCGCGATGGACAACGCCACGCGCAACGCTGGTGATCTCATCAAGAAGCTGACGCTGCAATACAATCGCCAGCGCCAGGCCAACATCACCAAGGAGTTGATCGAGATCATCTCCGGGGCGGAGGCGTTGTGAGCGCGCGCGCGAGCCTCCTCGCGGCGGCGCTGCTCGCTGGATGCGGCCCGGCCTGGGCGCCGCCCAACGCGCCGGCGCACGCCTGCGCGACCGTCAACGAAACTGAATTCAACCAAGCCCTTGCCACCGGCGCCGCGCGCGGGGATGCGCAAATTCATGCAAGCGGAATGGTGTCGCTGAGCAACGGCCCAGGCGTCGTCCATTGCGCGACCTATTCAAGCACGATGCGCCCGTGCCGCCGGCCGAACGACTATGTCATCCGCTATACGACGGAAGAGGGCGGTGCGCTGTTCGTGCGCGTGCCGGCGAATGAGGAATACAGGTTTAATGTGCGGGCGCGCCCACACACCTGCGAAATTCTGGATCGGCCATGAGCGTTCGCAAATTCATCCTCGCCGCGGCGCTCGGCCTCGTCGCCTGCGGGCCGGACCTGCCCGATCGCGTCGGCGCGCTGGCGCCGTGCGAAACGATTGATCAGGCCCGCTTCGAGGCCGGCCAGGGCGGCCGCATCAATGCAGGTCTCGGTCCGGAAGGCTGGCGCGCCCAGGGCTCTGGCCATGCGCAAAAGCGCTGCTGGCCGCGCGTCGGCGGCGGCGCGCGCGGGGAGCGCCGTTGCGTGCAGCAGAACGATTTGTATGTGCGTCTCGAGGATGGCGCGGGCGTGCGCTACGCCTTCGTGCCGCGCCACACCACCTACCTTCTCTACGACCGCGATGGCGCCGCCATCTGCGAAATCGTCAATGCGGAGCGCTGAGATGCGCGCCGTGCCCTGGAATCCTCCGGCAGCACCTGCGATGGCAATGCTAGCATTGACAGCATTGCTGGCGAAATGGTAGACTGCCCCATGGCTACGCTCACGATCCGCAATCTCCCCGACGAAGTTCACGCCGCACTCCGCGTGCGCGCCGCCAAGGCCGGCCGCAGCATGGAGGAGGAGATCCGCGTGATGATTGCCGACACCTTGAGCAAAGGAACCACCAAGCCAGATCCGGATCGGGCCGCCGCGGAGATGCGGGCGTTGATCCGCGCGGCCAATGGCGGCGTGCTTCCACAAGGTGTTGTCGATGAGTTCATCGCTGAACGGAGAGCGGAAGCCGCCCGCGAAGAGGCGGACGCGGATCGTCAGATCGCGGAGTATCATCGGCGCAAGGGGTCGGAATGAAAGTTCTGGATACCTCGGCGGTCATTGCCTTCTTTTTGGACGAGCCCGGCGCGGAAATCGTGCGGAGAGCTTGTGATGCGGGCATGATGTCAGTTGTGAACGTGTGCGAGGTGCTGTTGCGGCTCGCGCGCATTGGCGTCGATCCGACGGCCTCCTTGGAGAAACTGGAGACGTTGGGGCTGAGGTTTGAGCCTATTGCCTTGAAGCATGCCTCGATCGCCGCCGGCTTTCCTCAGAATGTTGGGCTTTCGCTCGGTGATCGGATGTGCATCGCGCTTGCTTGCGATCAGAGCCTCCCTC
Organism: uncultured Alphaproteobacteria bacterium; assembly: GCA_902826335.1. GTDB lineage: Bacteria > Pseudomonadota > Alphaproteobacteria > Caulobacterales > Aquidulcibacteraceae > CADEEL01. The sequence continues at coordinate 9,720 of CADEEL010000025.1, forward strand.
TTGTGACCGCCGATCGCGTCTGGGCGCAGCTCAACCTGCCGGTTCAAGTTGAACTCATCCGATAACGAATAATCTGAAGGACTGAGCAAATGACCAAACCCATGAAAGGCCGTGTCGCCCAGGTGATCGGCGCCGTCGTCGATGTCGAGTTCGAAGGCCATCTGCCTGACATTTACAACGCGCTTGAAACCATGAACGGGGGCAATCGCCTCGTGCTCGAAGTGGCCACCCACCTCGGCGAGAGCACAGTGCGCACCATCGCCATGGATTCGACCGACGGGCTCGTGCGCGGCGTCGAGGTGCGCGACATGGGCGAGCCCATCTCCGTCCCGGTCGGCGAAGGCACGCTCGGGCGCATCATGAACGTGATCGGCGAGCCGGTTGACGAGGCGGGCCCGATCAAGGGCGAGGCGAACCGCGCCATTCACCAGCTTGCGCCGGAATTCGTCGATCAAAAGCCCGTTCCGGAGATCCTTGTCACCGGCATCAAAGTCGTTGATCTGCTCTGCCCCTATGCGAAGGGCGGCAAGATCGGCCTCTTCGGCGGCGCCGGCGTCGGCAAGACGGTGCTCATTCAGGAGCTGATCAACAACATCGCCAAGGCCTATGGCGGCTATTCCGTATTCGCCGGCGTCGGTGAGCGCACGCGCGAGGGCAACGATCTTTATCACGAAATGATCGAGTCCGGCGTCAACAAGCATGGCGGCGGCCAAGGCAGCCGTTGCGCGCTGGTGTTCGGCCAGATGAACGAACCGCCCGGCGCACGCGCGCGCGTGGCGCTGACCGGCCTCACCATCGCCGAGCATTTCCGCGATCAAGGCAAGGACATCCTCTTCTTCGTCGACAACATCTTCCGCTTCACGCAGGCGGGCTCGGAAGTCTCGGCCTTGCTCGGCCGGATTCCCGCCGCCGTCGGCTATCAGCCGACCTTGGCGACGGAGATGGGCGCCATGCAGGAGCGCATTACGTCAACGACGAAAGGCTCGATCACGTCCGTGCAGGCGATCTACGTGCCGGCCGACGACTTGACTGATCCCGCGCCCGCGACCAGCTTCGCCCACTTGGACGCCACCACCGTGCTTTCGCGCGGCATCGCCGAGAAGGGCATCTATCCCGCCGTCGATCCGCTCGATTCCACCTCGCGAATCTTGGATCCGAATGTCGTGGGCCAGGAGCATTACGAAGTCGCCCGCAAGGTCCAGGAGACTTTGCAGCGCTACAAGGCGCTGCAGGACATCATCGCCATTCTCGGCATGGATGAATTGTCGGAAGACGATAAGCTTGTCGTCTCGCGCGCGCGCAAGGTTGAGCGCTTCTTGTCCCAACCCTTCCACGTCGCGGAAGTGTTCACCAATTCGCCGGGCGTTTTGGTCGACATCAAGGATACGGTGCGCGGCTTCAAGGGCCTCGTCGATGGCGAGTATGATCACTTGCCGGAACAGGCCTTCTACATGGTAGGCACCATCGAGCAGGCCGTGGCCAAGGCGCAAAAAATGGCGGCGGAGGCGGCGTGACGCTTATTCTAACTCCGGCCGCATTGGCGGTCCGCATTCTAATCAAGCACTGCATTCCGCTCATTCATGGCGGCGCGCAGACTATCTCGCCCATCGGCGGCCGCGAGGTCCCGCAAAGCGAGCGCGAGGAAATTGGATTGACGTCGCCAGGACGGACTTACCTTTTTCCCGTCGACAATGTCGGCGTTCATCTCGATCTCGATGGGCCGAACGCAACCATTTGGTTCGCCGGCGCCGATTGCGAGGACGCGATGGTTTATCTGCGCGAAACGCTGCCGCGCAGCTATCCTGACCTATTGGTGCGGGCCGACGAGCCGCACCGCAAGTTCGCCGGCTATCGCATTTGTACGTTGTTTGGACCTTTGCCGAACGACCGGGCCTGCGGCATCGAGATCGTATACCCCGTGCGCGGCGAACGCCGGCAGGAGGATAGTTTCGTCATGCGCATCACGGCCGCCGTGCGGCGCGATGCGATTCCGCCGAGCCCCGGCGGCGGCCTCGCGCCTGGGTCGCTGCCGCCGCGACGGATGTCGTAGTGTTCGTTGGTGTTCCCGCGCCCCGGCGTGACGCCGGGAGGGTCGCATGACGGCCGCGGAACGTCGCCCAAGCGCGGTCGCGGCGCGCCTGATAATTGGCGGCGCTTTGCCCGCGATCGCCGGCGGCGAGAGCTTTCCAAGCAGCGTGATCGGAGTTTCGGGCCGCCAAATGCGGGATGAAGAGCGTCGCGCGGCGGGGCTTGCGCAGCCGGGCCGTACGTTCCTGTTCGCGGCCGAGGGCGCCGAGGTCATGCTTGATCTGTCAGGGGCGAATGCGGCGACGTGGTTCTCCGGCGCTGATTTCGACAGCGCCATAGATCATTTCGATTCGGAATTGCATCGCGCCTACCCCGCCGCGCGACAAACCGACGATCGCGCTGTCGCCGACAATCCCGCCACGCGCGCACGCGCCTACCGCATTCTGTTCGAGAATGGGCGCCGCGCTGTAATTGAATTATTGTATGCTCTGCCTTCGGCGACGGGTGCGGAGCGCTCGTTCACGGCGCGCGCCACCGCGCTGCAGCCGCCTGCGGGGCGACGATGAGTATGGTATGTAAGGCCCAATTCAAATGACCGATAAACTCTCCTTCGCCCTTGTCTCGCCGGAGCGTGAGCTCTTTCACGGCGATGTCGATCACGTCGTCGTGCCGGGAACGGAAGGCGAGTTCGGCGTGCTGCCCAATCACGCGCCGGTGATCTCGCTCATTCGCCCCGGCGCGCTACGCGTGTTCAATGAGGGCGCCGAGCGGCGCATCTTCGTCAATGGCGGCTTCGCGGACGTGACGCCCGCGGGCCTGACCATCCTGGCGGAGGACGCCGTCGATCTCGCCGATGTCGACGCCGCGAAACTCGAACAGGACATCAAGGACGCGAACGAGGATGTCCGAGACGCGAAGGAAGATGCGCGCCGCGCGGCGGCCGAAGCGCGTCTTGTACGGCTGGAGGCGATCAAGGCGGCGCTCATCGCGCGGCATTGACGCGCCAACGCAGGCAGGGTCCGCATGCACATTCACCCTGACCTGTGGCCGGTAATCGCTGTCGCGGTAATTGCATTCGTGGGGCTGCTCGTCGGCGCCATCTGGCTCGTGCGGAATTGGCGCAGGCTTGGGCCCCGCGCGCGCTGGGCGCTGTTCGCCGCGCTCGCGCTGTTCGAAACCGCCTATTGGCTCAATGTCTATGCATGGCTGGTTGAGCCCAATCTGCTCGTCGTGCGCCGCGTCGAGATCGTGAGCGAAAATTGGCATGGCGCGCCCCTCACCATCGCCGCGCTTGGCGATACCCATGTCGCATCCCCGCATGTGAGTGTGGAGCGCATGAGCCGCGTTGTCGCCCGCATCAATGCGCTGCGGCCTGACCTTGTTGTGTTGCTGGGCGATTACGCCGGCTCGCACGAGCCCGCCGCCGAACGTGCGGCGCGCGAGAATTCTGACGTTCTGAACGGCGTCGCGACCTTCGCCGCGCTCGACGCGCGCTATGGCGCCGCGGCCGTCATAGGCAATCATGATTCCTGGTACGATCGCCCCGCGATTGCGCGCGAATTGGAGGCTGCCGGCGTGGCGACGCTCTGGAATCGCCACGTCGTGATCGCGCGGCCCAGCGGCCGCTTCGTTATCGCCGGGCTAGCCGATCTCGATACCGGTGATCCAGATTACGCGCGCGCGGTCGATGGCGCGCCGGAGGGCGCTGGCGTGATCGTGCTCACCCATTCGCCAGACGTGTTCGAATCAATCCCGGAAGGCCCCGCGATCATCCTCGCCGCGCACACGCATTGCGGCCAAGTCTACCTGCCGTTCCTCGGTCGGCCGATCATACCATCCGCTTACGGACAAAGATTCGCCTGCGGCCTCGTGCGTGAAGGCCCGCGCGTCATGTTCGTCACGGGCGGCCTTGGTACGAGCATTCTGCCGCTTCGCTTCATGACGCCCCCAGAAATCGCCCTTATCACGCTGCGCGCCGCCCCTTAGGCCTCCGCGCGTTCACCAAGACCGAACAATTTGAACCCGCCGCGCTTCTTGCGCGTGGGTGAGAGCGTGTGCGAGGCAAGCCAATCGAGCGTCATGGCGGCCACGCGCTCCCATTCCGGTTCGCCGATCAGCCAATGGCTCATTTCTGGAAACGCATGGAAATGCGCCTGGCCATTGGGGAAACGCGCGGCCACCCGATGGACCGTGGTTGAGGAATTTACGCGGTCCTGTTCGCCGGCGAGCGCCAGCACGGGCGCGGAAATTCTATACACGGGCGCCGCCGCCGCCATCGGGCGATCCATCCACCAATGCACCGTCTCCATCACCGCGCGCCCGCTTTCCGGCAGGAATCGCGCGAACACGCGCCGCGCATCGTTGTGCGCGAGTCGATCCAGCGTCGAATGGCGCGCGACGCGGTAATCGGGTGGAATGGCGCGCCGCCAATAATCGCCGAGCATCGCCACGCCGAACGCATTGCCCGCTTCATCGAGCGTCGTCGGCGGCACGCCCCAAGGCGGCGAGGGCGCGAGCAGTATGAGCGCCGCGCAAGGAATGTGCGTCGCCGCCACTTGCGCGACGAGCCCGCCCAGCGAATGGCCGATCAGGATCGGCGCCGCCTTGAGCCCGCGCGCATAGGTGACGATGGACTCTGCGTAATCGCGCACGCCCGTTTGCGCCAGCAGATCCAAATCCGCGCCGCGTTCATGGTGCGGCAGATTGGGCGCATGCGTTTCAAAACCGGCCGCCGTGAACGGCGCGCGAAATCCATCGAACGCCCAGCCGCCGCAGAACGCGCCGTGAATAAAGACAATTGGCGGCGCCATACGCTCGTCCCCCATGCACGCGCTTAGCGCGTCCCCTCGGCGTAACGCCTGAACCGCCGCGCCACCTCCTCATAGACGGCGCGTTTGAATGGTATCACAAGCGCGGGCGCTTCTTCGAGTCTTCCCCAGCGCCAGGTGCTGAATTCCGGCGTGTGTCGATCCAGATGCACATCGGCGTCCCGGCCCTTGAAACGCAGCGCGAACCATTTCTGCTTTTGCCCGAGATAACGCCCGTGCGGCCCGCGCCCGCCGCGCACGTCCGCCGGGAAATCATAAAACAGCCAATCCTCGGTCTCTTCCATGACATCGGCATGATCGGCGCTGACGCCGATTTCCTCTTCTAGCTCGCGCCATGCCGCTTCGCGCGGCGTTTCCCCCGCATCGACGCCGCCTTGCGGCATTTGCCATTGATAATCGCCCGCTTCGCCGAAGCGCCGGCCCAGGAACACCAATCCGTTCGCATGGAACAGCGCGAGGCCGACATTGGCGCGATAGAGGCGCGGATCGCGCGCGCTCATCGGCGCGCGGCGGCCCGCGCCGCCATCACGGCGGACACCGGCGCCAGCGCATAGCCACGCCCGCCGATCGCGCGCGCCCAGGTTTCGATCTGCTGCATGGTGACGGGATACGCAAACCCCGCGCCGATGGCGCCGCCATTTTGCAGCGCCAGCGCCTCAAGATTGAGCAATTGCTCATCAATCGCCTCTGCTTCGCGCCGCGCATCGATGATGCGGTCCGCTGCGGTGAGCGATAGGCCGATGCGCGCCGCTTCCGTCGCCAGCGCCGTGCGCGGGCCGATGCCGTTGGTGAGAAACACGAGGCCGCGCCGCCGCACCTGCTGCAGCACCGGCGCCGCCGCGCTCGCCGTAGCCGCGAACCGCGCGCCCTGATAATTGGTGACGCCAAAATAGCCCGTCGCGCGCGATAGAAGATTTTCAAGCCGCTGCACATTCTGCGCCGGCTCGGCGCTGGCCAGCAGCGTCTGAGGCCCGGTATCGTCCGCCTCCGGATCAAATGGCTCCATCGGCAATTCGATCAGAACTTCGTGCCCGCGCGCGCGGGCGCGGTCGATCCACGATTGCAGATTGTTGGCGTAAGGCACGAACGAAAGCGTCACTTCCGGCGGCAAATCGTCGATCGCTTGTGTCGTCGCCCGCGCGCTGAAGCCAAGCCCGCCCACCACGATCGCCACGCGCGGGCGCGCGCCTTGCGTGAATGGGCGCGCATAGGCGCGCGCCGGCGTGCGCCCGTCGCGCCCAATTATGGGCAAAAGCCCAAGCGGCCCGCGCTCCGTCAGCCCGGCGATCGGCGCGCGCGGCAGGGGGCTGACGGCCGGGCGCACGGGCGCTGCCTCAACCACCGCCACGCGCAGCTCCCCACCGCCATCACCGGGCGCGCGTTGATTGCCTGGTGTTGGATCATCGAGGCCCACGGGCGGCACGCCGCGCGCCGCGCCGGGCTCGGCCGTGAAGTCCGGCATGTCGAGATTGATCCCGGCGGCGGCGGCTTCGCTGAACGAGATGCGCGGCGCGGCCTCGGCCGCCGCTGGCCCCGCATCGAGCGAGACCACCGCGCGCGGCCCTGCCGCGCTTGGATCCCCGAGAAGTTGGATGGCCGCCAGCCCGCCGGCCGCGATGGCGAAAAACCCGATCGCCGCCCACGTCGCCGGCCCCAGCTGGAGGCGCGGGTTCACGGAAAAAGACGGGAGCCTAAACAGCGGCGCACGTGGGCCTCGCCGCGCCGGCCGGTTCGGCGCCGGTGGCCGGGTCTGTCGCGCCGCCATGCATCACCCTCGACGCGCGCCGTGCTCGTCGGCGCGCTGAGGCGCGAATCGTCGCTGGATTCGCGCCGCGCGTCACCCCTGCTTGTGCAGGGGCGGCGGCTTTAGAGCGGTTCCCGAAAAGCGTGAAGCGGTTTTCGGACGAGAACCGCTCTAACCATAAGGATAGACCCGTCTTATCCCGTTTCGTCTGACTCAGACGAAACGGGAACTGGTCTAGCCCGCCCGCGCCAGCAGCCGCTGGGTGACGGTGCCTTGGCGCAGGAATTCGAGCGCGCGGCTCATTTGGTAGTCCTGCGCTTCGGGCCAGTTTTCGGGCGGCTGATCGGCGGGCGTGTGCGGCGCCCGGCGGCGCGCGCCGGCGTCGTTCTCAAGCGCGCGCGGCAGATCGGCTTCGCTGATGCCCAGGCGGCGCACGCGTGAGGGTTCAACCCGGCGCGCGGAGACTTCCATGTCCGGCTCGATGCCCGCGCCCTGGATGGAGCGGCCAGCCGGCGTGTAATAGCGCGCCGTGGTCAGGCGCAGCGCCCCATCGCGCCCGTTCTGCAGTGGGATGACGGTCTGCACCGAGCCCTTGCCGAACGACACCATGCCCACGATCAGCGCGCGGTTGCGGTCCTGCAGCGCCCCGGCCACGATTTCCGACGCCGAGGCCGAACCGCCATTGACCAGCACCACCATCGGGATGCCGGCGAGATCATCGCCGCGCCGGGCGTTGTAGCGTTGCACGTCTTCCGGCCGGCGCCCGCGTGTGGAGACGACTTCCCCGCCATCGAGGAACGCGTCCGACACGTCGATCGCTTGATCGAGCAGGCCGCCTGGATTGTTGCGCAGATCGAGCACCACGCCGCGCAAGCCGCCGGGCGCGCCGCGCCGCACTTGGCGCAGGGCTTCTTGCAGGCCAGCCGAGGTTCGCTCGTTGAACTGAGAAATACGGATAATTCCGATATCGCCTTCCATGCGCGCATGCACCGGCCGCACCGTGATGATTTCGCGCGTCAGCGTCACGTCGAACGGATCTTGCCCTTCGCGCACCACGGTGACGCGGATGGACGTGCCGACATTGCCGCGCATGCGCGCCACCGCTTCATTGAGCGTGAGGCCCACAATGCTTTCATCGTCGATCGCCGTGAGATAATCGCCGGCCTGGATGCCGGCCCGGCTCGCCGGCGTTTCATCGATGGGGGAGACGACGCGGACGACGCCGTCTTCCGTGGTCACTTCGATGCCGAGGCCGCCATATTCGCCGCGCGTCTGCACCTGCATGTCGCGGAATTCATCGGGCGACAGGTAGGAGGAGTGGGGATCGAGCGAGGCCAGCATGCCATTGATGGCCGCCTCCATCATATCGCCTTGGTTCACCTCGGTGACGTAATCGGTTTCGACGCGCGCCAGCACGTCCGCGAACAATTCCAATTGGCGATAGACATCGCCGCGCGGGCCGCCCGTCGTCTGGGACGACCAGGCGAGCGCGCCGACGCACGCGGCGAGGCCGAAAACGGGCGCGGCGATCCAGGTCCAACGCATTCACTTCGCTCCCACACACCCGTTCGCGGCGATGGCGCCGCTGCCTTCATACCCCACGATTCTCGTCAGCCTGAGCGCCGTTCGGCGGCGGTCTGTGGAGAAGCGACGAAACGTCGGGATGGGTCGATCGGCCGCCCATCTCGGCGCACTTCAACATACAATTCTGGCGGCGCGGTGGCCGCTCTTGGCAGTGCGCCGATGACTTGGCCCGCGCGCACGCGCTCTCCGGTTCGCGCCCGCACCTCGTCCATGCCAGTCAGCACCAGCACGTAACCATTGTCGAGGTTCAGGATCAAGATTTGACCATAGCTGCGAAACAGCCCGGCATAGCCGACAACGCCGGCCGCGGGCGCGTTGACGAGCGCGCCGGGCGCGCCCCGCCAGGTCAGCCCCTGGGCCGGATGCCCGGCCGCGGTCTGCGCCCCATAGGCGCGCACCAGCGTGCCCTCGATGGGCGCACGCAGCGGCCCCAGCGCCGGCGCCGGATCGCCTCCGCGCGCCACCCGCCGATTGGGTTGAACGCGCTGCGCGAGCTCCCGCAGCGTGCGCGCCTCGCGGGCGTATTGGGCGGCGCGCTGGTCGGCCGCGCGCGCCGTCTCGATCAGCGCCGATTGTTCGGTGCGCCGCGCCGCGACGAGCGTGATCACGCCGCTGCGCTCGGCCTCGATCGCCGTGCGCACCGCCGCCAGGTCGAACCGCGCGGCGTGGAGATCAGCTTCCTGGGTTCGGAACGCCCGCGCCGCCCGGGCCCGCGCCCGCGCGTCGGCCGTCACCAGCGGCCCGGCCGCGCGTGTCAGCGCTTCCGCGCGCGCCGCATGCGCCGCCGAGGGCGCCGGCGCCCGGCGCGCCAGCAGCGCCGTCGCCACCAGCCGTTCCAGCGCGTCCCGATCGCGCAGAAGGGCCGTTTCAGCCGTGTGCGCGGCCGCGCTCGCCGTGGCCGCCGCGCTTTCAAGCCGCGCGAGGTTGGCTTCGATCTCTTGGCGACGCGCGTCCGCCGCCGCCAGCCGCGCATCGAGCGCGCTGAGATCGCGTTGCCGCGCGGCCGCTTCCGCCCGGGCCCGGCGCGCTTCGCCAAGCGCCAGCGCGCGCGCGCGCTCGACCCGCGCCACGTCGCCCGTGCGCCGGGTCTGCGCGAAGGAGAGATCTGAAAACGCAAGCAGGGCGGCCGCATACGCGACCGCCGCGCCGGCGCGCGTCGCGCCGCTTCCCATGGCTGCCATCCCGTCCGGAAACTTCAGTCCCGGTGGTAGGGAGAATGGCTCAAAAGTGTGGAAGCCCGGTAAAGTTGCTCCGCCAGCATCGCCCGCACCAGCCTGTGGGGCCAGGTTTGGCGGCCAAACGCCCATTTTTCATCGGCCTGGTCCTTGAGGCCCTGGGCCGCGCCATCGGCCCCGCCGATCCAGAACACGGCCGTCCCCCGGCCCTGATCGCGCCAGGCGGCGATCTTCTCGGCGATCTGGCGTGAGGCGATGGCCTCGCCCCGTTCATCGAGCAGAATCTTGACCGCATCGTCGGGCGTGGCCTTGAGCAGAGCGGCGGCTTCGCGGCGCGCATCGCCGGCCGGGCGGCCTTCCACTTCGACCAGCTCCACGCCCTTCAGGCCGATGCCCCGCGCGATCGCCTGCGCCCGGGCGACATAATCGGCCGTCAAATCCGCTTCAGGCCCGGCCTTGAGCCGGCCGACGGCGACGATCAAGAGCCTCACGCCGGTTCAGGCTTGGGCGGCGCGCGGGGCGGCCGGAACGCTCCAGATTTTCTCGATGGCGTAGAAGGCGCGCACCTCTGGCCGGAACAGGTGGACGATCACGTCTCCCGCGTCGACCACCACCCAATCCGCGTGCGGCAAGCCCTCCACCCGGGGTGCGCTCGCGCCAGCGGTCTTGAGCGCGTCGATCACATGGTCGGCCAGCGCCGCGACATGGCGCTGCGAGCGTCCGCTGGCGATCACCAGCATGTCGGCGACGGACGAGCGCCCGGCGATGTCGATGGTGACGATCTCTTCGGCCTTGTCGTCCTCAAGCGATTTCACGATGAGGTCGGCGGCGCGCTGGGCGCCGAGGCCGGATTTGGTCCTGCGTGGCCGCGCGCGGAGCGCGGCGGTGGCGGGCGCGCCGGTTTTACGCGTCGGCGGGCGCGGGGTTTTGGCGGGCAGGCGGATCATCCTTCCATGGCGCGGTTGCGCCCCTTAGATAGCACCGCCGCGCCCGCGCCGCCACGGCGCCGGCGCAACACCGTGGACGAAGCGGACGAAAACCGCGCGGCGAGGTAAATCCAGGCCGGCGCGGAGCGGACCGTGAAGGCGCGCGCGCCATGCGCGGGAACCCGCGCGGACGCGAACCGGAGGAGGGGCTTGGCGCCGAGCGCGCCTGGATCGGGCCCGCCGCGCGCCGTTGGGCGCGAGACGATCGCCACAGGCAGCATACGCATGAGATCGCCCCAGCGCCGCCAACGATGCAGGCTGGCCAGCGTGTCGCCGCCGAGGATCAGCACGAACCGCGCGGCAGGGAAGCGCGCTTGCAGCGCACGCACCGTGTCGATCGTGTAGGCGAGGCCGAGCCGGGATTCGAGATCGGTCACCTCCATCCGCGCCCGCGCATAGCGCCGCGCGCTGGCCAGTCGCGCCGCCAGCGGCGCCGCGCGCGGCTTCAAGGGGTTCTGCGGCGTCACCAGCCACCACACCCGGTCAAGCCCGAGCCGCGCCAGCGCGACCTGCGCGATGTGCGCATGGCCTTCATGCGCGGGATCGAACGTGCCGCCGAGAAGGCCGATCCTGAGGCCCGGATAGGCGCGGGGAAAGCCGCGTTTCAAGGCCGGATGTGTCCTTGCCCGCGCACCACATATTTGAATGTGGTGAGTTGCTCCGCCCCCACGGGCCCGCGCGCATGCAAGCGGCCGGTGGCGATGCCGATCTCGCCGCCGAAGCCGAATTCGCCGCCGTCCGCGAACTGCGTCGAGGCGTTGTGCAGCACGATGGCGCTATCCACCTCGCGCAGGAATTGTTCGGCGGCGGCTTGATCCTCGGTGACGATGCACTCGGTGTGCTGCGAGCCATGGGCGCCGATATGCGCAATGGCAGCATCGATGCCTGAAACCACCCGCACCGAGAGGATCGGCGCCAGATATTCCGTACGCCAATCATCTTCGCTCGCTGGCGCCATGTCATAAAGCGCGCGCGCTTCGTCATCGCCGCGCAGCTCGCAACCCTGGCTGGTCAGCACGCGGGCGATCTCTGGGAGCAGAGCAGGCGCGACGGCGCGGTCGATCAGCAATGTCTCCGTCGCCCCGCACACGGATACGCGCCGCATCTTGGCGTTGACGCTGATGTCCACGGCTTTGCGCGCGTCGGCGCCGGCATGCACATAGGTGTGGCAGACGCCTTCCAGATGCGCGAACACCGGCACGCGCGCTTCTTCTTGCACGCGCGCGACGAGCGATTTTCCCCCGCGCGGTATGATCACGTCGATGGCGCCGCCCAAGCCGCCAAGCATCAACCCCACCGCCGCGCGATCATTGGTCGGCACGATCTGGATCGCGTCGTGCGGCAAGCCGGCGTCGTCGAGCGCGGCGCGCAATGCCTCGCCAATGGCCGCGACGCTCAAGGCGCTGTCCGATCCCCCGCGCAGGATGAGCGCGTTGCCCGCGCGCAAGCTGAGCGCGCTGGCGTCCGCCGCCACATTGGGCCGGCTCTCGAAAATCATGCCGATGACGCCGATGGGCGTGCGCACGCGCGCGATCTTAAGGCCATTTGGCCGTGTCCACTCCGCCATCACGGCGCCGACCGGATCGGCCTGCGCGGCGATCGTCTCCACGCCGCGCGCGATGGCTTCAACACGACCGGCGTCAAGCGCGAGGCGATCGATGAAGCTGTCGACTTTTCCCTCGGCGCGGGCGCGCGCTACGTCCCCGGCATTGGCGGAAAGGATCGCCGGCGCCGCCGCGCGCAAGCGCGCCGCCATGGCCAGGAGCGCGGCCGTGCGCGTGTCCGCCGATGCATCGCGCACGGCTTTCGCCGCCAAGCGCGCGCGCTGCCCGAGGGCGAGGAGCTGGGCGGAGAGAGCGGTCATGAGGAAGATATAAGCAAACCCGCGTTTGGCGGCGAGCCGCAAATGCGCGGGTATCCATCCCTGCCGTCATTCCGGGGCGTCGCGTTAGAGCCTGATCGTTTGAGACTGAATCAATCTCAAACATGAATCAGGCTCTAAATCAAAAATTTAGAGCGCGATGACCGCCAAAACCGGTATCCACTTTTGGCTATCGCACACTAGCGATGAACCCGGAACCCAGGATTCCATCGTGCTGCGCCCGCGCCGATCAGCTTCACTCCAACCGGTAGACGCGAACATATGGGGTTCAGGGTTCGGCCTACGGCCGCCCCGGAATGACGACGCGACGAACGAGCATGCGTCCGGACCTATAACGTAAACCTAAAGCGCGCATCCGATGATGGGTGTGTGGCAAGCAACCAATGGGTTGGCGCCTTTGGTTGTTCGTCTTACGCCGCCTGCTTGCAGGCGGCGCACAGGCCCTTGGCCTCGATCATGGTGTGCTTGATCTCGAAGCCGTCCTTGCGCGCCGCTTCGCCAAGATCGACGAGCGCGTGGCCGGCGTCGAATTCGTCCGTACGCCCGCATTTGTCGCAAATGAGGAAGATGGTCGCGCGCGCGCAGGCGCCGACATCGCACGCCACGAACGCGTTCAAGCTCTCGATCTTGTGGGCGAGGCCCAGCTTCATCAGAAAATCCAGCGCGCGATAGATGGTCGGCGGCTTGGCGGGGCCGCTTTCGCCATCAAGCTCGGCCAGAAGATCATAGGCCTTGGCCGGCCCATCCTTGGCGATCAGCAATTCGAGCACGCGCCGGCGCAGCGGCGTCAGCGTTTCACCGGCCTCGGCGCAGAGGCGCTCGGCCTCGCTGACCAGGCGGGCGCGGTCACGGGCTGAATGGGCATGGACCATGGCGCTATGTTCGCAGGCTTTGACGCGCGCGGAAAGCGGGCGCGCTTGCCTACCCATATGTTATGATATAGCATTCAGCCGGTCAATTCCGGAGAAGCCGGCATGTCTCGTCTCGTTATTCTGGCCGCCGCGCTCTCGCTTGGCGCGGTCGGCGCCGCGTTCGCTCAGGACGCGGCGGATGAGGACGAGATCATCGTCACCGGCACGCGGCTTGGCGATCCGGCCCAAGGCGTTTCGGTGCTGACGCGCGAGGCGACGCTGCAAGCGCCGATCGGGGGGCTCGGCGAAACGCTGGAGGCGACGCCGGGCATCGCTTCAAGCTTTTTCGGCGCGGGTGCGAGCCGCCCGATCATTCGTGGGCTCGGGGAAGACCGCATCCGCATCCTCTCGAACGGCGTCGGCGTGATCGACGCGTCCGCCGTCAGCCCCGATCACGCCGTCACCGACGAAGGCCTCGAAGCCGAGCGCATCGAAGTGCTGCGCGGGCCCTCCGCGCTCGCCTATGGCGGCAACGCCGTCGGCGGCGTCATCAATGTGATTGACACGCGCATCGCGGAAGCGCCGCTCGATGCGCCATTCCGCTTTGGTTTCTATGGCGGGGCGGCCACCGGGCTAAACTCCGCGGCCGCGGCGGCGAGCGCGCGGTTCAATGTCGGCGCGCTGATCGTCAGCCTCGATGGATTCACGCGCGCGTCCGGCGATTTTGAAATTCCAGGCTATGCGGACGCGCACGCCGAAGACGAGATCGCGGGCGGCGCCGATCCGGCGGATTTCGCTTTTGGCGCCGCGCCCAATTCGTTCGCGGAGGCGGAGTCCGCGGCGCTCGCCGTTTCCTATGTCGGCGCGCACGGCTTCATCGGGGCCTCGGTGCGCCGGTTTGAATCTGTCTATGGCATTCCCGAAGCGCCTGAAGAGGGCGGCGGTGGGCCACCGGAACTGTTCGCCGGTCCACGTATCGATATGGCGCAGACGCGCTGGGATGTGCGCGGCGGGCTTGATCGCCCGTTCGGCGTGTTCGCGGGCGTGCGCATCGCGGGCGCGATCGTCGATTACACACATGCCGAGCTTGAGCCGTCCGGCGAGGTCGGCACAGTGTTCACCAATGAAGGCTGGGAAGGGCGCGTCGAACTTGCTCAGCGTGAAATCGCGGGATTTACCGGCCAATTCGGCGTCGCGGCGTTCTCGCGCGATCTGGCGGCCGTGGGCGATGAGGCTTTTATCACGCCGACGACGAGCGAGGAGATCGGCGTATTCGGCGTCGAGCGGTTTGAGACCGGCCCGTTCGCACTCGAAGGCGGCGTGCGGTTCGACCGCCGCACGCTTGATAATTCCGTGTTCGGCGAACGCGATTTCGATCTCGTCAGCGCCTCGCTTTCCGGCCATTGGCATCCGAGCGATGCGCTGGAATTCGGGGTGACGTTCGCACGCACGGAACGCGCGCCGACGGAGACGGAACTGTTCGCGTTTGGGCCCCATCTGGCCACGGCTTCGTTCGAAGTGGGCGATCCCACGCTCAGCGAGGAAGTCGCGACGACGGGCGAGCTGACCGCGCGCGTGCGGCTGGATCGGTTCTGGGCGGAGGCGAGCTTTTATCGCGCGGACTTCACGGATTTCATCGCGCTCATTCCCACGGGCGATGAGGAAGATGGGCTGCCTGTATTTGAATTCGCGCAGCGGGACGCGGTGTTCACCGGCGGGGAGATCGCGGGCGGCGTTAATCTTTTTGAGGTGGGAGATTTCGCATTTAGCGCCGACGCGGCGTTCGATTGGGTTGCGGCGTCGTTCGATGCGGGCGGGGATGTGCCGCGCATTCCTCCGCGCACCTTGACGCTGGGACTAGAGGCGCAGAGCCCGCATGTTGATGCGCGCGTGGAATGGGCGGATGTCGCTGACCAGGATGATGTGGCGGCGTTCGAAACCGAAACCGCGGGCTATGCGCTGTGGAATGCGCGGGTGATGTTCCGCCCGGTCGCGAACAATGACCGGCTGGCCTTCCTGCTCGACGCGCGCAACCTCACTGACGAAGAGGCGCGCGTGCACACATCGTTCGTGAAGGACCTCTTGCCGCGCCCGGGCCGCTCGGTGCGGTTCGCGATTCTGAGCCGGTTCTAATTCTAGCAGGACGGAACTTTACAGGAACATCCGACTCAGGCATGCTCGGAACATAGAGCGAACATGTGAGGGCGAGATGAGCGAAGTGTTGTTCAGGGGCGCGTCGGGGCGGCTGCATCGGTTCAACGTCCATGCGCCGGGCGAAGCGTTCGCGGCGGCGCCGGGCGTTTATGTTTTCGCGCGGCCGGCGGGCGGTGGGCGCGGCTGGGCGCCGGTGTTTCTGTCACGCACGGCCAACCTCGCGGCGCGGCTGGCGCGCCATGAACGCTGGGCGGAAGCGGCGGCGCTGGGCGCCACGCATGTGCTGGTGCATCAGCGCGACGAGCGGGATGTGCGCGAATTCGTCGAGGCGGATTTGCTGAAGACGATGAACCCCGCGCTCAACGATCCGATGCATTCGGCGGCCTGGGTGCGCCCGCGTCTCGTCTGGGCGGCGTGAGTTTGTAAGGCGCCATGGCGGACGAACGCGCCCGCGCATTGCGCAAAGCCATGACGGCGCAAGAGGTCAAGCTGTGGTCTCATCTGCGAGGTTTGCGCAAATCGCATGGCTGGCATTTTCGCCGACAGGCGCCGTTTGGCTCGTGGGTTTTGGATTTCGTGTGCTTCAAGGCCAGACTTGTCATCGAGCTTGACGGTTCTCAACATGGCGAACCCGCGCAAGCGGCGTCAGATCGAAAGCGTGACGCGTTTTTGCAAAGGGAAGGATTCGTGGTCTGCGATTTTGGAATCGCGATGTTGATGAAGAATTGGATGGCGTTTGGCTCGCGATCATGGATGCGCTGCGCGCCGTGGAAGCGCGGATGCTGAGCAAGGATCGCAACCCTTATCCTTCCCCTTGATGGGGAAGGTGGCCGGCTTCGCCGGCCGGATGGGGTGGTTTGCGCAATGGCGCCCCACCCGTCGCCGCTGCGCGGCGCCACCCTCCCCATCAAGGGGAGGGATGAAGCTGCGCGTGAATGTGGTCTCGTCACAACCCCAATTGGCGCGCCGCCAGATCGCGCATGATTTCCTCGCTGCCGCCGCCGATGGCGTTGACGCGCACCTCGCGATAGATGCGTTCGATGCGTGAGCCGCGCATATAGCCGGCGCCGCCCATGATCTGCGTCGCCTCGCGCGCGCAGAATTCAAGCGTCTGCGTGGCCTGCACCTTGAGGAGGCACAGATCCGCCACCGGCGTTTCGCCCTGCGTGACGCGCCAGGCGCAGTGTTCGAGATAAGCCGTGGTCGCGTTCACGCGCTGAACCATTTCCGCGATCTTGTGGCGGATGACCTGGTGATCGGCGAGGCGTTTGCCGAACGTCTGGCGCTGTTGGGCCCAGGCGGCGGCGTCCTCGATGCAGACGCGCGCGCTGGCGGTCGCGCCCGAAGCCATGCCGAGCCGTTCGCCGTTGAAATTGCGCATGATGCCGGCGAAGCCCTGGTTCTCGGCGCCGATGAGATGATCGGCGGGAACCTCTACATCATCGAAATAAAGCGCGGCCGTATCGGAGGCCCACCAGCCTTGCTTCTTGAGCGGCGTGCGCGTCACGCCCTTGGCGCTCAGATCAATGAGTAGCAGGGAAACGCCGCCGGCGCCGGCGCCGCCCGTGCGCACGGCGGTGGTGGCGTAATGCGAAGTCATGCCGCCGGTGATGTACATCTTCGCGCCATTGACGATGTAGGCCTCGCCGCGCCGCTCGGCGCGCGTGGTGAGGTTCGCCACGTCCGAGCCTGCGTCCGGCTCGGTGATGGCGAGACTGATCTGCATCTCGCCGCGCAGCACGGGCGGTGCGATGCGCTGTTTCATCTCCTCGGTTCCGATGGCGAGAATGGGCGGCAGGCCGATGCCATGAATCATGAGCGCGGCCGAGACGCCCCCGGCGCCGAGGCGCGCCAGCTCTTCGCTCGTCACAATGCCGTGGAAACGATCGAACCCCTCGCTCCAGCCGCCATATTGCTCGGGAAAGCCCGCGCCCAAGAGGCCGAACGCGCCGGCCTTCAAGAATACGTCGCGCGGCACATGGCCCGCTTCGTCCCACTCCGTCACGTGCGGCGCCAGTTCGCGCTCGATGAATTTGCGCAAGGAATCGCGCCAGGCGCGGTGCGTTTCGCCCATGAAGGGCGAAGGCGGGCGCAGAGCGTCGAATGTCAGCGCGCCGGTGGGTGCGGGCATGAAGGATCCTCCGCGTGCGAGGCTCGCGCGCGGCGGACAGGAAGGCAAGATGACGGGGCGTTAGCGCGGCCTCCGGCGCCGCTCGATCTGCTGTGCTGTGAAGGGGAAAACCAATTCGCGTGTTTCCTCCCCCCTCCGATCGCTTCGCGATCACCTCCCCCGCGAGCGGGGGAGGAAAAATGGAGTCGCTTTGGGGCTATTTTGCTCCCCCGTTTACGGGGGAGCTGTCGAGCAGAGCGAGACTGAGGGGGGATGAAACAGTCAATTCAGCGCCTTGCTATCGCGGAACAGGTTGGCTCGGCACGACAGGCGGGGCCGCGGCCTGCGCGGTTTGCGCTGCGCGCGCGAGCTGCACGAATTCCGCGCGCCAGCCATAGGGATCGGCCCCACGTGCGCTCTGCGCCAGCGCGATCACATCCTCCCAACCATAGGTGCGCGCGAGATAGGGGTCGCCGCGCAACAATTGGCCGAATCCGGCGACCGCCGTGGCCCAGCGCGCTTGTTCGCTGGCCTGGCGAATGGTCGACGCCAAGTCCGTTCGCGTCACGGGCCGCTCGATCAGGCGTGAATTGCTCTCGCCCGGCAATTTGTACCGAACCCGGACGAAGGCGATCTCATTGGCGGGTCCTGGCGGTGGGCTGGCGCCGCGCTGATAACGAAGCGGATCGTTGAGCGTCGGCCCGCCAGGGGGCGTCAATTCATAAATCGCGGTGACGGCGTGGCCGGAGCCGATGTCTCCGGAATCCACGGCGTCGTTGTTGAAATCCTCGCGGCGCATCATGCGGGTTTCGTAGCCGACAAGGCGATATTCGGCGACGTGCGCGGGATTGAACTCGACCTGAATGCGCACATCGTTGGCGATCGGAAAGAGCGCCGATTGCATTTCATCGGAGAGCACGCGGCGCGCCTCGGAGAGCGTGTCGATATAGGCGGCCACGCCATTGCCGTTCTGGGCCAGCGTCTGCATCAGGCGGTCGTTGTAATTGCCGCCGCCGAAGCCGAGCACGGAGAGATAGATGCCGGTTTGGCGCTGGCGGGAGACGAAGTCCTCCAGCGGCGCATCGCCGACGACGCCGACATTGAAATCCCCATCCGTGGCGATGATGACGCGGTTGATGGCGGTGCGATCGAAATTGCGCTGCGCCAGCGAATAAGCGAGGGCGAGGCCAGCGCCGCCCGCGGTGGAGCCGCCGGCGCGGAGATTGTCCAAGGCGGCGTTGATGCGGGCGCGCTCATCGCCGGGCGTGGGTTCGAGCACGGCGCCGGCGGCGCCGGCATACACCACGATCGAGACGCGATCGCGCGCTGTGAGGTGTTCCGTCAGCATGCGGAAGCCTTGGATCGCCAAAGGCAGGCGATCCTGCGGGCTCATCGAGCCTGATACGTCAATCAGAAGCACCAGATTGAGCGGCGGGCGGCGCGTGGGCACGACGTCATAGCCCTGCACGGCCACATGCATGAGCAGGCGCCCTTCGTTCCAGGGGGAGGGCGCGAGCGAGACGATCGGTTCGAACGGGCGCGCGCGCGTGCGCGGCAGCGGATAATCATAATCGAAATAATTGATCAGTTCCTCGATGCGCACGGCGTCGCGCGGGGGCAATTGGCCGCGCGTTAGAAAGCGGCGCACGTTTGAATAGGACGCGGTGTCGACGTCGACGGAGAAGGTGGAGACGGGATCGGCCGCGACCTGATGCACGGGATTGGGATCGACATCTTCATAACGTTCGCGATCGATCGTGCCTGGGCGCGGCTGGGGCGCGGCCTGCGCGTAATTGCCGATGACGCCTGACCGGGCGGCGCGGCCATTACCGGCGAGGAATTGCTCCTGCGCCATGGGCGGTGGCGGCGGCGGTGGTGGAGGCGGAGGGGCGTTTGCGTCGCGCGCCGATTGCGTGCGCGAGACTTCATCATTCACGGGCGCCTGCGTCGTTTGCGTGGCGCAGCCGACCAAAGTCAGCATGAGCAAGGCGCCAGCCGCGCGCCGCAGCATGTTCGATGTCATATGTCCCTCCCGCTCATCGCCGGCTTACGTCTTTGTTAGGAGTGCGCGCCGCAATCGCGGCGGAGATGGGGCGCGAAGCGGTCGCATCGGCGCAAATCGGGGGTGTGTTTGTGGCGAATTGCGCCAGCGCTTGTTCCGTTCAAATTTGAATCTCTTCTTCACCGATCCCCGGATTGCGCGTGAGCGCAAGTCCGGGGCCCATCACCTCCACCAGAACGTGATTATGGGTCCCGGGCGCGTTGCTTCGCAACGCCCCGGGAATGGGAGGCGCTTCGCTCTGAAAGGAGCCCGTGCTAGCGCCGCTCGCGCGCGATCCAGGCGTCGATATTGGCGGCGAGCACGGTGAGCGGAACTTCGCCATTGAGCAGCACCGCGTCATGGAAGCGGCGCAGATCGAAGCGCGAGCCGAGCGCGGTGCGGGCAACATCCCGCAAGCGGGCGATTTCGCGCCGGCCCAATTCATAGCCGCAGGCCTGGCCGGGCGAGGCGGCGTAGCGCTCGATCTCGGTGGCGATGACGGCGGGCGCGTCTCCAGTCACGGACGACATGTACTCGATCGCCTGTTCGCGGCTCCAGCGCTTGGCGTGAAGGCCGGTATCCACCACAAGCCGGGCGGCGCGCCAGAGCTGCCAGCGCAGATAGCCGATGCGGCCGATCGGATCGTTCGCATAAAGATTATTCTCATCGGCCAATTGTTCGCCATAAAGCGCCCAGCCCTCGGAATAGGCGTTGAAGCCGATCAGGCGGCGCAGCAGCGGCAGGCCTTCCTGCTCCTGGGCGAGGGCGATCTGGAAATGATGGCCGGGCACGGCTTCGTGATAATCCTGCGTGGGCAGATCGATGCGCGTCATCTCCGAGAGATCGCGGAGATTGATGTAATAGACGCCGGGCGCCGAGCCATCGAGCGCGGGCGATTCATAATAGGCGCCGGATGAGCCGGCCTCGGCGATGGCCGGCACGCGGCGCACGTCCATGCGCGAACGCGGCAGGTGCGCGAACCATTGCGGCGCCAGGCGCATGATGGCGTCGACGCGCGCGCGCACATCGGCCATGAGCTGGGCGCGGCCTTCCTCCGTCTCAGGGTAAGCGTATTGGGGATCGGCGGTGAGTTGGGCCAGGCGCGCGCCGATCGTCCCTTCCGTCAGCCCCACGCGGCGGAGCGCGGCTTCCATCTCCACATTGAGCGCGCGCACGCGGTTAAGGCCGATGGTGTGAATTTCATCGGGCGTGAGGTTGGTCGTCGTCTCGGCGCGCAACAAGGCGCGGTAATAGGCGTCCCCGTTCGGCAGGCGCCAGACGCCCGCATCATGGGTCGCGCGCGGGCGCAAGGACCGCAGCGCGGCGGCGGCGCGGCGATGGGCCGGAACGATCCGATCCCGGACGATCGCCTCGGCCTGGGCGTAGAGCTGCTGGGCGCGGCGGCGGTTCGCGCTTGGCGCGGGCGCGACGGCGCCCGGGCTGGGCGCCGGTGGGGCCGCGAACGCATCGAGCTTGCGGCGGAAATTGGCGAGATAGGCCTGGTCCGCCAGGGGCGTGGCGATGACGCGGTCCAGAGATTCCAAAGTGCGGTCGATGATGAAATCCGGCGCGATGACGCCGCGGCTTGCGTCGGCGTTGGCGCGCGCGGTTTCCGCGTCGAGCGCGGTCGCCGTCGCTTCGAGGCGGCGCACATAGTTTTCAGCGTCGGCGATGGAGGCGATGGCGTGGCGCGAATCCAGGAAGTCCGGCAGCGTCAAAAACGCGCTGGCCTGCTGATCGAGCACGTAGGGGCGATGGCCGGCAAGACCGCTCTGTTCGCCGAACTCAAAGGCGGCGAGCGCGGCGCCGGAGTCGAACTGGGCGCTCAAGATGGCATGGGTGAGCCGATCGCCTTCATCAAGCGTGGCCGGATCGATGGCGCGGATCTCCACCAGGCGGCGCAGGCGCGCGCCGCGGCGGCGCTCATCGGCGGCGGGGGAGCGGTCGTCGAGGCGGCGCTGGTAATCGCCCGCGATGTCAGCGTCGAGGCCGGCGCGGGTGGCGAGCTCGGGACTATCTTGCGCGAGTTCGCGCGTCCAATCGGCCAAGCGGCCGTCGAACGCGGTGAGCGTTGTCGCGCGCTCTTGCGGCGCGCAGGCGAGAAGCGCCGCGAGCGCGACGATGGGGACGATCCGTTTCAGCATTAGAGCGGTTCCCGAAAAGTGTTGCGCGGTTTTCGGACGAGAACCGCTCTAAATCATAAGTTTAGACCCGTTCCCGATTGGAGCAACTCACTCCAATCGGGAACGGGTCTAGGACTTCACTCCACGACGGCGCGGCCGTTCTTGATCACTGTGACATCGCGTTCGGCCACGCGAGCTTCGAACGATATGGTCGCACCATCCTTCCACATCCGGGTGACGATCGTCTCGCCGGGAAAGACGGGCGACGAAAAGCGCACGTCGAACGCCTTGATGCGCGCGGGCTCATAGTCCGCATAGGTTTGCAGCACGGCGCGGCAGCAGATTCCGTATGTGCACAGGCCGTGCAGGATCGGCCGATCGAAGCCGGCCATTTTGGCGACGTTCGGATCGGCATGGAGGGGATTGCGATCGCCCGAGAGGCGGTAGAGCAGCGCCTGATCCGGCCGCGTGGTCAGCGCGCATTCGGCGTCCGGCGCGCGGGCTGGAACCTCGTGCACGGGCGGGCCGCCCGCGTTCGGGCCGCCAAACCCACCATCGCCGCGCGCGAACGTGGCGCTGTGCAGTGTGACGAGCTTTTCGCCGGTGGCGCGGAGTTTCAGCGTTGTTTCGCCCCAAAGCACGGCGCCTTTGCCGGCGCCTTTGTCCACAATGTCGGTCAAGCGCCAATCGGCGGCGATCTCGGCGTCCACCGGCATCGGCTTGTGCACTGTGAGGCGCTGCTCGCCGTGCACGACCATGAGGTAGTTGATGCCGGTTTGCCCGGTCAGCCCAGCGCCCCAGGCCACAACGGTCGACAAGGTGGGCAGCGCCTTCAGGCCGTTTTCATACACGAACGGCAATTCGCGCGCGTCCATGGGGTCGGCGCCCATGCCCACGCCGAGGGCGTAGAGCATGGTTTCGCGCGCGCCATAGGCGAAAGGCTGATCTTCGGATTTAAGCGCCAAGGCCTTGGCGAGGTCGATCGGCATGGATGTTCTCCCGAATTCCGTTCCCTTAGCACGCGAGCGGCGCGCGACCAGGCGTATCGTCGCGGCGCCTAAAGCGGCGGACTTGAAATTCGCGCGGCGGAGGCCGCGCGCGCGAGGCGAATTTCAAGTCCAAAGCCGCTTCAGAAATCCTGGTTGCTAGCGTCTTTAAGGAACTTGAAATGCGGTATGCGCCCGGCCGCAGGTTGGCCGCATTTCAAGTTCCAGACGCTAGATGTTGCCCAAATGCCGCTCATGTGGTTCACAGCCCAGGACATCTTCCTCCTGGAGACCCCTATGACGAGTGCATCGCCCGGCGGCCAATCGCTCGGCCAGATATTGTTCTATCGGCAGTTGGAGCCGCTCTCGGTCGAGAAGCACAAGAGCCTGGGCGTCAGCCAGGTGTCGAACCCGTTCTCGTTCCTGGCGGAAACGCACCTGGTGCCGCTGACGGTGGATGAATTCGGCCTGGCGGCGGTTTGCTACCCGATCATTTTCGATACGCAATCCAAGACGCCGATGGCGGTGATGGGCCTGCGCCAGGGCATGAACGTGTTCCTGGGCAATGACGGCTCACTTGATCCTGAAGTCTATCTGCCGGCGTTCGCGCGGCGCTATCCGTTCCTGCCGATCATCGCGGGCCAGCAACCGCAGCAAGCCGCGCCGCCCGCCGATCAGCAGGGCGAGCGCGTGGTGGTGTGCATCGATCGCGGCGCCAAGATGATCTCGACGACGCCGGAAATGCCGTTCTTCGATTCAGACCAGCCCTCCCGCTACACGCAGGACGCAATCCAGTTCTGCCGCGAATTCGATGTGCTGGCGCGGCGCACGTCCGAGTTCGTGAAGCTGATGGATGAGCACCAATTGTTCGAGCTGACGCCGCTGGCCATTCCACGCGCCAATCCGGACGGCACGGCCGGCGAGCCGCAAAAGCTCGGCGAATATCTGCGCATTTCAGAGCAGAAGCTGAACGCCTTGCCGAAGGAGACGTTCCTGGAGTTGCGCGATCGCGGCGTCACCGCCGTCATGCACGCGCATCTCCTGTCGCTCGGCCTGTGGCCGAAAATCCTGGCCCGCGCGGCGCGCATCCAGGCGGCGACGCCGCTGGCGAACTAAGCTCCTCACATTCGTTGCAATCAGGCGGCCCCGACGCGATCCGGGGCCGTTTTGATGTGTGCATCGGTGACGGCGACGACATCGGCGCGGGCCTGGGCGATGACCCAATCGGAGACTTCCGAGAGATCGAGCGCGGCGGTCGCGGCGGCCGTGGCGCCGATGGGAAGTTCGTCTAGCGCCTCGCCGCTGGGCGCGAGGATCACAGAAGGGCAGGTCTGATCGGGCGCGGCGTTGTTGGCGCCGATGATGAAACGCTGCGTTTCGGCGGCGCGGCTGATCAAATGCGCGCGCCAGAGGCCGTGGCCCGTTTTGCTCCCAATCGCGTTGTTCACATAGGCGAACACTTGCGCGCCCTTGGCCGCCAGCACGCGCCATTGCTCCGGATAGCGGATTTCGCGGCACATCTGGATGGCGAGGCGCACCGGCGCGCCCTCGATCACGGTGTTGAACACGGGCAAGGCGTCGCCGGCGGCGAAGGTTCCGCGTTCGCTCATGGCGAGATTGATTTTGTCATAGCGCGCGCGGGCGCCGTTCGGCGCAAAGTAAAAGCTTGCATTGCGCCAGAGGCCGTCTTCCGCAACGCAGGCCCCGGCGACGATGTGCAGGCCACGCGCGGCCGCGAGCGCGGCGAGCGTGTCGAGCGCGCGCAGGGTCGCGGCCTGATCGATGCGCGTCACGAAATGCGGCTCGGGCAGATAGCCGGACAGCGCGCCCTCGGGCGCGACGGCCAGAGTTCCGCGCGGCAGCGGCGCCAGCAGCGCTTCGAGTGCGGCGAGATTATCCGCGCCGTTCATGGTGATGGGAAATTGCAGCGCCGCGGCGTGCAGGATGGTCATATCGGCGCGCGCATTATGGCGTCCTGGCCATGACCGTGCGCGTCATCAGCGCCATGACCAATTCGCCGTTCTGGTTCAGCACTTCGTGATTGGAGATGAGGATGCCGCGATCGGCGCCGACCACTTGCTTGGAGGCGAATTCGAGCCGCACGCTCAGCACGTCGCCGGCGGCGGCCGCCTTGTACCAGCGCAGCGCATCCTGGCCCAGGCGCGCCAGCACGGGCCATTCCTTCGTCTCTTCCCACAGCATGCGGGACCAGAGCGCATAGACATGGGCCTGCGCGGCGGGCGCGCCGGTTTCCTTGCGCTCGGCCGAGAGCGGGAGATAAGGCGAAAACCGGGTGTGGAAGAGGGCGATGTCCTCAGCTGTAACCGGGGCCGCGCCAAAGACGTGTATGTATCCGATGGGGATATCGTCAAAATACCAGGATTGCCCACGCATGAGCCGCGCCCCGTTCTACTCATCCCCCGGGCCGAGCATAGCGCGCGGCCGCGCCTACGCCAGGGGCGGCGGGCTTTGGAGCGCGGGAGAGTCGCATTGGCGGGGGCCGTGGAAGCCGCCAAGAAGGCGGCGATGCGTCTAATCCTCCTCATCCTCGCGCTCGTGCTTGGGCTGGCCGCGCCGGCGGCCGCCCAGCCGCTGCGCACCGAACATACGGAGATGGAGCTCGTGTCCGCGCGCGCGGCGATTGCGCCGGGCGAACGCTTCACCATCGCGCTGCGCCAGCGGATCATTCCGGGCTGGCACACCTATTGGATCAACGCCGGCGACAGCGGCGAGCCGACGGAGCTGACCTGGGCCTTGCCGCCGGGCTTCACCGCCGGGCCGCTGCGCCATCCCGCGCCCGAGGCGCACCGCGTGGCCATCGTGATGAGCTATATTCATCGCGGCGAGGTTCTCTATCCGATCGAGATGACGGCGCCGGCGAACTTGTCGCCCGGCGGGTCCGTGACGCTGCGGGCCGATGCGTTCTGGCTGGTGTGTTCGGACATATGCCTCACCGAGCAAGGCCCGCTCGCGCTGACGTTGCCCGTGGCGGCGGCGGGCGCGGACGATGCGATCTGGGCGCCGCGCATCGCGGCGGCGGTCGCGAACCTGCCGCGCGCGGGCGCGCTCGAAGCGCGGATCAGCGCTGGGCCGCCGGCGCGTCTGAGCCTCACCGGTGATGCGCTGGCCGGCCGCGCCGGGTCCGTGCGCAGTCTTTTGTTTTTTCCATTCGCGCGGGACGTGGTGCGCCACATCGCGCCGCAGCCGGGCGCGATCGGGCCGAACGGCGCCTCGCTCACGCTTGAGCCGGGCCCGGCGCGCGCATTGGGCGCGGGGCCGCTCGCGGGCGTCATCACGTTCGAGGAAGAGACCACGCAAGGCTGGGCCGCGCGCGCGTTCGAGATCAATGCAATAGCCGGCGCGCCGCTCGCTGGAGCCGATGGCGCGCCAATTCCGGCGGCGGGCGATGATGAGGCCGCGCCAGCGCCGCCGCCGCTGACCTTGCCGCTTGCGCTGGTCTTCGCGTTTCTCGGCGGGCTCATCCTCAACATCATGCCGTGCGTGCTGCCGGTGTTGTCGATCAAGGCGCTGTCGCTCGCGGGCGGGGCGCAGCGGGGCGAGGCGCGCCGCCATGGCCTCCTCTACACGGCTGGCGTGCTCGCCGCGTTCGCGGCGTTCGCGGGCGTATTGATCGGGGTGCAGGGCGCGGGGGCGGCGATCGGTTGGGGCTTTCAATTGCAGGCGCCATGGGTGATCGGGGCGTTGGCGCTCCTCTTCTTCGCCATCGGGCTCAATCTGCTTGGCGTCTTTGACATCGGCGGGTCGTTGCAGAACGCCGGCGCGGGCCTCGCGGCGCGCGGGGGCGATCTCGGCGCGTTCCTGATCGGCGCATTGGCCGTGATCGCGGCGACGCCATGCACGGCGCCGTTCATGGCGGGCGCCACGGGCCTGGCGCTGACGCAAGCGCCCTGGGCGCTGATGGCGATCTTCCTGACGCTCGGGCTTGGCTTTGCGACGCCGTTCCTGCTGCTGAGTTTTTCGCCAGGCTTGCAGCGCTTGATGCCGAAGCCAGGCCCGTGGATGGAGCGCGTCAAGCAGGCGCTGGCGTTTCCGATGTTCGCCACCGCCGTGTGGCTGGCCTGGGTGCTCACCGGGCAGATGGGCGCGCGCGGCGTGCTGCTGCTCTTGGGTGGGGCGACGGCGTTGGGCTTTTCGATCTGGGCGTTGCGCGCGTTTCGTGGGATCGGTGCGCGCGGGGCGGCGCTTGCGTTCGCGGTGCTGGCGCTGGCGGGGCTTTGGCTCGGAACGCGTCCGTCCGCGCTCGCGAGCGAGGCCTGGAGCGTGGCGCGCGTGGCGGAATTGCGCGTGACGAACAGGCCCATTCTCGTCAACTTCACCGCCGATTGGTGCGTGACGTGCAAGGTCAATGAAGGCCTCGTGTTCACGCGCGCGCGCGTGGCCGATGCATTCACCGCGCACAATGCAGCGTATCTTGTGGGCGATTGGACCAATCGGGACGACGCCATCGCCGCTGAACTGGCGCGCCATGGCCGCGCGGGCGTGCCGCTCTATCTCTATTATGCGCCGGGCGCGACCGCGCCCGTCATTCTGCCGCAAATTTTGAGTGAGACCCTCATCATCCGCATCCTGGAGGAGGAAAGACCATGACCGCATTTTCACGCCGCAATCTTCTGCTCGCCGCCGCCATCGCAGCGGCCGCGGCGCTGACGGCCGGCGCGCTCATCGCCACCAGCGCGGACGCGGCCGTTGAAACAGGCGCGCCCGCGCCCGCGTTCAGCGCGGTTGACGCCCAAGGGCGCACGCGCACGCTCAGCGAGTTCGCGGGGCGCACGATCGTGCTCGAATGGACGAACAGGGACTGCCCCTATGTTCGCCGCCACTACAATTCCGGCAATATGCAAGCCGTGCAGCAGGCCGCGCGCGATGCCGGCGCGGTGTGGCTTTCCGTCATTTCCTCCGCGCCGGGCGAGCAGGGGCATTTGACGGGCGCGCAAGCAGCCGCGCATGCCCAGGCGGCGCGCTCAAATGCGGATGCGGTGTTGCTCGATCCCGCCGGCGTGATGGGCCATGCTTATGGCGCGCGCACCACGCCGCACATGTTCGTCATCAATGGGCAGGGCCGCGTCGTCTATCAGGGCGCGCTTGATGACCGGGCCACCGCGAACGCATCCAATTCACCGGCCGATGCGCGCAATTATGTGCGCGCCGCGTTGGACGATTTGGCCGCCGGCCGCGCGGTCGCGACGCCGGAGACGCAGGCCTATGGCTGTTCGGTGAAGTACGCGACGTAGCAGGCCGTCTACAACATTTCGCCAATCCCCGGATTCGCCGAAGGCGAAGTCCGGGGCCTATTGACTCAAACGATTACGGATATGGGCCCCGGGCTCGCCGCTGCGCGGCGCCCCGGGGATGGGTGTGCGCGGAAGCGGCGCGCCCGCATCCGCCCCGCATTGCCGCGCGGGCGGGCATGGTCTAGCACCCCGCGACCATGTCGGCATCGGACAAAGACTTTCGCCCCAAGGCGCGCCGCCCGCGCGGCTTTCAAGATCGCCGCGGGGCGGGCCTCGCGCGCGAACGCGCGCTCGTGGCCAAGATCAGCAAGGTCTATGAAGACTGGGGCTTCGAGGCGCTGGAGACGGGCGCGTTCGAATACGCCGATGCGCTTGGCAAATTCTTGCCTGATCAGGACAGGCCCAATGAGGGCGTCTTCGCGCTGGAAGACGATGACGATCAATGGATGGCGCTGCGCTATGATTTGACGGCGCCGCTCGCGCGCTTTGTCGCCGAAAATTACGATGGCCTGCCCAAGCCCTATCGGCGCTGGGCGGCAGGTCCGGTGTGGCGCAATGAAAAGCCGGGACCAGGGCGCTTTCGCGAATTCTGGCAGTGCGACGCCGATACGGTGGGGAGCGCTTCGCCGGCGGCCGACGCCGAGATGATCGCCATGGCCTGCGCGGCCTATGAGGCGCTGGGGCTGAAGCGCGGGGAATATCGGATCAATTTTGGCGATCGACGAATACTTGATGGTGCCCTCGATCTTATTGCGAAATTTGGCGCACAAGCGCCGGCGAAATTCAATCGGACGACCATCTTGCGTGCGATAGACAAACTCGACCGATTGGGGCGCGAGGGTGTGCGCGCTCTGCTTGGCAAAGGGCGCAAGGACGAATCCGGCGACTTCACGCCTGGTGCAGGATTAAGTGTTGAGGCAGCGGATAGTCTGCTCGATGTCTTGACCAACTCGGGAAGTTCTGGGGCCGGAAGCGCGAGCCAATCTAATGCACAGCGCATAGACTTTCTTAAATTGAACCTTTCTCCTGATGCTGACTCAAGTGTCGCTTCCGCCCTTGCGGACCTGGAGAGCATGAGCGACGTTTTGCGATCCATGGGCGTTAGCGACCAACAATGGCGCCTGGACACGACGATTGTCCGTGGGCTCGACTATTACACCGGCCCCGTGTTCGAGGCGCAGCTTATCGGCGCGAACGGCGCCGGGTTCGGCTCCATCGGCGGCGGCGGCCGCTATGACGATCTGGTCGCGCGGTTCACGGGGCAGAAGATTCCAGCCACCGGCTTTTCCATTGGCGTGTCGCGCCTCGCGGCGGCGTTGGAGGCGGGTGAGGCCAATGCTCAGTTCACGGACGGCCCAATCGTGGTGCTGCCGTTCGACAAGGACTCTATGACAGATTGCTTTGCCTTTGCCGCGCGGCTGCGCGCCAAGGGCCTTAAAGCGGAAGTCTATCTCGGCGGCGCGGGGCCCAAGGCGCAATTGAAGTACGCGGATAAGCGCAACGCCCCCCTCGCCGTCATCCTCGGCGGGGATGAGCGCGCGCAAGGGCAAGTGACGCTCAAGGATTTGAAACTCGGCGCCGCGCGCGCCAAGAGCGTTGCGGACAACAAGGAATGGCGCGAGGGCGGGGCGGCGCAAATCACCGTGCCACAAGACGAGTTGGAAAGCGCTGTTTCGCGCATTCTCGCCAGCCAGCGCGGCGCGTGAGCGTGATGCGTGGGCGCGATGCCTGAGTTGGGCGCTCTTCGCGCTGTGCTCGATGCGCTTGGCGCGGCCTGGATCGATCCGCCCGTGCTGCAGCCGGCGGAGCTTTATCTAGAATTGTCGGGCGAGGACTTGCGCCGCCGCGCGTTTTTGATCGCGGACGAGGAGGGCGAGGAACATTGTTTGCGCCCGGATATGACTGTGCCGGCGCTCACCGCCGCGCTGGCGCAAGGGCTGCGCGCCGGCGTCATCGCTTATGAAGGGCTGGTGTTTCGCCGGCAGGCGGAAGGCTCGGCGCGTGAAAGCGAATTCGTGCAGATCGGCGCGGAATGGCTCGGCGCGTCGGACGATGCGGCCATCGTCGCGGCGGCGCTGGCGTGCTGCGAGGCCGCGAACGCGGCGCCGCTGCTGCGGCTCGGGGACATCGCGCTGGTTGAAGGCTTCATCGATGCGTGCGGCTTTCATCCTCTATGGCGCGCGCGTGTGCGGCGTGCGCTGATGCGGCCCGATGGGCTGGCGCGTGTTGCGGCGGAGGCTGCGGCGATGGGCGATGCGCGTGGCGCGCTTGCGGGCGTCGATAACGAAGCAGCGCTCACGGACCATTTGGCGTCCATGAACATCGCGGCGATTGGAACACGGCCGCTGTCTGAAATCGCGGCGCGCCTCGAACGCAAGCGCGCCTTGGCGCGCGCATCCAAGCCGACGGACGCACAACTCGATGCGCTCGCACAGCTGATCGGTATCGAGGCGGTGTGCGGGCCCGCGCTCATGCAAATCTCGGCGCTGACAGCGCATGGCGGGCTCGCCGATGCAGCGCTGGCGCGCGCGGCGCTGGAGAAGGCTGACGCACACATCGCGGCGATCGCGGCCGCCGCGCCCTTGCCGCAAGAGACGCGCTTCGCGCCGGGGCTGGGGCGCGGGCTCGCCTATTATGACGGCTTCATCTTTGAATTAGAGGCGCCGACGCTCGGCGCGCGCGCAAGCCTGGGTGGGGGTGGGCGCTATGATGCGCTGGTCAAGCGCTTGAGCGGCGAAGACATCGCGGGCGCGGGCTTCGCGGTGCGGCCGCGCCGGCTCATCGAGGCGCGCGCATGAGCGGGCTTAGTCTCGCCATCCCGTCCAAGGGCCGGCTGCAAGAGCAGACGCGCGACTATTTCGCCGCGCGCGGCCTTTCCATTGAAATTGATGGACGCGGTTATCGTGCGCGCATCGCGGCGGCGCCGGGTGTTGATGTGCGGCTCATATCCGCGAGTGAGATCGCGCGCGCGCTGCGCGCGGGCGAGGTTCATCTCGGCGTAACGGGCGCGGATGTGCTGAACGAGGCCGATCCGGGGCTGGCGCGCACGTTTTCACTGGCGCCGCTCGGTTTCGGGCGCGCGGATCTGGTGCTCGCCGCGCCAGCGTGCTGGCTTGACGTGGTGACAGTGGCGGATTTCGCGGAAGTGTGCGCCGATCAGCGCGCCCGCACCGGCGCGCGCGCGCGGATCGCCACGAAATATCCGCGCCTGGCGCGGCGTTTTCTCGAAGCCCAAGGCGTGGGCGATTATCGGCTGGTGGAAAGTCTCGGCGCCACGGAAGGCGCGCCGGCGGCGGGCGCGGCGGATGCGATCATCGACATCACAACGACGGGCGCGACGCTCTCGGCGAACGGGCTGCGCATTGTCGAAGGCGGCGTCATCCTACGCAGCGAAGCGCTGCTTGCAGCGAGCCGCGCGGCCGATTGGGATGAGGGCAAGCATGCGGCGCTCACGGCGCTGCTCGGCGCGTTGGGGTTGGACGGCCCAGCCGAGGCGTTCCGGGCCGCGTGCACAGGCGGCGCTCCGGCGCCGCCTGCTTGACTTAGCGGTAATCCGCGCCATGGTCGCACCGCCGTCCCGCAGGCCATAAGGCCAAAAGAGGGTGGCGCGCGATTCGGGGAGGGGACGCCCCAAGACGTAAACGCGACGACAGAGCGGCCGCCGGGCGCATAGCCCAGGCGGCCGCCGCGTTTCATGGGCGCGCTCTTCTGCAACAGGCTGGCTTCTTCTATCCTGGCGGCGGGATGAAACGTCGCCTCTTTCTCGCCGCCTGCGCGGTCGCGACGCCCGCCTTCGCGCAAGGCGAGGAGATCGTCGTCACGGGCGAGCGGCGCGCGCAAAGCACGGCGACGCTTGCCGGCAATTCGGCGGCGCTCGATGCGGGCGAGCTCGCGCGGATCGGCGCGCAGGCGCCGAGCGAAGCGCTCAATCGCCTGCCCGGCGTGGCGATCCATCGCAATAATGGCGTGGAGAATTTGCCGGCGATCCGTTCGCCGGTGCTGAACGGCGGGCAAAGCGCGGGGTCTTTTCTGGTGCTGGAAGACGGCGTGCCGATCCGCGCGCCGGGATTCGCCAATGTGAACCAGCTGTTCGAGACGAGTTTGGATTTCGCGGACCGTGTTGAAGTCGTGCGTGGGCCGGGCTCGTCGCTTTATGGCTCCAATGCTGTGCATGGGCTGGTGAATGTGATCACGCCGACGCCGGGGCGCCTCGGTTGGGCATGCAGCGTCACGCAAGCGCGCGCATTCGCTGTCGAGCGCGCATCGATTGACGTCGGTTCGTTTGGGCGCGTGAGCGGTGCGCTCACCGCGGTCGGAGGTTATCGGGGCGGTCACCATTGCCCGAATACGGCCCCAGACGGCCAGTTCGCGATGGTCTATGTCACTCCAACGCGGCATCGTTTCCACCTTTCATTCGCCGCGACCCACGAAGATGGGTGGCGCGACTCGTCCGGGCTTGATCGGCAGCAAATTCTCGGCGGGTGGGACGCACATCTCGGCGAATGGGTCATCGAAACGCGCCTCGCCGTGCAAAACCTCAATCAGGAGACCGCCGGCTTCATCGAGGGGTCGGACGCCTATGCGAATTCCGCCCTGGCGCGGACAAATCCGGTCCCCGAAGCCTATCGCGATACGCAGTTGGCGCGCGCACGCGTAACGCTGTCGCGTGACTTCGGCGATTGGAGCCTGCGGTTGACGCCCTACGCCCGCTGGATCGACGCGGATTTGAATCTCTCCTTCTTTCCCTCGCGCGCGCAGGAGCTGACGCGCCAGGCTGGGGGCGGGCTGCAGGCGAGCCTCTACTGGGATCCGCGCGATGATTTTTCACTTATCCTCGGCGCCGATGGGGATTGGACGGACGGCTCGCTATACGAATTCCAGACACGGGCGACGACGGGCACGTTCACCCAGGGTCTGCATTATGATTATGACGTCGCAATGCGCGTCGCGGCGTTCTATGCGCAGGCGAATTGGGCGTTCGCCGAGGATTGGCGCGTGGTCGCGGGCCTGCGCGGGGAGGAGGTGCGCTACGATTATGACAATGATGCGCCTACGGACGATGTGGGCCGGTTCCGCCGCGTGGCGGACCGCGTGGATGAATTTTCAGCGTTGACGCCTCGGCTTGGCGTGGTGTGGACGCCGGGCGCCGATCACACGCTGTGGCTCAATCTCGCGCGCGGGGCGCGCCCGCCGCAGATCACCGATCTCTATTCCCTGCAGACGACGCAAGTCCCGGGCGAGCAGGGCGTCGAGACGCTGGATTCGGTGGAATTGGGTTGGCGCGGCGCGCTCGGCGCGGCGTCGTTCGAGATCGCGCTCTATCACATGGACAAGAGCGACACATCGTTCCGCAACGCGGATGGCTTTACCGTTACGGATGGGCGCACGCGCCACCAGGGCGTGGAGATTTCCGCCTTTGTTCCGCTTACGGATGAATGGGAGATTGCTGGTTGGCTCACCTATGCGCGCCACACCTATCGCTTTTCCGATCCCTCGACGCGGGCGGGGGAGAGCATTTCAGCGGGGGACGATGTCGATTCCGCGCCGCGCTGGCTGTGGAACGCGCGCGCGATCTGGCGCCCGCATGACGCGCTCGAAGCTGAGCTGGAATGGGTTCACATGGGCGAATACTTCACCAACGCGGCCAATACGCGCGCCTATCCGGGCCATGATTTGTTCAATCTGCGCGCGGATTGGCGGGTGAGCGAGGCCGTTTCACTCAACGCCGCGATCCGCAATCTCACCAACACGGACTATGCCGAGCGCGCGGACTTCGCGTTCGGCGCTGATCGCTATTTTCCCGGCGAGGATCGTGCGGTGACGATTGGCGTGCGGGCGCGGCGCTAAAGTCTGGTCGGTTGAGATTCAGGCTCGTCATCACCGATCCCCGGATTGCGCGCAGCGCAATTCCGGGGCCCATAACCTCGACCGTGTTGTGATCATGGGTCCCGGGATCGTTGCTTCGCAACGACCCGGGAATGGGTGGTGTTTCAATTCGATGGAAATGAGCGCTAGACGCCCGGGCGCCAGCCCATAATGGCAAGCATCACAAGGAAGCCGATCACATAAGCGGCCGGCAGCCACCACGCCGCGCGCAGCCAGCCCATGACGGATTTGGCTTCCGGAAACATGTTGGAGACGGCGACGCCGGCCGATGAGCCGAACCAGATCATCGAACCGCCGAAGCCGACGGCGTAAGCCAACATGCCCCAATCATAGCCGCCTTGATTGAGCGCCAGCGCGGTCAGCGGAATGTTATCGAACACGGCCGAAATGAAGCCCAATGAAAACGTGGTTTCCCAAGATGGCGGCGGCAACGCCTCCACCGGCATAAGCGATGCGCACAGCACGAGCGCAAGCAGGAAGCATGCGCCCTTGGCCGCCTCCGGCAGAACCGCCCAATCGGTCTTGCGCGCGAGCGCGGAGAGAAGGATCGCGCCCCAGACCGCGGCGCCGATCACGGGAAAGAGGTCCGAGACGTGCGGCGCCAGAATATTGGTGATGACATTGGCGCCGATGGCGGCGACGAGAATGAAGACGACGATCCATATGCGCGCCCAATCGGCTTTGATTTCACCGACATCGTGCTTGAGGATGGGCTGATATTTCTGCTGCGCGCGCGCGGCGGGAATGGCGAACACCGCAAAGCAGGCGAGCGCGCCGACATAAGCGTGCAACACGTCGAGCGGGCTATGGCCAGCGATCCAGATCATGGTGGTGGTTGTATCGCCCACAACGGAGCCCGCGCCGCCGGCGTTCGCGGCCGCGACGATGGCGGCGAGAAAGCCGAGCTGCACTTTTCCCTTATAGACATGGCGCGCGGCGGTCGCGCCGATCAGGGCGCCGGCGATGTTGTCGAGAAACGCGGAGAGCACGAAGACGAGCGCGAGCAGAACAAGTCCGCCGGTCCAATCGTCGGGCAATATATCCGGCGCGAGATCGGGCAGATTGCTTTGTTCGAAATGGCGCGAGAGGAGCGCAAAGCCGGTGAGCAGCAGGGCCAGATTGGCGATGATCACCCATTCATGCGCGAGGTGCGCGGCGAGGCCCGGCGCGCCCGCTTCGCCGTGAAAGCCCGTGAAGACGAATTTGTAGGCGATGATGGCCGTGAGGCCGATCAGCGCGACGCTCAGCGTGCGATGATGGAAGAGCGCGACGCCAAGCAGGGTCGCGCCGAAGAGGTAGAATTCGAGCGGCGCGTTGAAGAGGGCGGGCGGATCACCGAGCATTAAGGACGCCTTCCTCTTCCGCGATCTCTTCTTCCCGCGCCAAGTCCGGATCGCCCGGGCGCCGCGCCGATGACGCCAGCAGCGCAAGGCCGATCAGCGCCGAAAGGAGCGAACCGGCGATGACGCCGAGCCTCATTGGCGCCGCCTCCGGGCCGTCCGCGAACGCGAGTGCGCCGATGAAGAGGCTCATCGTGAAGCCGACGCCCGCAATGCAAGACAGCCCGAGTATTTGCAAGGGCGAGCCGGGCAAAGGCCGCTTCAACAGCGCGGCCGCGCCCAGCGTGGCCGTGAAGACGCCGAGCGGCTTGCCGATCACAAGGCCGAGCCCAGCGCCGAGTGAGACGGGGTGGAGAAATGACTGCAGGCTGATATTGTTCAATGGAAGGCCGGCGTTGGCGACCGCGAATGTCGGCATGATCGCCATTTGCACCCAGGGCTTCAAGACGTGCTCGGCGGCCAGAAGAGGCGAAGCGCCGTCAGCGCGGCGCATCGGAATGGCGAGGGCGGCGAGCACGCCGGCGACGGTGGCGTGCACCCCTGATAACTTCATGAACGCCCACAAGGCGAGCGCGATGAGCCAATAGGGCCAGAGCCGTTTAAGTCCCATGTGGTTGAGCATCAACATCGCAAGGAAACACGCGAGCGCGCCGCCGAGGGCCCACCCGGCGATGCTTTGCGTATAAAATATTGCGATGACGAGAATGGCGCCCAGATCGTCGATGATCGCGAGCGCCAACAGAAAGAGGCGCAAGCCCGGCGCAACGCGTGCGCCCAGCAGCGCAAGCGCGCCAAGCGCGAAAGCGATGTCGGTGGCGGCGGGGATCGCCCAGCCGCGCGCATGCGCGGCGTCCGCTCCCGCGATGGCGAGATAGACGAGCGCTGGCGCGGCCATGCCGGCGAGTGCGGCGATGATCGGCAAGGCCGCTTCCCGCGGGTTTCGGAACGGACCTTCGATGCATTCGCGTTTCAATTCGAGGCCGACATAGAGGAAGAACACCGCCATAAGGCCGTCATTGATGAAGTGGAGCACGTCGAGCTTCACGCCGGCGGCGAATGGCGGCGCGATGAGTTGGCGGTGCAATACTGCATCAAAGGCGCCCGCGAGGGGGCTGTTGAAGAGCGCGAAGGATAGCGCGGCGCCGGCGATCAGTAGAAAGCCGGGCGTGGTGTCGCGTTCATGCCAAGGCGTGGCGGCGCGCTTCATGTCACGCGCGCCGGAGATTTGCGCGCGACGCCGAGCAGCGTCGCGCCGAAGAGGTAGAATTCGAGCGGCGCGTTGAAGAGCGTGATCGGCTGCATGGATGGATTTTAGATTTCGGGCCGAGGCGGGCAAGGGGAATCGGCCGCGGGCGTCGACGCGGCGACCATCACCGCTCGAAGAGATCGCCCGTGCCCGCGCGCCGCTTTTTCTTCACGCCGGAATGATTGCCGTAGGTCGGCCAGGAGGGCTCGTACGCTTCCGCCTGCGCACCCCATGCGGTCCAGCCTTTGCGCGTGCCGCGGGCGAAGAGCTCTAAATAGGGGCCAGTGCTGCACGCCTCGATGATGTCGTAGGTTTCGTCGGGTTTGCGCGAGTGCTCGCGTTTGCGGGATGGAATAATGTTGACCTGCCGGCGGCCCGCTTCGCGTGTGCGCGCGTTCTTGCCCTTGACGCCAAAGAGGAGAAGTTCCGTGACGTTGCGAAAATAGAAACCGACGCCGCGACCATCGGGACCGCCATCCTTGCGCGTCTTGTACCAGACGATGTTTGATTTGTAGGTGAAGCCCCAGGCTGACATTACGCGGAGGCCATCGGGAAGGAGTGCGTTTGGAACCCAGAGATAAAGGTGGCTGGTGTCCGCGCCATAATCGCCAATCGGCAGCGCGGCGATTTCATCCACGCTCATCGTCGAATAGCGCGCGAGGCGCTTGTGCTCCGGCGCCATCTTTCCGGTGCGGTTGGTGAATTGCCATGGCGGATCGGCGAGGATCGTGCCGAAGCGGCTGCCTCGAAGAGTCCGCGCGAGGTCCAGGGTGGCCGTTAAGGAGCCTGCGCCTGCCGAGCGCTTAGTGGGAGCGCGGCTCATTCGTCTTCTTCCTCCGGCTCTTCGAGCGTAAGCTCGTCGGGTTCATCTTCATCGACGTAAGCGCCAGCGCTTATGCCGAACACTATGACCGGGCAGCCGCCTGCACCACCGCCATGGAGTTTTGGCAGCAGTTTGCTCATGTGAGTAGTGGCTTCGCCATAAGTCGTGCCGGGGCGAAGGCGCTTCAGTATCGGCGTAAGTTCTTCGCCTCTCGTTACAACGATTCCGACGTCGACCGTGCGAAGGTCGAAGAGGAGTCTAAAATTGTTGAGATCTCGGTCGAAGAACGGGTCCTTGTTGCTCCATTCTACTTCAAGGGCGACGCTGTTCTTAAAGCAATCTACCTTGTGGGTCGGAACGTCCTTGGATTCGGAATCCACAATGATCCGGGTGTCAAACTTCTTCTCGATCCATCCGTAGCCAAGCAGTTGGTTATCGAGCCATTTAGCCGCCTTGCTCTTGTTGCCGCCCGGCCGCGTGATGAACGAGCGCCACAACACGAAGCGTGAGAGCACGTCCAAAACTTCTGCCCATTCGGCGGGACGGTGTGTTGAGATCAACGGAAGCGCATTCCGCCACTCATGAACCTCGAACTTTCTAAGAACCTCGGGCGGGACGAATCGCTCAACGGACATAGGGCTACCCTTGTCGCCCTTGGTCGCGGAGGCAAGTTTGCAGGCTTGCAACAAAAAGGGCGACGCCGTGTGGCGCCGCCCTTCCATAGTTTGTTCTGCACGGGATCCCGGATCGGGGCTTGTCGCCCCGTCCGGGATGGATTTTTGATCGACTGCGTCGATCAAAAATCCATATCGCCCATGCCGCCCATGCCGCCGCCGGGCATGCCGCCGCCGCCGCCGCCGGCCGATTGCTTCTTCGGCGCTTCGGCGATGGTGGCTTCGGTGGTGATGATGAGACCGGCCACGCTCGCCGCGTCCTGCAACGCGATGCGCACGACCTTCACCGGATCGATGATGCCGGCCTTCAGCAGGTCGCCATATTCTTCCGTCTGCGCATTGAAGCCGAACGTGTCATCCTTCGACTCGCGGATCTTGCCCACGACAATGGAGCCTTCCACGCCGGCATTCTCCACGATCTGACGGATCGGCGCCTCAAGCGCCTTCTTGACGATCGCGATGCCGACATTCTGGTCTTCGTTGTCGCCCTTGATGTTGAGCTTCAGCGCCGCGCGCAGGAGCGAAGCGCCCCCGCCCGGGATGATGCCTTCCTCAACGGCCGCGCGCGTGGCGTTCAGCGCGTCATCAACGCGATCCTTGCGCTCCTTCACTTCGACTTCCGTCGCGCCGCCGACCTTGATCACCGCAACGCCGCCGGCGAGCTTGGCCAGACGTTCCTGCAGCTTTTCCTTGTCGTAATCGGAGGTGGTGTCGTCGATCTGCTTGCGGATCTGGCCGATGCGGGCCTCGATGTCGGTCTTGGCGCCGTAGCCGTCGACAACCGTGGTGTCGTCCTTCTTGACCACGACCTTCTTGGCCTTGCCGAGCATGTCGAGCGTGACGTTCTCAAGCTTGATGCCGAGGTCTTCGCTGATGACTTGCCCGCCGGTCAGCACGGCGATGTCTTCCAGCATGGCCTTGCGGCGATCGCCGAAGCCAGGCGCCTTCACGGCCGCGACCTTGAGGCCGCCGCGCAGCTTGTTCACAACGAGCGTGGCGAGGGCTTCGCCTTCGACATCCTCGGCGATGATGAGAAGCGGCTTGC
>CADEEL010000026.1 GCA_902826335.1 uncultured Alphaproteobacteria bacterium
TTTATCCTCGGGCCGGCCTACGGCCGGACCCGGGGGCGACGCCCCGGGGATCGGTGGTGTTTCCATCCGATCGGAACAAACTCTAATTCACTGTTGCGGCGGCGCCAATCCGGCCATCCGCCCAGACCTTGTCGCTCACCACCCAGCGCCCGCCGACGCGAAACAGGACAAAGATCGTCGTGGATGGCGTCGACGGCCTGTCCACACGCACATACGCGATCTGATCTGCGATCACCTGAACATCCGCGATCTGGCGGTTATCCGAATAGCCAGGCAAGGGGCCGGGTTCGATCCGCTTGATGAACGCCGCCTTGTCCTCGCACACGATCTCGCCGAACTCGTGGTTTTTCATGTGCCAGCCTGCGTCGAAAATATCTTCGAGGGGCGCGGGCTCTCCGTCCGTCACGGCGCGATAGTAACGGTCCAGCACGGCGAGCGCCTCAGGCGTGGCAAGGGCGGGATCGAAGCGCGCGGCGCGCCGCGCATGAGCTGGATGCAGGCGCGCCTCGCCGATCAAAGTCCAGCCCCGCGCTCCATCCTTCAACAATGTGTGAATGCTCGATTGAGCCAAGGCCCAATATTCCGTGCGCACGATGGCGAGTTGGCCAAAGCACAGCTGAACGCCGCTGACTTCAACTGGCTCCGGCACCGGCGTCGCGCGGTCGATGGTCTCAAGAAGTTGATCCCGCGCCGTCACCATCAGCGCCGTTGCGCCATCGCCTAAGCTTTTGACGTGCCAGTGCGGCGATAGAAGTGTGCGCAGCGCGTGCGCGTCCCGCCTCGCGAACGCGGCGTGCGCCGCACGGCACACGCGCGCGACCTCCAGATACGCGCCGCTCTCCGTCTCCGCGGCATCGCCACTCCCGGACAAACGACTCATCGCCGACAACGCCATGGCGTATTCTCCTCCCGCGCGCCCTCGCGCCGCTTTCCTTTAGTGGACAATGCACGGGATTTTCGCGCAATTATTGTGCGTGCAATGCAGTTTTTTTGCGCGCCCGTGGCGGCGAGCCCGAGGAAGGGTGAGATGAGTCTAGATGATCGCGATCGGGCCATCCTCGCCGCCCTGGCGCAGGACGCCTGGCTCACCTATGGCGAGTTGGGGGCGCGCGTGAATCTGTCGGCCAGCGCCGTGCAGCGCCGCGTCGAACGCTTGCGCGCCGAGGGCGTGATAACGGGCGCGAAGGCGAACATTGCGCCCGAGGCGCTCGGGCGACCACTCAGGATATTTGTGCTCGTTGAGCTCCGCGAGGAATCGAGCGCCGCGCTCGCGTCCTTGGCGAAGCGCTTGGCCAAGGAAAGTTGTGTCGTCGAAACTCACTATCTCGCCGGCCCCTATGACATCCTCATCGCGCTGCAAATGCGCGACATGTCGAACTACGCCGACTTCGCTGAAAAGCACTTGAACGCAAATTCGAACGTGCGCCGCTACAAGACGCTCACGAGCCTGCGTACTTTTACGTCGCCGGCCTAGTTCCGCCGCGTCTGGCGCATATCGCCCCAACGCCGCGGATCGGCGAGCAGACCGCGAATATACGCCATGTTCGCATCGGCCATTTGCGGCGAGAGATCGACGCGCGTGAGCTGCTCCGCTTCGGTGAAACGCCCCTGCAGGCCGATCGCCAGGGCCAAGTTCTGGCGCGCCTCCACGGGCGCATTGGGAAGCGCCGTGGCCTCGCGCAAGATCCGCTCCGCCTCCGCCGGCTCACCGGACATGATGTGCGACACGCCCATATTGGTCATCACGCCCGGCTCATTCGGCGCGAGCGCCAGCGCTTCCTGGAACGAGGCGCGCGCTTCGGTGTGGCGGCCCAATTCATCCAGCGCGACGCCAAGCGCTGAGCGCGCGCGCCAATCGGTGCGATCACTCGCGGCGACAAGCGCGAGCGGGCGCAGCGCCTCGCCCGCCTGCCCGGTCGAGAGCAGCGACAGCCCCAACGTGCGCGTCAGCGGGATATCGCCCTCATGCTGTTGCAGCGCCTGGGCGGCGATTTGCGCGGCGCGCTGGCCCTGCCCGCCTGTGCGCAACGCCTCCGCGAAACGCCGCGCGGCTTCGAGGTCATTGGGATGGGTCACAAATTCCTGCGCCCAGAAGGACATTTGCGTAAGCCCTGGCTGCTGCGCGATCGCCGCGCGCGCCGCGCGATCGATGCGCGCCGGCCGGCCCTGGCGCTCCGCGCGCTGCTGGCCAGGCTGCTGAGCGGATTGCTGGGCGTCCGCCGCGCCGTCCGTTGTCGCGCACGCGGACAGCGCGGCCAGCGCCGCAACCGCCGTCAAGCGCTTCATCGCATCCTTCATGACCGAATCCTTTGCGCCAAGGCTCGTCCCGCGCGGCTCAACAAAGCTTTAATGGGATCGGCCCATCGGACGGGTTAGGACAGCGCCACATGACAGATTTGCCCTTCATCACCGATCCAAGCCAATCGGCCGCGCCGATCCATGCGCTGCGGCCCGCCGAATGGGCGCCGTGGATCGAAA
This sequence comes from uncultured Alphaproteobacteria bacterium, assembly GCA_902826335.1. Taxonomy (GTDB): domain Bacteria; phylum Pseudomonadota; class Alphaproteobacteria; order Caulobacterales; family Aquidulcibacteraceae; genus CADEEL01. Next base: position 2,479 of record CADEEL010000026.1, read on the forward strand.
GCCGCGCCGAGGCGATGAAGCGCCTCGCGCACGCCGCCGATTTCCGCGCCCAGGCAGGGCGCATCCTCATTGTTCCGGCCACGGATGGATCAGTGGAGCGCGTTGTGTTCGGCCTCGGCGAGAGCGCCTCGGCCATGACGTTCGGATCGCTGGCGCAAAATCTGCCGTCCGGCGAATATCGCATCGCCGCCGCCCCGCGCGACATGCCGCCCACGCTGATCGCCATCGCCTGGGGCCTCGGCGCATACGCCTTCACGCGTTACAAAGCCGCCAAGCGCGCCGCGCCACGGCTCATCGCGCCGGACGGCGCCGACATGAGCGAGGCGAATCTGCTCGTCTGCGCGACCTGGCTGGTGCGTGATCTTGTCAACACGCCGGCCAACGACATGGGGCCGGAAGCTCTGCATGCGGCGGCGCAAGCCATCGCCGCCGAGCACGGCGCGCGGTTCACGGCCATTGTGGGCGACGCGCTGATCGAGGCGAATTTTCCGCTCATTCACGCCGTTGGGCGCGCCGCGCACGAAGCGCCGCGCCTTCTGCACATCGCCTGGGGCGAGGAAGGCGTGCCGCGCGTGGCGCTGGTCGGCAAGGGCGTTACATTCGATTCCGGCGGCCTCGATCTCAAGACCGATGCCGGCATGCGTCTGATGAAGAAGGATATGGGCGGCGCCGCCCACGCGCTCGCCCTGGCGCGCGCGATCATGGCCGCGAAGCTGCCCGTACGCCTCGATCTCTTCCTGCCCGTCGTTGAAAACGCCGTGTCCGGACGATCCTTTCGCCCGGGCGATATCATCAAGAGCCGAAAAGGCCTCACCGTAGAGATCGACAATACCGATGCGGAAGGCCGGCTCATTCTCGCCGATGCATTGGCTCGCGCGTGCGAGGATCGCCCGCAGATCGTGATCGACTTCGCCACGTTGACCGGCGCGGCGCGCACCGCGCTTGGCGGCGATCTGCCGCCGCTCTTCTGCAATGACGATGCGCTGGCGAACGAGCTCGCCAAGGCGTCGGCCGAGATGCATGATCCCCTCTGGCGCATGCCGCTCTGGACCCCTTACGACGCGGACATGGACAGCCCCATCGCCGACCTTAAAAACACCGGCGACGGCGCCATGGCCGGCGCGATCTACGCCGCCCTCTTCCTCAAGCGCTTTGTCGACGCGCCGTCCTGGGCGCATTTCGATGTGTTCGCCTGGACAGCGAAGGAGCGCCCGGCGCGCCCGGTGGGCGGCGATGCGCATGCGCTGCGCGCGAGTTGGCGCGTGCTCAAGCAGCGCTTTGGCAAAGCCTGATCTTACCCACAACATCTTGTGTTAGCCGCTGGACACGGCCACCAAATCCGCCAATGTTGCGCCCGTCGAACGAAAGGGCTGGGCAATGGGATTTGAACTGGATCGCTCCCGGGCGCTGGATTTGTGGCGCAATGTGACGGTGATGAGCGTCAAGGCCGATGAGCCGGATTTGACCGCGCGCCAGCTCGCCGTGCTGATGACGGTGCATCTCGGCCCCCCGCCCCACACCGTGCGAGGCCTCGCGGCCGCGCTGGCCGTGGGCAAGCCGGCGATCACCCGCGCGCTCGACACGCTGTCGCGCTACGAACTCGTCACCCGCCGGCGCGATCCTGAAGACGGGCGCAATGTTCTCATCGAAACCACGGCCAAGGGCGTCGCTTACCTCGCCGACCTTGGCGATCTTATCTCGCACCGCGCCGCCGAGCTTGGCCCCGTTGAGGAGCGCTTGGCCGGCTTCGCGCGTTGAGCCGAGACCCGCGCCTGACGCCGGCGCGGGCCGATCTGGCGGCCGCCTATCTTAGGGGTGAAGTCAGCGCCGCGCGTTACGTCTCCGGCGCCATCAAACAGGTGATCGCGCCGGTCGCGCCCCTGCACGAACGCCCCGACGCCGCCGCGCGACTGGAGACGCAAGCGCTGTTGGGTGAGTGCGTCACCGTCTTTGATGAGCGCGACGGCTGGGCGTGGGTTCAGAATCGCGGCGATTCCTATGTCGGCTATATGCCGGCGGATGCCTTGGGCGATACAATCGTCGCGCCAAGCCATCGCGTGGCGACATTGCGCACGATTGAGTTCGCCGCGCCCGACGTGAAATCACCCTTGCGCCGGTTCTTGTCGCTCAATGCAAAAGTCACGATCTCGGAACAGGCAGGCGCGTTCGTGCGCACATCGGCGGGCGCATGGCTGCCGGCCGCGCACCTGGCGCCGATCAACGCCGCCGCGCCGGATTTCGTCGCCGTCGCCGAACAATTTCTCGGCACGCCCTACCTCTGGGGCGGCAAGGATTCGTTCGGTCTCGATTGCTCCGGCCTGGTTCAGGCCTCACTGGAAGCGGCAGGACTCGCCGCCCCGCGCGACGCCGATCAGCAAGAGGCGGCGCTTGGCGAACCGGCGCCGTGCGCGGTTCATGAGGCGCGGCGCGGGGATCTCATCTTTTGGGATGGGCACGTGGCGATTGTCTGCGCAAAGGGCGAAATCCTTCACGCTAACGCCTTTCATATGAAGGTCGCCGTCGAACCGCTCTCCGCTGCGCTCACACGGATCGCCTCCGTCGCCGGGGCGCCGACGTCGCTGCGGAGAATGCCTGGACCGCTTTCAGGAAAAGTGGATACCGGTTTTCCGTCCGAAAGCGGCTCAAGTATTTAATTTGTGCGGTTTCCGGACGGTCGACAGGTTTCCACACGACCTGAAACCGCACAAATCTCAGCCGGGCGTAGGCGTGGCCGCCGCGTCAGTGGGCGCGGCCTCCTCGGTCGCGGCCGGTGCGGGTTCGGGAAGCGGCGCGGGCAGCGCCGGCGGATTGGGCGCCAGCGAGCGCAAATAGGCGATCACAGCCACGCGCTCGTCCGTGTTGCGCACGCCGGCGAAGGCCATGCTCGTGCCGCGCACTGTTTGGCTTGGAGAGCGCAAAAAGGCGTCGAGCGTGTCATAGGACCAGGTGGCGCCATTACCGCGCATCGCCTCCGAATAGGTGAAGCCGCCGTGCGAGGCGGCGGCGCGCCCAAACACATTGTTCAAATTCGGCCCGATGCGGTTCGCGCCGCCCGCGTCAAACGTATGGCACGATCCGCACACCGCCGTGGCGCGCTGGCCGCGCGCAACGAGATCGGCATATTGCGCGGGATCGGCGTAGAGCCGGCCGAAATCGGGCGGACCTTCCTGTTGCGGCGCGGCGGCGCCGGCGCCGGCGCCGGGCGTAGCCGCCACCTCGGGCAGATAACCCGCCTTTTCGGGAAAATCCGGCGCGAAGAACGAATCCGCCAGCGTGCCTACAACCAGCACCCCCAGCACCGACGCCAGCACCGCGCCGAACACGGAATTCATTCTCAGATCGCTCATGGCGCCGCCCCAGTCTTCTTCCATCGGGCCCCGCGAATCCGCCCGCGCGGGCTTTGGCCGCTTTATACGCGAGGCGCGCGCCGCGCCAAGCGCGGCCCATCGCCCCAAGCGGTGACGGACCGGCATCGCTCCTCTAGACCGCGTTCAGGAAAAGTGGATACCGGTTTTCCGTCAGAACGCGGTCCAATTATTTGATTATTGCGGTTTCCGGGCGGCCGACCGGTTTCCACTCGGCCTGAAACCGCAATAAGACCCAGGCATGCCGCTCATCGTCATCCCGGCGCGTATGGCCTCAACGCGACTGCCGAACAAGCCGCTGGCCGATATTGGCGGGCGGCCGATGATCGCCTGGATGGTGGAGCTCGCGCTGGCCTCACGCGCCGGGCCGGTTCTGGTGGCCGCCGCCGAGCCCGAGATCGCGGCCGCCGCGCGCGCGGCGGGCGCCGAGGCCGTGTTGACCGATCCCGCCTTGCCTTCGGGCACGGACCGGGTGCACGCCGCCGCGCAAGCGTTCGATCCCGACGGCGCGCACGCCCTCATCGTCAATCTGCAAGGCGATATGCCGTCCTTCGCGCCGGGCGATCTTGCGCGTGCGGTCAGCGTGTTGGAATCGGCGCCCGAGGCCGATCTCGCCACGCTCGCCTCGCCAAGCGAAGCCGCCGATGATCGCGCCAATCCCAATGTGGTGAAAGCAATCGTCGCTTGGCGCACGGCGCACATCGGCCGCGCGCTCTATTTCACGCGCGCGCCGGCGCCGGCGGGCGATGGCCCGGTCTGGCGCCATGTCGGGCTTTATGTGTACCGCCGCGCCGCGCTGGCGCGGTTCGTGGCCGCGCCGCCCTGCCCGCTCGAACGGCGCGAGAGCCTCGAACAATTGCGCGCGCTTGAACTGGGGATGCGCATTGAAGTGGGCGCTGTCCCTGAGTTTCCCAAGGGCGTCGATTCACCGGCCGACCTTGAAGCCGCCCGCGCCACGCTCAGGCGCCGTTAAGACGCCAATCGTAATCGTGGCCCGAGATTGTGCGGACCGGCGCGAGGCCTGCCCGCAAGGGCGGCGCCGCGAAACGGGCAAGATGCGCGATCACGCCCGCGTCGGTTCCGCCGAAATCGGCCTCGTACCAATGAAAAATCGAGGATACGCGCAATCGCCCCGCCTCAATGCGCGCGCCGCGCGGATGATTGATGAAGGCGCGCGCCGCAATGTCGAGATCGGCCTCAAGCGTGGCGCCCCGCCAGGCGCGTGCGGCGAGATTTGGGCAGCCGAGCGATGCGCAATTGACAGCGTAATGCACGCGGTTGTCGCCAAAGCCTGGCCGCAGGATGCGATGCTCGATATCGTCGAGCGAAAGATCGACGCCATCGATCCGGGCCGCAGGCTGGCCCCAAGGCCCAATCGAGAGCAGCGTGGGGCGAATGTCGCGGATCGAGCGCACTGGAAACGCATCCAATATCGTCCGCACCGTGAGCGCGTTGTAGAGATTGACCCAGAACGCGAATTGTTCGGGCCGTGACAGGGCTGAAATGCGCGCGCCGGCGAGCGCCGCGATGTAGGCCGCGAGCGCCGCACGGTCCGCACTCGCATCACGCCAAGCCCCATAGCGGATGCGGTTGATCCCGTCCGCGCCAGGGCGAACATAGGCTTCGAGCAGGCGATCCCACGCGGCATGATCGAACACGCCAGCGCCGGCGCCCAGACGCGCGAACCGCGCCGCGCCGGTCTGCGCAAGCGCCGCTCCGCTCACGCCAAGGCCCGCCGTGGCCAACGCGCCTCCCAAAAGAAATCTCCGGTCCATCTGCATGCCGCTGCTCTCACAACCCGCCCCTTTACGCGGTACGCGGCGTGCGAGTGTGCGGTTACCGCGCGCTGAACAATTCAAGCAGCATGGCGCGCCAATGATCGATTTCGAAGAACGCGGACTCGACCGGAATGCGTTCATCACGCCCGTGGGCGCGATCATCATCCGGACTGACGAGCCAGGCCCCCTGCACGCCATAGACCGGTACGCCCGCCGCACGCAGAAACGCCCCATCCGTCGCGCCGACGCTCATACTGGGAATAATGTCCACATTCGGAAACCGCGCGTGGATCGAGTTGCGATAGGCGGCGATGACATCCTCACGCAATGGCGAAGGATCGCTCGCGGGTGTGAAGTCCGGGCGGAGTTCAACCACGATCGCGGCATCGCCCGCGACACGCGCAAGCTCAGCGCGTGTCTCCTCGATCGAAACGCCTGGAAATATGCGGCAATTGACCGTGGCGACCGCTGTCTGAGGCAGCGCATTGTCCGCATGGCCGGCGGCGAGGCGCGTCGCCACGCAGGTCGTGCGCGTCGCGCCGATAAACCCGGGATCGCGCTCGATAAGATCAGCAGCGGCTCGATCGCGCGGGTTGCGCGCAAAGCGCCGCAGCGCGCGCGCCAGAGGCGCCGGCGCGCCGATCGCCTGGTGCTCGAAATAAGCGCGCGTCGTATCGGACAGGCGCGGTGAAAATCTATGCGCGGCGATACGCGTCAGCGCGGCGGAAAGTTCATTAATGGCGTTGTCGGCGCGCGGTTGGGAGGAATGCCCGCCGCGATTGCGCGCCGTCAATGTAAATGTGGCGTAGGTCTTTTCCGAGGTCTGCAGCGCAAATCCAAGCGCGCGACCATCGGTGGCGAACGCGCCGCCACCAGAATCGGAATTCAGTGCGTATTCGGCATTGGCGTAGTCACGCGCGGCGATCTGCGCGCCGCGCCCATTCGTCTCCTCATCACCGGTGAAGACAATGATGAGATCGCGGTTGGGCGTGAATCCTTCAGCGCGGAGGCGCAGAAAATTCATGGTCAGCGCCAGGACGCCGATCTTGTTGTCGTAGACGCCGCGCCCATAAAAATAGCCGTCGCGCTCGGTGAGTGTGAACGGTTCAAGGCTCCAATCGCTCGCCAAAGCGTCGACTATGTCCAGGTGCGCGAGCAGCAGCACGGGGCGCAGCGCCGAGCCTGCCGCGCCGCGATAGCGCACGGTGAGCATGGCCGTATCGTCATAGGGCGTCACACGCACATCTTCCGCCGCGAAGCCGCCTGCGCGAAAGCGTGCGGCTAAGTGCTCCGCGATGCGCGCGCCCTGATTTTGGCCCGCCGCCGTGCGCATGGAAATGAGCTCGCCGTATAGGGTCCTCGCGTCCGCGCGCCAATCGATGTCCTGCGCCGAGGCTGGCTCACTCGTCAGCTGCATGGCCAGCAGGCAGGCAAGAAATAATTTGCGCATCGCGTTCACCTCTTGGGGCGCCGGCATTGAAAGCCCATGGCGCCGCGCGCCGCAAGGTCGCGCTTCCGCAATCGCTGGGCGTACGCTAGGCAGCGCATATGAAACCGCGCATTTCATTCCAGGGCGAACCCGGCGCCAATTCGCATCTGGCCTGCGCCGAAGCGCGCCCGGATCATGAACCCCTGCCCTGCCCCACGTTCGAGGACGCCTTTTCGGCCGTGAGCGAGGGCGCGGCCGATCTGGCCATGATCCCGATCGAAAATTCGCTTGCCGGGCGCGTCGCCGATATTCACCACCTCTTGCCCCATTCCGGGCTGCACATCGTCGGCGAGCACTTCTTGCCAATCCGCTTTCAACTCATGGGGATCAGGGGCGCACGCCCCGATGGGCTCAAGGCCGTTTACAGCCACATTCACGCCCTCGGCCAGTGCCGCGCGATCATCCGTAGGCTGAACCTAACGGCCATGGTCACGGGCGATACGGCCGGCGCGGCGCGCGAAGTGGCGGAGGCCGGCGATCCCGCCCGCGCCGCGCTTGCGCCGCCCTTGGCCGCGGACCTTTATGGCCTCGATATATTGGCCAGGGATGTCGCCGACTCACAAGATAATACAACGCGCTTTGTTATTCTGGCGAAGGCCCCGAATTGGGCGGGCGCCGACGAACGCCCGGTCACCAGCTTTGTCTTTCGCGTGCGCAACGTGCCGGCGGCCCTCTACAAGGCCATGGGCGGCTTCGCCACCAATGGCGTCAACATGACAAAGCTCGAAAGCTACCAGCTGGACGGCACCTTCACGGCGACGCAGTTTTACGCCGAAATCGAGGGCCATCCCGAGAACCCCATGGTCAAACTCGCGCTGGAGGAGCTTCAATTTTTCTCCAGCGCGTTGAGCATACTGGGTGTTTATCCAGGCGCGCCCTTCCGTTGGGCCGCGCAAGCGCGCTAAGCTTCGTCCGTAACCGCGCGCGGCGCGCAGCCGTACTCGTAAGGGGGAATTCGCCCGTGGCCAGCGATGAGACGCGCCTGCGCGGGCTGTTCCTCAAGGGCCTAGAGGGCGATGAGGCGGCGCAGCGAAGCTTTCTCCTGGAAGCGTCAGCCGCGCTGCGCGGCTATTTCCGCAATCGCCTGCGCACCGCCCCGGAGGACGCGGAGGATCTGGTGCAGGAAACCATCATCGCGATCCACACCAAGCGCCACACCTACGACGCCGCCCAGCCCCTCACCGCCTGGCTCTACGCCATCGCGCGCTACCGGCTGATCGATCATCTGCGCCGGCAAAAGCGGCGCGGCGGGCCCGCCATCGCGCTGGACGATGCGCCCGAGGCCGCGCTCGCGGACCCGGTGCACGATAACGCCGATGCGCGCCACGATGTCGCCGCCCTGCTCGAGCGCCTGCCGGAAAAACAGCGCACCGCAATCCGCCTCATCAAGCTGGAGGAAAAATCCGTGCGTGAAGCGGCCGTGCTTACAGGCTGGAGCGAATCCGATCTCAAGGTGTCGGCTCATCGCGGCGTAAAGGCACTGGCGCGCATGATGGCCGCGGAGGCGGACCGATGAAGACCGAGGACCTCATCGCGCTGCTCACACGCAACGAGGGCGCGGCCGAACGGGCGCCCGCGCCGTGGCGCTGGGCGCTCGCCATCGGCGGCGGCCTGTTGATCGGCCTCGTATTGATCGTCACCGCCATTGGGATGCGGCCTGATATCGGCGCCGCCATGATGCCGGTTATGGCGAAGGCTGCATTCGCGGCGGCGTTCGCGGCGGCGACGTTGCCGATCGTCCTGCGCCTGGCGCGCCCGGGCCGGCCGATCGGCTGGCGTATCGGCGCGCTCGGCCTGCTCCTCGCCGTGGCGGCCATCGCCTGCGTTATCGCGCTGATGGGCGCCGACCCAGCCGAGCGTATGCGCGCCTGGACAGGCGGGGGATTTCCCTGGTGCCTTGTGCTGGTGCCGGTGCTTGCGACGCCGACGGCGGCCGGCCTCATCTGGCTTGTGCGCGGCCTGGCGCCGACGTCGTTGACACAGGCCGGCGCCGCGATCGGCGCGGCCGCTGGCGGCGTCGGCGCCATCGCCTACGCGATGTACTGCCCGATTGATTCCGTCGCCTTTGTGACGACTTGGTATTCCCTCGCCATCGGCCTGTGCGCCGCGCTTGGCGCCATCTTCGGCGCGCGTTTTCTGCGCTGGTAACCGACGCGGCCGGCCAGGCGAACTGACTGGCGTGAATTTCAGGGGTTCGTCATGCTCGCCTTCTTACGTCGCTATGCGACGCCCGCCTTTTCGCTGTTCGCCAGCGCCGTCTTCCTCGACAGCCTGCGTTACAAATTCACCGACGCGCCGCAAACGCAGGTGATTTTCGGCCGTCTCAACGAATGGGCCGGCGGCTTTGGCGCACATGGCCTGTTTGGTCACACGGGCCTTTTCTCCCAGTACGTGATCGGCACGGGCGAATTGTTCGCCTCGGCGCTGCTGCTTATCGGCATCTGGCCGCGCTTTCGCCGGCTGCACGCGCTCGGCGCGCTCATCGCCTTCGCTGTTATGAGCGGCGCGGTGAGCTTTCATTTGTTCACGCCGCTTGGCGTCGATCCGAACAATGATGGCGGCGGCCTCTTCGCCGCCGCGCTGACGATCTGGGCCACCTCGCTCGGCCTGCTCATCCTCCGCTTCCGCGAACTCGCCGCCCTCGCGCGTGACCTCGCGGCCGCCTTCGTTCCCGCCACGACACCTGTTCAAGCTTAAGGCCCGTTCAAGCTTAAGGAGAGTCACATGAGAATTGTGTTTTGCATTCGCGCGCTACTTGTTTCGCTGGCTGTCGCGGCGGCCTCGCTGTTCACGCTGGCGATCGATAGCGCCCACGCCGATCAACCGCCCGTCTACACCGGCGCGCTCTCCAACGTCGCGGCGGGGGGTTATGATGTTGTCGCTTACTTCACAGAGGGCCGCCCCGTGCGCGGCGCGGCGGCGCACCGCATCCTTCATCAGGGCGCGGAATATCGCTTCGCCACGGCGGAAAACCTTGCGCGCTTCCGCGCAAATCCGGGCTCATACACGCCGCAATATGGCGGTTATTGCGCCTGGGCCGTCAGCCAAGGCTACACCGCCGCCGGCAATCCGCAGAACTGGCGCATCGTCGATGGCCGGCTCTATCTCAACTACAATTCGGAAATTCAGCGCCGCTGGGAAGGCGATATTCCCGGCCATATCAGCCGCGCCAATGGAAACTGGCCGCGCGTGCTCACGCGCTAACCGGCGCGAGAGCGCGATAGCCAAAAGTGGTCACCGGTTTTGGCGGCAATCGCGCTCTTTTCAATTGATAGAGAGCCCGATTCACGCTGGTGAACATTAAGCAATCAGGCTCTCGCCCAAGTTTTCAGCAATTGGTGCGCAATGGCGAAAGGCGGCGGGGCGAACGCCTCGCCGTGCTTTCCCGTCACCAGGAGGCGCGCCTCTTCACGGGTGAACCAGCGCGCGGATTCAAGCTCTTCGTGATCAATTGTCTCGCGATCGCCCGTCACTTCAGCGAGACAACCGATCATCAGCGAGGATGGAAACGGCCAGGGCTGCGTCGAGTGGTAGCGAACCGCGCGCACGGTGAGCCCTGCCTCCTCCAGCGTCTCACGCGCCACCGCCTCCTCGATCGACTCCCCAGGCTCCACAAAGCCCGCGAGCGCTGAGTACATGCCACGCGGAAAGCGCGCTTGCCGGCCGAGCAGGCACTTGTCTCCAAACGTCGCCAGCATGATCACCACCGGATCGACGCGCGGAAAATGTTCAGCCCCGCACGACGCGCATAAGCGTTTCCAACCCCCCTCGACACGCTGGGTGGACGCGCCGCACTGCGCGCAAAAAGCATGGCGCCGATGCCAATCCAAGATCGCCTTGGCGCAGCCGAGGATCGCCGCGTCCGGCGCGGGCAGCAGCATCGCCGCCGCGCGCATATCTTCAAACGCGCCCATGGCGGCGAGCGGGAATTCGTCCATATCCGCGCCGTCCGGCACTTCGGCGGCGAAATGCGGCGCGCCGCTTTGATCAACGCCTAGGAACAGAACGCTCGCGCCCGGCCCGCACAGAACCCGCGCATGGCCGCCAAGCCAGCCCGGCGTTCGCACGCCGTCTTCGTCAAACACGAAGGGATTGAGCTTGTGAAACAGCGCCACCCGCGCATCGTCTCGCGCGCACGCTTGCTCCAGCCACGCCGCATCGCGCCGCCGATGGCCGGCGCGGTCAAGCGGTGAATTGGCGAACGTGTTTGGATTGGCGGGATCGAGCATGCTCACAGCGCATAGCGCCGCCGCCCTGCTCTGGATAGCCCCGCCTCAGGGCCGGCGAAAGCGCAAGACGAATTGATCGGTATGCCCACGCAGCGATTCATCGAACACGGAAAGCGTGCGCGCATCGGCGGGATTTCTGAGCGCGTTTGACTCTCCATCGAAGACGAACCCGGCCGCCTCCACCTCGGCGCGCACGCTCGCCGCATCGATGCGGTGCAGCGAGTCCACATCGCGCAAGCCCGAGCCATCCTGCGCGGCGTGATCGAGTACGATATAGACGCCGCCCGGCCGCAGCGCGGCGAATGCGCGCCGGTTGATGGCGGCGGGATCGAGGCCAAAGCGCGTGATGTGCGCGTCATGATAATTCTGGGAGGTCCACACCACATCCAGCGGCTCTGGAAATGTCATTTCGCCATAGAATTGGCGCAGCACTGTCGTGTTCGCATACTGCGCCGCGACCGCGAGCACAGGCGGTTCCTGCGTAGCGTTCGGTTGCGAAGGCCGCTGCACCACGAAGAGGCGACCCTCTTCTCCAACCGCGACCGCGAATATCCGCGTGAAATACCCGCCGCCGGCGATCAGTTCGCCCACGCGCATGCCCGGACGCACGCCAGCGAAGGCGAGCATGTCGGCGGGCCGGCGATTAGCGTCACGGTCACGGTCCGCTTGCGGGCGGCGCTCATCGGCGAGGGCGGCGACGATGTGAGGCGCATCGGCCGTCACGGCCGCAGGGGGCGGCGCCTGCGTGGTCGAGGCGCACGCGGCGAGCCCGGCCGCCGCGATCATCGCGAAAATCATTGCGCGCATGGACGTCTCCTGTGCTGAAGCGCGCATCCATAGCCTGCCAGGCGCGGCCCGTCTCGCCGGGCGCGACGAATGGCGCGCGGATCAGTTCGCGCTTTTCTTGCGGCTTGGGCTTGGCGCGGGCAATTCCAGCTCCGCCTGCGGCGCCATAAGGCGCGGCGCGATCTCCACCGGGGCCAGAAGCGGCGGCTCCGCGCCGGCATCGCCGGCGCCCAGTTCCTTGAACTTGCGCGCCTGGGGTAGGACGCGCGATTCCATCGAGCCAACCAAATCGTTATAGCTGCGCACGCTCTTGCCGATGGCGTCGCCGACACCAGCGATATGCTCGCCCATTTTGGCCAGGCGTCGATATAGCTCGCGGCCCAGATCGGCGATTTGTTGGGCGTTTTTCGCCGAGGCTTCCTGGCGCCACCCGAACGCGATGATGCGGGCGAGCGCCACCATCGAAGTCGGGCTGGCGATGATGACTTTCGCGGCGAAGGCGTCGTCCTGCAGTGTTTGATCGCGATCATACGCCTCGTGCATGATGCTATCGACGGGCACGAACATGATGACGAAATCGACCGTCGCGGCGTCCGGCAAGTGCTTCCAATATTCCTTGGCGGCGAGGGCCTTGACGTGCGCGCGCAATTCCGCCGCGTGCTTGGTCAGCAGCAATTCGCGCGCCGCCTCATCCGGCGCCGAGGTCGCGTCCAAAAACGCGGAGAGCGCGACTTTCGAATCCACCACAACGCTGCGGCCGCCAGGCATCTTGATAACCACGTCGGGCCGGAGCTTGCCGACTTCGCCGTCGACGGTTGTCTGCTCTTCAAAGTCGATCTTCGGCGCAAGGCCGCCGAGTTCGAGCGCATTGCGCAGGGAATGTTCGCCCCAGCGCCCGCGCGCCTTTGGGCTTTGGCGCAAAGCGCCGGCCAACTTGCCCGTGGCGTCTTTCGTTTCCGAAAGCGTCTTGGAGATTTCAACGATCTGCTGGCCGAGCGCGGAACGATCCTGCAGCCGCGATTTCTCAAACGCGTCGACCTGAGCGGAAAGCTTGGTCAACGCTTCTTGCGCCGGCGCCAGCACTTCCTTGACGCCGCCCTGCGCGGCCAGCTTGTGCTTCTCGAAGGTCTCGTTCGCGGCGGCGAGGAAGCGCTGCTGATTGGCGTCAAGCGCCTGGGTCGCCATGGCCTGGAATGTCTTTTCCAGCTCCGCGCGCATCGACGCGAACGCCTGCTCGCGCGCCTGGGCCGCGCCCTTGAGCTCGGCGAGTTCTGACACGGCGGCCCGGGCCTCGGCGCGCTCGCGCTCCAGCTCCTCGACGGCGCGGTCACGCTCGGCCTTGATCATCTCCAGGCCTTCCAGGCGCGCCTTGTCGCGCACGGAATCCTCGCTGGCCCTTGCGGCGCGGTAGGCGAACCAGGCGGCCAACCCCGTGGCGAACGCAAGCAGGACAATGAGCGGCAGTGAATCAGTCATCGCGGAAGCCTAGCACAGCGCCGCGACAACCGGGCGCGCGAGGGTTCTGGCGCGGCCCGGCCGGTGCGGCTATCTTTGGGCCATGTCACAAATCCTCGACGCCGCCATTCCGATCGCGCTGGGCGTGGTGTTTCTGGTCCTGTGTTTTGGAATCTACGCACTCTTCCGGGGCGGCGATTTCGGCCGCTCCTGGTCCAACCGCGCCATGCGCATGCGGGTGGTGGCGCAATTCATTGCTATCCTGATCCTGATCGCCGCGCTGTGGGCGCACCGCAACTATGGTTAGGTTGGACAAGATCGTCACCAAGGCCGGTGATAAGGGCAAGACCCGCCTGGCCACGGGCGAGGAAGTCCCCAAGCACAGCGCGCGGGTGGACGCCTATGGCGCGGTTGATGAGACCAATGCGGCGCTTGGCGTCGCGCGCCTGCACACGGGCGCGCACGTCGCGCTCGACGCCATCCTCCTCCGTATACAGAACGATCTCTTCGATCTCGGCGCTGATCTGGCTACGCCGGAACGCGACAAGCCCTTGGGCTTTGAAGCGTTGCGCATTCAGGAGGGACAAGTCGAGCGTCTCGAGCGCGAAATTGATGAGATCAATGCGCGCCTTGCCCCGCTCACCTCGTTCATATTGCCAGCCGGCTCACCAGCGGCGACGCATCTTCACTTCGCCCGCACCGTCGCACGCCGCGCCGAGCGCGCCATCGCGCGCCTGATGGATGAGCCGGGCGAGCGCGTTTCACCCGCCGCATTCAAATACATGAACCGCCTCTCCGACCTCCTCTTCGTGGCCGCGCGCGCGGCCAATGACGAAGGGCAGGCGGACGTGCTGTGGCGGCCGGGGGCGACGCGCGACACTCCCTGAAGCTAACTGCATTGACGGCCCCAAGGGCGCCCCTTTAGGGTCCGCCCGCCTAAATCCCCCGCCAGGAAGACGCCCCATGAAAGTGCTCGTGCCCGTCAAACGGGTGCTCGATTACAATTTGAAGGTCCGCGTGAAGGCCGATGGAACCGGCGTGGACCTTTCGAACCTCAAAATGTCGATGAACCCCTTTGACGAGATCGCCGTCGAAGAAGCCGTGCGTATGAAGGAAGGCGGCGGCGGCCATCCGGCCGGAACCGCCACCGAAGTCGTGGCCATCTCGATCGGCCCTGAGCAAGCCCAGGAGACCATCCGCACGGCGCTGGCCATGGGCGCCGATCGCGGCATCCTGGTGAAGGCCGAGGGCGAGGTCGAACCGCTCGCCGTGGCCAAGCTCCTCAAGGCGATTGTGGACGCCGAACAACCAGGCCTCGTCATCCTCGGCAAGCAGGCGATCGATGATGATTCCAATCAGGTGGGCCAGATGCTCGCCGCCTTGCTCGATTGGCCGCAGGCGACGTTCGCCTCCAAAATCGTCGTGGCCGGCGGCAAGATCAATGTGACGCGCGAAATCGATGGCGGCCTGCAGACGCTGAGCCTCGAAACGCCCGCCATCGTCACCACCGATCTGCGCCTCAACGAGCCGCGCTACGCCTCCCTGCCCAACATCATGAAAGCCAAGAAGAAGCCGATCGATGCGAAAACGCCGGCCGATCTCGGCGTCGATGTCGCCCCACGCCTCACCGTCGTGAAGGTGGCCGATCCACCCAAGCGCCAGGGCGGCGCGAAGGTGAAAACAGTTCAGGACTTGGTGGCCGGCCTCAAGGCCGCGGGAGTGATCTGATGGCCGTGTTGGTTGTTGCCGAGCATGACAACGCATCCTTGAAGGATGCGACGCACAAGGTCGTCACAGCCGCGCGCGCCATGAGCGGCGATGTCGATGTGCTTGTCGCTGGCGAAAACGCCGCCGCGGTTGCGCAGGCGGCGGCCAAGATCGCGGGCGTGCGCAAAGTTTTGCATGCCGATGGCGCCGCGCTCGCCAAACAAATGGCCGAACCGCTTGAGGCGCTGATTACGCCGTTGATGGCGAACTATGACGGTGTGCTGTTTCCCGCCACCACCACCGGCAAGAACGCGGCGCCGCGCGTGGCCGCGAAGCTCGACGTGATGCAAGTGTCCGGCGTCATCGGCGTTGAAAGCGCCGATACGTTTGTGCGCCCGATTTACGCCGGCAACGCCATCCTCACCGTGAAGAGCGCCGAAGCCAAAAAAGTGCTCACCGTGCAGCCGACCGCATTCAAGACGGCCGGCGACGGCGGCGCCGCGAGCGTCGAGCAGGTCGCCGCGCCGGCCGGCCCGTTCAAATCCGCGTTTCTCTCCGATGAAATCGTCAAACTCGACCGCCCGGAATTGACGGCGGCCAAGCGTGTCGTCTCCGGCGGGCGGGCGATGGGCTCGGCGGACGAATTCCACCGCGTGATCGAACCATTGGCCGATAAACTCGGCGCGGCTGTCGGCGCCTCGCGCGCGGCTGTCGATGCGGGCTATGCGCCAAACGATTACCAAGTCGGGCAGACCGGCAAGGTGGTGGCGCCGGAGCTTTACGTGGCCATCGGCATATCCGGCGCGATCCAGCATCTGGCTGGCATGAAGGATTCCAAGGTCATCGTCGCCATCAACAAGGACGAGGAAGCGCCGATCTTCCAGATCGCCGATTTCGGGCTGGTGGCGGATTACAAGGCCGCCGTGCCGGAACTCATGGCGGAATTGGAGAAGGCGGGGATTTAGGCGCCGATTGTGACAGTCAGCCCATCTTGCTGCACTGCAACATTGCTGTATTGTGACGCCCCAAACTGGGCCCCGCGCGCCCGCTCCTGGCTCCAAGGCGGCGATACACCGTGACCATTCTCAATCAAATTCGCACTGTCGGCGTCGTCGGCGCCGGCCAGATGGGCAATGGCATCGCGCACGTCTGCGCGCTCGCCGGCTATGACGTGTTGCTGAACGATCAAGATGGCGAGCGCATCGACGGGGCGCTGAAGCTGATCGAGAAGAACATGGCCCGCCAGGTCGGGCGCGGGCTGATCAAGCAGGACGACATGAAGGCGGCCCTGCCCCGCATCAAGAAGGCCGCCAAGCTGGGCGATTTCGGCGCCTGCGATCTCGCCATCGAAGCGGCGGTCGAGAACGAAGAGATCAAGCGCAAAATCTTCGCCGACCTGACGCCTGTGCTGCGGCCCGACGCTCTGTTGGCCTCCAACACGTCATCGATCTCCATCACGCGGCTCGCGGCCACGACCGATCGGCCCGACAAATTCATGGGCGTGCACTTCATGAATCCCGCGCCGCTGATGAAGCTCGTCGAGCTCATTCGCGGTCTCGCAACCAGCCAGGAGACCTATGACACCGCGCTGAGCTTTGTTGAATCGCTCGGCAAGACCATCGCCAACGCCGAGGATTTTCCCGCCTTCATCGTCAATCGCGTGCTGCAGCCGATGATCAATGAAGCAGTCTATACGCTCTATGAGGGCGTCGGCTCCGTCGAGGCGATCGACAAGGCGATGCGCCTCGGCGCCAATCATCCGATGGGTCCGCTCGAATTGGCTGATTTCATCGGCTTGGACACCTGCCTCTCCATCATGCAGGTTCTGCACGAAGGCCTCGCCGACACCAAATACCGCCCTTGCCCGCTGCTGGTGAAATATGTCGAGGCCGGCTGGCTCGGCCGCAAGACGCAGCGCGGCTTCTACGATTATCGCGGCGAAAAGCCGATGCCGACAAGGTAGGGCGCGCGCGCGTGACAACTGGCGCGCACCACCTATGTTAGCCCAATGAACATGCAAGACGCGCCCACCGCGCCCGCGCCGACGCTTCTTGCTTGGCGCCGGCCAGCGCCTGTGTGGTTTGTGCTGGTGCTGGCGTTGTCCGTCGCCTGGCCGCTTTTGTTTCTGCGCAATGAAGGCGGCTGGGCGCAACTCGCCGCCATGTGCGTGGCCGTCGCGCTCCTCGTTTCACTTGGCTCTATCGCCGCGGCCGCGGCGCTCGGGCGCCCGGCGCGGCAACGGCGCCATGTGGTCATTCACGTCCTGGCCGCTTCGGGCCTCGCCGCCCTGCTCGCGCCGTTTGCGTTCACAGGCTTGGTCGGCCTGCTGGCCGGCGTCGAGCGCGGGGATGGATCATCGGGCTTCGAGATCGCCGGCGTCTCGCCGGATATGGCCTGGGCGTTGGCGCCCTTGGCGCTCGCGGTCGGCGCGCCGTGCGCGCTGGTCGCTGGCTTGGCGCTTTCCCTCATCGCGTTCAGAAAGACCCAGGCGCCGCAAGACGGCGTGCTGATCGCGACGCGCGCGGATGCACGCGCGCTGACGGATGAAGGGCGCGCCGATCGTGGCGCCTGATGCATCCGCGACGCCAAACGCGCTCCTCTTCCGGCGCCCGCGCTGGGTGTTCGCCGCGCTTGGACTGAGCCTTCTGTTTCTGATCGGCTACGGGCTCACCGTCTTCATCGCCAGCGGCATTGGCTACGATGCCGGCGTCGCCCAAGCGCTCGTCTGGCCCGGTGCGCTCGGCGCGGGCCTCTCCGCTGGCGTGCTGTGGCGGCGCATCGCGGCGTGCCGCATCCGGCGCCGGCGAGACGCCGCAGGCGCAAGCGCGCTGGCCTGGGGCGCGACTGGCTTCGCCTGGCCGCTTTCGTTCGGACTATCGACGCTGATCGAGGATGGAACGCTGGCGGGCCTCCAGCACTCCCTGGTCCCGGCGCTGGCCGGGGCGGCGCTCGCGGCGAGCGCCGGCGCCATCGCGGCCTGGCTCGCAAGCTATGCGGCGCTGAACCGCGCCTAGACCAGTTTCATCCCGTTTCATCTGATTCAGACGAAACGGGATGAAACTGGTCTATCCGTAAAGCTAGGGCGGTTCTCGTCCGAAAACCGCGTAACACTTTTTGGGAACCGCCCTAAATATCTACCCACAAGCGCAACAGATTGGACGTCGCCTTGTCCAACAGCAGCAAATTATCGCGCGACGCGTTCGCATCCGCGAAGCGCGCGCGCGCGATCGAGAGGTCGAACAAGATTTCCCGCTGCGCGGAATCGCGAATCTGGCTCTGCACCCAGCCGACGGCGGCCAAGCGCACACCCCGCGTCACTTCCGATACGTGGTGGATTGAATTCGACGGATAAAGCACCGCGTCGCCTGACTTCAGCCGGATCGCCTGCGGGCCGGCCAAAGTCTCCATAGTGAGCGCGCCGCCTTCATAAGCGTCCGGCTCCGATAGAAACACCGTGAACGAGATGTCGGTGCGCACGCGCGCCTCGCCCGCGCCCATCACCGCATTGTCGACGTGCGGCCCATAGGTCATGCCGGGTTCGTACTTTGAAAACATCGGCCCCGACATCCGCTTCATGTGCGCCGCGCCGCGAAACACGGGATGACGCACCAGGGCCTCTCTCACGAACTCCGCCAACGGCGCGACGTTCGCCGCCTGCAGATTGTGCTTTACGGGCCGTGCGGCGGCCCCGGCCGTGGCTGTGCCCTCGCGCCACTCGGCCTTTTCCAACTCGCCCCGCACGCGTGCGACGTCTTCGGCCTCAAGCACTTTTTGCAGAACGATGAGCATAAGACCTCTATTGCGAATGATTTGCGGTTGCGGCACAAAAAGCGCACCGCCCTGCCGGATTGGAGAACCACATGATCGAGGCCAAGCTCAAGCTCTGGCGCACATTGAGCATAGCGACACTTGCGACCACGGGCGCGTTCTCCCTCGCCGGGTGCGAAGGTGAAGCTGGCGAGCAAGGCGCGGCCCAGCATGGCGAGGCAGGCGAAGCCGCCGCGCCCGCCGCCAGCGGGGAAGCCGGCGAGGCCGCGCTCGGTGAGGCCGGCGGCGAGCACGGCGAAGCGGGCACAGCGGGGGCCTATGCCGGCGTCGAAGGCCCGGCACGCACGGCGCTGCGAATACAGCACTTGCGCGGCTTTCTCCTCGTCGCGCGCGAAACGCCTGACAGCGCCGAAGCCGGCGCACTGGTCTCTCAGGGCTTGCTCGAAGTTTATCAGCCAGCCAGCGCCCAATTCGGAACGCTCGACGCCGCGCCCGTGCGCGCCGCGGGCCTGGAGGCGCTGGACGGCGCCGATCGCGCGCGCGCCACCCAGCGCATCGACGCCGCATTGTCGGCGCTCGATCGCGCGCAGGGGCCGGTCGGCGCGGGGGCCGCCGATCTCACCGCGCGCATGCTGGACATCGCAACCGGCCTCTACGCCAGCGTGAATGGGCCCGATGGGATTGACGCCGTTGAATACCAGCACTCCCTTGGCGCAGCGCTAGCGGCCCGGGATGCGCTGCGCCGCGGCGAACGCGCGCTGCGCGCAGCCAACGCCGCGCGCTATGGCGAAGCGCTGCGTGAAGTGGATCGCTTCGTCGCGCTATGGCCGGCGCCGACAGCACCGGACACTCCCGCGACATTGGCGCAAGTAAGCGCGCAAGCCGCGCGCGTGCGCCTCGCGCTCAGCGCTTTCCTCTAACGATCTGGCGCCTCGCCGAGCGCGGCTTCAACCAGCGCCGCCGCTTCGGGGCTCGCCCAATCCGCGCCGCCCGCCAAACGCGCCAGTTCACGCCCGTCACGCCCAAAAAGGATTGTGGTCGGCAAGCCGGGCGCGCGCACGGCGAACGCCAGGCTGCTCAGCGGATCGATGTAAAAATCGAGCGCGCCGCCGCCCAGCTCCGCGAGCAGCGCCTGCGCCGCATCGCGCTCTGCGGGCCGATCAATGCTGACCGCGACGACGCGCAAGCCGCGCGCGCCAAAACGCCGTTGCAACGCCGCAAGTGTCGGCATCTCCATGCGGCACGGCCCGCACCACGTCGCCCACACATTGAGCAGCACGACCTCTCCGCGGAACGCCGCGAGCGTGCGCGCGCGCCCCGCCGCATCGATAAACTCATGCGTTGTTTGCGGCGCCGGCGCGGCGCTTACGGTCAGCGTCCGCAGCGGCCCGCGCGCGAACCGCGCATAGCCTTCCCGCTCCGGCTTTGATGCCAAGAGGAAAAGCCCGTATGCGAGAAGCGCCAACACCCCAACCGCCAGCGCCGCCAGCCCAACCCGCTTTGCCCTCAACCAGCCGAGACCCATGTCCGACGATCCTACTCCGAGCCGCGCCGGCCAAGCCATGTGGGGCGGCCGCTTCGCCGACAAGCCCACCGACGCCATGCAGGCGATCAACGCCTCGATCGACATCGATCAGCGCCTGTGGCGCGCGGACATCGCCGGCTCCAAGGCCCATGCCGCCATGCTCGCCGCGCAGGGACTCCTTACGGCCGAGGACGACGGGAAGATACAGGCTGGCCTCGATCAAATCGCCGCGGAGATCGAGGCCGGCGCGTTCACCTTTTCTCGCGAACTAGAAGACATACATCTCAACATCGAAGCGCGACTTACGGAGCGTATCGGCGAAGCCGGTAAGCGCCTGCACACGGCCCGCTCACGCAACGATCAGGTGGCCACCGATTTCCGCCTCTGGATCGGGGAGGCGCTGGCCCGCGCCGTCGCGGGCGTCGGCCGTGTCCAGCGCGCCCTCCTCATGCAGGCTGAAGTGCACGCCGATTGGGCGATGCCGGGCTTCACGCATCTGCAATCAGCGCAGCCCATCACGCTCGGCCATCATCTGCTCGCCTATGTCGAAATGCTGGAGCGGGATCGCGCCCGCCTGCGCGGCGCGCGCGACACCACCATGCGCGATTGCCCGCTCGGCGCGGCCGCCCTTGCCGGTACGGGTTTTCCCATTGACCGCAGCAGCACCGCCGCCGCGCTGAATTTTTCGCGCCCGGCCCCGAATTCGCTCGACGCCGTCAGTGCACGCGATTTCGCGCTCGAAGCGCTCGCGGCGCTGGCCATCGCACTGACGCATCTGTCGCGCCTCGCCGAGGAGATCGTGCTGTGGACCTCCCCGCAATTCGCCTTCGCGCGGCTGAGCGATGCCTGGTCGACCGGTTCCTCCATCATGCCGCAGAAGCGCAATCCCGACGCGGCCGAGCTGATCCGCGCCAAGGCGGCGCGAGTCACCGCGCATTTTTCCGCCCTGGCCAGCATCATGAAGGCGTTGCCGCTCGCCTATGCGAAGGATTTGCAGGAGGATAAGGCCCTCGCCTTTGAAGCATTCGACGCCTTCGATCTCTCCGCCGCCGCCATGGCCGGCATGATCGAGACCATGATCTTTGACGGCGCCCGCATGGCGGCCGCCGCCGGCGCGGGGTTCTCAACCGCGACGGACCTCGCCGATTGGCTGGTGCGGGACCTCAAAATCCCCTTTCGCGACGCCCACCACATCACCGGCGCCCTGGTCAGGCGCGCCGAGGCGCTCGGCCTGCCAAGCCTCGCGGACTTGCCGCTGGGGGAATTCCAAGCGGTCGAGCCGCGCATCACCGAGGCCGCCCGCGCCACATTGGGGGTGGACCAATCCATCGCCAGCCGTGCTAGCTATGGAGGAACAGCACCCGTACGCGTGCGCGAACAGATCGCCCGCTGGAAGGAGACGCCGCCATGAACCGCACCGCCGCTCTCTTGGCCGCGTTGACGCTTGCAGGCCTCGCCGCCAGCTGCGGGCACCGCGCCGCGCTCGAACGCCCCGAGCCCATGTGGGGGCGCGGCGATCGCGCGCCCACGCCGGGGGATCAGCGCCGCCCGCAAGACGACGAAAACAACGATCCAAACCCCGCCGCCCCGTCCCCGCTTTAGACCACTTCACGAAAAGGCGTGTGTGGTTGTTCGGCCAGGCAGCGATCTAATTTCTTGAATCCAAGCATTTCCCGGTCTCTCTGACTGAAGCGATGGCGCCGGGAAATGCTTTAGCGCGGCCGGAGCGCGATGAACCATTTCGACTACAAGTCTGGAACGCTGCACTGCGAGGACGTGTCACTGGCCGCCCTGGCCGCCTCCGTCGGCACACCCGCCTACGTCTATTCGACGGCGACGCTCGCGCACCACATCGCCGTCTTTCGCGCCGCGCTGGCGCCCTTAACGCCGCTGATCGCCTTCGCCGTCAAAGCCAACGCCAACATCGCGGTGCTGGCGACGCTCGCCGCGCACGGCGCGGGCGCCGACACGGTCTCGGCCGGTGAAATCAAACGCGCGCTGCGCGCGGGCGTACCCGCGGACAAAATCGTCTTCTCCGGCGTCGGCAAGACACAAGATGAACTCGACTTCGCGCTGGCCGAGCGCATCGGACAAATCAATGTGGAATCGCGCGCGGAACTCGACATGATCGAAGCGTGCGCGGCGCGCATCGGCGTTCGCGCGCCGATCGCCTTGCGCGTCAATCCGGATGTCGCCGCGGGCGGCCACGACAAAATCTCGACCGGGGGCGCGGAAGCCAAGTTCGGCATTGGCGTTGAGGAAACCCGCGCGCTTTACCGTCGCCTGTGCGCGCACGCGCACATCGCGCCGCGCGGCCTGGCCATTCACATCGGCAGCCAAATCAAGGCTCTGGCGCCGTTGGAGCGCGCCTTCACGATCATGCGCGATCTTATCGTCGACCTGCGCGCCGAGGGCTTATCGGTTCCGTTCGTGGACCTCGGGGGCGGGCTTGGCGCGCCCTATTTCAACGAGCCCGATCCACCCGCGCCAAGTGATTACGGCGCGCTGGTGAAACGCATCTTCGCGGGCCTCGACATCGGCTTCATTTTCGAGCCAGGCCGCCTGATCGCGGCGAACGCTGGCCTTCTGCTCGCGCGCGTCATCCGCGTTCAGGAGCGACCCACACGCCGCATTCTCGTTCTGGACGCTGGCATGAACGACCTCGTGCGGCCGGCCATCTATGACGCGTTTCATGAAGTCCGCCCCGTAACTGAACCCGGCCCAGAAGCGCCGCGCAAACCCGTCGATATCGTGGGGCCGATCTGCGAAACCGGCGATACATTCGCCCGCGCGCGCGCGACGCCGCCGCTCGGCGCGGGCGATCTCGTCGCGATCATGACGGCGGGCGCCTATGGCGCCGTCATGGCGTCCACCTACAACGCCCGCGACCTCGTTCCCGAAATTCTGGTCAGCGGCGACACATTTGAGGTCGTACGGCGGCGATGGACCGTGGATGAACAAATCGGCCTTGAACGGGCGCCGGCCTGGGTGACTGCTTCCTAACGCGCCCAGTCGTGGCGGGACCTGCACTCCGCTGCTAGAGTTTTTTGAATGAACCACGCGGACGCTCTCGCCCAGCTGGCGCGCGAAACTAAGCGTGCGCGCGCCGCGCTTGGGCGCGAACGCGTGCTGCGCGCGGCCTTGGCGCCCTTCGTGGCGACGGCAGTCTGGGCCGCGGTCGCGCTCGCCGGCGGGCTCGATCGGCTGGCGCCATTGGCGCAAAGCCTCGCGGCGGCGGCCGCGCTCGCGGCGTTGTGCTGGCTCCTTGCGCGCGCCGCGCGGCGCTGGCGGACGCCGACGGATGGCGAAGCGCGCACGCGCCTTGCGCTCGATTCCAATCTCGACCTCGCCGCCTTCGACGCCCTGGATGATCGGCCCACACGCCTCGACCAAGCGGGCCTCGCCCTATGGCGCACCGAACAGGCGCGCGCGGCGGAACGCGCCGGCGCGGCGCGGGCGCGCGCGCCACGCTACCAACTCAACGCCATCGATCCCTACCGGCTGCGCTACATAGCCATCGCCGCCCTTATCGGCGCCGCCATGTTGGCCGGCGCGCTGGCGCCGGAGCGCTTGGCGCGCGCCTTCCTGCCGGACCCGGGCCCGATGCTGGGCGACGGCCCATTCGCCGTCGAAGCCTGGCTGACGCCGGCTGACTATATCGAAGCCGCGCCCATTTCACTGAGCGATCGCCTGGGCGAGCGCATCGCCGCGCCGCCGCGCGCGGAGGCGACCGTGCGAGTCACCGGTCCCGTGGGGGCGCCGCACCTTGTGTTCGAAGCGCGCGGCGGTGCGCGGCGCTCGGTCCGATTCAGACGTGCGCCCGATGGCGCCTACGAAGCGCGCCTCGCACTCGCCGAGGCCGGAACATTGCGCGTCGTGCGCTTTCACACACGCGCGCGCTGGACAATCGCACCGGCCGCCGATCGCGCGCCGACGATCGCGTTCACCGCGCCGGTTGCGTTTCAGCCGCGCGAGCGGGCCGACATCGCCTGGCGCGCCGAGGATGATTTTGGCGTGCGCGCGCTTATGCTCCGCGCCACGCCGATTGCGCCGCCGCCGGGCCTTGTCGGCGCCGCGCCAGCCGAAACGCCGCTGGAAACACCCGCCGGAGACCCGCACACCGCGCAAGGGCGCATCGCGCTCGATCTCGCCGATCATCCCTATGCCGGCATGGAAGTTGAGCTGCGCCTCGTCGCGCGCGACGCCATCGGCCAGGAAGGCGTCAGCGCACCCCAACGCGTGACCTTGCCAGAGCGCGTGTTTTTGCAACCTCTAGCGCGCGCGGCGCTCGAAATCCGGCGCATGGTGCTGTGGGAGCGGCGCGCGTATGCGCCCGCACGCGCCGCGCCCGGCGGCCCCGCAACGATGGCGGCGGGCGACATCCTCACCGGAACCGAGCGGATCGCCATCCGCACCGACGACCAAGATCCCCGCCTAGAGCGCGCGCCGCGCGCCATACGCCGCGCCGCGCACTTCATCACGGCGCTGACCATGGCGCCAAGCGACGGGTATTTCGGCGACTACGCCGTATTTCTTGGCTTTCGCGCCGCGCACGCCGCGCTCACCGGCGCGCGCGAGATCGAAGATACGAATTTCGCGGCGGACTTATTGTGGCGCACGGCGCTGCGCGCCGAGTTCGGCGGCGCGGCGGACGCCCGGCGAACGCTAGAACTCGCGCAGCAGGCGCTCAATGACGCCTTGGCCAACGGCGCCTCGCCGGAACGCATCCGCCAATTGAGCGAGGCGCTGCGCGCGGCGATGGACAATTATTTGCGTGCGCTGGTCCAGGAAGCGATGCGCCGCGGCGATCGGCAAACGCGAGAAGACACCGAGGACCAAACAGAGTTCACACAGGCCGATCTGCAGCGCCTGCTCAGCGAAATCGAGCGCTTGTCCCGCGAAGGCCGGCAGGCCGAGGCCCAGGCGCTGCTCCAACAACTCACCAGCTTGCTGCAAAACCTCGATGTGCAGCTTGCGCAGGGATCGCGCGGTGAAGGCGGCGAGAGCGGCGAAGAGGGCGAGCCCAATCCGCTGGAGGAGAGCCTCGATCAATTGTCCGGCGCCATGGGCGCGCAGCGCGAACTGAACGATCAGACCGAAGCGCGGCGTCAAGGCGGGCAGGGCGGTGGGCGAGACGGCCAAGGCCTCTCCGATCGCCAGGGCGCAATTCGCCGCCAACTCGAAGCCGCGCGTCGCGAGGCCGGACAGCGCGGCGGCGAGAGCGGCGAATCGCTGCAATCCGCCGAACAGGCCATGCGCGCGGCTGAAAACGCGTTGCAAGGGAATGATCTGGAAGCGGCGCGCGCCGCGCAAGATCGCGCGCTCGCGGGCCTACGCGACGGCGCCGCGGCCTTGGCGCGTGAGATGGCGGAGCAAGATCGACGTGATGGCGAGGCCGAGCCCGGCCGGGGCGAGCGCGATCCGCTTGGCCGCGCGCAAGGCGGGCTCGGTGATGCGGGCGACACGCGCGTGCCCAGCCAATCCGAGCGAGCGCGCGCCCACGATATTCTCGATGAACTGCGCCGCCGCGCCCAGGACGCGCGCCGCCCGCAAGCCGAGCGCGACTATCTGCGCCGCTTGCTGGACCGTTTCGCCGGCTCTTGATCCCGGTAAGTTTCGGCGCCAGCACAAACCAATGCCGAAAGCGAGCTTTGTTCTCAAGCGCGTCTATGAAGCGCCGGCCGCTGGCGACGGGCGGCGCGTGCTGGTCGATCGTTTGTGGCCGCGCGGCGTGGCGCGCGCGACCGCCCGCATCGATCTGTGGCTGAAGGACGCCGCGCCCAGCCACGATCTGCGCAAACGATTCCACGGCGCGCCGGACTTATGGGACGAGTTTGTCGCAGCCTATGATGCGGAGCTTGCGTCAGACCCAGCGCACACGGCGGCGCTGAACCTCCTTCAGTACGCGGGCGTCACAACTCTATTGTTCGCCGCGCGCGAGCCGCACCGCAACAACGCCGCGGCGCTGAAAACCTGGCTCGAGGCGCGGCGATAATCCGGTTACGGAGCGGTCAGCGCCGCGATATAAGGCAGACCGCGCCAGCGCCCCGCATCGTCCATGCCGTAACCGATCAAGAACGCCTCGGGCGCCTCCAAGCCTACAAGATCGACGCCGCCAACGGGCGCGGAAGGCTTGCGCACGAAGGCGCACACTTTGGTTTCGAGGGCCCCCTTCGCCGCGATGTGCGCCCGCGCGAAATCGATCGTCCGTCCGCTGTCATAAATATCATCCAGAATGAGGGCGCGCCGTCCTTCCACGCTGCGGGAAATGTCCGCGCGCACGACGACACGCCCCGAGCTTTCACGTGCATCGCGGTAACTCTCCAGCCACAGGCAATCGAGAACGGGATGTACGCCGCGCCGCGCCAGCGCGCGCATCAGATCGGCGGCGAACGGAAGCGCGCCTTGCAACAGCGCGATCACCACCCATTCATCGTCCATGTCGCGCGAAAGCGCATCCGCAAGCGCATCGACGCGCGCCGCGATCATCGCCTCATCAAATAGGATCGTTGCGTCCGGCTCAGCCATGCCCCTCGGTCGTGACCGAGGTTTCCAGGCGCAGCCCATCTTCATCCGCCGCCACGGCGTGCGCGGGTCCCAATTCGAGCGGCGCCTGCTCGGCCGCCTCCTCGCCGGGTGAGCGCGCCATCAGGGCCGGCTCGCCCGCCTCGCCGTAAGCCGCGAACGCCGCTTCGAGATCGACAGCGCCGTCGGGCGGATTGGCCACACGCACTTCGAACGGCATGGCGCCGCCCGGCGCGATGGCGCGCCCATCAAGCGCCGCGACCCGCGCATAGACCTCCCGCGCTTCGGAATCACGCAGGGTGATCCGCAACGGCGGGGCGGTTTTTTCTTCATGGCCGATATTGCGAATTTCGCCGCTCACGAGCAGCACGGGCTCATCGCCATCGAACCCACGCTCGACCGTGAGCCCGGCGAGCTCCAACCCATACACATTCACTTCAAACCCGAGCGCCGCGAAGGCGCTGGCGGAGCGCGGCCACATCTCGGCCACGTCGTCCCGGAAGAAGACAGCGCCCGTGGCCGAGGCGGCCAACGCCGCGCCAGTGCCCGCCCAGGCGAAGGCGGCCGCGCGCACGCGCTCCTTGCGCATCCGTTCATTCTGCTGGGCGCGGAACCGGGCCGCAGCCGAGGGCGCAGGGCCCGGCGCTGCCGAAGCGGCCTTCCGCATCCGCTCCACCCGCTCCCGGGTGAGGGAGTCGCCCGCCGGGGCGGCGTCCAAAGTCAAGGCCGGTTCAGCGAACCAGGTATGGCCGCAGGAAGCGCAGCGGACCGTGCGGCCCGCTGGCCCGATGGCGCCGTCATCCGCATGGTAGCGGGTGAGGCAAGACGCGCAGGTCAGGATCATGCTAACGATTTCGCCCTAAGCCCCATGTGATCGCAGATAGTGCGTCGATTCCGGTGACCTTGTCCAGAAATGGCCGCATCCGAACCCTTAATGAACACTGTGCCGCGTGATGGATTAATCGTCCGTTTCGAGGGCGTGTGGGCCGGCTATGACGGCCCGGACGTGCTCGAAGACATGGAATTTGAGCTCGCCGCCGGCGAACTCGCCATCGTGTCCGGCCCTACCGCCGCCGGAAAAACGAGCCTCATCCACATGTTGCGCCTCGCCCTGCCGCCCCGGGCGGGCCACGCGACCGTGTTCGGCGAGGATATCGGCCGCTTGCCCGAGGTCCGGCGGGCCAAGCTCAAACGCCGCATCGGCTACATCGCGGAAGAGCCGGTTTTCGTCGAGGACTGGACCACGTTCGAAAACGTCGCCCTGCCGCTCAAAATGGCCAATCGCCGCCCCGGCGATTATGCCGATGATGTGCGCGATCTGCTGGCTTTTGTCGGCATGGCCGAGGCGGAAGAGGAGTTGACGCGCCGCCTGTCCTTCGCGGAGCGGCGGCGTATCGCCATCGCGCGCGCGCTGGCCGGAAAACCGGATCTGCTGCTCGCCGATGAGCCGGCGGCCGGCCAGTCCCCCGAGGGCGCGCTGCGCACCTTCAGGCTGCTCGCTGAAATATGCCGCGTCGGCGCCGGCGTCGTGATCGCCACCCAGAGCGAACACCTTGCCGAGGGATTGGATGCGACGCATTGGCATATTCATCGCGGCCGCATCGCGCGCGACGACGGCGCCTACGAGCACGCGGAGACTTACTCGTGACTGAAAATGCGCGCGCGCGCTGGGTGTTCTGGGCGATCGCGGCCGCATGCTTCGCGGCGGCCGCGGCGGGCCTGCTCGCCCGCGCCGCGCATTACATGGCCGATCGCTGGGCGCACGAGGCCACGGGCGTGGCCATCGTGCGTGTGCTGGCGAGCGATTCCCCAGAGCAATTGGCCCAAGCCGAACTGGTGATCGCCGCCGCGCCGCCGGTGGCGCGCGCCGATATTGTCACGGCTGAGCGCGCCGCCGCGCTGCTCGAGGATTGGGGCGGCGGGGAGGTGCGCGCGGCCGATCTGCCGCCGCTGCGCCTCGTGGAAGTGGAATTTGATGTCGATGCGCCCCCAGATTCCCCGCAGCGGCTGGAAGCTTATCTGGCGCGCCGCGGCCTCGCCGCTGAAGTGATCGCGCCGGCTGACGTGACCACCCTCGCCACCCGGTCCGCGCAGACCATGCGCCGCGCGGCGCTGGCGGGCGCTGCCTTTCTGGCGCTGATGATGGCGGCGATCATTGTCCTTTCGGCGCGTGCGCTCGCGTTGCGCCAGACCCAACTCATCACCGCGCTGGCCGATCTTGGCGCCACCGGCGCGGGCGCGGCGCGCAATGTCGGCGATGAGGCGGCCTCGCTTGGCTTGTGGGCCGGGATCGCCGGCGCTGGCGCGGCCGCGCTGGCCGCGTTTGGCGGCATCTACGTGACGCAACCGAGCGCGGGCGTGCTTGACATCGTCCTGGGCGCGCATTGGCTTGATTGGATCCCAATCATCGCCACGCCGCTCGCGGCGGCTGCGCTCGCCGCGCTCGGCGCGCGCAGCGCCGCATCCGCGCTCCACGCCCGCGCCGCGAGGCTCGCGTGAGCTGGGTGCGCGGGGCGTTCGGAGCGACGGTCGGCGCGCTTGTGCTCGCGCTGATGCTCGGCTTCGTCGCGTTTGTCGCCGTTGTGGGCCGCGCGACGGCGCCTGATCCACCACCCCGTGCGCACGCGATCGTGGCGCTTACCGGCGGCTCGCAAGAACGCTTGACGACGGGCGTGCGCCTGCTCGCGGAGGGACGCGCCGAGCGGCTGCTTATTTCCGGCGTCGACCGCGCCGTGCGCGATCATGAATTGTTCGCCGTTATCGATGCGCCCGATCGCCTTGCGGCTTGCTGCATTGATCTGGGGCGCGCGGCGGAAGACACGTTGGGCAACGCTTCGGAAACCGCGGCCTGGGCGCGCGCGCGCAGCTTTCGGCGCATCATTCTCGTTACGGATGATTATCATATGCCGCGCTCGGTCGCCGAAATGCACATCGCGCTGCCTGAAGCCGAAGTCATCCCCTATCCGGTCCGCACGCGTTGGACTCAACGCGGCTTGTGGCTGCGTGAACCCAGCGTCGCGCTGCGCCTAGGAACAGAATATCTGAAATACATCACGATCCGATTCCGCGAGTTCCTGTTGAGCGGCCCGGCGCCCGCGCAATGATTCTCGTTCGCTCGCTCATCTTCACGATTTACTATTACGCCTCGCTATTGCTGTGCGCCGTGCTTGGCGCGCCGCAAGCGGCGCTCTCGCAGCGCTGGGCGATGGCCGTTCCGCGCGCCTGGGCGCGCATGACTCTGTTCGGCATGCGTTGGATTTGCGGCGTCAAGCTCGTCATCGAGGGGCGTGAGCACATCCCCACCGGCCCCAGCATCGTGGCGATGAAGCACCTCTCGACGCTTGAGACCATGTTTCCATTCATCATGCTCAAGAACCCGGCTATCGTCATCAAGCAGGAATTATCGGACATTCCGCTGTTCGGCTGGCACACACAGCGCTGCGGCGCCATTCCGGTCGCGCGCGACACCCACGCCAGCGCGCTCCGGCTCATGCTGCGCCGCGCCCGTGATGAGATCGCCAAGGGACGAGAAATTTTCATCTTTCCGGAAGGCACGCGCCAGGAGATCGACGCGCCGCCCGATTACAAGCCTGGCGTCGCCGCACTCTATCGCGATCTCAATGTCGCCGTGACGCCGGTGGCGACCAATACCGGCCTCGTCTGGCCGGCGCGCGGCCTATTGCGTTATCCTGGAACGGTCATCGTGCGGTTCTTGCCGCCCATCGCGCCCGGGCTCTCGCGCGCGGACTTCATGCGCCGCCTCGAGGACGACATCGAAACCGCATCCCAGGCCTTGCTGTCGCCAGAGCGCCGGCGCCGCGCGTAATCGTGCGCGTTGATCAAGGCCGCACGCACCTGTGTAAACTTGACTTGCTCTCTTAAGTCTCGTCGCGGCCCCAATTGGGCGCGGGCGTATCCTGGCCAGCCTCGATCACCTCGCGGCGCACGCGGCGCGCGCGTTCGAATGTATCGAACAGCACTTGCCCATCCCCCCACCGTATCGCACGCTGTAGCGCCGCCAAATCCTCAGTGAAACGTCCAAGAACTTCCAGCACCGCTTCTCGATTGGACAGAAACACATCCCGCCACATCACGGGGTCGGAGGCGGCGATGCGCGTGAAATCCCTAAACCCGGACGCCGAATATTTCACCACCTCATTCTCGGTCACGTTTTCCAAGTCTTCGGCCATCGCCACGATGTTGTAGGCGATGAGATGCGGCAAATGGCTTGTGACCGCGAGCACGACATCATGGCGCGCCGGCGCCATGAATTCCACGTTCGCGCCAAGCGCGCGCCAAAAATCGCCGAGGCGCGCCACGGCGTCCGCATAGGCGGCGCGCGCGTCTTTGAGCGGCGTCAAGATATGCCAGCGCCCGCGAAACAGCGTCGCGAAGCCGGCCTCGGGACCCGAATGCTCCGTGCCCGCGATCGGATGACCCGGGACAAAGAACACGTCGTCGCGCGCATGAGGCGCGACCGCCTCTATGACCGCGCCCTTGACGGACCCGACATCCGTCAGCACTGCGCCAGGCGCCAGCGCATCGCAAATCGCGCGCGCGGCTTCGCCCATGGCGCCGACGGGCATAGCCAGCACGACAAGATCGGCGCCAGCGACCGCCGCGGCCGCATCCTCGAAAATCTCGCCCAACTCGAGTCCGCGTGCACGTGCGCGCACATCCGCATCCGCGTCATAGAGCGCAACTGAGCGCGCCGCGCCGCTTGCCTGCGCCGCGCGCGCCAACGAAGATCCAATCAGCCCAATTCCAAGAATCGCGAGGCGCTCATACAGCGCGCTCATCGCCAGCCAATCTCGGCGAGCGCTTCCAGCATCCCTGAATTTTGCGCGTCCGTGCCGATTGAAATGCGCAGCGCATCGGGCAGGCCATAGGCGCCGACAGGCCGCACGATGTAGCCGCGCGAGCGCAAATGCTGGTCCACATCCCCCGCACTTCGGCCAGCCTCGCGCGTGAAATGCACCAACACGAAATTGCCGACGCCATCGGCGACGTCGAGTCCAAAGGACGTTATCGCCGCGCCCACCCGCGCGCGTTCGCGCTCATTGTGCGCACGGCTCGTTTCGGCGAACGCCAAATCCTCGATCGCCGCCGCCGCCGCCGCCTGCGCGGGCGTCGCCACATTGAACGGCAGGCGCACCTTATTGAGCGCATCGATCACAGCTGGCGGCCCGTACATCCAGCCGACGCGCAGCGCCGCCAGCCCGTGAATTTTCGAGAACGTGCGCGTCATCACGACATTATCGAACGCCTCCGCGAGTTCGGCGCCGGCGCTGTAGTCATCGCGCGTCACATATTCCGCATACGCCGCATCGATCACCAGCATCACCGTGTCCGGCAGCGCCGCATGCAGACGGCGCACCTCCGACATCGGCAGGTAGGTTCCGGTTGGGTTATTCGGATTGTCGAGAAAGACGATACGGGTCTTTTCGTTCACTTCCGCCAGCAGCGCATCGACATCCGCGCGCAGGCCCGCGTTTTTCGCCGTGCGCACCACCCCGCCCATGGGCCGCGCGAAAATGCGATACATCAAGAATGCATACTGAGATTGGACGATCTCCTCCCCGGGCGCGAGATAGGCGCGCAGCAGCAATTGAAATATCTCGTCGCTGCCCGCCCCGCACAGGATGCGGTCCGGATCGAGCCCATGGCGCGCGCCGATCGCCGCGCAGAGCTTGCTGGCGCGCCCTTCCGGATAAAGCGCGGTGTTATCTAGCGCGGCGATGGCCGCCGCCTTCGCCTTGGGCGAACAGCCGAACGGATTTTCGTTGGACGCGAGCTTCACCGGCTTGGCGAAGCCCGGCAAACTCGCTTCGCCGCCCTTGTAGGGCTCGATATCGAGGACGGTCTTGAGTGCGTGAAGGGGCATCAGCTCACGGGCGTGTTCAGGGAACTCGCGCGTAGGACCCCACGATCCGCACTTGGTCAAGCCCCGCATGGGCGAGCGCGGCAAGCCGCGAATCCTCCGCGCCAAGAAAACCGTCAAGTCTGATCAGCACGCGCGTATCGGCCCGCCCGATCTCAACACCGCCGATCCCCGCCTCGCTGAGCGCCCGCGCCGCCTTGTAGTGCCGGTCATAGGCGATCAGCAGCGTCTGGTCCCCGCCCGCCTCTTCGAGCGGCACACCGACCGCCGCAACGGCCGCCTCCGGCTCGTCGCCGCTGGCGCGCATGGGCAGGGCCGCGATGATTCGGACCTTCTGATAGCGGCTCTCGGTGAGAATGTGCCACCACATGCCGACGCCGGATTTGCTTGGCCACGGCGTGACGGCCACGACGCCATCCTGATCGACCGCGCGATTGAGCGCCGCGCGCACGTCTTCGACGCGCTGAATGCGCACGCGCGCCCCAAAATGGCGCCGCGCCAAATCGAACTGGCGGGCCGGATCTTGCCCCCCGCTCGACCCAACGACAATCTCGATCGCCTTTTGCCGGCGCACATTGGCCGCGATCAGCACCCGCCACATCTCGATGACGAGATCGGCGTCCAGCTTGTCTTCGCTGGCCGCGATCAGGCGGCGCAAGATGCGCGCTTCGCGCGCCGGCCGCAACGGCAACCCCTCCGCCGTCTTCAGCGCCGCGAGGATGTCGCCCTGGCGCAACCGCTCACCGACGAGACGCAGCATATCATTATCGATCCGATCGATCTCCGCGCGGGCGCCCGCCATGGCGTCGGGCGCTGGCGCGGACGCGCTCCAGGGAATCTCGTCACCCATGAGAGACTCATACCGGCGCCAGCCTGCGCACGCCAAGCCATGCACGCGAGGGGTGCGCGCGGCGCGCACGCCGCTGCTATGTTGGGGCGCGATGATTCCCGCGAGCGCCCCCGCCAAATGGACCGCCACTGGCGGGTTACGCACACTCGTCTTCGCGGCCAATGCGCCGCTTCAACTCTCCTCGGGCGCGCATATCGCCCCCCTCACGATCGCGTTCGAGACGTACGGCGCCCTCAACACCGACAAATCGAACGCCATCCTGGTCTGTCACGCGCTGACCGGCGATCAATTCGTGGCCAGCCCCAACCCGATCACTGGCCGGCCGGCCTGGTGGCCGCGCATTGTCGGTCCCGGTCTGCCGATTGATACCAACAGGTTTTATGTCATCTGCGCCAATATCCTTGGCGGCTGCATGGGCGCGACCGGCCCTGCTTCGCCGGCGCCAGACGGCGCCGCCTATGGGTTGCGTTTCCCAGCCGTCACGGTGGCGGACATGGTGCGCGCTCAGGCGCAATTGATCGAAGCGCTGGGCATAAGCTCGCTATTCTGCGTGATCGGCGGCTCGATCGGCGGCATGCAGGCGCTGCAATGGGCGGCCGCTTATCCCAAGCGCGTGTTCGCCTGCGCCGCGATCGCCACCGCCGCGCGCCACTCCGCCCAGAACATCGCGTTCTACGAAGTCGGCCGCCAGGCGATCATGGCCGATCCCGATTGGCGCGGCGGCGATTACGTCAAGCACGGCGTGCGTCCGGCCAAGGGCCTGGCCGTCGCGCGCATGGCCGCGCACATCACCTACATGTCCGAGGCCGCGCTCAAGCACAAATTCGACCGGGAATTGCAAGCGCGAGATGAAGTGTCATTTGGCTTCGACGCCGACTTTCAGGTCGAATCCTATCTGCGCCATCAGGGCGCCAGCTTTGTCGATCGGTTTGACGCCAACTCGTACCTCTACATCACGCGCGCGGTCGATTATTTCGATCTAGCCGCGGACTATGGCGGCGCGCTCGCCCAAGCCTTCAAGGATTCGCCGACGCGCTTTTGTGTGTTCGCGTTTTCAAGCGACTGGCACTACCCGCCCGCTGAAAACCGCGCCATCGCCCGCGCGCTTGTCGCGGCCGGCGCTGAGGCCTCCTATGTCGAGATCGAGACCGACAAGGGCCACGACGCATTCCTGCTTGAGGAGCCCGCCTTCGAATCCGCCCTGACTGGATTTATCGACGCCGCCGCCGCCGCGCGCGGCCTGACGCTCAACGCCGGCGCGCGCGCATGACGGTTCTTGAACTCTCCAACCCCGCCGCGCCGGCGCGGCGCCCGGTGAACGACCCCAGCCGCGTCGACTATGCGGTGATCGCCAACATGGTGCGCGCTGGCGCACGCGTGCTCGACATCGGCTGCGGCGACGGCGCCCTGCTTGACTTGCTGGCGCGTTCAAAAAACGTGCGCGGCCGCGGGCTCGAACTCTCGCAAGCCGGCGTCAACGCCTGCGTCGCCAGAGGCCTCGCGGTCATTCAAGGCGACGCCGAC
Source organism: uncultured Alphaproteobacteria bacterium (assembly GCA_902826335.1). Taxonomy (GTDB): domain Bacteria; phylum Pseudomonadota; class Alphaproteobacteria; order Caulobacterales; family Aquidulcibacteraceae; genus CADEEL01. The sequence goes on from CADEEL010000026.1 coordinate 37,361, forward strand.
CGGGACCTTGCGGACTTTCCCGACGATTCCTTCGATTACGTCATCCTGTCGGACACCATTCAGCAGGTGCGTCACCCCCGTCGTGTGCTGGGCGAACTGATGCGCATCGGCGCGCGGGCCATCGTGTCATTCCCCAATTTCGGCCACTGGCGCGTGCGCTGGCTGCTCGCCACGCGCGGACGCATGCCCGATACGCCCGCTTTGCCGAGCCGGTGGTGCGACACGGAAAATCTGCACCTGTGCACGGTGCGCGATTTCGCCGAACTCGCCGCCGAAATGGGCTACCGAATCGAGCGCGCCATGCCGATCGCGCGCGGCCACGCCGGCGCGCCGTTCGCCAAAACGATTTGGCGCGCCAATTGGTTCGCCGAAGAGGCGGTTTTCCTGCTGGCGCGCGCCTAATCACATCAAGCGGTGCGTCGGCTCTCAACCCATTGATTGACGATCGACTCGGTCACCGAAAGCGGCATGGCGCCGTTGGTCAGCACCGCGTCATGGAAGCCGCGCAGATCGAACCGCGCGCCCAGCGCCGTGCGCGCCGCCTCGCGAATGCGCACAATTGCCTGGCGGCCCACCATGTAGCCGCACGCCTGGCCGGGCCACACGCTATAGCGCTCGATCTCGGTGGTGACGGAGCTGCGCTGATCGCCCGTCGCCGCCACCATGGACTCGATGGCCTGCTCGCGCGTCCAGCGCAAATGGTGCATGCCCGTGTCGACGACGAGCCGGGAGGCGCGGAACGCCGCGGACTGCAGATAGCCGAGCCGCCCCAGCGGATTGTCGCGATAGACGCCCAATTCATCGGCCAATTGCTCGGCGTAAAGGCCCCAGCCTTCCTGATAGGCGTTGAAGCCGAGCAGCGCGCTACGGATGAAGGGCAGACCTTGCGCCTCTTGCGCGATGGAGATCTGCCAGTGATGGCCGGGCGTGCCTTCGTGGTAGGTGAGGGTCGGCAGCGTGAATTTCGGCCATTCGCGCGTATCGCGCAAATTAATGTAATAGGCGCCTGGCCGCGATCCATCGAGCGCGGGCGATTGATAATAACCACCAGGCGCGCCAGCCTCCGTATATGTGGGCACGCGACGGATTTCGAGCGCCGCGCGGGCCAGCGTCCCAAACGCTTGCGGCATTAGCGCAGTGATCTGGGCCATCTGGGTATTGAGGTCCGCAAGCAATTGCGTGCGCCCCGCGTCGGTGTTCGGATAGAGTTGGTCGGGCCGGCGCGAAATCTGCTGATAGCGTTCCGCCACTGTGCCGCGCGTCAAGCCTTGCGCGCGCAGGATCGCGTCCATTTCGCTCTGCAAGCTCGAGACGAGATCAACGCCCATGCGATGAACTTCATCCGGCGTCATGTTGGTCGTGGTCTGGTCGCGCAGCGCGGCTGCGTACATCTCCGCGCCTTGCGGCAGACGCCAGATGCCGGCGTCATGGGTGGCGCGCGGCCGCAGCGCCGTCAGCGCGGCGATCTGGCGCCGATAGGCCGGCAACACTTCGTCGCGCACAAGCGTCTCCGCGCGCGTGACGAAACCGGCGCGTTCGCCTTCGGGCACATCGCGCGCTTCAGGCAGCCGGCGCGAAATGGACTGCACCAACACCGTGGCCGAAGGCTGCAAACGCGCGAACGCATTGAGCTGCGCAAGCGCGCCATCGATCGCGAAATCCGGCGGAATGACGCCTGCGCCGGCATCTTCATTGAGGCGCGCGATTTCCGCATCCATCTGCCCGGCATAGGCGCGCAGGCGTGTGATATAGGCTTCCGCCTGATCGCGACTGGTGATCGGGTGCTGCGCGTCGAGGAAATCGGGAATGCCCGTATAAGCGCCGGTGAGCTGCGTCACCACATAGGGCGCGCCCGCGCCGTCGCCCGCATTGAAGCGGTCCACGCCGAGGGAATTCTCAAGCGCCGTCAGCACCACGTCGTAGCTGACTTGGTCTGACGCGGCGAGGCGCGCGCGATCGATGGCGCGCAATTCAGCGATGGCGCCTTCCGTCAGTGTCCGGCCCCGATTGCGCCCCTCGCGCGAGACATCGCTCAGCCGGTCGATATAGCGCCCGCCCGCCCGCGCCTCGGGCACGGCCAGCGCCGTCGCGTATTCGGGGGATTCGTGCAGAAACCGCGTGGCCATGCCATCCAGCGCGGCGGCCAGGTCAGGCGCCTCGGCTTGGCGTGCGCCGCAGCCGGCCAGCAGCGCCAGGCCCGATACGCCCGCGCCAAGGAGCACGCGGCGGTTAAGGTCGAAATCCGTCATGATCATGGCAATCCCCACTTTATGGTTTGATCTTAGCGACTTGCGCGCGGCGCGCACCGATTTCGCGACGGATGGCGCCTATCCCTCGATGGCGGCGGTGTTGCGCTCTCCGGTGCGGATGCGCATCACGTCATTGAGATCGCAGACCCAGATTTTCCCGTCTCCGATCTTGCCGGTCTTGGCCGCCTCGGCCAGGGCGGCCACCACCCGCTCGACCGAATTCGCGGTGGCGACGATCTCGATCTTCACCTTGGGCAGCAGCTTCACTTCATATTCCGCGCCGCGATAGACTTCCGTCTTGCCTTTTTGCCGGCCAAAGCCCCGCACTTCAGTCACCGTCATGCCGGAAACGCCCGCTTCGCGCAGCGCATCGAGGACAGGATCAAGCCGCGACGGCTTAATGATGGCGGTGATGAGTTTCATGAAGCGCCTGTGACGGAAGAAGCCTCATAAACTCAAGCGGCTTGGGCCGGCAAGCCGGGCGCGGGCTGGAGAGCCGGAGCGCCCACGCCCTGACGCGCCGGCGCCACAGGGCTCGCCGTCAAGCGCTTGACCGCCTCCATCATAACCACCCCGCCAAACGGCGGCCAAAGCGCCTCTCCCACGCGCTCGAACGCCAAAGCCGCCGGAGCTGTCCAGCCGAACGGCGGTGCGTAAAGTGCGCGCGTGCTGGCGCTCGGGCGCCACATGCAATCCTCAAGCAGAAGCGCCAGCTGGCGGCGCGAAAACGGCCGCCCATGGCCAAATGGCGTGCGCACCGCCTGGGCCCAGACGCCGATGCGGTTCGCCGCGACGATCAAAATCCGTCCTTCAGGCGCCGTGACGCGCCAGATTTCCCGCAGCAGCGCGCGCGCACTCTCGGCCTCCTCAAGGGCGTGGACCAGCAGCACTCGGTCGAAAATCGCGTCAAGGAATGGCAGGCGCGCCTCTTCGGCGAGCGCCACACACCCCTTGCTCTCAGCGGGCCAGTGCGCCGCGCCCTGGGCGGCCGGCATGCAGGCGATGACGCGCCGCGCGCCGGCGCGGAACGGCTCAAGATAGGGCCCGGGAAAGCCGAGGCCGAGCACATCGAGCCCGTCGGCGTGCGGCCACAGCGCCGCCAGCCGGCGCGCGATCATGCGCCGCGCCGCGACCCCGCGCGGCGTCGCATAGAAACGCTGCAGGGCCTCGACCTCAACGCGCACGCTCATGGCCCTTTCTCCCGGTGCATCAATTCGTGTTAGACGAAGCCATGCTCACAATTCATCAATTTCCCTGCCTCGACGATAATTACGGCTTTTTGGTCCACGACGCGGCGAGCGGCGAAACAACGACAATCGACACGCCGGACGCGGGCGCGATCCTCCGCGAATGCGCGGCCAAAAGCTGGCGGCTCACCCACATCTGGAACACGCACTGGCATCCCGATCACGCCGGCGGCAATGCCGAGCTGAAGGAGAAGACCGGCTGTTTTGTGGTTGGGCCAGCCGAAGTCGAACGCATTGGCGCGGCGCCCGATCGCGTCATCGCGCACGGCGATAGCGTTCGCCTGGGCGGGACGGAAGCGTTTGTGATTGATGTCGGCGGGCACACGCTTGGGCACATCGCCTATCATCTGCCCTCGGAGAAATCCGCCTTCGTCGGCGATTCCATCTTCGCGCTCGGCTGCGGGCGCATGTTCGAGGGAACGGCGCAGCAATTCTGGGCAAGCCTCACCCGCATCGCCGCATTACCGGACGAAACGACGCTCTATTGCGCGCATGAATACACGGCCTCGAATGCGCGCTTCGCCTTGAGCGTCGATCCCGATAATGCCGATCTGCGCGCGCGCGCCGATGAGATCACACGTCTGCGCGCCGAGGGCCGACCGACCGTGCCGATGAGCCTGGCCGGCGAAAAGCGCGCCAATCCATTTTTGCGCGCGCCTGCGCTGAAAGCTTCACTGGGCATTCCCGACGCGCCCGATCACGAAGCCTTCGCGGAGATCAGGCGGCGGAAGGATGTGTTTCGGTGAGGGGAATGCGCACAACAATTTTCATTGAAAACAAATTTCAATTTGTTAGAATAGTCTTGTCAGTGGGACGCTGCTGACATGAAGATGCGCTGAGAGATGCCGTATCGTTGATCGGTAGGGTTCTTCGAACCCTCCCTGTGACAAACCTTGGTCTTCAATGACCGGTAACTGGGAAGGCCATCGGCCTTCCCTTTACCAATATTGCGTCTATAAATTTATACATGTTCTTGTCGCTGATATTTCCCGTGTACGACTACCGTGCGCCACTGAAAATTGATCAGCAAAAATTTTGGTTCGACGGTCCAACAGCACGGAACGTGACGAACAAACGAACGGGCAAAACGCTCCCGTACTACCCCAGCGCCCATCGTATGGGGCTCGTTGGACCTCGAAATGACGAAACGTGGTATAAGTGGCCCAATGAGCCATTCATAGTCCAATTAAAATCTCAGGGTCGCCTCGTTGCACCTCCAATATTTCAAATTGGGGGTGCGCGCATCCAGGCGCGGGTTCGGCGGACATACACCTTTTGCCGTGGCTACTTGGCGCTTTACGCATTCCAATTTGAACTACCCAACTCGGTCTCGGTCCAACGCAGCGCCATAGAGGATCTTGCAGCACAGGCTGTCGGCCTCCGAGCCGCATTTGAATTCGGAGATCCGGAACCAACCATCGCGGTGATCAGTAACATGGGCGATGCGCTTGCCCGTTTGCACTATTCCGCGACCACATCAAAGCAATCATCCGGGCGAAATGAGCTGAAGCAAGAAGTGGTGCCGGGAAGACCCGTCGTGATCGCGACCCCAGATCGGATGGACCCCGCAGATTGGGGACCTAGATTTTCCGACGTGTCGGTCGCGGGATTACGCGTGGGTAGTTGGCCGACTGAGGGCGACATCCCTCACGCATCGGTATGTACCTTTGCTGACGCCCAGTCACATGGGTTGAATAGGGTGTCACCGTGGAAGCGAGCTTTTTTCGCAAAATCCTATATTGTCGGACACCTCGTAGAGGGTCCTGTGCTTGAGCGAACCACAGCGGAAATTACCAATCGCCCGCTTCTTAGATGGCCAAATCGCGACCAGGAATACAACCAAAGATTTGATCGCGCAGTTGGGGCGCTCACAAGAGTCCGCGGAGTCCTTCGAAAGTTGGGAAGAGAGCAATTTCGTAACGCCGTAAATCAAGCCGTTTTTGTGGACATCGGTAGATCGATAGATGTCGCACTCACATGCGTAAACGAGCTTCCAAAAGGACGGTACAAGACCATGGTGACAATGCAGGAGAAACTTTTCGAGTTATGAGTGTTAAGCGCGAACTGGAGGCAATCAATGAGGTGGGATTTTCGATCGCCAATTGACGATGACAGTCACACCCTTGCAGATGGAGCCTTGCCTCGGTTTATGCGAATGCGAAAGTGGCTCCTATTCACTTCGTTCGTACTAATTGTTTTGGATGTATCTCAATTCGACTTTTCAGGGATTGCGACAATGCTCGCATTTCCGGGCATTCATCGCGAAGTTGTTCGAGAGACAGCCACAGGAATTGGATTTTACCTCCTTATTCAGGCAATTCTAGTTACGCCTCAGATACTCATGTTCTTAGGCCCGTCTATAGGTCCGCGGGTCGACTTGTTGGTGCGGCACCAGCGTGAGCCGATGGACCAACTAATAAGAAAACTGGAAGACCTGGAAGAAAAAAGCGAGACGGACACTGAACGCTTAAAAGCGTTACATATCCGCCGCAAGAAGTTCATGGATCGGACAAGTGGTCAGCGCCTCTATCTTGCAGTCACTGAAATTGGATTTGACCTTTGGCGGGTTGGAATGACTCTCTTGATATTGTCCTATGCGCTTCTGATACATGGAGACGGCGACTTCAGCGCATTGGGGGCAGTCCTATCGTCGCGTCTACAATGACACTGGCATGCATGTACTCATTCACATGTTGAGAAGGCGCGAGACCCTCCCTACCGCTCCGGCCCATGCAACACACTGCGCAGCGAGTTGTTCGAGGGCCGGCCCGCATAGCCCATATTGGGCGCAACCTGGATGTCGAGCGCTTCGCCCG
>CADEEL010000027.1 GCA_902826335.1 uncultured Alphaproteobacteria bacterium
CAATATTACCAGCGCAAATATCACCACGTCGCGCTGAGCAAAGTCGAAGCGCGGGCCGCCGCGAAATCGGGCGAACTGGGGGAACTCAAAAAAGAAATCCGACCGGGTTCGGATGATTTTATTATCCCGGCCATGACTTCATTCGCACATCACCGCGCACACAAGGCCAAAGCCGCCGCCCCATGAGCGCTCGCCCCGCCCCCGCCAGGCGTCCGCTCTCCGAGACGCGCATCCGGCGCCTCTGGCTGTGGGCGGGTCTGTGGCTGACGCGCCTGGCCGCGGCTCTGCCTTATCTCCACGCCGCGCACGCGCCCGCCGTGGCGCGCCGCATCGCTTTCCTCGAATACGCCGTCGCCGTGCTGCTGTTTGGCGCCGCGATGCGCACCGCGCCCGACGTGCTTGGCGCGCGGCGCCATCATCTGCATCTCGTGCGCCGGCATGCGATCTGGCGCCGGCGTTCGATCCGGCGCTGCGCGCACAACGCCATTCTCGCCCGCGTGCGGGCGCATGGGCGAAACCTCCGTAAACGGATCGATGCGCTGGTTGCGCTGATGGCGAACGCCGAACGCGCCAAACGCATCATCTTGCGCCGGCTCGATGCGGCCAGGGCGCGGCTGCGCGCGATCCATGCGCCGATGCGCGATGGCTTCATCGCCGCGCCGGATTTCATCCGCGCCGCCGCGCGCGACGACAGTTCCTAAGAACGCGCCGCGCCTTCCCGCCTCGCTTCATCCGTATACATATTTTCACCGCCCGGAGACGCTTCGGCGCGGGCGAAGGCGCGTGTTCCAGGGCGCGGCCCGATCAATTTGAACCGCGATCATGCCCTGGAATTTTTATTTGACGTAGGCGCTCACGCGGCAAGTGGCGCGCGATCGCCCGCTCGCCCCCAACTTGGCCGCGTAAGTTAAAGAGCGCGCGAAGGCGAACGATCAGCGCCTCGCGGGTCGGATCGCTCGCGCGCTCGCTATGAAAAGTCGCACGCTGCGACTTTCGTTCGCCGATGTTCCAAGCTGCGCATTGCTAAGTGCTTGATTTCTGGTGGGTGATACAGGATTCGAACCTGTGACCCGCTGATTAAGAGTCAGCTGCTCTACCAACTGAGCTAATCACCCGCCGCGCGGCGCGGGAATCGACTTCCCAGACGCCAAGCCGTCTAGTTAACCTCCGGGCGCTTGAAATCAACCGCTAAGCGCCGACGCTGAGATCAGGGAGCCAAGCATGGTGATGTTCACCGCCGCCCTCGCGGTGTTTTTGGCGCTCCATCTGGGCCTTTCCGCCACGGGCTTGCGCGGCGCGCTTGTCGGCCGGATCGGAGAGGGCCCCTATCGCGGACTTTTCGCCCTTGCTTCGGCGGCGGCGCTGATCTGGTTGGGCTTTGCGTTCGCCGCGCTGCTGCGCGATCCAAGCGATCCGCTGCTCAGGGCGTTGTGGTCTCCGCCCTCCTGGGCCCGGCATGTTGGGCAAACCCTGGTTCTGCTTGGCTTTTTGCTGGGCGTGACGGGGCTCTTCACGCCGGGGCCGACCCTGGCCGGCGCCGAGGGCCTCCTGAAGCGGGAAGAACCGGCCAGCGGCGTGCTGCGCATTACGCGCCACCCCTTCCTGTGGGGCGTAGCCCTGTGGGCGGCCGGGCATCTGACCATGAACGGCGAGCGCTTTGCGGTGATGCTGTTCGGCGGCATCGGGCTGATGGCGCTGTTGGGGACCCGTTCGATCGATCGCAAGGGCGCGGCGCGCGCTCCGGAGGACTGGGCCCGGTTCGCGGCGGTCACCTCCAACATCCCGTTCGCGGCGATCGTTCAGGGACGCAACCGGTTGGCGCTGGGCGAGATGGGCTGGCGGCTCATCGTAGCGCTCGCCGCATTCGGCGCGGTGGCGGCCGGGCATGCCTGGCTTGTCGGCGCAGCGGCGTTTCCCTAAGCTTAAGCCGCGTTTAACGCGAAGGGCGCATCAGACCCACGCTGCAAACGCAGGGATGAAGCTCATGGCGGCGAACGCCATTCTTGATACGGAGCATTTCTCCACCATGACTGGAGGCGACCGCGCCTTGCAGGCGGAGATCCTCGCTCTGTTCCGCGCGCAAGCCGCGCTGTGGGAGCGCCTCCTTATCCCCGATGCGGCGGTCGTAACCTGGACGGACACGGCGCACATGATCAAGGGTTCGGCGCGGGGGCTGGGCCTGTGGCGTCTCGCCGAGGCGTGCGAATTGGCGGAGCGGCTCGGCCGCTCCGGCGCGCTCGATGCTGGATCCGTGGATGAGGCGCTCGCCCAGGTGCGCGGCTGTTTGACCGAAGCGCTCGCGGCGTTGCCGAGCGACGCTTCTTTCAACGAGACGGGATTCAACCAGACAGGCCCGGCGTGAGCGAGCCAAACGCCCAGTTCAGCCTTCCCATCACCATCGAGCCCGAGGACATTGACGAGCTCGGCCACGTCAATAACGGAATCTATTTGCGCTGGGCCCAGCAGATCGCGACGGCGCATTGGCGCGCGCGGGCCACGCCTGAGTTGATCGCCCGTTATGTCTGGGTGGTGAGCCGCCATGAGATCGATTACCGCGCGCAGCTCGTGCTGGGAGACCCGGTCGAAGCGCGCACCTGGGTCGCGCCCGCGTCGCGCGGCGCGACCTGGACCCGCTATGTCACGATCTGGAAGGTGGGCGCAGTGAGGCCCGCCGCCGAGGTGAAAACCGATTGGTGCCTGCTCGATGCGCAAACGCGGCGCGTAATGCGCGTGCCGGGCGCCATTCCGGCTCTGTTCGGCGCTGCGTAATCGCAGCGCGCGCGCCTTTTCCCGCGCCGGAGCGTCTCCGGGCGGTGAAAATATGTATACGGATGAAGCGAGGCGAGAGTGCGCGGTGCGTTCTTAAGAGCTGTCGTCGCGCGCGGCGGCGCGGATGAAATCCGGCGTGGCGATGAAAAGATCGCGCATCGGCGCATGGAGCGCGCGCAGCCGCGCCCGAGCCGCATCGAGCCGGCGTACAATGATGCGTTTGGCGCGTTCGGCGTTCGCCATCAGCGCGACCAGCGTATCGATCCGTTTACGGAGGTTTCGCCCATGCGCCCGCACGCGAACTATCCCGTCGCGGCGCTGTGCGAGATGGTCAGCGTCTCAAAAGGCGGATTTCATGCGTGTAAGTTGCGCCCCTTTGTCGGCCCGCGCGCATGACGATACGCGTTTGCTTTGTGAAATTCGTGAGGCGCACACGTAAAGCCGCGGCGCATATGGCTCGCCGCGCATTCACGCTCATCTTCGCACCCATGGCCGGCGTGTCGGAAAATCCCGTATCGAACGGTTGATGCACGCTCATGGGTTACCGGGCGCGGTCAATCACAAACACCGGCCGCGCACCACCGACAGCGATCACGCTCTACCGATCGCACCCGATCTGCTCGAACGCGATTTCTCCGCGCCGGCGCCGATCACGATCTGGGTCGCAGACATCACTTACGTGCACACCGGCGAAGGCTGGCTCTATCTCGCCGCCATCATGGATGTGCACGCGGAAATTCGTGGGCTGGGCCATGCGCAAGACGCTGCACGCCGAACTCGTCATCGCCGCCTGTCGGATGGCGGTGCAGCGTCAGCGGCCGGAACCAGGCCTCATTCATCACTCAGACTGCGGCGCCCAATACGCTTGCGAGGCATTTCGCGCCGAGTTTGAAAACGCCGACGCCGTCGCCTCCATGAGTCCCAAGAGCGATTGCCTCGACATCACGGCGACGGTGAGCGTTTGGCGCACACTCAAAAACCGCGCGCGTCTATAGAACCGAATACACGACGAAATATGAGGCGCGCCAAGTTTTGTTGAACCGCCAGGGATTTGCCGGCGGCTCCGTTTCTTGAGAGGATGGAGCGATGAGCAAATTCAATACGAGACCGAACTATCCGCTGGAGGTGCGTGAGCGCGCTGTCCGTATGATGCTGAAGCAAGCCAAGGAGCATCCCTCGCAATGGTCGAATATCGCATCGATCGTGCCGAAAATTGGCTGCACCCCGCAGACGCCGCTTGACTGGGTGCGGCGCGACCAACGCGACCAAGGCATGCGCGCCGGGCTCACGACGGGTGATGCGAGCGTATGAAGGCGCTCGAACGTGAAAACCACGAGCTGCGCCGGACCAACGAGATTTAGCTCATCATATTAGTGAGCGCTTTGCTATCGCGGTCAAGGCCGAGGAGAGCGCCGTTTGGCGCGACCCAGCCCAGCGCGTCGCGCCAAACGTTGCGATTAAGATCGAAGCGCACGGACGATGTGCTTGCGTCAATCAGCGAGACGCCATCGCTATTGAGGTCGATGAATATTGGCGCCGCGCCTCCCGCCAAGGGATCGGGCGGCGCGCCGTTCATGGCTTCGAGCGCGGCAATGTATTCCTGATTGGGAAAGACCGGCGGCAAATCCCCCACGCAGTCAAGACGCGCCTTCATCGCGGGCGTTATCCCAGATCATCGAGACGATGCGCCAGTTTCCCGCCCCGTCGCGGCGGAGCTGGATCGAATTGACGCCGCGCCGTTCGGGCGTTTCATCATCGGGATGCACGCGCGCCTCATATGCGCTCCAAGCGTGGGCCATGGCGCCAAATATATCCGTCCGCCGGGCGGTCTCGATCTCGTAAAACGCGTGCGCGGCGAAGAAGGGCGTCACGTCCGCCGCATAGGCGTCCAACGTCATGATCTTGAGTGTGGGCCGGCCCGTGCTGTCCCAGATTGTGCGCATCATCCGCGCGTCGGGCGCGAAGTAGGCTGGCTGCAAGGACCAGTCCCGCGGCCCCGCCGGCCCTGAAATCATCGCATACATGCCGGTGATGACCGCCCCTATCGCCGCCTCGTCCGATCCGCTCATCGCCCGCCTCACAACCAGGTTATCATCGCCAAGACATGCTGAAACTTCGCGCCAAACCCGCTAGGCTGGTTTGAAGTCGAATTGGGAGCACCCATGCGCGCGCCACTTCTATCAAGCCTCGTTGCCCTCTTGCTCGCCGCCTGCGCCAGCACGGCCGCGCCGGTTTATGGCCCCGCCGCCGGCGCCGGCCGCGCAGGCTATACGGATATCCGCATAGAAGAAGCGCGCTGGCGCGTCGCCTATCGTGCGCCCGGCGGGGCCGATCCGGCGACGCTCGAAACCTTCGCATTGCGCCGCGCGGCCGAAATCACCCTTCAGAACGGCTATGAATGGTTCATCGTCGACGAACGCGAGACCGAGGCCGCCGCGGCAAGCGGGCCGCGCCTGTCGATCGGCGTGGGCGGGGGCGGCTATGGCGGATCGGGCGGCGTTGGGGTTGGCGCGCGCGTCGGCGTGCCGATCGGGCGCGAGGAGGCGCGCGCCGCCGCCGCGATCCTTCACATACGCCTGGGCGGAGGGGCGCGGCCGGCGGACGCCAACGCCTATGACGCCGCCAGCGTGCTCAGCGCTCAAACGCCGACTCGTTAACAATCTGGAACCAACATTGCGGCACAGTGGCGCTCGGAGATTCGCCATGTCCAACGCCGCGTCCAACGATGATGAGTGGCCCCATATCCTGGTCGTTGACGATATCGAGGACAATCGCGATCTTTTGCGCCGGCGCCTGATGATCGCGCACTTTCAAGTGTCCGAAGCGCGCGACGGCGCGGAATGTCTCGACATGTTGGGCCGGCAACGTTTCGACGCCGTCCTGCTCGATTACATGATGCCCAATATGGACGGGCTCGAAACCCTCCAGCGCATCCGCGCGCAATGGACGAAGAACGATCTGCCGGTGATCATGGTGACGGCGCGGGACGAGGACCCGATGATCGTCAAGTGCCTCGAATCCGGCGCTAATGATTTCGTGGCCAAGCCGTTTTCATTTCCGGTGCTGCAAGCGCGCGTGCGCGCCGCGCTGACGGGAACGCCGCGCGCGGCTTAGACCGTTTCCCGAAAAGTGTTACGCGGTTTTCGGAAGAGAAACGGTCAAAATTCAGAAATATGGACCCGATTCACCCGTTTTTTCAAAACGGGATCGGGTCTAAGCGGCTGGCGCCGCGCCCGTCAGCCCACGGATCAGCGTCATCAGCGCGGGAAAATCCACGGGCTTGGTTGCAAACGCCGTAAACCCACCAGCCAAACATTCTTCCTTGACGCCATCCATGGCATGCGCGGTCAGCGCCACGATCGGCGCGGGCCCGCCAGATTCTCCAGCGCGGATCGCGCGCACGGCCTCCGCGCCGCCCATGATCGGCATGGCCAGATCCATGAGCACGAGATCGGGCCGGCGCGCCGCGAACGCGGCGACCGCCTCCGCGCCGTTCTCCACGGCGTGAACCGTGCAGCCCTGACGCTCAAGGCGCCGCACGAGGATTTCGCGGTTATCGGGCTGATCCTCGGCCACGAGAATGAAGAGGCTCATGCGGCTTGGCCCTCCTTGGTCTGATACGTCTCGGGCGCGCGCGCTTCCGCGCCCGGCGCGCGCGCATAGCGCAGCACCGCGGCGGCGAGCACGTCGCGCTCAACAGGTTTGACAAGTTGGCCGCACGCGCCGCGCGACAGCGCCGCGCCGCGATCATCGTCAATCGAAACGACGAGTATTGGAATGGACGCGGTCACGGGATCGGCGCGCAGCGCGGCAAGCACGTCCCACCCCGTCGCGTCCGGCAGGTGAAGGTCCAACAGGATGAGCGCTGGTCGCGTGGCGCGCGCGGCCTCCAGCCCCGCCGCCGCCGACGGCGCGGAAACGACCTCGTAGCCGATTTTGGACAAAGTCCGCCGCGCGAGATCGCAGGCGTCCGGCTCGTCGTCTATCACCAGAACAATCGGGCCGTCCTGAGTCTGCGCTGTCTGCGCATCAGCGACGCGAGACGCGCGCGCGGCGCGTAGATCGGCGCGCACGCGCATCGTAAACACGGCGCCCTCGCCCGGCGCGCTCTCGACCGAAAGATCGCCGCCAAGCAGCTCGACCAGGCGACGCGTGATCGAGAGGCCAAGGCCCGTTCCGCCATAGCGTCGTGTTGTGGTTGCATCCGCTTGCGAAAACGGACGGAACAGACGCCCGATTTGCTCGGGCGACAGCCCGATACCGGTGTCAGCCACGTCGAACACCATCATATCATCGGACCGGCGGACCCGAACTGTAATCTTGCCGCCCTGCGTGAACTTGCTGGCGTTGGCGAGGAGATTCAGCAGGCACTGACCGATCAGGAACTGGTCGCTGTGCATCGCGCAGAAATCGTCCTGCAATTCGACGGAGATCGCATTGCCGTTCTTCTCGGCGATGGGGCGAATGGTTTCGACCGCATCGTTGACAACCGAGCTCGCTTCGCATGGCGAGATGGACACCTCGACGGCGCCAGCCTCGATCTTGGACAGATCGAGAATTCCGTTGATCAGCGCCAGCAGATGGCGCGAGGCGGCGATGATGCGCTTCAAGTCGCTGAGCGTGCTTTCATCTCCGGAAGCCTCCGCCTCCTCCTGTAGAATTTCGGAATAGCCGATGATGGCGTTCAGCGGCGTACGAAGTTCATGACTCATATTGGAGAGAAACTGCGACTTCGCCGTGTTTGCCGCGTCAGCGGCCTCGCGCGCGGCGCGCAGTGACGTGACGGCGTCGATCAAGGCGCTGTCGCGCACGTCTATCTCGCTCAGAACACGCATGAAGCGCTCGAACAATTCAAATAGATCGACACGGCTGTCGCGCGGTTCAATCTCGGCAAGCGCCTGGGTGGCGTCGTCCTTTTCCAGGCCAAGGTCGCGCAAAATCGCGCTCAGCATGACGCGTTTACCCGCTAGCGTGCGTTCGGCGAGGCGCGTGGCGTCAAGCAAGCGCGTCTCCATAGAACGCTGGGCAGTGACGTTTCGTGTCATGCCGACCACCCAGCGCACGGCGCCGTCCGCATCGGCCAACGATTGCATGGTAGACTGCACCCATAAATCGCTGCCATCTTCGGTTTTGATCTTATGGTCAAAGGCGACCCGCGCGCCAGGCTGCGCAAGTGATTGCACTATTTGCGCATACCGCTCGTAGTCATCCTCACGTAGCCACGATGGCGTCGGCGAGGCGAAATCCTCGAAGGTCGGCGCCGCTCCGAATATGTCCTTGTACTCGTCGGACGCCCACATCGTGTTCTGACGTAAATCCATGCGCCACACCGCGGCGTTGGCGGCGCCGAGCGCGACGCGCAACACTTGGTTCGCATCTTCCGCCGCGCGCCGCGCTTCATAATAGGCGGTGGCGTCCTCGCTGAAGATGACGGCGCCGCCGATTTCTCCAGTCCCGTGCCGCCAGGGCCTTATCTCACCGCGCAAAACCACGGTAACCCCGTTCGGCGCCGTGTAGGGACTGTGATCATCCACAATGATCTCGCCTCGGCAGGCGCGCCGAATATTCTGTTCCCAATGCGCCGGCGCGCCCGGCACGACATCCATAAACGATCGGCCCAGCAAACGGTCCGCGGTTCCGCCGTAACGCTGCTCCCAATAGGGACTGACCATCAAGAACCGCAGGTCCGTGTCGACAATGGCGATGCCTCGCCCTTCCTGATTGAGCACAAGGCGCACAAGCTCTTCCTGCTTGCGCGCTTCCGCGAGCGCCTCGGTGAGGTCCTTCTCGGTCTGCGCCTTGGCGCGCACGTGGCGCAGCGCGATCACAAGCCCCATGCACGCCGCAACGGACATGATCGCGGCGCCGACCCAGTTCGGCGATGGAGACGCGAGCGCCGCCGCGAAGGGCGCAAGCGCCGCTCCCACGAAAGTGGGCGCAAGCGCGGCATGACCGACACTGGCGGATATTTTCGCGAAATGGCCAGCGTTCAGCACACAGATGAACATGAGCGCGGCCGCCGCGAAGGCCAGGATCGGCCCGCCCTCCATCATCATAACGATCATCACGATGATGAACGAAGTGACAACGCCGCACGTGCCGGCGGCCAAGCGCCAGCGCGCGCGCGCGCTATCGTCACTCCGCTCGATCACATCGCGATAGACCATGCGCTCGATGAGCAGCGCGCCCATCGTCACCGCGTACCACAAGAGCCCGCCGCCAACGCCGATGAGGTCCATCGACACGATGGCCAACAGCGCGCTGGCGAACGCGATCGAGCGGGATTCCGCCGCGCGCAAGTCATAGGCGTGCCGCACCGCCGCAAGATCGATCACGCTCATGCCCGCCTCGAAATCCCAAGACGCGCACTCTGCCCGGCAAACTCGAACAAAGCGTTTCGTTAGTGCTAAAGAGAGGCTAAGAGACGCGGTTAGCGATGCGTAAAACGCGCAGCGAAACCCAATGCAAGGACCGATCCATGCGCGACATTCAGTTCTTCATCGATGGCAAGCCGGCGGCCGGGCGCCCGGGCCGCGCTGGGGATGTTTTTAATCCCAACACCGGCGAGGTGCAGGCCCGTGTTGCGTTCGCGGCCGAGGCCGATGTCGCCGCCGCCGTCGAAGCGGCCAAGCGCGCCCTGCCCGCCTGGAGCGCGACCAATCCGCAGCGCCGCGCGCGCGTCATGTTCGAGTTCAAGCGCCTTGTTGAAGCCAGCATGAACGAACTCGCGGAACTTCTGTCGAGTGAGCATGGCAAGGTCATCGCGGATTCCAAGGGCGATATTCAGCGCGGCCTTGAGGTGATCGAGTTCGCCTGCGGCATTCCGCATGCGCTGAAAGGCGAATACACGGAAGGCGCAGGGCCCGGCATCGACGTCTATTCCATGCGCCAGCCCTTGGGCGTCGTCGCGGGCATCACGCCGTTCAACTTTCCGGCCATGATCCCGATGTGGATGTTCGGCGTCGCCATCGCCTGCGGCAACACGTTCGTATTGAAGCCCTCGGAGAAGGACCCGAGCGTGCCAGTGCGCCTTGCGGAGCTTTTTCTCGAAGCGGGCGCGACGCTGGGCTTGAATTTGGCGGGCGTTTTGAACGTCGTGCATGGCGATAAGGTCGCCGTAGATGCAATCTTGACCCATCCGGACATCAAGGCGGTGAGCTTCGTCGGCTCGTCCGACATCGCGCAGTACATTTATCAAACGGGCGCCGCGCACGGCAAACGCGTGCAGGCCATGGGCGGGGCGAAAAATCATGGCATCGTGCTGCCCGATGCGGATATGGATCAGGTCGTGAAGGACCTCGTCGGCGCCGCCTATGGCAGCGCGGGCGAACGCTGCATGGCGCTGCCAGTTGTGGTTCCGGTCGGAAAGAAGACGGCGGATGAATTGCGTGCGCGCGTCAGCGCGGAGCTGGAGACGCTGAAGGTCGGCGTCTCGACGGACGCCAACGCGCAATATGGGCCGGTCGTCTCCGCCGCGCATCGCGACAAGATCGCCGCCTATATCGAGATGGGCGTCAAGGAAGGCGCCGAACTCGTGGCCGATGGGCGCGGCTTCAAGATGCAGGGCTATGAGAAGGGCTTCTTCATCGGCCCGAGCCTCTTCGATCATGTGAAGCCGGAGATGCGCACTTATCAGGAAGAGATTTTCGGGCCCGTACTGCAGATCGTCCGCGCCGAGAGCTTCGAGGAGGCGCTCGATCTGCCAAGCAAGCATCAATATGGCAATGGCGTCGCCATCTTCACGCGCAATGGCCGCGCGGCGCGCGAATTCGCCGCGCGCGTCAATGTCGGCATGGTCGGGATCAATGTGCCGATCCCGGTGCCGGTGGCGTATCATACATTCGGCGGATGGAAGCGCAGCGCGTTTGGCGACACGAACCAGCATGGCATGGAGGGCGTCAAATTCTGGACCAAAGTTAAAACCGTCACCGCCCGCTGGCCGGAGGGGATGCAGGAAGATTCCAGTTTCGTGATCCCGACGATGCGGTGACAAACCCGGTCGTTTCCGCTATATTCACACCGTGAGCCCACCGACCACATTCGCACCGCGCCAATCGCACGAGCGTCATCGCTTCACCGGCGACGACGTGCTGGCGATGATGCGCGCCGGGCTCCTGCACGAAGGCGGCAAGTTCGAACTCATTGATGGAGAGATCATCGACATGCCGTCAGAGGGGGTGGAGCATCTTGAGCTGAGAGCGGCGCTGACCAGGTTTCTCAATAAAACCCTGCCGGACGATATCGGTTTGATCCCGGACGGCACCCTGCGGTTGGCGGATACATTTTGGCCTGAGCCGGATTTGTATCTCTACCCTTCTCGCTTGCGCGCCGACGCCGTGCGCGGCCCCGATCTACTCCTCGTCATCGAGTTGTCCGACACAACCATGCGCTACGACCTGGGCCGCAAGGCCGCGATCTATCGCGAGCATGGCGTGCGGGAATACTGGGTGCTCGATGTCATGAAACGCGAGACCCACGTGCATCTGCTCGATGTCGCGGGCGCCTGGCCGAAACCGCCTGTGTCCTTCGATGCGGTGCTGACGCCGACGCTGCTTGGGCGCCTGTCTATTCGTGTCGCGGATCTGATGCGCTGATGCTCGACCGCTGGCCGAAGGGCATGCAGGAAGATTCGAGTTTCGTTATTCCGACGATGCGGTGATGGACGCGAACGAGAGTCTCCATGAACTAACGGACTTGGGCGACCTCGAACTTGGTCGTTGGGAGAAGTTCGCGCATTTCTCTGACGCTCCAAATCTCGGCAACAAACTTGGATATCATGTGTATTCGTTCCGACGCGGTGCGGAGGTGCTCGTAAGCAAATGGACCGAAAGTTCCGACCACACGCTCGATCTTCCGGTTGCATACCTTTGTCGCCACTATGTCGAGCTCGCTCTCAAATCCCTTTGTGAGGAGGCGCGGACTATTGGCTCAGGCGCACCAGAGCCGCCAGCAGTTCACGGACTTTCGGAACTCTGGCGGCCAACCCGTGTGTTCCTGCAAAACATAGGCATTGTTCACAATGAAGATGATTATCTTCTGAGATTCGAAGAAGTCATTGAATTCCTAGACAAGATAGACGGCCGTTCCGTTGTATTTCGTTATCCACTGAACAAACGCAAATGGCATGTCGTGATTGACATTCCCAAACTCTGGGGCGCGATTCAGGTCTGTGACACGGTATTTTGCGGTCTCAGCACTGAGATCGATCAATACTGTTGGTATCTGAGCGACAAGTATCAGAACACGTAACACAACACTTGGGGGCTCTAAACATGACCACCATCGCCTTCATCGGTCTCGGCAATATGGGCGCGGGGATGGCGGCCAATCAGGCCAAGGCCGGCCATGACGTGCGCGCCTTCGATCTCTCCCCCGCCGCGCTTGAGCGCGCGCGGGCGGCATGCTGCACGCCGCAAGCAAGCGCGGCCGACGCCGTACGCGAAGCGGATGTCGTTCTCACCATGCTGCCCGCCGGCCCGCATGTGCGCGAAGTTTACGCAAACCAGATCGCGCCCAATGCCAAGACAAGCGCCCTGCTCATCGATTGCTCCACCATTGACGTTGAATCGGCGCGCGCCGTCTCCGCGCAGATGAAAGAGAAAGGCTTTCGCTTCGCCGATGCGCCCGTTTCCGGCGGCACGGCCGCGGCCGAGGCGGGCTCGCTCGCCTTCATGGTCGGCTGCGCGGAAGCGGATTTTCCCGCCATCGAAGCAGCGCTCGCGCCGATGAGCCGCATCACGCTGCGCGCGGGCGAAGCGGGCGCGGGCCAGGCCGCGAAAATCTGCAACAATATGGTGCTGGGCGTGTCCATGCTCGCGGTATGCGAAGGCTTCGCACTGGCCGAGAAACTGGGGCTCGACGCGGAGCGCTTTTTCGAGATCGCCTCGAAGAGTTCCGGCCAATGCTGGAGCCTCACCTCCTATTGTCCCTGGCCGGGCGTGGGCCCGCAAACCGCTTCCGACCGCGCTTATGAAGGTGGGTTCGCGACGGCGATGATGCTCAAGGACTTGAAGCTCGCGCAGGACGCGGCGGCGAAAGCCGGCGCCGCAACGCCCATGGGCGCGCAGGCCGAAGCGCTCTACGCCCTCTTCGAGCGCATGGGCCATGGCGGCAAGGATTTCTCGGCCGTACAGCAATGGCTGCGGGGAAATTTGGCGGCGTTGTCGTAAGGAATCAGGGCGCAATCGGCGGGCGGGCGTGATCGCGCAGCAAACGCCGGCGCGCGGGGCGCACTTCGGCTTCCGGCGCCAGCGCCTGAATCTCGGCGCGAAATTGCGCACGCCGGTCATGGATAGAAGCAATCACCGGCCCCATCGCCACGCCGATATCGACGAGCAGCGTTTCCGAAAGCAATAAGCTTGCTTCCACGGTTTCCGGCACGGCGTCCGTCGCGCCTTTTGCGTAGAGCCGCGCCGCGTGACGCGCATCGCGCGCACGCGCGACGATCAGAAGATCGGACCGCGCCGCCCGCGCCGCCGTGACCACCGCCTCAATGCCCGGGCCGGATTCCATGGTGACGACGAGCGCGCGCGCTGTTGAGAGTCCGCAACGGCGCAGCAGATCGGGATTGGTTGAATCGCCATAATAGACAGGCGCGCCCGCGGCGCGCGCCTTGGCGACCACGTCCGCGTCCGCGTCCAGCGCGACATAGTCCACGCCGTGCACCTTGAGCATGTCCGCAACGACGCGCCCAACGCGGCCAAAGCCGGCGATGATCACGCGCGGCGCATCGCCCAAATCCCCTGGCGCCAGCGCGCTCACATCGATCGCTGGGGCGACAGCGGCTGGTCGCACAATGGCGCGGCCAAGGCGGGACAAGAGCGGAATGAGCGCCATGGAGAGCGTCGCGACAATGAGCGCCGGGTCGCCGATATCGGGGCTCACCAGCGAAAGGCTTGTCGTCGCGCCCAATACAACGAGGCTGAATTCCCCCGCCGGCGCCAGCAGCAGCGCTGTTTCGAACGCGCAGGCGCGGTTGGTTTTAAACAGGCGCGCCAGCGCGTACGTGATGGCGAACTTCACCACGATCAGCGCAATGACAGCGCCCGTCACGAGCAGCGGCGCCGCGGCGAGTGCGCCCAGGTCAATCGTCATGCCGACTGAAATGAGAAAGACGCCGAGCAAGAGGCCCTTGAACGGCTCGATCATCACTTCGATCTGGCGGCGATATTCGGTCTCGGCCAGCAACATGCCGGCGAGCAGCGCGCCAAGCGCCATGGAGAGACCGGCGCCCGCCGTCGCGGCGCCAGCGGCGAGCAGCACGAGCAGGCACGCCGCCATGAACACTTCCGGGCTCTGTGTGCGCGCGACACTGCGGAAGAGCGGGCGCAACAAGAGCCGCCCAGCGGCGATCACCGCGATGACGGCAAGCGCCGCTTGCGCGAAGGACAGCGCGAAGGCGCCGACGCCAGCGCGCTCCGGCTGCGCCAGCATCGTCACCGCGAACAGGATGGGCACAACCGCAATGTCCTGAAAGACCAGCACGGCGAAACTGGTGCGCCCGGCCGCCGTGTGCAGGCGTTTTTCTTCCGACAGCACTTGGATGATGATGGCCGTCGATGAGAGCGCGAGCGCCAGACCGATGACGATGGCTTCCCGCTGTGCGAGGCCCGACGCAATCATCAATGCGTAGAGCGCGGCCGCGGAGAGCGCGACCTGGAGCGGCCCCAGCCCAAACACCAGGCGCCGCATCGTGCCCAGCCGCGCGAACGACAATTCAAGCCCGATCATGAATAAAAGCAGCACCACGCCGAATTCGGCGACGCCGCCGATGCGTTCGCGATCGGCGATCACCAGCCAGTCAAGACCGGGCAGAGAGCGCAGCAGCGCGCCAAGACCGCCCGGCCCCAGCGCCATGCCGATCAGCAGAAAGCCGATGATCGGGCTCAAGCGAATGCGATGAAACACCGGCACGACAATCGCGACCGCGCCCAAAACGATGAGCGCTTCCTGCAGCAGCGCGAAATCAATGTGCTCATTCATGGGGCGAGCCTGGGGGAGCGGACCGCGCCATGGAGGCGCTTACTCCGCGATCTCGAACACGACGCCCTGCGCCAGCGGCAGCGCACGCCCATAATTCACGGTCTGCGTCTGACGACGCATATAGGCCTTCCAGGCGTCCGATCCGCTTTCGCGCCCGCCGCCTGTCTCCTTCTCGCCGCCGAAGGCGCCGCCGATCTCGGCGCCCGAAGGCCCGGTGTTCACATTGGCGATGCCGCAATCGGAGCCCACGGCCGAGAGGAACAATTCCGCTTCGCGCATGTCGGTGGTGAAAATGGAGGATGATAGCCCCTGCGGCACATCGCGTTGCAAGGCGATCGCCTCCGCGAAGTCCCGGTAGCGCAGCACGTAGAGGATAGGCGCGAACGTCTCTGTGCGGACGATGTCCGTCTGCATCGGCATCTCGACCAGCGCCGGGCGAACATAATGGCCGCCGGCCACGCCCTCCGCGCGCGCGCCGCCGTGAACCACGCCGCCCTCCGCACGCGCCGCATCGAGCGCGCGCTGCATGCCCTCGAAGGCGTGGTCATCGATCAGCGGCCCGATCAGCACGCCAGACTGGCGCGGATCGCCGATCGGCAAGCTCTCATAAGCATGCTTCAAACGCGCGACGAGGCCATCCGCAATGGCCTCGTGCACAATGAGGCGGCGCAGGCTCGTGCAACGCTGGCCCGCCGTGCCGACCGCCGAAAAGCAGATCGCGCGCACGGCCATGTCGAGATCGGCGCTGGGCGATACGATCATGGCCGCGTTGCCGCCCAGTTCGAGCAGCGTGCGCTTGAGCGTGCGCGCCGCTTCGGCCGCGACCGCCTTGCCCATGCGCACCGATCCAGTGGCTGAGATCAGCGCCACGCGTACATCGCCCGCGAGCGCGCGGCCCGCATCGGCGCCGCCCTGGATGAGGCCGGCGAGGCCCTTGGGCGCATCGCCAAAGCGCGCCATCGCATCCTGCAGCGTCTCCATCACCGCCTCGGCCGAGAGCGGCGTCTTTTCGCTCGGTTTCCAAATCACGCTGTCGCCGCAGATGAGCGCGAGCGCGGCGTTCCATGCATAGACCGCAACCGGAAAATTAAACGCGCTTATGACGCCGACGACGCCCAGCGGATGCCAGCGCTCAATCAGGTGATGCGCGGGCCGCTCCGAGGCGATGGTGAGGCCGTGCAATTGGCGGGAGAGGCCAACCGCGAAATCGCAGATGTCGATCATCTCCTGCACTTCGCCGAGGCCTTCTGATATGATCTTGCCGCTCTCGCGCGTAACAAGCTGGCCCAGCTCCTCCTTGCGTTCGCGCAAAACTTGCCCCCATAGGCGCACCAACTCGCCGCGCCGCGGCGCGGGAACCGCGCGCCAGACGTCGAACGCGTCCGCGGCGGCCGCGATCTTCGCTTCGATGCGCGCGAGGCTATCGACCTCGACCTCGCCAAGCAGCGCACCGTCGATGGGCGAATGGGATTTGATCTTGGTCATTCTTCACTTTCCAGCTTGTTCGCCCTTCGATAAAGCCCGATTAAGTCCGGGGACAGGGCGAGCGGGTGTCGGCTAGCGCCCATTGTCCTGGAAGCATGACCACAATCACCCATTCCCGGGGCGTTGCGAAGCAACGAGCCCGGGACCCATAAACGTAGACGTTTGTGATTATGGGTCCCGGACTTGCGCTTCGCGCAATCCGGGAATGGGTGGTTAGAGGTTTCACTCATCGGCGATTCCGACTGCTATCGTTGGTCCATGGTCCTAAATCGACGTGATCTCGCCTTATGTCCACGGCGCGAAATGCTTGGACAATTTGAGCCCCTGCCCCCGATAGCTCGATCCCGTCTCGCCATAAAGCTTGCGCGCCGGCGCGGTCAAAGCCTCGAACACAAGCCGGCCAACGGGCTGGGAATCCTCCAGGAAAAACGGCACGTCGCGTGAGCGCACTTCCAGCACCGCGCGCCCCTCGTGCGGCGCGATGCCGAAGCCCGGATCGAAAAAGCCTGCATAGTGCGCGCGAAACTCGCCAAGCTCGGGCCTAATCGGCGCCATCTCCGCCGCCTCGTTCGCTGGGATAATGACATTTTCCTTGGAGGCGAAAATGTAGAACTGGCCCGGCTCCAGAACCACACGCCCGCGCCGCGCCTCAAGCGGCTCCCAGAAGTCGCGCGGATCGTAAGCGCCGATGCGATCGACATCGATGACGCCGGAATGGCGCTTGGCGCGAAAGCCAGCGGGCCCGTCAAGCGCAAGATCGACGGAAAAATCATCCGTATGCAGCGCGTGTGGCGCCCCGCTACGCAAGCGCAACTGTGAGAGGCGCGCGCCCGGGCGCACGAGAATTGAAAACGTGCACGGTGAAATCTCGGCCCAGAGCGGGCCCGCATAGCCGACCGGCGCGTGATCGAACGCCGCGGCGCGATCGGCGATGAGGCGCGTGAACACGTCAATCCGCCCCGTCGAGCTTTTGGGATTGGCCGCGCCATGAAGGTGATCCGGCAACGCCAGGCTTTCCATCAGCGGCGCCAGATAGACGCAGCCCGTTTCAAGCACCGCGCCCGCCGTCAAATCGATTTCATGCATGACAAGTTCGCCATCGAGCCGATCGGCCACGCGCGCATCGCCCGGCAGAAAGCTCGCGCGCAAACGATAGGCCTTGGCGCCCAGGCGCAGATCGAGGCTGGCGGGCTGGATTTGATCGGGCGTGATCGCCCGTTCGGCGCCGATCCAGCCCCGATCGATCGCCGCCGCGATCTCTCCATCGGGCAAAACGCCATTCGACATACACGCCTCTTTAGGCGGCCTTGCTGGCGCGCGCCGGGCGCTTTGTCCAGCTTGACGGCGCACGCCCCTCTGCTAGAGAGCCCGCGCGCCGATTTGATGCTCAGCTTGCGGGCGCTTTAAAAATGCCGCTAAAGCGAAGAGGCGCGTTTCGCTGACGCCGCGACCGCCCCAACGCCCCGCAAGCTCCGCATCGTCGCGCGCCATGAGTGTGAGGCGCCGATGAATGATCGAGATTCTTATAGATTGGCCACGCGCCTCGTGCGTGCAGGCCAATCCCGCAGCCAGCACAAAGAGACCTCCGAAGCGCTCTATCTGACCAGCGGCTTTGTCTATGACAGCGCCGAGGAGGCGGACGCACGCTTCGCGGGAACCGCGCCGGGCTATCTCTATGGCCGCTATGCGAATCCCACCGTGCGGGTTTTCGAGGAACGCCTCATGGCGCTCGAAGGCGCGGGCGCGGAGGAATGCCTCGCCACCGGCTCGGGCATGGCGGCCGTCACCGCCGCGCTACTCGCCAACCTCAAGGCCGGCGACCGGGTCATTGCGCCGCGCGCGCTCTTTGCGTCGTGCTTATGGATTCTCGACACGCTCTTGCCGCGCTTCGGCGTGGCTGTAGAGCTGGTCGATGGCGGCGATCTCGATCAGTGGCGGGATGCGGCCAAGCGCGGCGTTACACTCGCCCTTATTGAGACGCCTGCAAACCCCACGCTGGGAGCGGTCGACATAAAGAGCGTTGCCGACATCGCGCACGCGGCCGGCGGCCTCGTCATCGTCGACAATGTGTTCGCCAGCCCGGTGTTGCAAAAGCCGTTCGCGCACGGCGCCGATCTCGTCGTCTATTCCGCGACGAAACATATGGACGGCCAAGGCCGCACGCTCGCGGGCGCGATCCTCGGCGCCAAGGACTTGATCGACAAGCACATCCGCGAATTCCTGCGCCACACCGGCCCGGCGATTTCGCCGTTCAACGCCTGGCTGCTCGCCAAGAGCCTCGAAACCATCGAATTGCGCGTCAATCAGCAATGCCGCAACGCCGTGCGCATCGCCGAAGCGCTGGCGGGCCATCCACGCATCGAGCGCCTGCTCTATCCCGGCCGCGCCGATCATCCCGATCACGCCGTGCACGCCCGGCAGATGAGCGCGGGCGGGACCTTGATCGCCTTCGATGTCGCGGGCGGGCGCGCCGGCGCGTGGCGCTTTATGAACGCGCTCCAACTCATCGACATCTCCAACAATCTCGGCGACTCGAAATCGCTGGTCACGCACCCGGAAACAACCACGCACCGGCGCCTATCCGACGCCGATCGCGCCCGCATCGGCATTACGGGGGGCGGCGTGCGCCTCAGCGTCGGCCTCGAGGATGCGGACGATCTCATCGAGGATTTGCTTCAAGCACTCGACGCATGAGAGCTCAACGTGCGGCGCCTCCGCGCGGGCGCGTGAAGACCATGGTGGGCTTGTCCTTGTACGTCGTGCGCAGCGCTTCGCTGTAGCCGAGCTTCGCGGCAACGCGCAGCGATGGCGCATTGGCCGGATCGATGATGCAACATGTCTCCGTTTCGAACCGCGCATCCGCCCAGGCGAGCGCAACGCCCATCGCCTCGGTCGCGTAGCCCTTGCCGGCGGCGCTGTCGCGCAGCGCCCAGCCCGATTCTGGCGCAGCCAGCGGCGGACTCATCTCACGCCTGAAATCCGCGAAGCCGCCTTCGCCGATGAAGGCGCCGGTGGTCTTCTCGATGAACGCCCAATAGCCGTAGCCGAGCGCGGCCCAATGGCCGATATAGCGCAGCACGCGCGTCCACACTTCCTCTTGCGTGGAAGCGCGCCCGGCGATGGCGGCTGCAACGCCCGGATCGCGCCACAGCGCAAGACAATCGTCAAAATCCGCGATCGTGTGCGGACGCAGGATGAGGCGGTCTGTCTCGACGATCACGCCGCGCCCTCGATCATCTCAGAGACCGCCACGAGCCGCTTGGCTTCATCGAGATGCAGGAGCTCCGTCATCTTGCCATTCACTTTGAGCACACCCTTGCCCGCATTCTCCGACGCGGCGAAGGCGGCGATCACGGCGCGCGCCTCCTCCACCTCCGCCGCGCTTGGCGCGAAGAGCGCGTTGCAGGGCTCGATCTGGGATGGATGGATGAGCGTCTTGCCGTCAAAGCCCAGAGTCACGCCCTGGCGGCACACATCGATGAATCCCTCCGTATTCGGAATGTCATTGTAGACGCCGTCGACGGCGACAAGCCCATAGGCCCGCGCGGCCGCAACCGTGACAGACAAGGCGAACTGGAACGCCGCGCGATCGCCCGTCTGGCGCGCGCGCAAGTCCTTGGCGAGATCGTTCGTGCCCATGACGAACGCGGCAAGCCGCGTGCGCTTGCTCGCCGCCGCGATCTCCTTGATGTTGAGCAGAGCCAGCGGCGTTTCGATCATAACCCAGAGCGCGCACGATGGCGCATAGCCCGCCTCGCTCATCAGCTCATCAAGCGCGAGCACATCCTCGCCGCTATTGACTTTCGGGGCGAGCAGCCCGGCGGGCGCTGCTTCGGCCAGGCCCGCGATGTCATCCCCGCCCCAGGGCGTGGAGAGCGCGTTGATGCGCGCGAGCGCCTCCTTCCGGCCAAAGCCGCCGCCCTTGAGCGCGCCGATCACCGCGCCGCGCGCCTCGATCTTCGCCTCCGGCGCGACGGCGTCCTCCAGATCGAACAGCAGCACGTCCGCGGCCAGTTCGCGCGCCTTGGCCAGCGCCTTGGCGTTCGCGCCAGGCGCGTACAGGCAGGAGCGGCGCGGGCGTAATTGGGGAAGCGACATCGGAGCCTCGTCTTGCGCAGGGATGCGGCGCGCGCAAGAAGACGTGATCCGCCGATGAAGACAATCCTCTCCATCCAATCACAAGTCGCCGGCGCGCCGGTCGGCAATGGCGCGGCGGCCTTCGCGATGGCGCGCCTTGGCGTGCGTGTGCTGCAGCTGCCCACCACGCTCTATGGCCGCCGGCCCGATCGGGGCGCGCCGGGCGGGCGCGTGAGCGAGGCCGCGCTGCTGGGCGATTTGCTTGCGGCGCTGAGCGCCGACGGCCAATTGGCGCGCGTTGACGCCGTGCTCTCCGGCTATCTCGCGGCGGAGGAGCAAATCGCCTTCGTGGTCGAGGCGGTGGACGCGGTCAAAGCCGCGAACAAGGCCGCGCTCTATATGTGCGACCCGGTGATGGGCGATGAGCCCAAGGGCCTGTTTGTGTCCGAAGGCGTGGCCGAGGGCATGGTGCAAACGCTGGCGCCGCTGGCCGATTGGCTGGCGCCAAATCTATGGGAGCTGGGCCGCATCGCAGGCCGTCCGTGTGCGGATATGGAGGCAGCGCGCGCCGCCGCCCGCCGCCTCGGCAAGCCGACGCTGATCTCATCGGTCCCCACGCCGAACGGCCTCGGCGTGCTCTATTGCGCGCCCGGCGGCGATTGGCTGGCGGAAACGCCGCTTCTGCCGTCCGCGCCGAAGGGAACGGGCGATCTCTTGACCGCCCTCTTCCTCGCGCGCCGCATCAAGGGCGAGGCCGCGCCCGTCGCGCTCGAAGCGGCCACCGGCGCGGTGCATGACGTCATCGTGCAATCGCTGGCGCTTGGCGTGGACGATCTCGCCCTCGAAACCGCGCAAGACCTGCTCGTCGAGCCGCGCACTTGGCCGCGCGCGCAAGCGCTGGAAGTCTAAAGCAACGGACTTTAAATTCGCCTCACGTCGATGGCGCGCGGGGCGCGAATTTAAAGTCCAAAGTTGCTTTAGGAAGTCTTGAGTATAAAGCGTCTTTAGACCTTAAATGCGACACCGAGCCTGGGCCAAGCCAGGAGTCGCATTTAAGGTCTAACGCTTTAGATGGATTGCTATCAAATCTGGTGCGACCTGAAGCCCGGCGTGCGCGATGCCGAATTCATCGAGGCGCTGGCGCGTTGGATGTCGCACCTCCAAGAAGCGGGGAAGATCACGCGCTGGCGTGTGCTGCGCAAGAAGCTCGGCCTTGCGCCGGCGCATCTGGGCGAATTCCACATTCTCATCGACACCGAAAACCTCGCGCAATTGGATGAAGCCTTCAAGCTCGCCTCCACGCGCGCCAATCCAGCCGAGGCGCTGCATGCCGGCGTCAATCAGCTCGTCGTGAATTTCCAGGCCGCGCTCTATCGCGATTGCCCCGATCCACATCGCCAACACGGCGAGGAGGCGTTTTGATCATCGACGGCTTCACGGCGCCGGGCTTTGAGCGCGTGCGTGACGCGTTCGCGCGCAATCTTGAAGCTGGCGAACTTGGCGCGGCGTTCACGGCGATGCGCGACGGAGACGTGCTCGTCGACCTCTGGGGCGGCTGGGCTGACCGCGCGAAGACACGGCCCTGGGCGCGCGATACGCTCGCGCCCGTCTTCTCAACAACAAAGCCCATCGCCGCGCTTGTCGTGGCGCAATTGATCGATTCTCACGGCCTCGATTTTGAGGCGCCGCTCGCCTCCATCTGGCCGGAATTTTCCGTGCACGGAAAAGAGCGCGTCACCATCGCCGAGGCGCTCTCACACCAGGCCAGCGTGCCCGGTTTTGCGGCGCCGATCGATCCCGATCTGTGGCTTGATCCCCAGGGCCTCGCCGCCGCCTTGGCGCGTGAGGCGCCGCTCTGGCCGCCGGGCGGCGCGAGCGGCTATCACGCGCTGACCTGGGGCGCGATTGCTGGGGAGATCGTGCGGCGCGTCGCGGGCAAAAGCCTTGGCGTCCTCTTGCGCGAAAACATCTGCGCCGCGCGCGCCATCGAATTTTGGATTGGGCTACCGGACGAACACCATGCGCGCGTCGCCGAAATTGTCCGCCCGAAGCGATTTCCAGACTTCGGCGTGATAAATCCGGCGAAGACCGCCGCCTTCCTCGCGCCCTGGGCCGCGCCCAAGCGCGGCGGCGCCGATTGGAAGCGCGCCGAAATC
The DNA here is from genome assembly GCA_902826335.1 of uncultured Alphaproteobacteria bacterium. GTDB lineage: Bacteria > Pseudomonadota > Alphaproteobacteria > Caulobacterales > Aquidulcibacteraceae > CADEEL01. The sequence continues at coordinate 22,470 of CADEEL010000027.1, forward strand.
CCCGCCGCCAACGGCCACGGAACCGCGCGCGCGGTCGCTTCGCTTTACGGCGTGTTCGCGCAGCCAGGCTTTGTGGCGGGCGAGCGCGTGCTTTCGCCGCGCGCCTATGACGCCTTCACCGCCCCGCGCCGCGCGGGCGACGATCTCGTCCTGCCCTTCAATCTCGATTGGCGCGCGGGCGTCATCGGCAATTCGAACGGCTTTTACGGGCCCAATCGCGCCGCGCTCGGCCATTCGGGATGGGGCGGGTCATGCGGCTTTGGCGATCCGGAGGCCGGCGTCAGCGCCGCCTATGTGATGAACGCGCAATCGCACCATTTGATGGGCGACCCGCGCGCGCTGCATTTGATCGAGGCGCTCTATGCCGCGCTCTGACCATCAAGCTTGCAGGTAAACCGGCCGCGCGCCGGGCGCGAGTACGGCGCAGGTGAGCGGCCCGCCATAGACGGCGCCGGTGTCGATATTGATGCGATGATCGTGTTCGTCCGCGCGCTGATCATCCGTCGGCGTATGGCCATGCACGATGAGCCAGCCGTCAAGCTCGGCGCGCTCTGGCCAGCGCGCACGATCGAAAAAATTGTTCGAGCGCGTCCACAGATGCACCCCCGGATCGCACGCCGGAAAAGCGTGCGGGTCGATGCCCGCATGCACGAAGGCGATCTTGCGCGCTTCATCCCGATAGAGCGTGGGCAGATCGCGCATCCAGGCCAGATGCGCGCGATCGATCGCTTCACGCCAATCGCCCCCGCTGCGCCCAGCGACGTAGGACGCGATGGTCTCATCGCCGCCATTGACGCGCCAAGAGTCCAGCCGCGCTCGATCCGTCGACTCGCACGCGCGCACCATCATCTCTTCATGATTGCCCTTGAGCGCGATGACCGGGCCATCGCCGCGCGCTTCAAGCCCGCGAATGAGATCGATGACGCCGCGACTATCGGGCCCACGATCGACATAATCGCCCAGATGCACGATCGCCGCCGGCCCAGGATTCATCTCCCTATGCACGCGGATCAGCGCATGCAGATGCGCGAGGCGCGCGGCCTCCCCATGCACATCGCCGATGGCGTAATAGGTGCGCATCAGTCCTTATCCCGCCGCGTTGCGTCATACGTATAAAACGCCAGGCCGATCCAGATGATGGCGAAGCTCACAAGCCGCAGCGCATTGAGCGGCTCGCCCGCCAGCGCGCCCACCGCGAATTGCAGAGACGGCGCGATGTATTGCAAGAGGCCAATGGTAGTGAACGAAAGGCGCCGCGCTCCGAACGCGAACAGCGCAAGCGGAATGGCCGTCGCCGGCCCCGCGAGCGCGAGGAGCACGGCCCGGCCGGCATTGTCATCGAAGGTCGCGGCGGCGCCGAGCGACAAGAGCAAGGCGATGGCGAGAGGCGCCAGCAGCGTGGTCTCAATGAAGAGCCCCGCCGCGGCGGGCACAACCGCCTGCTTGCGCACGAGGGCGTACGCGCACCAGGTGAGGCAGAGCGTGATCGATATCCACGGGAAGACGCCGAGCGCCAACCCTTGAATAATAACGCCGGCGCCGGCGCAGGCGAGCGCCGCGCCCTGCCAGGGCGAGAGCTTTTCCTTGAAGAAGATGACGCCGAGGCCCGCTTGCACGAGCGGCGCCAGGAAATAAGCGAGCGCGGCCTCGATCACGCGATGGGCCGCCACCGCCCACACATAGATCGCCCAGTTGACGAAGATGAACGCCGCCGACAGCGCCAGCGCGCCGATCAGCTTGGGGCGCAATGCGGCGCGCAATTCGGAAAGACCGTGGCGCCAGCCGCCGAGCGCGAAGACTCCAATCAGTGTGGCGGGCAGGCACCAGAGAATTCTCTGACCCAAAATCTCGCGCGGATCGGCGAATGAGACGAGCATGAGGTAAAGCGGCAGCAGCCCCCAAATGAGATAGGCCGCGAGCGCCGCTTGAAAACCGGCGCGCGTTTGCGTCGAAGGCGGAGATTGGAGTGGCGCGGCCGTCATGTGCGGGTCTGTGATAGAGGCGCGCCCGTGCACCGCCACCCGATTCAGCGGCGACGACGCACACGTTTTCCTACACTTGGTTTCAGGAATGCAGGCCTCAAGCCGCCAATCTGCGCAGCAGCCCGCGATTGAGCATCAGCTCGGCGATCTGCACGGCGTTCAAGGCCGCGCCCTTGCGCAAATTATCGCTGACGACCCAGAGATTGAGGCCGTTATCGACCGTCGAATCCTCGCGGATGCGCGACACATAGGTGGCGAATTCCCCCACGCACTCCACGGGCGTAATGTAGCCGGCGTCCTCGCGCTTATCGATCACCATGACGCCGGGGGATTCGCGCAAAATATCGCGCGCTTCTTCGGCCGTGATCGGGTTCTCGAATTCGATGTTCACGGCTTCCGAATGGCCGACAAACACCGGCACACGCACGCAGGTGGCCGTCACCTTGATCTTGGGATCGAGAATCTTCTTGGTCTCGACATTCAACTTCCACTCTTCAGTGGTGCCGCCATCGTCCATGAAGTCTCCCGCGTGCGGGATGACATTGAAGGCGATCTGCGCTGGGAATTGCTCCTTGACGATCTCGTCATTGACGAAAATCCCGCGCGTTTGCGTCCACAGCTCGTCCATCGCCTCCTTGCCGGCGCCGGAGACGGATTGATACGTCGCGACCACGATGCGCTTGATCCGCGCGCGATCGTGCAGCGGCTTCAGGGCCACCACCAATTGCGCCGTGGAGCAATTCGGATTGGCGATGATGTTCAGTTTCTCATAACCGGCGATGGCGTCCGGATTCACTTCCGGCACGATCAGCGGCACGCGCGGATCCATGCGCCAGGCGCTGGAATTATCGATCACCACCGCGCCCGCCGCCCCGATCCGGGGCGACCATTCCTTTGAGACCTTTCCCCCCGCGCTCATCAGCACGAGATCGATTCCGGCGAAATCGAACGTCTCCAAATCCTTGCACTTCAGCGTCTTGGGCCCAAAGCTGACCTCGACGCCCACCGACCGGCGTGAGGCGAGCGCAATCACCTCGTCGGCCGGAAACAGCCGTTCATGGAGGATGTTGAGCATTTCGCGGCCCACATTGCCCGTGGCGCCGACGACGGCGATGCGCAGTCCCATTCACGTCTCCGGAGGGCGGGCCGCGCGTGCGCGCCCACATGCGCCGCACTATCGGGAAATTTCACCGCCCGACAAGGCGAAGCGGCGCCGCGCGGCGCGATTATTCAATGCGTGCATCGTCCGGTAGATAGGTTTGCGGCTGCGCGCCCGGCTTGGCTGGCGCCTCCTGCGGCGCCTGCTGCTGGGGAAACACGGGCGTCGCCTGGAAGCTCGGCGCCTCATCGCCCGGCTTGTCGCTCTCGGCGTTGTTTTGTCCGCCGCCCGGCCCGGGCTGGTCCACCCCGCCTTCGACTGGTGAAGCGGCAGCCGGCGGCGGGGTAAAGCCAGCCTGGCCTTGCAGCGCGCGATTGACCGAAAACGCCGCCCAACCCGTCACCGCCACCGCCAGCGCGGCGGCGATCAATTGGAAGGTCAGCAACGCCCAGGCGCTCTGAATGAAGCGGCGCGTATGGGTTGTCCCCTGCGTTGTCCCTTGCGTCGTTGGGGGCTGGCTCATGACGTCCTCGAAGCGATGAAGAATTGCACGAAGCGCGCGACCACGAAGCCCGCCGCCACGCAGGCGCCAGCGAACAGCGCCATCGTCATCGGTCCATAGAGCGACAGCGGCAGCAAATCCCGCACGGCGAGCACCGTGGCGAGGCCGGCCAGCGCGGTCAGCGCCAGGGATACAAAGCCGACGGCGGCGAGCGTCTCCAGCCCCTGCAGCGCCGGCCCGCGCAGAGGATCGAGCGTGACCGGCGCAAGCGATCCCGCCGCGAGCCCGCGCACGCTGTCTTCAAGCTGCGGCCAGGGCGGCGCGGTGCGATCTCCGCGCCAGGTCGTCAAATCCACAAGCGGCGCCGCGTTGAACGGCAAGGGCGGGCTCGCGCCATCGAGCCGCGCTTGCACAAGCTTGCCCGCGTCCAACGCCGCACTCGCTTCCGCGCGCACCCAGATCGAATTTCGCGCATCGCTCGACCAGGCGACGACGACGCACTTCGCGCCGTCCAATTCCTGTTCGATGCGCTGAGCATAGGCTTCGCCCGGCAGCAGCCGTGCATCCCACCACAGGGCCAGGCCAGACGCCTCGAAGCCGCGCACGACCTCCGTGACGCGCTCAAGATTGCGTCGGCAATAGGAGATGAACAGGTCCGCCATCGCTCCCGCCCGGTTCGCACTTACGCGGCCTGCTTAACGGATGCGCGCGCGTTCACCAACAGCATTGACGCCGGCGCTGAGGGGTCCAAGGTTGGATGTCTCAAGTGGTCCGGCCGGGCGCCCGTGAGGCCCCTTCGCCGGACCGGAAGGAGGCGTTCATGCGCGTGCAGGTGGCTGGCCGTCAATTGGATGTCGGCGAGGCGCTCAGGACCCGCATCAGCGAGGAGCTGAGCGGCCATGTGGAGAAATTCTTCAATCGGGCGACGGACGCCCAAGTCTGGGTGGCGCGCAACGGCGTGGGTATGGAAGTCGATTGCCATCTGAGCCTGGCTTCTGGAATTTCCCTTCAATCTCAAGGGCATGGCCCAGACGCCCACACCGCCTTCACCGATGCCCTGGCCAAGCTCGACAAGCGCGTGCGCCGCTATAAGCGCCGGCTGCGCAACCACCACGCGGATGTGAAATCCCCTCTTCCCGCCGAGACCGCCTCGGCGTATGTGCTCGCCCCGCTAGAAGATGAGGAAGAAGCCGCGCAGGCCGAGGCGGGCGCGGCGGCCGGTCCCGAAGGGGGGGATGGCCCACTCGTCATCGCCGAGACGACGATCCCGGTGAAGACGATGACCGTATCGATGGCGGTGCTCCAGCTCGACCTGGCCGAGGCGCCGGCGCTCCTGTTCAGGAACGCCGCCCATGGCGGGTTGAACATGGTGTACCGCCGCGGCGACGGGAATGTGGGCTGGATCGATCCGGAGCGGACGCGCTGAGCGTCCGTTCGCGCCGTCAATTGGCCGTGGCGCGGCCGTGTGGACTTTTGTGACCAATGAGCGATTTGAGGGATTTGATCCTGCCGGGCGCGGTGTTGGCGCGCCTCTCGGCGGCCAATAAGCGCCAGGCGCTGCAGACCATGGCCGAGGCGCTCGCCAGCGCCGCGAAGCTGGACCCGCGCGCGGTGTTTGACGCGGTGATGATGCGTGAGCGCCTGGCCGGCACCGGCGTCGGCGAGGGCGCGGCCATTCCTCATGCGCGCCTCGCCGGGCTCGATGCGCCCATCGGCGCCTTCGCGCGGCTCGATCCGCCAATCGATTTCGACGCGCTCGACGGGCGCCCCGCCGACCTCGTCTTCATGCTGCTGGCGCCCGCGGATAAGGGTGGCGATCATTTGAAGGCCTTGGCGCGCGTGGCGCGCGCGCTGCGCCGCGCCGATGTGCGCGAACGCCTGCGCGCCGCGCGCGGGAGCGATGAAGTGCTCGCCGTGTTCACCGCCCCGGCGCACAGCGACGCGGCCTGAGGCGCGCCGCGATAAAGCTGGGACGCGGCGATGAGGACAATCGCGCAGCACGAATAGCGCGCTATGCTGCGCCGCCATGAACGCGCTTCACGAACGCCTCGCCAACAGGCTCGGCCCCAAGGGCTGGAGCACGGAAGCGTCCGCGCTCGCGGCCCACCTCACCGAATGGCGCGGCGTGATCACCGGCGCCTCGCCCTTCCTCGCGCTGCCAGCGACGACGGACGAAGTCGCGGCCATCGTCTCAGCCTGCGCCGAAGCCGGCGCGGCGATTACGCCGCAAGGCGGCAATACAGGCCTTGTCGGCGGCCAGATTCCCGACGGTGAAATTCTCGTCTCGCTCAAGCGCATGAACAAAATTCGCGCGGTCGATCCGGTCGATGACGCGCTCACCGCCGAGGCCGGCGTCGTGCTCACCGGCGTGCATGAAGCGGCCGAGGGCGCCGATCGGCTCTTCCCCTTGAGTCTCGCCAGCCAAGGCAGCGCCACGATCGGCGGCCTCGTCTCAACCAATGCCGGCGGTGTGCATGTCGTGCGCTATGGCATGATGCGCGATTTGACGCTTGGCCTTGAGGTCGTGCTCGCCGATGGGCGCGTGATCAACGGACTCAAATCACTGCGCAAGGACAACACCGGCTATGACCTGAAGCACCTCTTCATCGGCGCGGAAGGCACGCTGGGAATCATCACCGCCGCAACCTTGAAGCTCTTCCCTCGCCCGCGCGCGCGCTGTGTGGCGATCGTCGCGCTCGACCGCGCCAAGGACGCGCTCACCCTTCTCGCGCAAGCGAAAGCGCGCACGGGCGCGCTCGCCGCGTTCGAATTGATGAACCGCGCCGTGATCGACATGACGGTGAAGAACGTTTCGAATGCGCGCGATCCGCTGGAGACGAAGGCGCCCTTCCTCGCCCTCCTCGAATTCGAGAGCGCCACGCCGGAAGGCCTGAACGACCTGGTTGAAGCCTTGCTCGCGGATGCGCTCGAAGCCGGCCTTGTGCAAGACGCGGCGGTGGCGCGCAGTGAGGCGCAGGCGCAAAGCTTCTGGTATTTGCGTGAAATGCTCTCAGCCGGCCATCGCCTCGAAGGCATGCAGATCAATTGCGATATTTCCGTGCCTGTGAGCCGCGTGCCGGACTTTCTGGCGCGCGCCGCCGCGCTGGCGGAGCGCCATTGCCCGGGCGCACGCATCGTCGCGTTCGGCCATGCGGGCGATGGCAACATCCATTATTCCGCTCTGGCGCCTGTCGGCGCGGATCCGGCCGCCTTTCCACGCGCGGCGCTGCTTGAAGAAACGCATGCCCTGGCTGTTTCGCTGGGCGGCTCGATCTCGGCCGAACACGGCATCGGCGTATCGCGCAAAAACGAATTGCCGCGCTTCAAAGAGGCGACTCAGCTCGCCCTCATGCGCACGCTCAAACAGGCGCTTGATCCCAAGGGCGTCTTCAACCCGCGCGCCTTGATTTGAGTCGGCGGCACAGCGAGATGTCATGAGCGCTTTTCTCACGATCTTCGTCACTGTCTTTCTCGCCGAACTTGGCGACAAGACCCAACTCGCCACCGCGCTCTTCGCCTCAGACGGCGCACGACAGCCATGGCTTGTCTTCGCAGCCTCCGCCCTCGCGCTGACCGCGTCGGCGGGCGCGGCGACGTTCGTCGGCGCCAACGCCGCGCATCTCATCAACGGGCCATGGCTGCGCATCGTCGCCGGGATCGGCTTTATCGTGATCGGCGCGATGACGCTGTGGCCGGCGTTGCGGGCGGTGCTTTAAGTTCGCACGCGCATCAATCCTTCCTGCGCCGCGGACGCAACGAGGCGCCCGTCCTCATCGTAGAGCGCGCCGCGATTGAAGCCCCGCGCGCCGGAGGCGGAGGGGCTGTCCTGCACGTATAAATGCCAATTGTGCATGCGGATCGGGCGATGAAACCACAGAATGTGATCGAGGCTGGCAGATTGCAGGCCGCCCTTCATCCAGGTGACGCCATGCGGGCGCGAACACGTGCCCAGCAAAGACATGTCCGAGGCGTACGCCATCACGGCCTGGTTCATCGCTTCGCCCTCAACAGGCGCGACCGCGCGCATCCACACGCGCTGCGCCGGCGGCGCGGGCGCGGGATCAAGCCAATCGACGGGATCGACCGAGCGCAGTTCGATCGGCCGTTCGCGCTCCATATGGCGGTTCATGCGCTCGGGCGCGCGCTTCATCAGCTCCGCCCAGCGTTCAGCGTCGCTCTTCAAAGCTTCAGGCGCCGGCGCCTCGGGCATCGGCGCCTGATGCTCAAGGCCCGCCTCCGCGATTTGAAACGAGGCCGCCATGTTAAGGATCTGCTCGCCATGCTGGATGGCGATCACGCGCCGCGTGGTGAAGCTCTTGCCGTCGCGCGAGCGCTCAACTTCGTAAAGCACCGGCGCCGTCGGATCACCGGGCCGGATGAAATAGGATTGGCACGAATGACACACGCGCCCGCCCACGGTGCGGTACGCCGCGAGCAAGGCTTGCGCGATGACCTGGCCGCCGAAAATGCGGCCGACTTCATCCTTCGGGCTATGGGCGCGAAAGAGGTTCAGCTCGATCTGTTCGAGCGTCAGAACATCGATAAGGCCGCGCATGGCGCTGGCGTCTGGGCTGGGCATGAACGCTTTCTAAAGCGAAAACGCGCCGCCGGACAATCGCCGCCTGTTTCAGCCTGCTATGCGATTCAGCGGATCGACAAGGCGCGTGGGCCGATAAGCGGTTTGCTCGATATCGAACGCGCCGTGATTGTCGCTTTGCGGATCGACCAAAGTGTGCAGGCCCCGATCGCCGAACACGAAGGACAGCACTGGGTCATAAGGGTAGACCACGTCCGTCATGATCACGCCGCGGCCGGGAATGCGCATCGCCGGCGGCAAGGTGATGGTGGAATCGGGCGTGAGGCCGGCCAATCCGCCATGGCCCTCGCTCCATACAACCCGCGCGGTTGTCGCGTCCTCCACGAGGATGCTCGTGATGCGGATACGCGCGCCGACGGGATTATCGGGAAACATCAGCGGCTCGGTCGCGTGCCAAATGTCCTCGATCTCGGCATTCGTCACGGCCGTATCGCGCGAAATCACGTCAGCGATCGAGGCGGCGAGATTTTCAACCCGGCGCACGGCGTTCAAGGCGTTGGTGAGCTCCACCGCGCCGAACAGGATGAACAGCATGATCGGCGCGATGAGCGCGAATTCAAGCGCCGCAAGGCCGGCGCGGGCGCGGGCGAAGGCGCGGATGTGCTTCAATATCATCATGGCGTGGGCATCTCTTCCTCAACCGGATAGGGCTCATTGCGAACCAGGATGGAGGAGACGAGAAGGCGATCGCCGCCAGCCATGTTGCCGAAAATGGACGAGAAGAACGGCGTGATGATCTCCCAGCGATAAAGGCCGCGCACCAGCACGATATCGCCCGGCCCGCCCGGATCGAACTCGACGCCGTCCGGATCGACAGCGCCGTTCACGACAGGGTTCGGATTGGCGACCGCGTTGAAGCTCTCATAGGTGCGCACATCGAGGAACAAATTGCCCGAGCACTCGACGGTGATCAGCCGGTTGAGGCTGGTGCAGATTTCCGCCGAGACCTGGGACGCCGATTGCTCGTTCGTCTGCACTTCGCCAGTACGCACGCGCCGCGCCGCATCGCCCACGGCCATGTCGAGATTGGTCTGCGCGATCTGCATGATCGAAACTTCGCCGAGACCGACGAGCATGACGAAGAACGGAATGGCGATGAGGCCGAACTCGACCGCGGTCGCGCCCTTGCGGTCACGCGCGAAACGCTTGTACGTCCGTTTCCGAAAAAGATCGCGAATTGCCATGCTCAGCCCCGCAGCGCCCCGACGCGCGTGGTCGACATAACATCATTGAAAGGTTTTTAAGCCGTCAAGGAAGGTGGTGAACGCATGATCGAAATCATCCGTTTACCAATTATCCGCGCACGGAGCGCCCGTTTTTGTGGATCAGTTTCCAGTGCGCGAGGCGCCGGCCACGCTCGCGCGCGTGGTGATCTGGTTGGTGACGGCGTCGAAGGCGGCGGTGGAATCGCCGATATCGGGCCGCGGCCGGCATTGGGGCGCGCAGGCCAGGCGCAGCGTTTCCGAGCCGCGCGTCAGCGTGACGACGCCCGAATCGTCTGACGTCACGATGATGCGTCCATTAAAGAGCGTGCGCCCCCCGCGCCCAACCACGACGAGATTGGTCGCCCCATAGGAGCGCCCGGTTATAAACAGGAGCGTATCGTTCTGTACGGAAACACCGGCGATGGCGGGATTGCCGATCGCGATCCCTTCCGCCGGCGCAACGAGGCGGACCGGCGCGGCCATATCGATGGGCACGACGATATCCTGCGCCTGCGCGACGCCCGCGCCCATGAACGCCACGGCGAGGGCCGCCGCCTTGACCCAATTGACCCGCATCGGCGTCACTCCATTATAATGAGGGACGTTAGGTCCGGAATGGTTTCCGAATTGCTAATAGACTCGGCCAAACAATCGCCCAAGTCATATGGCAAGTTGGTGGCGTAGAAGTCATTATAGTTTATTGCTATTCACCACGAATATTTGAATTGAGGCCGAAATTAGAAACGGTTTATTAGGCGCGGCGCGCTATTACTTCTCGCGTCTGGTCACGGGTCGTCGGGTGCGGCGCCCAACCGGGCTGGTAAAAGCACCTGACAAAGGAGAATGGGTATGTTGATGAAGATGCGTCGTTTCCTGAAGGACGAGAGTGGCGCGACCGCGATTGAGTACGGCCTGATCGCCGCGCTCATCGGCGTTGTCATTATTTCGGCGGTGACGGCCCTCGGCACGGGGATCTCCGGCACGTTCGACACCATCGCGGCCGAACTCGGCGGCGCTGGCGCGGCTCCGTAATAGAGCATTGAGGTTTTGGGCCCCTCGCCGCGCGAGGGGCCCATCACTGACAAGGGACGCCGCCCTCCGGGGCGGCGTTTTCTTTTAGAGAATGTTGATCAAAGCGGCGGACACTGCCCTCATGATCGCGCCTTATCTTCTCTCGGCCACTGTCCTGCTGCTGATCCTCGCGGCGGTATGGGACGTCACGACCATGACGATCCCCAATTGGATCTCGGCGTTGGCGGCGGCCCTCTTCCCGATCGCGGCGCTCACCGTCTCGGCGCCGCCGGCCATCATCGCCTTTCATATCGGCTTTGGCGCGGCCGTGCTGCTCGGGTGCTTTTTCCTGTTTCTCGCTGGCGTCCTTGGCGGGGGGGACGCGAAGCTCATTCCGGCTGCCGCCGTGTGGATCGGCGCGCCGGATTTCGCAACGTTCGCCGTGATCATGGCGCTTGCCGGCGGCGCGCTGGCGGTGACCATCCTGGCGGCGCGCCGGTTCGCGACGCCCTCAGACTCGCATCCGGCCTTCGTCAACCGCCTGCTCAACCGCAAAGGCGGCATCCCCTATGGCGTCGCCATCGCGGCCGCTTTCATCTGGGTCTACGCCCACACGGAAATGGGTGAATTCTTCGCCAACGCCGCCGCGCGCACCGAGCTGGCGAGCACGGTTGCGCCCTTCCTGTAACAGGCGCGCACACGTTCAGTCCTGTTAACATTGAATTAGTCCGGCGCGTGATGAGGTCCCCTCGATACGGCAAGAGATTCGCCGTCACGATGGGGGAAAACGGATGTCGGCCCGACAGTTGATTGTTCTGGCCGTCGCGTTCATCGCGGCGATCGCTGCACTGCTCGTGATACGGAACATGGGCAATTCAGCCCGGCCCACCCAGGCCGCGGCGTCTGAAATTCCAGCCGCGCGCGTGCTTGTCGCGGCGCGAGATATTCCCCAAGGCGCGGCGCTCGCGCCCGCAGACCTTGTCTGGCGGACGTTCCCTCCGGAATCCATGAACCAGGGCTTCGTGCAGGAGCAGAATCAGCCAAGCGCGCCGTCGGACATGGCCGGCTGGGTGACGCGCCGGCCCTTTCTGGCGGGCGAGCCGATCACGATTGGCTCCATCATCGCGCGCAATGAGCGCGGCTTCATGGCGGCGCAATTGGCGCCGGGCTTTCGCGCCGTTTCGATCGAGATTGAGAGCGGCACCGCGGCGGGCGGCTACATTCAGCCGAATGATCGCGTCGACGTGATCGTCACCTCGCGTGTCGAAGTGCAGCGCGAAAGCGGCGGCGGCGAGGAAGAAATCCGCACGGACGTCGTTCTCGAAGATGTGCGCGTCATGGCCATCGGCGAACATGTGCAGACGCAAGCGGGCGGCCAGGCGCCTGAACGGGCGCAGGGCGATTTCGCGGTGCTCGAGCTTTCAGCGGACGACGCGCAGACCATCGCCTTCGCCGATGCGCTTGGCTCTTTGTCTCTGGCGCTGCGCGGCGTCGAGGTCGAGCCGCCGGGCTTGCGCGTAGCCTCCGCGGCGCGGCGCGGCGCGGGCGCCATGGCGCAAAATGTAAGGCAAATGGGCGGCTCCGTGCGCGTGCACCAATACGGCGCGGCGGCCAACCAGCGTGGGGGAAGCTGAGATGAAGCGCTCTTTGGCCGTCGCGCTGTCGGCGCTCACCGCGCTGACGCCCTCGACTGTATACGCACAACAGCCTGGTGGGGCGCAGACATTGCGCATCACGCAAGGCACTGAAGGCGCCAACGCCGAGTCCCTGGTGTTGCCGTTCGGCAGCGCGGCGATCATCGATCTTCCGGTCGATGCGCGCGACGTGCTGCTCTCCAACCCGCAAATCGCCGACGCGGTCGTACGCACATCGCGGCGCGTCTACGTGGTTGGCCGCGCGCTGGGGCAAACCAACGCCTTCTTCTTCGATGCGGCCGGGCGCCAGATCGCCAGCGTCGCCATCCGCGTCGAGCCGGACGTGGCGCCGCTGAACGCGCTGCTGCGCCGCCACGATCCCGATAGCGATGTCACCGCCGAGGCGTTGAACGCCTCTGTTGTGTTAACAGGCACGGCGCAGAGCGCCGCCGAGGCCGATCGCGCCGTGCGTCTGGCGCATACTTTCCTGGGCATTGGCGGCGGCGTGGGCGCGGGGCCCGGCGCGGCGGCCGGCGGATCGAACTCGCCTGGCGCCAGCCAATCGGGCGGAACATCGCCGCGCATCATCAACCTCATCCAAGTCCAGGGCAGCGAACAGGTCATGGTTCGCGTGCGCGTGGTGGAGATGAGCCGCACGCTGGTGCGTCAGCTCGGCGTCAATCTGAACGCGCAGAACATCCTGAACACGCTGCTGCCGGACGATACGTTCGTGCGTGTGGCCACCGCCAACGGTTATTCCATCGCCGGGCGCCTGCTGGGCGGTTTCAGCGGCCAGTTCGGCGTCGCGGAATCCATTCTGCAGCCGTCCACCGTCACGTTTCCGGGCCCGGGCGCGGGCACCCTACCGCCGGGCAACGCCGGCGTCGGCGGCTACAATGAAACGCCGATCCAGGACAGCGCCGGCAACATCATCGGCACGCAAGTCACCAATGGGCCGGGCACGCTGCGCACCGAGAATACAGTCGATGCATCCATAGAAGCATTCGAACGCGCCGGCCTACTGCGCGTGCTCGCCGAACCGAATTTGACGGCGATCTCGGGTGAGAGCGCCCGTTTCCTGGCGGGCGGCGAATTTCCCGTGCCGGTCGCGGCCGACGACGGCCAGATTTCGGTGGAATTCAAGCCATTCGGCGTCGGCCTGGCGATGACGCCGGTTGTCATGTCCGGCGGGCGCATTTCGCTGCGCATGTCAACGGAAGTCAGCGAGCTGACATCCGAAGGCGCGATCTCGACCGGCGATACGCCGGTGCGCAACGCCGACGGCACAACGACGATTTTGCGCGGCATCACCATTCCCGCTCTGCAGGTGCGTCGTGCGGAAACAACCGTCGAAATGCAATCCGGCGGCGCGCTTGTGCTCGCGGGCCTCATCCAGGAGCGGTCGCGCCAAGCCATGGAAGGCATTCCCGGCGTAATGAACTCACCAATTCTGGGCACGTTGTTCCGTTCGCGCGACTTTCTGAGCAACGAGACCGAGTTGGTCATCATCGTGACGCCGTATCTCGTGCGCCCCACCAATCCCAATCGCCTGCGCACGCCGGCTGATGGGTTCGTCAATCCCGGCGAAGCGGCGGCGATCCTGTCGGGCCGGCTCAACGGCGTTTATCGCGCACCGGGCGCGGCGCAAGGCGATGGTGACGAACCGCGCCGGCTGCAGGGGCCTGTCGGCCATGTCGTTCCATGAGGGTTTCACCATGACACTCCGCGCTTCACCCCTGCTCGTCAGTTTGGCGGCCCTCACCGGGCTCGGCGCCTGCGCGACGACGCCGCCTGCTGATTTGCCGACTGGGCCGTCAGCGGCCGACATTCACCGCATTGATGTGGCGCAGTCGACCTCGCAGGTCGACATCGCCGTGTCCGCGCAGGACACTGGGCTATCCGACACGGCGCGAACCGATCTGCGCCGGCTTGCGGGCGCCTATGCGCGCATGGGCCACGGGCCTCTTGTGCTCTCGACGCCAGCCGGCGGCGCCAATGCGCAGGCGGCGGCGCGTGTCGCGCAGCAAGCGCGCATTCTTCTGGCCGACACCGGCGTTCCCTATGGCGCGATCGCCAGCTCAACTTATGATGCGGCGGGCGCACCGGCGGCGCCGATCATCGCGTCGTTCTCTCATTTCGAAGCCACCGCGCCGGAATGCGCCCCGCTTTGGACGCAGGACCTCGCGCATCCGGTCGATAATCGGCCCTGGGACAGCTTTGGTTGTTCAGCGGCGGCGAATCTCGCGGCTCTCATCGAGGACCCGCGCGATCTGCTCGGCCCGCGTGAGGAAGACCCGCGCGATGGCGCGCGGCGTGACACCGTGATGGGCCATTACCGCGCCGGCGAGCCCACCGCCACGCCGCGCGGCGCGGACGAACAAATCCGCATCAGCGACGCAGTGGATTGAACCCATGATTGATCCAAACGACACGCAAGCCGAAGATATCTGGAGCCTTGAGGGCGATCCGGAAGAGACGGAATTCGTCCTGGAGGACGATGAAACGTTCGGCATGGGCGAACTTGAAGGCGGCGAGCCGCCGCCGTTCGAGGATTTGCCCGACCTGGCGCCGGAGATTGAAGCGGCCGCGCCGCTCGAAGCGCCCGCCGCGCCCTTGTCCTTTCCAATCGCGGGGCAGGATTACACAACCGATCAGCCGCTGCCGCGCATCACCATTCACGCCTATTGCGACCGGCCCGACATTGCGCGCCTCATTGAGGAGACGGCGCGGGACCGGCGCCTCTCCAAGGCGCAAGTCAAAGTGGAGATGGGCGGCATCGAGACGGCCGTGGTTCACCTCGCGCAGCAGGCCAGCCCCAATCTCATCATTCTCGACACCGTTGCGCACGCCCAGGGCATGCTCGCCTCGCTCGACCGGCTGGCCGAACTGGTCGAGGAAGGCGCCAAGGTCGTCATCATCGGCGCGGTAAACGATATCGCCCTCTTCCGCGAACTGATGCGGCGCGGCGTTTCCGAATACATCGTGCCGCCGCTGCAGCCGCTGCAGCTCATCCGCACCATTTCCTCGCTCTACGCCAATCCCGAAAAGCCCTATCTCGGCCGGCTCATTTCCGTCATCGGCGCGCGCGGCGGCGTGGGCGCCTCGACGCTCGCGCACAACATCGCCTGGTCAATCTCGGAACGCCAAGAGGCGGGCGCCGCGCTTGTCGATCTCGATCTCGCGTTCGGCACGGCGGCGCTCGATTTCAATCAGGATCCCCCGCAATCGATCGCGGATGCCCTGGCCGAGCCTGAGCGCGCGGACGAAGTGTTTCTCGATCGCATCGTGACGCGGCAAACCCCGCGCTTGCAGCTCTATTCAGCGCCCGCGCGACTTGAGCGTGAGTATGAACTCGGCGCTGAGGCGTTCGAAACGGTTATTGACCGCATTCGCCGATCCGGCCCGTTCATCGTGCTCGACCTGCCGCATATGTGGACTGGCTGGATCAAGCAGACGCTGCTCGCCTCGGACGACGCGGTGATCATCGCCTCGCCCGATCTCGCCTCGCTGCGCAACGCCAAGAACATCATTGATCTAATGAAGGCCGCCCGCCCCTATGACGCCGCGCCGCGCGTTGTGCTCAACATGGCGGGCGTGCCGAAACGGCCCGAAGTGCCGCAAAAGGACTTTTCCGAAGCGCTGGGCATCGACGTCACCGCGTGCATTCCATTCGATCCAGCGCTGTTTGGCGTCGCGGCCAATAACGGCCAGATGATCGGCGAAACGGCGGCGGCCTCCAAGATCGCCATCGCCATCGACGAATTGGCGGCGAACCTGACGGGGCGCAAACCCGTCGAGCAGAAGCGCGCGCCGATCGCCGCGCGCATCCCCTTCCTCAAACGGTGACGCTGAATGTTTGGAAAACGCAGCGCCAACGAGACCGCCGCGTCGCCCGCGCCCGCGCAGACGGCTGGCCAGGCGCCCGCGCAGTCCAAGGCGGCGCCACGCGCCGCCACAGCGCCGCCGCCGCCCGCGCCGCCGCGCGCTAAAACGCCAGCGCCGCCGCCTGAAATAAACGTCAATCAAGAATTCCGTTCCGACGCCTATTACCGCGTCAAATCCACGATCTTTAATGCGCTGATCGAGACGATCGATCTCGCCCAATTGGCGCAGCTCGATCCTGAGAGCGCGCGCGACGAAATCCGCGACATCGTCGCCGAGATCATCTCGATCAAGAATGTCGTGATGTCTATTTCCGAGCAGGAATCCCTGCTCGACGACATCTGCAACGACGTTCTTGGCTATGGCCCGCTTGAGCCATTGTTGGCGCGCGACGACATCGCCGACATCATGGTCAATGGCGCGGGCGCGGTGTTCATCGAAGTGTCCGGCAAGGTGTCGAAGACGAATGTGCGCTTCCGTGACAACGGCCAGCTCATGAATGTGTGTCAGCGCATCGTCAGCCAGGTCGGCCGGCGCGTCGATGAATCATCCCCCATTTGCGACGCACGTCTGCCGGATGGCTCGCGCGTCAATGTCATCGCGCCGCCGCTGGCCATCGACGGCCCAACGCTCACCATCCGGAAATTCAAGAAGGACAAGCTCAAGCTTTCCAACCTCGTGGAGTTTGGCTCGATTTCCCCCGCCGGCGCGAAAATCCTGCAGATCATCGGCGCGTGCCGCGCCAACATCTTGATCTCCGGCGGCACGGGCTCGGGCAAGACGACGCTGCTCAACACGCTGACCGCCTTCATCGACCCGACAGAACGGATCATCACCTGCGAAGACGCCGCGGAACTGCAATTGCAGCAGCCGCATACGGTTCGCCTCGAAACCCGCCCGCCCAATATCGAAGGCTCGGGCACCGTCACCATGCGGGATCTGGTCAAGAACTGTCTGCGCATGCGCCCTGACCGCATCATCGTCGGCGAAGTGCGCGGCCCCGAAGCGTTCGATTTGTTGCAGGCTATGAATACGGGCCATGACGGCTCGATGGGCACGCTGCACGCCAACAGCCCGCGCGAGGCGCTGTCACGCCTTGAATCCATGATCACGATGGGCGGTTTCTCGCTGCCGGCCAAGACCATCCGCGAAATCATCATTTCATCCGTGGATGTCGTTATTCAGGCCGCGCGCCTGCGCGACGGCTCACGCCGCATCACGCACATCACCGAGGTGATGGGCCTCGAGGGCGAAACCATCATCACGCAAGACATTCTGCTCTACGAAATCCAGGGCGAGGACCAGCACGGCCGCATCGCCGGGCGCCATCGCTCCACCGGAATCGGGCGCCCGCGTTTTTGGGAGCGCGCGCGCTATTTCGGATTGGAAAAGGAATTGGCGAGTGCGCTTGACGAAGCGGAGGCGCGTTGATGGACCCGGCCCTCCTCCTCGCGGCGCTTGCCTTCGTCGCCATCGCCGGCGTCGGCTTCGCCTTCGCGGGCGGTGATAATTCGGGCAGCGCCAAGAAACGCGCCCGTGAACTCGTCGCCAAGTCGCCGCGCACCGTGCGTAAGAGCGAGGCCGAGGTCGCCACCGCCAAACGCCGACAAGGCATGCAAGACGCGATCAAGACGCTGGGTCTCAGCGAAAAGCAATCGCGTAAGCGGCGCGGCTCGATCAAGGGCCTCATCGAGCAGGCCGGCGCCAGCTATTCGGTCACGAGGTTTTGGATCGTCTCGGCGGTCGTCGGCGTCTTGTTCGCCGGCATCGCTTTTCTCGTCAGCCACACACCACTGGCCATCGCCGCCGGCGCGATTGTCGGCGGCCTCGGCCTGCCGCGCTGGGTGCTGCAATTCCAGGTGGGCGCGCGCCAAAAGAAGTTCACCAATCAACTCGCCGACGCCATCGATATCATCGTGCGCGGCGTCAAAAGCGGTCTGCCGCTCAATCAATGTTTGCGTGTCATCTCCGATGAAAGCCCCGAACCGCTCCGCGGCGAATTCAAATCGCTGGTCGATGGCAACGCCATGGGCGTGCCCTTGGAGCAGAACCTGCAGAAAATGTACGAGCGCATGCCGCTGGCCGAGGTGAATTTCTTCGCCATCGTGCTGGTCATTCAGCAGAAGACCGGCGGCAATCTTTCGGAATCGCTGGGCAACCTCTCCTCCGTCCTGCGCGCGCGCAAACTGATGCGCGCCAAGGTGAGCGCGCTTTCGTCCGAAGCCAAGGCGTCCGCCGCGATTATCGGCTCACTGCCCTTCATCGTCATGACGCTCGTCTACATCATGCGCCCAGCCTACATGACCATTCTCTTCGTGCACCCGACCGGCAATCTCCTCCTGCTCATTTCGGCGGCGATGATGTCAACGGGCATTTTCGTCATGCGCAACATGATCAACTTCAAATTCTAGGGGGATGCGATGAACATCGTCCGGACCCTGACCGACCCGGCCACGATCGCCGGCGTGCTTGCGGCGGGGGCCTGCTTCGCCACGGTCATGACGCTCGCCGCGCCGATTTTCGCCGAAGACAAGCTTGGCGCACGGCTCAAGGAGGTCGCGCGTCGCCGCGAGGAATTGCGCAAGAAAAGCCGCGCCGAGCTTAACAAGCAGCCGCAAGGCCTGGTGCGCCCAACCGCCAATCGAACCGTCAAGGGCGTGGTCGAAAATCTGCAATTGCAGCGCCGCCTCGCTGACGACACCTTGGGCGAAAAGCTCATTCGCGCCGGCCTGCGCGGGCCAGCAGCGCAAACGACCTTCTATTTCTATCGCGCCGCGCTGCCGATCGGGTTCGGCATCGCGGCCTTCATCTATATGAGCCTGTTCGGTGATCGGTTCAGCCTGGCGCCGCAAATCCGCCTGGCCATCATCATGGGCTTCGTCGTCATCGGCTTTTACGCGCCCTCCATCTACCTCTCGAACCGGGCGACAAATCGGCGCCAGAAAATCATGCGCGCCTTCCCGGACAGCTTGGACATGCTGCTCATCTGCGTGGAGAGCGGCATGTCGATCGAATTGGCGCTGCAACGGGTCGGCCAGGAGATCGCCCCCGCCTCGGTGGAGCTTGCGGAGGAGTTATCTCTGACGACGGCGGAATTGTCCTACCTGCCGGAGCGACGCATGGCGTATGAAAACCTCGCGCGCCGCACCAATCATCCAGGCGTCAAATCCGTCGCGCTGGCGCTCACACAGGCCGAGAAATACGGCACGCCGCTTGGCAATGCGCTGCGCGTCATGGCCAAGGAAAACCGCGAACTGCGCCTCTCCGAGGCGGAGAAGAAGGCCGCCGCCCTCCCCGCACAGCTCACCGTGCCGATGATCATCTTCTTTCTGCCGGTTCTGTTCATGGTGATCATGGGCCCGGCCATGATCCAAATCTCGGAAATGCTCGCGCGCTAGGGCATCATCCGTTCAGATTGAATCGCCTCATCACCCATCCCCGGATTGCGCGTGAG
>CADEEL010000028.1 GCA_902826335.1 uncultured Alphaproteobacteria bacterium
CCTCTTGCATCGCTCGGCTCGGACGTCCAATCGACCTCCCGTGCAAGAGGAGCGGAGATATTATCCGTGGACGGATCGGGTCGGATTTCTTTGTGTGAGTTCCCCGAATTCGCCCCGATCCTGAATCGTCCCGCGCTTCGACAAGCGCGGCGCGACGTGATCATATTCTCCAACGCCACCAGGAAAAACGTTTACGCACCGTCGCGCTGAGCATGCCCTGAGCTTGGCGAAGGGCTTGTCGAAGCGCGGGCGGCGCGCATCACTATTGTCCCCCGGTTCGGTGCGCCGCTATCCCACACCCGCGCGCCGGCATGCATTAGAAGCCCCGCGCCCAGCCGCGATGCGCCCAGATCGCGGAGGCGCATGTACTCATCCCCCGGGCGCGCCCTTCGTGCGCGCCCGGGGATGGATGTGTCGATCGTGGACGTGCTTAGAACGGAATTTCGTCGTCCATGTCGGCGGAGAAATTCTCGCGTGGGCCTTCCGCGACGCGCTTCTTGCCGCCGCCATTGAAGCCGCCTTCGTCATAGGCCCGCTCCCCGCCGCCCTCGCCCTTGCCGTCCAGCATGGTGAGTTCGCCGCGGAAGCGCTGCAGGACGACTTCCGTCGTGTATTTTTCCTGGCCTTGCTGGTCCGTCCATTTGCGGGTCTGCAATTGGCCCTCGACGTACACTTTCGAGCCCTTCTTCAAATATTGCTCGGCCACCTTGGCGATGTTCTCGTTGAAGATGACGACATTGTGCCACTCGGTCTTCTCGCGCCGTTCGCCGGTGGATTTGTCACGCCAGTTTTCGCTGGTGGCGACGCGCAGATTGACGACGGGCTCGCCTGAATTCAGGCGGCGGATTTCCGGGTCCTTGCCCAGATTGCCGATCAGAATGACTTTATTGACGCTTCCGGCCATGGCTGTTCTCCGTTTCCTGCGCTTGGTCCAAGGCGCTTGGGTTGCTCCTGCCCGATACTTGCGGCGGGAGTTTGTTCTTTGTATGTTCTCACGAATCAAGTCCGCCGCCAAGGTTAATCGCCTCGGCGGGCTCGTGGGAGGGCGCGGCGCATGATTTCGCTCCGGGGCCGGGTGTGCAAAACCAGCGCGGGGCGCCTATCTGCTCGCTTCTTTCCCGCGCTGGCGAAGGTCGGATTATGACGCAGAAGGCGCCTGCCCTGTTTGTCGGCCACGGCTCGCCGATGAACGCCATCGAGGACACGCCCTCCTCGCGCGGCTGGCGCGAGATTGCGCGCACGTTCGCCAGGCCACGCGCGATTGTTTGTGCGTCCGCGCATTGGGTGGGCGATGGGGTGCGTGTGGCGGCGAACGCGCACCCACGCACCATCCATGACTTCCGCGGCTTTCCACCCGCCCTTTCGGCCGTGTATTACTCAGCCCCGGGCGATCCCGCCCTGGCGCACGACATTACGCGCCGTCTCGCGGCGTTTGACGCACGCGCTGATGAAGGCTGGGGCCTTGATCACGGAACGTGGTCC
Organism: uncultured Alphaproteobacteria bacterium; assembly: GCA_902826335.1. Taxonomy (GTDB): domain Bacteria; phylum Pseudomonadota; class Alphaproteobacteria; order Caulobacterales; family Aquidulcibacteraceae; genus CADEEL01. Next base: position 1,483 of record CADEEL010000028.1, read on the forward strand.
GTGCTCGTGCATATGTATCCCGACGCCGACGTGCCGGTGCTACAGCTTAGCCTCGACGCGCGCCGCGCGCCCGAGGCGCATTACGCCATCGGCCAGGCGCTTGCGCCGCTGCGCGACGAAGGCGTCATGATCCTCGGCTCGGGCGACATCGTGCACAATCTCGCGGCGTTCTTCGGAAGCGGGGCGCCGGCGCAGAGGGAACTTGAGCGCGGCTTTGACGATGACATCCTCGCCGCCGTGGAAACAGGCGATCATGAGCGTGTGCTGAATTATCGCGCCCACCCGGCCGCCGCGCACGCCGCGCCGGATTGGGATCATTTCTATCCGCTGTTCTACACGCTCGGCGCGCGCGGCGTGGAGGAACGCGCGCACGTCTTCAATCGGCATTTTTTCCCGGGCATATCGATGACCAGCATCGCGTTCGGACTTGCGGCATGAAGGACGGCCTCACCCATATCCGCGTGCGCGGCGCCAGAGAACACAATCTCAAGGGCGTCAGCGTCGATATTCCGCGCAACGAGCTTGTCGTGATCACGGGCCTGTCCGGCTCAGGCAAAAGCTCGCTGGCGTTCGATACGATCTATGCGGAGGGCCAGCGCCGCTATGTCGAAAGCCTTTCCGCCTATGCACGCCAATTCCTGGAGCTGATGCAGAAGCCGGACGTGGATTCCATCGAGGGCCTCTCGCCGGCGATCTCGATCGAGCAGAAAACCACGTCGCGCAATCCACGTTCGACGGTCGGCACTGTCACGGAAATCTACGATTATATGCGTCTGCTGTGGGCGCGCGTCGGCGTACCCTATTCGCCGGCGACCGGCCTGCCGATCGAGGCGATGCAAGTGTCGCAAATGGTCGATCGCGTCATGGCGCTGCCGGAAGGGTCGCGGCTCTATCTGCTCGCGCCCATGGTGCGGGACCGCAAGGGCGAATACCGCAAGGAATTGGGCGAGCTGCTGAAGAAGGGCTATCAGCGCGCCAAGATCGACGGCGAATTTCACGAACTGGAGAACCCGCCGACGCTCGATAAGAAATTGAAGCACGACATCGATGTCGTGGTTGACCGCGTCGTCGTGAAGGCCGGGATCGAAACGCGCCTCGCGGATTCAATCGAGCAATGCCTGCGGCTGGCGGATAATATTTGCGTTGTGGAGTTCGCGGATGCGGGCGCCTCTCCTTCTCCCCTTGTGGGAGAAGGTGGCGCGAAGCGCCGGATGAGGGGTGAAAGCGCAAAGTCAGCAAGCGGCGCGCCCGCACCCCTCGCCCGCCCTTCGCTGCGCGAAGGCCACCCTCTCCCACAAGGGGAGAGGGACGCGCCGCACCGCATCATCCTCTCCGCCAAATTCGCCTGTCCGGTTTCCGGCTTCACCATCCCCGAGATCGAACCGCGTCTCTTCTCGTTCAACAATCCCGCCGGCGCATGTCCAGCGTGCGATGGGCTTGGCCAGCAGCTCAAATTCGACGCCGATATGGTGGTTCCGGAAAAGGACAAGTCCTTGCAGGATGGCGCCGTGGCGCCCTGGGCGCGCGGCCCCTCTCCGCTCTATACGCAGACGCTGCAGGCGCTGGCGCGCCACTTCAAAGTAAAGATGCAGACGCCGTGGCGCGAGCTGCCCAAGCCCGCGCGTGACGGCGTGCTCCATGGCGTCAAGGAACCCATAAAATTCATCTATGACGATGGCCTCAGGCGCTATGAAACGACCAAGCCGTTCGAAGGCGTCATTCCAAATCTGGAGCGGCGCTGGAAGGAAACGGATTCGCAATGGGTGCGTGAGGAGCTGGGCCGCTACCAAAGCGAGGCGCCTTGCCCGGTGTGCGAAGGCCGGCGCCTCAAGCCGGAAGCGCTGGCGGTCAAGGTCGATGCGCTCGACATCGCGGCGGCCTCCGTCTTCTCCATCCGAGCCGCGCGGGACTGGTTCGGCGCCCTCAATGCGAAGCTCAAAAAGAAAGATCAGGAGATCGCCGCGCGGATCCTGAAGGAGATCAATGATCGCCTGCGCTTTCTCGTTGATGTCGGGCTGGAATATCTCACGCTGTCGCGCACGTCCGGCACGCTCTCGGGCGGGGAAAGCCAACGCATCCGCCTGGCCTCGCAGATCGGATCGGGCCTCACGGGCGTGCTTTATGTGCTGGACGAACCCAGCATCGGCCTCCATCAGCGGGACAACGCTCGCCTGCTCGAAACGCTGAAACGGCTGCGCGATCTTGGCAATTCGGTGCTGGTGGTGGAGCATGACGAAGAGGCGATCCTCACCGCCGATCACGTCATCGATATGGGCCCGGCGGCGGGCGTGCATGGTGGGCGCGTGATCGCCGAAGGCGCCCCGCGCGTCATCGAGCAATCGAAAGAGAGCCTGACGGGCGCCTATTTGACTGGCCGGCGCGAAATTCCGATTCCGGACAAGCGTCGCCGCCTCTCGAAAAACAAAGTGCTTAAGCTTGTCGGCGCCAGCGGCAACAATCTGCAATCCGTCACGGCTGAGATTCCCGTGGCGACGTTCACCTGCGTCACCGGCGTTTCCGGCGGCGGCAAATCCACGCTGACCATCGAAACGCTCTACAAGGCGGCCGCGCGCCGCCTCAACGGCGCCAACGAAAATCCCGCGCCCTATGATGCGATCGAGGGCCTCGAACATTTCGACAAAGTGATCGACATCGATCAAAGCCCGATCGGTCGCACGCCGCGCTCAAATCCCGCGACCTACACCGGCGCCTTCACGCCGATCCGGGACTGGTACGCCGCGCTGCCGGAAGCGCAGGCGCGCGGCTACGGGCCCGGGCGATTTTCGTTCAACGTCAAGGGCGGGCGCTGCGAAGCTTGCCAGGGCGACGGCGTGCTGAAGATCGAGATGCACTTCCTGCCGGACGTTTACGTCACCTGCGACACCTGCAAGGGCAAACGCTACAATCGCGAGACGCTGGAAATCCTATTCAAGGGCAAATCCATCGCCGACGTGTTGGACATGACGGTTGAGGAAGCCGCGAACCTCTTCAACGCCGTGCCTGGCATTCGCGACAAGATGGAGACGCTGAAACGCGTCGGGCTCGGCTATGTGCATGTCGGCCAGCAGGCGACGACATTGTCGGGCGGTGAAGCGCAGCGGGTGAAACTCTCGAAAGAATTATCTAAGCGCGCCACGGGCCGCACGCTCTACATCCTCGATGAACCGACGACGGGGCTGCATTTCGAGGATGTGCGCAAGCTGCTCGAAGTGCTGCATGAGTTGGTGGACAACGGCAACACGGTGGTGGTGATCGAGCATAATCTCGATGTCATCAAGACCGCCGATTGGATCATCGATCTCGGGCCCGAAGGCGGCGATGGCGGCGGCAAGATTGTCGCGGCGGGAACGCCCGAGGATGTCGCCAAGGTGAAAGAAAGCTGGACGGGCCGCTATCTCGCGCAGGCGCTCAAGAAACATGGCGAACGGCGCGCGGCGCAGAGCGCGCCTACAACCGCTGCGCCGGCGAAGGCGGTGCGGAAGAATGGGCGGAAAAGAGCGTAAAGCGGATAGTTAAGTGGCGGGCCTCGCGTTCACCGAACAGTCGTTGTAAAAGATAATTATGTCATCAACCGTGACTCTCCCGCCTGACCTTGCCGCCAAGGTCGATGCGCGCATCGCAAGCGGCGCGGCCGATGACGCCGTCGATGTTGTACGCGCGGGAATCGAAGCGCTTGAAGCGGCGGACGCCGCGAAGTTGGGCGCTCTGCGCGCCAAGGTCGCGCGCGCGCTGGCCGATCCGCGCCCATCCGTGCCCGCGGACGAGGTGTTTGACAGAACGAACGCCCTCCTGGATGCGCTCGCCCGCTCGTGAGCCGGGTTGCAGTTCGCCCGGAGGCGGAGGCCGATCTCGCATCAATCGCGATGTTCCTGGCCGAACGAAGCGTGTCGCGCGCCAAGGCGTTGGTGGCGCGTTTGCGTTCGCGCTGTGATGTGCTGAGGACAAGCCCAAAGGCTGGCCGACCGCGTGATGAGATTGCGCCCGGTCTGCGCAGCCTCGTTGAGCGGCCATATATAATTTTTTATCGTTGGATGGCGATCGCGCGGAGATTGTCGCCATCGTGCATGGCGCGCGGGATTTGCCGGCCGCCTTATCGGCTCGAATTTTAAAGGAGGCGTGAGATTGTCGTTCATGCCTAAGACAGTCAGTGCATTGGCGGCATTGATCCTCGCGGCCATATCCACGCCCGCATTCGCGGATGACGAGGCCTCCAACCGCCCGCTTGTCGTGGCCAGCCAATATGGCGATTGCTACGCGCGCTCCATCCCCTCCGGGACGTATGGAAACGAAGGCCGCACGGAAATCTTCCTCGTTGAAGCAGAGGCGGATCGGCTGGTTCACACCTATGATTGGTACGCGCACACGTTGCGGCTCGAATGCAATGTGGCGGGCGCGGACGGCTCGGTCGGCGTCTCGGTGGTGGGTTTCGGCCCCTGGGCGCGCGGGCAAGCGGCCGATGACGAAACCCTCGCGCTCGCCTTCTATTGGAACGGACGCTTGCTGCGCCGCTATTCGACGCTCGATCTGGCGGAGCGGCCGGACAATGTGCAGGCGTCTATCTCCCACTACACTGTGATCGACGACGTTGTCGGCTATCAATGGATCGCTGGAAATCGGTATGCCTTCGCCCTGCGGCTCGTGGACGGACGGGAGCTTGTTTTTGACGCGGGCACGGGCGCGCGCCTGCAAACCTCCGAGGGCGGGCGCCCGCGCCTCGGCGAGTGAGGCCCCGCCTCGCCCATGGCGGCGCGCTGTGGTAGGCAAGGCGCGGGGAGTGAAACATGATCGACATTCGCCGTTCCGCGCTCATTGGCCTTGGCCTTCTCGCGCTCGCCGCCTGCGGCCAGCCGGCCGCGACGGCTGACGCGGCTGGCGCGGCCGCGCCAGCGGCGCAACCGGCCGAAGCCGCGCAGGCGCCGGCGGGCGCGGGCTTGCGCGCGGTTTTCACTGACAACGCCTGCTTCGCCCGCGGCTACGATGACGCCCACCTGGCGGCGCATCCGCGCCAAATGCTCCAGCACTTTTTTCTGGCGGCGCCCGGCGCGGAATGGGCGGCGCTGAATACGCCCGAGCAATTCCATCTCGGCCTCGGCTTCTCCATCCGGGACAGCACGGACATTTTCATTGGCGTCGCCATCTGCACGCCGCGCGGCGAAGGCGCCGCGTGCGGGCTTGAGGGCGACGGCGGGGAGTTCACGATCACGCCCCAAGGCGCACGCCTGCGGCTCGACATCGCGCGCATGGAGCTCGAGGGCCAGGAAGGGTTCAGCCCTAACCTGGCGGACAGCGATGACCGGGTGGTCCTGCTCGATCGCAGCGACTTCACGGACTGCCTGGTTGACTGAGGCGCGCGTCAAGGGGGTTTGAATTTGGGCCGGAACGCGCTATTGCGCGCTACCCACTCATTTGAACCCCACCACCCACCACACGGCTTTCGCCGCGCTGACAGGACCCTGCATGTCTCAATTCCGCACCAAGGAATTCAATGACCGCCAAAAGGCGGCCGCCGAAGCCAAGAAGGCGCTGCTCGAAAAGTTCAAGGCGCGCGATCCCAACGATCCCGAACTTGTCGCCCGGCGTGAAGCCGCCGCCCTCTCCGCCGCCCAGCGCGAAGCCAAGCGCGCCGAAGCGGCAGAGCTGCGCAAGCTGCGCCTCGAGGAGAAGGAAGCCGAGCGCAAGGTCGCGCTGATCAAGGCCGCCGAAGAGGCCGAACGCGCCCGCATCGCCGCCGAGGAAGCGCGCGAGATCGCCGAAGCCGAGGCCAAGGCCCGCCGCGATCTGCGTTACGCCACGCGCAAGGCGCGTCAGCGGGCGTAAGGAAGGGCGCGATCGTGGCAGACGATGAGTCCTCGTCGCGCGCGCCCTTCGTTACGCTGATCGGCGCACCGACGGATGCGCACTCGTCTTTTCTGCGTGGCGCGGCGGGCGCGCCGCCTCTGATCCGCAGGGCCTTTCACTCGCCCTCAGGCAATCTCGCCGCGGAGAACGGCCGCGAACTCGGGGGCGATGTCACGCTACTGGACATCGGCGATCTTAAGCTCGATGGCGGCGCGGGGGATTTCGCGCGCCTGCGCGACGCGGCGGCCGGCGCGCGCGGCATGGCGCTGACGCTGGGCGGGGATCATTCGATCACGTTTCCACTGGTCCAGGGCCTAGCGGACATACACGGCCCATTGAACATCCTGCACTTCGACGCCCATCCCGATCTTTATGATGACTTTGAAGGCGATCCCTTCTCGCACGCCTCGCCGTTCGCGCGGATCATGGAGGCGGGCTTGGCGGCGCGCCTCGTGCAAGTTGGAATCCGCACGCTCAATGCGCATCAGCGCGCCCAAGCCACACGCTTCGGCGTAGAGATCATCGGCTGCGATGGTTTCGATCCGGCGCGCGTGCCGATTCCGCCCGCGCCGCTTTATGTGAGCATCGATCTCGACGTGTTCGATCCCGCCTTTTGCCCGGGCGTATCGCACTATGAGCCGGGCGGGCTTAGCGTGCGCGATGTGCTATCCGTGCTGCACAGGATTGAGACGCGCATCGTCGGCGCTGATATCGTCGAATATAATCCGTTGCGCGATGTGGGCGAGCGCACGGCCTATGTCGCCGCGAAACTGGTCAAGGAATTGGCCGCGCTGGCGTAACGCATCGCGTCACGCGGACTGGGGCTTGAGCCCCTTGTAAAGATAGGCGGAGAGCGCCGCCTCAAGGCCGTAGAGCGCCAGCAGCGTCAATGCATGCATGGGCGCGATCACGGAAAGATACCTCAGCGGCTCGCGCGCGATCAACGCCGCGAAGGATTGCGGATCGAGCGGATTGGCGCCCAGCGCGCTCATGGCCAGCGCCTGCAGCCCCTGCAGCACGATCCAGACCGGCGCCAACGCGATGACGCGCGCGGCCATGATCCGCAGCATGTTGCCCTTGGTCCAGGCCCAGGTCTCGAACGTGCGGATGCGCTCTTCCGCCACGCTCGCCGGCGCGGCGAGATAGAGGCGCGAGGTCAGCGCCAGCCACACGAATGTGTAAACGCCGATCAGCAGCGCCAGAACGGGCCAGTGCTGGCTGGCGAGCTGTTGGGCGGCGGCCATTGTCGCGGCCGGATCGCCCTGCACGGATTCGATCAGCGCCCCGCCCTCCTCTCCGATGGCGACGCCGAACACGATCGAGCCAGGCAGCAGCGCCACCAGCATCACGATGAACATGAAAAAGGCGACGACGCCCATCGACGCCAGCACGCGCAGCGCATCCGCGCCGCGCCGTCGCGCATCCGCCGCGACGCCCAGGGGGCCGTGCAATTGCGCGGCGTAGACGCCGGCGATCACAATCATCGCGGCGAGATCAAGCAGGAAACCGACGCCCATATTGGCGCCGGCGCGCTGCGCGGCGAAAGCGAAGCCGCTAAGCAGCAGCGCCCCACCCACCGCATAGGGCCAGGCGCGCGGCAGGCCGGCGCGCCAGCCGCGCCAGGCGGCGGCAACGCTTTCCAGGATCGGAACATCTCCGGCCGGTGTAGGCAAGGTCTTCTCCTAACCACAGGGTATGGTCTGCTCATACCACATGCGTGGACGCGAGCGGGCAGCGGTCAGCGCGGATACGCGAACACAATGGGCAAAAACAATACTTGATCAGCGCCGCAGGCATTGACCACGTTTGGTGCCGGGGCAACGGCCCATCTGTCAAATACACTCTCCACGGACCGTCGAAACGATCCTTCCGGCAAAGCAACCGCGATGCGCCGATCGTCAATTCCTCCGGTATCGTTCAGCAACAATCTGACGACCACGACTCCAATTCGACCATCATATATTGCGTCGGTTGGGAATTCCGGCAAGGGCGTAGCACGCACTCTGTAAGCAGAAACACACGGTTGCTGAGCCTCGCTTCCACTGCTCGCGCTTTGCGTCTGGTCTTCGCCGTAAAGGCGCCGCCAAACTCGAAAATGCGCCGATTGTGCAATGGCACGAACAAGGCTACGCCAACCGACCGCAGTCGCGTAGGCGATGTCAACTTGTGAAAAACGCACTGCTCGCGGCTGCTCGCGAACCAATGCATAGAGAACGCCTGACGCCTCTGCAAACGCGCCCCTCGCCGCGACATAGGCCTCCACGTTCACACCGCCTGCAACTCGCTCCCGTTCGCGGGTCTCCGACAAAATTGCAATCCCCTCGCCAATGCGCGCCTCGCCGCGCGCCAGTCGGTCGTCAAATGTCGCGCCGTTCGCAAGTTCGGCGGCCTGCGCCCAGGCCAAGCGGGCCGTCGCAAATTGCCGGCGGCGAAGGCCCCAATCTCCAATCGCGCGCGCTGAGGCGTGTCTAACTGATGCGAGATCGGCGCGACCATCGGCGCTTGCCAAGGCGCCCGTGAATTGTGCCCGCAGCTGCGCCAGTGCTTGCGCGGACGGCTGTGCGCTTTGGTCGGCCATTGCGTCGGCGCGCGCGACGACCAGTTGCGCCGCAATCGGATCGACCCCAGTCGAATCGCCCCTCGAGGCCGAGATGGCATGCGCCAATCGCGCAGGCTCCTGCGCGGACGCCGCTCTGTTCTGATCAAGGCGAACGAGCGCCAAGTTCAACGCTAATACGGCGGTTCGTCCGCCTTCTCCGTCGCGCGCTAAAGACGCATCCAGCGCCGCAGCTGCCTCTATCTCGGCTAGCGCAGGGTTTCCCCCCTCCAGCGCGGTGCGGTAGGCGCGGTAATGGTCCTGCACCGGGTTCGACGGCGGAGCGAACGGTATCGGTGATTGCGCAAGCGCGCCCCCGCCCATTGTGACAACAAGCGCTAAAGCTATAACTAACTTTCCCAAGGGCATCCCTCCCCTTCCTCTTGCACTTTGCACCGGAAACGCAGCTACGTCATGCACAGACCGGTTTGGCACATCATCGGCGCGGGGCTGGCGGGCTCGGAAGCGGCGTGGGCGCTGGTGCAAGCGGGCGCGCCCGTACGCCTCCACGAAATGCGCCCCGCGCGCATGACGCCCGCCCACAAGACGGATCACTGCGCCGAGCTCGTCTGTTCCAACTCCTTTCGCTCCGACGATTGGGAACACAACGCCGTGGGCCTTCTCCATGCGGAAATGCGCTGCGCCGGTTCGCTCGTCATGGCGTGCGCGGGGCCCGCCCAAGTGCCGGCGGGCGCGGCGCTCGCGGTGGACCGCGATGTCTTCTCCGCGGCGGTGACGGATGCGTTGCACACCCATCCGCTGATTGAGATCGTACGCACGGAAGTAACCGATCTATCCGCCTTCAGCGTGAATGAGCGTGTCATCGTCGCCACCGGCCCGCTCACGTCCGACGCGCTCGCCACGTCCATCCGTGAGCTGACGGGCGCGGACGCGCTCGCCTTCTTCGACGCGATCGCGCCCATCGTGCATGCGGACTCGATCGATCATTCCATCGCCTGGCGCCAATCGCGTTATGACAAGCCAGGCCCGGGCGGAGACACAGCCGCTTATGTGAATTGCCCACTGGATAAGGATCAGTACGAGGCGTTTGTGGCCGCGCTGCTTGCCGCGCCCAAGGCCGAGTTTCGCGACTGGGAAAAAGACACCCCCTATTTCGAAGGCTGCCTGCCCATCGAAGTGATGGCCGAGCGGGGCGCCGAAACGCTGCGCTTTGGGCCGATGAAGCCCGTGGGCCTGCGCGATCCGCGCACGGGCAAACGCCCCTACGCCGTCGTGCAGTTGCGGCAAGACAACGCGCTCGGCACGCTGTTCAATCTGGTGGGCTTTCAGACAAAGCTGAAGCATGGCGCCCAGCAGGAGATTTTCCGTACTATTCCTGGATTAGAAAGCGCAGTGTTCGCGCGCCTGGGCGGCGTGCATCGCAATACGTTCCTGAATTCGCCCACGCTGCTCGATGCGCAGTTGAGACTTAAAACCGCGCCGCACATCCGTTTCGCCGGGCAGGTGACCGGCGTTGAGGGCTATGTGGAAAGCGCCGCGCTGGGCCTTGTCGCGGGGCGGTACGCCGCCGCCGAAGCGCTGGGCCGAACGCTGGCGCCGCCGCCGCACACGACCGCGCTTGGCGCGCTCATCGCGCATGTGACCGGCGGGCATATGAGCGCGGGCGCGGGCTCCTTCCAGCCTATGAACATCAATTTCGGCCTCTTTCCGCCGATCGAGGCGCCGCCCGTGCGCGGCAAGGAGCGCGGCCGCGCACGCAAACGCGCCCTGGCCGTGCGCGCACTCGCCGATCTGGATGTGTGGCTGGGAACAGCTTGCGCATCCGCCGCCGCGTGATCACACACGCCCGCTGACCTGCCCCCACAATAAGCGCGCGCGCCGCTCAAACAAGGACGTATCCGGACGATCGAGCAGAACGGGCGTGAGCGCTACATAGCCGATCGCCGGAAACGCCTCGGCGGCGATTGGCCGCGCCAGGGCGCCGCAGCGCGCATGCGCGGCGCGCGCCGTGTTCGCCATCAGGCGCAGCGACGCGGCCTCGTCACGCGCCTCGCGCGGCAGAAATGTCCGCCCGTGCACACGCCAAGCGTTGTTCGCGCTGAGCAATGACGCATAACCCCAAGCCCGCGCGGCTTCCGCGATCAGCGCTTCGGGCAGGGCTAGTTCACATGCCGCCGCCGCCAGCTTCAGGACGCCGCCGGCGGTCGCCAACGCATGCGCATCAAGCGCGGCCCAGGACGCGAACGGCGCGGCGCTGAAATCCGCCTCACCGTGCGCGGCGATGAGTTCCGCGAATGCGCTCAAAGGCAGAGGCGCCTCGGCATGCGCGGCGGCCAGCGCCGCGAGCGCGGGATGAAGAGCGCCCGACGCGGCAAGATCGCCCAAGGCGTCCCGCCACCAGGCCAGGCGCAAGGCGCCGGCCGCCGGTTCGCGCGCGCGCTCCCCCACGCAGGCGATCTCGTGACCGACAGCGTAGATCGCCATGAGCCGCGCGCGCACACGGGCCGATGCAAATTGCGCGGCGGCCCAGCGATCTGGATCAAAGCGCCGAACGAGCGCCGAGATAGCTTGCGCGTTAGCCGCCAAAGAGCGTCGTGGCCGCCGTCATGGCCACCAGCATGGGGACGGACAGAAAGGTGTTGGTGCGCGAGAACAGCATCGCCGTGCGCGCGGCCTTGGCCTTCACATCCTTATCGAGCGCGGCGTTCGCCTCACCGATGCCGAGCGCCTTTTGCTGGTTCGGCCAGATGACGAACCAGACATTGAACCACATGATGATGGCCAGCCACATGCCGATGCCGATGAAGATATGCTTGGGAACGGCGAAGGCCGGCGTATCGAGCGCGCCGAAAGTAAGCGCCTGGCCGAGATAACCCAAATTCCACGCCAGCAGGAGGCCGGTGATCAGCGTGAACATCGCCCCCCAGCGGAACCAGAAGAGCGCCGCCGGCGCGATGACCTTGGAGATCGCCGGGCCGCGATGCTCCTCCGGAATCTTGGGAACGTTCGGGATCTGCGTGAAATTGAAATAATAAAGGTGCCCGATCCACATGATGCCGGTGAGCACATGCGCCCAACGCAGCAGCGCCTGGTAGAAGAGCGAACTGGGCGGGGGTTGATCGGCCCAGCTCACCGCCGCGAACAGAAGAAAGGCGAGGCCGACCGCCAGCGCAGTCCAGGCCACGCTTCGGATGTTCTGCAGAAAAGCGCCCATTGATCCCTCCGGAAACTCTCCGCTCATTTAGTCCGGAATCGGCAGGGCGGAAAACCCCAGATGGAATGCGGATGATTAGGCCGTTCCGCGCGCGGCGGCGGGCGCCGTATCGCCTTCCCCGCCGCGCTTGACGCCCCAGATCAGCACGGCAGGCGCGGCCACGTAGAGCGAGGAATAGGTGCCGACGATGATGCCGAAAATCATAGCGATGGCGAAGCCGGAGAGGGCCTCGCCGCCAAAATAGAGCAGGCCGACAAGCGCGAGCAGCGCCGTGCAGCCGGTGATGATGGTGCGCGACAGCGTTTCATTCAGGGAAAGGTCAATCACCTGGCCGAGCGGAAGGCGTTTGAACTTACGCAAATTCTCCCGCATCCGATCGAACACCACGACCGTGTCGTTCATAGAATAACCGATGATGGTGAGCAGCGCGGCGATGATGGTGAGCGTGAATTCAAGCCGGAAGAATGAAAAGAGGCCGAGCGTCAAGATCACGTCATGGAAGAGCGCCAAGACGCCGCCAAGGCCGAACTGCCACTCGAACCGGAACCAGATATAGATCAGCATCAGCAGGATCGCGAGGCCAAGCGCGATGAGGCCGGACGTGAACAATTCCTCCGACACCTTGGGCCCGACAACTTCGACCCGCGGAAACGTGACGCTGTCCACCGCGGCGCTGATGCGGGCGCGCACATCGGCGTTGACGCGTTCGGAATCCGCCGCGGCGGGCGTCTCAAAGCGGATGAGCGCGCGGCGCGGATCGCCGAAGCTCTGCACTTGGATGTCGCCCACATTGAGGGCGGAGACAGCCGCGCGCACCCGCCCGATATCGATCGGCGTAGGCGCCTGCAGCTCAAGCAGCGTGCCCCCTTTGAAATCGATGCCGAGATTAAAACCCTCGGAAAGAACCGCGCCAAGGCGCTCCAGCGGCCCGCCTTCCGCCGCCTGGTACATGGCGATCGGGCTTTGCCGGAAGCCGGCGGTGAACATCGACGTGATCGAGCCGAGCACCAGCGCGACCGAGAGGAAGGCCGCAAAACCGGCGAACTTCACATAGGTGAAATTCGTCTTTTCCGGCAGCAGGCGGATGAGTGGCCACATGGGTTTATCCCGCTCAGATCGGCAATTGCTTGGGCCGCGCCATGCGGAACCACAGCGCGACGAGGATTTGCGTCACCAACACGGCCGTGAACACGGATGTGACGACGCCGATGGACAAGGTCCACGCAAAGCCCCGCACCGGCCCCGCGCCGAATTGAAAAAGAATAAGCGCGGCGAGGATCGTGGTGAGGTTTGCGTCCACGATCGTCACCATGGCGCGCGCGAAGCCCGCCTCGATGGCGAGCGCGGCGCCGCGCCCGTTGCGCTGCTCTTCCCGCATGCGCTCATAGATGAGCACGTTGGCGTCCACCGCCATGGCGATGGTGAGGATGAGGCCGGCGATGCCGGGCAGAGTCAGCGTCGCGCCCACGAGCGACATCGCGGCGATCACCAACACGCCATTTATGATGAGCGCGATGCAGGCGAAAACGCCGAACAGGCCATACGCCAGCACCATGAAAATCAGCGTCGCGATGCCTGCGATGATCCCGGCGACAGAGCCCGACTCGATCGCGTCCTGCCCTAATTCGGCGCCGACGCTGCGCTGTTCGATGACGGCGAGGGGCGCCGGCAGCGCGCCCGCGCGCAGGAGGATCGCCAATTCGTTGGCGCGTTCGGGCGTGAAGCCGCCGCTGATCTGGCCCGAGCCGCCGCAAATCGGTTCATTTATCACCGGCGCGGTCAGCACGCGATCATCCAGCACGACGGCGAAACGCTCGCGCGTGTGTTCAGTCGTGAGGCGGCAAAAAATGCGCGAGCCTTCGCCATCGAAGCGGAAGGAGACGATGGGCTCGTTGGTTTGGGAATCGAAGCGCGGCTGGGCGTCGTTCAGACGCTCGCCCGTCAGCGAAGGCCGCCGGCGCACGACAACGCCGCCCTGTTCTTCTTCCTGGTTGGCGAATTGAAGGAGCTGAGAGCCCGGCGAAAGCCGGCCCGCCGCCACGTCTTCTGGGTTGGCGCGCTCATCCAGCAAGTGGAACGTGAGGCGCGCCGTCTGCCCGATGCGCGAGCGCAGCTCCGTTGGGTCCGATTGGCCCGGCGCCTGCACGATGATGCGGTCATTCCCCTGGCGCGTGATGGTGACTTCGCTGACGCCGGTCGGATCGACGCGGCGGCGAATGATCTCGATCGACTGGCCCACGGCCTGGCGCGCCAATTGGCGCAGCGCTTCCGGCGTGACGCGCGCCTCGATGAGGCCTTCTGCGCCTTGCGTGAACTCGATATCCGGCACGCCCGTGCCGAAGGCGCTCGTCTGAATCGGGTTGGCGATGGCCGCAAGAGCTGTCATCGCGCGCTCGGCGTCGCTCGGATTGAGGAGGCGAATGCGCGCGGCATCGCCCACCACGCCGCGCCCGGAATATTGAATGCGCGGGCGCACTTCGCGCAGCGCCGAGCCCATGGAATCAGCGACGTTTTCTAGCTTCTGACGCCGCAAGGTCGCCGTATCGATCTCCAGCAGCAGGTGCGAACCGCCGCGCAAATCGAGGCCTAAATTCAGCGTCGAATTGCGCAGGAACTCAGGCAACGCGCCGCGCGCGCTTTCAGGCACGGCGTTCGGGATCGCAAACAAGAGGCCGAGCAGCGTCGCCGCGACGACCATGATAACGCGCCACCGCGCGACTTGAAGCATCTCAGCTGGCCGTGGAATCGTTGGCCGGCGCGGGCTCGGTCTTGGCGCGCACGTCGCTGATCGTGCCGCGCACAACGCGCACTTCGACGTTCGGAGCGAGCTCGACGCGGAGCTCATCATCCGCGACCGACTTCACCTTGCCGATGAGCCCGCCGGACGTGACCACCACATCCCCGCGCTTGACGCCGGCGATCATCTCCTGGTGCGCCTTCATGCGGCGCTGCTGGGGCCGGATCAGCAGGAAATAGAAAATGACCAGCACGATCAGCAGCGGCGCGATCTGCATGATCATCGCGGTGGTCGGGTCGGCCGCGGCGGGCGAGCCGGCGGTCTGGGCGTAAGCGTCTGACAAAAACATGGAGCCTCGGGTCTGGCGGCCGGATGCGGCCGAATTCGGGCGCGGGGCTATCATGCCCTCGGCGGCGCGGACTATATCGGCGCCGCCCGCCAATTCAACGCGGCTGAAGTACGGTTTCTATGGAAGATGATCCCCTGAAGCGCATCGCCGCCGCCCTGGAGCGGCTTGCTCCGCCCACGCAGGGCGCCGATCTAAGCGCAGGAACGCGCTTCCGTTGGACGCCAGCCGGCCCCGCGCAGGCGGGCGCCGACGAGGGACCGCCCATTTCCCTACTGCTGGGCGTTGACCCTCAAAAAGGCAAGCTGCTTGCCAATACGCGGCGTTTCGCCGCCGGGGCCCGGGCCAATCACGCCCTGCTCTGGGGCGCGCGGGGAACGGGCAAGAGCGCGCTCATTAAGGCCGTGCACGCCGCGGTCTTGGCCGAGGCGCCCGATCTCAAGCTGGTCGAGGCGCCAAGCCAGGATACGCGCGCGCTGGTCCACGCGCTCATAGGTCTGCGCGCCCAGCCCAGTCCCGTCATTCTCTTCCTCGACGATCTCTCATTCGAAACCGATGACGCGGCGATGAAGGCGCTTAAGCCCGCTTTGGACGGCGGCCTCAATGCGGGCGGGCGGCTCGTTGTCTACGCAACATCCAATCGGCGCCACCTTGTCGCGCGCGACGCACGCGAGAATTCCGACGATCTCTTCTGGAAAGACACGGCCGAGGAGCATTTGGCGCTCGCCGATCGCTTCGGCCTGTGGCTCGGCTTCCACGCGCTCGATCAGACGGGCTATCTCGCCATCGTGCGCGCCTATGCGGCGCACTTCAAATTGCCGATATCGGCCGAAGCGTTGGAGCATGAAGCGCTACTTTGGGCGCGTACGCGCGCCGCGCGCAGCGGCCGAACAGCCTGGCAATTCTTTGTTGATCTGGCGGGGCGGTTGGAACGCGAGTTGGTGTTTTAGAGGCTATTCCCCCAACAACGGCAGCGGATCGATGGGCGTTGCGCCCTGCCGAATTTGAAAGAGCACACGCCCGCGTGAGCCTGCTTCCGCCACCGCCTGGCCCGCGCGCACATTCGCGCCCTCGCTGACCAGCAGGCGCCGCGCATAGCCATAGGCCGTCACATAACCATCCTCATGGCGGATCAGCACCAGGTGGTCATAAGCTTCCAATTGCCCCGCATAGACGACGCGCCCGTCCGCCGCCGCCTGGACCGACGCGCCTTCGCTTGCCGCGAACTCGACGCCATCGAGCCTGCGTCCATCGGCCTGCGCGCCGAACCGCGCGCGCACCTCACCCTGCACGGGCCGTGCAAACGCCGCGCCAGGGCGCGGCGCAATGGGCTGCGTTGTTGCGATGACAGGCGCAGCCGGCGCCGGCGTGGGCGGCGCGGGCGCCGCGAGCTGCGTACGATCCGGCAGCACGATCACATCGCCCGCGCGCACTTCATAGGGCGGCGCCAGGCCGTTCATCTGCTCGAGTGTTTCGACCGTTTCGCCATAGCGCGTGGCGATGGAACCCATGGTCTCGCCCGGCTCGGCCGTGTGCAGGCGCGGACCTGCCGCGCGCGGCGCGATTACGGGTCGGGGCGGATCGCGCTCTTGCTCAGGCGCGGCCCGCTCGATGCGTGTTTGCGCGTCGCCCGGCGGCGACGCGGCGATTTCGCCTTGCGTGTCGAGCAGCGCGGTGGTGACAGGCGCCACGCTGGTGCAGGCCGAAGCCAGCGCGCCGAAAATGATGTGAACAGGTCGCATGGCCGGGATTGTCGCGAAAACGCGCCCGCGCGCAACGGATCAGGGCGCCTCGGCCACCCCTTCCTCCAGCGCCGCGAACTCGATCGGCCCCAAATCCTCGGCCGCCGCGCCCCGCCGGAATCGCTTCAGGCGCACGCCCGCTTCGTCAAGAATGGGCGCCAGCAAGAGGCATGTCTCCGCCATTTGCAGCAGCAGCGCCGCGCTCGGCGCGGCCACTGCGCCATTGAGCACAATGCGATCATACGGCGCGCCGACGGAGAGCCCCTCGCGCCCATCGCCGAGATGCAGCGTGACATGCGCCAACCCATCGAGCTTGCCGCGCGCGGCGGACCAGAGCGGCGTCTGGCGCTCAATGCTCGTCACCCGCCCGGCCAGCGCGGCGAGCACCCCCGTTTGCCAGCCAGAGCCCGCGCCCACCTCAAGCACGTGATCCTCAGGCCCAACATCGAGCGCAGCGATCATGCGTCCGACCACGGATGGTTTTGTCATGGCCTGCCCGCAGGGCAACGGCAGGGCCGCATCGTCAAGCGCAAGGCTGGCCAGATGCGCGGGCGCGAAGCGGGCCCGGTCCGTACGCTCCATGGCGGAAAGCGTGCGCACATCCGTCACGCCCGCCGCGCGCAGCTCAAGCACGAAGCGCATGAGGCGGGCGGGATCGTCCGTGCTCATCTCACGCCTTGGGCGCCGCGCCGCCGAGCACGCCCTTGAATGCGGCGATGCTTTCCCGGTGCGTCAGATCGATGTGCAACGGCGTCACGGAAATGCGCCCATCATAGATGGCCCTAAGATCGCTGCCCTCCGGCGGATTGGAGAGCTGGCCGCGAAATCCGAGCCAATAATAATGCTGGCCGCGCAGATCGGTGCGCCGATCGGCGTAGACGATGTGTTGATCGCGGAAGCCCTGGAACGTCACCTCCACGTCCTTCACATCCTCGGGGAGAAGATCGGGAAAATTGACGTTCATCACCACGCCCATGGGCCAGCCCTTCTTGAGCAGCGCGCGCAGCACGCCGGGCCCGAACGTCGCGGCCGTATCCCAGGGGATCGGTTCATCGGGGGAACGAAAGCCGCGCGCTTGAGAGAAGGCGACAGCGGGAATGCCCAATTGCATGCCCTGCATGGCGCCGGCGATCGTGCCGGAAAAGGTCACATCCTCGGCGATGTTCTGGCCGCGATTGACGCCGGAAAGCACGAGATCGGGCCGCGCATCCTTCATGAAATCCTGCACGGCCAGGAGCACGCAATCAGTCGGCGTGCCGGCGACGGCGAAACGCTTCTCGCCCGCTTCGCGCACGCGGATAGGCGCCGTCAGCGTCAGCGCGCGCGAGGCGCCGGATTGCTCGCTCTCGGGCGCCACGACCCAGACATCATCGCTAAAGGCGCGCGCAATGCCTTCGAGCACGGCGAGGCCCTGCGCGTGAATGCCGTCATCGTTGGTGCACAAGATACGCATGCGCGTTGTCAGCCAAAGTGTGGAGCGGTTTGGCGTCAGACAACGCGCAAATCAATAAGGGATCGCATTCAGGCCATGCGCCTAGCACACGGCCTGAATGCGATCTGGCCCATCTTCTCGCGTGAAGACGGGCCCCAAGGCAAGCGCCGGTTACTTCCAGGCGCCGATCACGGCGCCGCCGATCATGTTGATCAGGAAGATGTGCAGCGTATCGATGCCCAGCAGCGCTGTGGGCTCGGCGCTATAGACAAAGCCGTAAAGGCGCGCCGCGAACACGAAGAAGAGCGCCATCCAGAAGCCGGTGGCGAGCCCGCCCATCCAGCCGGCGGCGTTGCGCCATTTGACGACGCAGGACAACCCGATCGCCAGGAGGAGCGGCATGACCGGCGAGAGCGCCATGCGCCACTCTTGGCCCGTGAAGCTATCCTCCGTAACGCCGGAAAGCGCCATCCATTGCTGCGAAAACAACACGCCGTAAATCAGCATACCGACGCCATACATCAGCGCGGCGGCGACGATGACCGCCAGAACATTATGACCTTGAAACCTCATGATTCCCTCCTTGATGGCCTCTGACGGGCCTAGGGGAAAAGTATAGCTGAGTCTTGGCCGCGCCGGGGCCCGATTCGCGGAGCGCGCGAGTGCGGATGTGTGCGCCGACGCAATCCCTCCCCTCAATGGGGAGGGTGGACGCGCGCAGCGCGGCCGGGTGGGGTGTTTCACCCCCTCCGTCGCCTCGCTGCGCGAGCCGACACCTCCCCCATAAAGGGGGAGGATGGCGATCCACTCCAACACTTCACGCAGTTATGCGCTCCAATCCGCCCATATAGGGCCGCAGCGCCGTTGGGATCAGCACAGAGCCATCCGCCTGCTGATAATTTTCGAGTATCGCCACCAAAGTGCGCCCCACGGCGAGGCCCGAGCCGTTGAGCGTGTGCACGTATTCGGGCTTTCCTCCTTTCGGGCGATAGCGCGCCTCCATGCGCCGGGCCTGGAAATCCCCGCAATTGGAGCAGGAGCTGATCTCCCGATACGTGTTCTGCGAGGGCAGCCAGACTTCGAGATCGTAGGTTTTTTTGGCCGAAAAACCCATGTCGCCGGTGCAGAGCAGCATGCGACGATAAGGCAGTTCCAGCGCTTCCAGGATGGCTTCGGCGCACGCCGTCATGCGTTCATGTTCTGCTTCGGATTGATCTGGCGTAGTGATGGAGACCATCTCGACTTTGCGGAATTGATGCATGCGGATCATGCCGCGCGTATCCTTGCCCGCCGCGCCGGCCTCGGAGCGGAAACAGGGCGTATCCGCCGTCATGCGGATGGGCAGCTCCGCTTCATCCAGAATTTGTTCGCGCACGATGTTGGTGACGGACACTTCGGCGGTGGGGGTGAGATAAAACGGTTGTTGAATTTCAGTTCTCTGCAATTCCAAAACGTAGAACGAGTGTCCGCCCTCCAACTTTTCCAACTCCTCCCTCAACGAAAAGTCGCTGTCTAACATTCGCTTTTTTAGGTGTCGTGCAATCGCCGTCCGCGTCCCAACACCGGTAGTCCCCGGGATTCGGAATAGATCTTCCTCGAACTTCGGCAATTGCCCCGTGCCGAAAGCCGCATCGTCGCGCACCAGCAGCGGCGGCGCGATTTCGGTGTAACCATTCTTCTCCGTATGCAGATCGATCATGAAGGCCGCGAGCGCGCGCTCCATGCGCGCCAGCGCGCCTTTCAGCACCACGAAGCGCGCGCCGCTCATCCGCGCGGCGGCCTCGAAATCCATGAGGCCCAAGGCTTCGCCGAGCGCGACATGATCCTTGGGCTGATTGACACGGCGGACGGGCAGATCGGGCGGCCAATACGGAGGCGCCGCATTCTCTTCTCCCCTCCCCCTGGAGGGGGAGGGGGGCCAGACATGGACCACGCAATTGCCCGTCTCATCGGCGCCCTCGGGCGCGTCGGCGGCGGGCACGTTCGGCAGGGACGCAAGAATGCCCGCGCGGCCCATCAGCTTGGCTTCAAGCTCAGCCTCGCGCGCGCCGGCCTCGTCAATCTTCTGCTTGTCCGCGGCAACCACCGCCATCAATACGGCGACGCGGTCCTCATCCTTGGCGGCCTTGGCCTTGCCGATCTCCTTGGAGGCGGCGTTGCGCCCGGCTTCGGCTTCCTGCTTGGCGGTTTTGGCGGCGCGCAGCTGCTCATCCAGATCGAGGATGGAATTGATCTGCGCGACCTGCTCTTCGCCCAGCGGCCGGCGCAGCAGCGCCGCGCGCCATGCCGCGAAATTATCCCTGATGGCTTTGATGTCGTGCATGAATCGCGCCGAGCTCCCGTGAAGCGCTTAGCGCGCGCCGCGTTGAAGCTCCATCCCTTCTCCCCCGAGAGGGGGAGAAGGTGGATGCCGCGAAGCGGCATACGGTTGAGGGGGTGCGGAGCGAAAAATTACCGCGACGTTCGATGAGAGGCGCCCCCTCATCCGGCGCTTCGCGCCACCTTCTCCCCCTCTCGGGGGCGAAGGGAACTTACTCCGCCGGCCTCGCCTGCGGGGCGGCGGCCTCGGCCGCTTCCTTGCGCGTGCGCGCGGCTTCGATGGCCCAAACGAGCCAGATCGATATCTCGTAGAGCGCGTACATCGGCAGCGCCATCATGGTCATGGAGAGCACGTCCGGCGGCGTCACCAGCGCCGAGAACGCGGCGATCCCGACGATGGCGAAACGCCGCCCCTTGCGCAGCATGCCGGCGTTCACCACGCCCATGGAGCCGAGCAGCGACAGCACCACCGGCATCTGGAAGCACAGCCCAAAGGCCAGCACCAAAGTGGTCACCAGGCCCAGATATTCATCGACGCGCGGCAGATAGCGCACCTGCACGGGGCCTTCGGTGATCTCCTGATGCAGCGCGAATTCGAGCGCATAGGGCATCGCCACGTAAAACACGAACGCCGCGCCGGCGAGAAACATGACCGGCGCGGCGATCAGAAACGGCGTCGCCATATGCCGCTCACGCTTATAAAGCCCTGGGGCGATGAAGCCGTAAGCCTGCCAAGCGAGGATCGGAAACGCCACGATGATGGCGGCGAACAGCGCCACTTGCAGCTGCACGAAGAAAAAGCCGAAGGCGTGGGTGTTGACCAGTTGCACCGCCTCGTTCGCGTGTTCGGGATGAACCTCGCGCATGGCGGCCAAAAACGGCTCAACCAGAAACTCGAAGATCCGCCGCGCGAAGAAGAAGCAGCCGATGAACGCGACAACCACCGATCCCAGTGCGATCATCAGGCGCGAGCGCAGCTCAACAAGATGCTCCATCAAGGGCGCGCGCGAGGCCTCGACCTCGTCCTCATGCGTATCCTGTTGCGCGCTCACGCCGCGCCTCCGGCGGCGCTGCGCGGCGCGGCCTCAGCGGGCTCTTCAAGGGGCGCGGGCGCCTCCGGCGTGGGCGCACGGCCCGTCATCACGCTTGGCGCTTCCTCCGCCACTGGTTCCGGCTCGGGCGCCGGCGCCGGCGGCGCCAATGTGCCGGGCAGGACGGCCGGCTTGGTGATCTCGTTGACCAGGTCATTGAAGGGCGCGCCCTTGCGCAGCGCATCGACTTCCTTGCGCAATTCATCGAGTTCGGCCTGGCGGGCGAGCTCATCGAAGCCCGTGCGGAATTCCTGGGCCATGCCGCGCAGGCGCGCCGTCCAGCGCCCAAGCTTCCGCAGCATGAGCGGCAAATCCTTCGGGCCGACCACGACGAGCGCGAGCACGGCCAATAAAAGGATTTCCTGGAAGCCGAGGCTCGGCAACATGAAGGATCAACCCTGCCCGGCGCTCCTCCCCCGCATGCGGGGGAGGTGTCGGCGAGCGCATGCGAGCCGACGGTGGGGGCGAAAAAGCCTCCCCCCTCCGATCGCTTCGCGATCACCTCCCCCGTGAACGGGGGAGGAAAATAAACCGGCGATACGCGTCATTCCTACGCGCCGGTGCGGTCGGTTTCGCGTGGCTGCTCGGCCGTGACCTGGGCCGGGGGCGGCGCGGCGGGCGGCGTCTCTGCCGGGCGGGCGCCGTCGTCGAGCCCCTTTCGGAAGCCGCGAATGCCCTTGCCGAGATCTTCCATCAGGCCCGAAAGCCGGCCGGGGCGTGAAAACAGCAGAAAGGCCAACACCAGAACGATGATGAGCGGAATAAGCCCGGGGAAATGCATGAGTCGTTGTCTCCTGGAAGCTCTTCTAGGGTTCGCCCGCGCCCAATGTAAGGCGGCTGCCGGGCGGATCGATCAAGCGGGTTCGTCTTTCAAATGATCCACGAAAAACCCATCGGCGTCATCGCCCGCGCCGAGCGGCTCCTCGTTCGGGTCGGCGCCTTCGCCCGGGCTGGGCACCACGATTTCACCCGCGGCGCGTGCATCAAGCAGTCCCAACGCCTTCAAATCTTCCTTCCCGGGCAGGGAATCAAGGCTGTGCATCCCGAAATGGGCGAGGAAGGCGTCTGTCGTCCCGAAGGTCAGCGGCCGGCCCGGCGTGCGCCGGCGCCCGCGCGGGCGCACCCAGCCAATCTCGATCAGCAGATCGAGCGAGCCGCGCGCCAGCGAAACGCCGCGTATGTCTTCGATCTCGGCCCGCGTCACCGGCTGGTGATAGGCGATCACGGCGAGCGTTTCGAGCGCGGCGCGCGGCAGCTTCTTGGGCTCGATCCGCTTTTCGGCGAAGAGGCCGGCAAGGTCCGGCGCGGTCTGGAAGCGCCAGCCGCCGCCCGCCTCGACCAGCTCCACGCCCCGGCCCGCATAATCCCGTTTGAGGCGCATCAGCACGGCGCCGATATCCACCCCCTCGCCCAGCTTCTTGGCGAGATCGCCCGCGCGCAGGGCCTCGCCCGAAGCAAACAACAGCGCTTCGGCCGCGCGCAGCGCATCGGCGGATGGCTCGGCGCGTGGCGCGGGCTCGTCCCCTTCCGTCTCGGCCGCCTCGCCGAACGCCGCCTCGATGCGGCGCACCTGATCGGCCAGCGGGGCGCGCGGCGGTACGATCTTGGTGGAGCGCGGCGGCTCGCTCATGCGCCCGCCTCATGGCGCCCACGCAGGTAGAGCGGCGCGAACGCCGCTTGCTGGCGCAGTTCAAGCTTGCCCTCGCGCGCGAGTTCAAGCGCGGCGCCGAACACGCTGGCGAGATAGGAGCTTGGCGGGGGCGCATCGGGGCCGGCTTCCGGCGCCGGCGTCATCTGATCGAGCGCGCGCCAATCCTCGATCTCGGCGATGATCTTTTCCAGGCGGCGGCGCGCATCGGTGAGCGAATAGGCGCGGCGCGGCTTCAGCTTGTGTTCGCGCCGCACATGCTTGGTGGCTTCCCGGCAATAGGCGGTGAGCAGATCCATGATGTCCGCGCGCCAGCGGGTTTCGCGCGTCACCGCCATCGGCTGAGGCGCGCCGAACGGAAACATATCGACGCCCCATTGCGGCAACTGCATGAGGCGCTTGCCGGCCGCGCGCGCTTGCGCCAGGTGCTCCAGCTTGCGCTTCAGGGCGGCGGCCAATTCCTCCGGGTTCGGCTCATCGGCGCTGAGCTGAGGAACGGGCAGGATGAGGCGCGATTTGAGGTAGGCGAGCCAGGCCGCCATCACCAGATATTCCGCGGAGAGATCGATGCGCTGGCTCTTCGCGGCGGCGATGAAGGCGAGATATTGGCCCGCCAGCTCCGAAATCGAGATGCGGTGCAGATCGACCTTACGGGCGCGCGCGAGATCGAGCAGCAGCGCCAGGGGCCCCTCAAAGCCGTCCAGCGCCAAGGCCAGCGTATCGGCGGGCGCGGCCTCGAAGGCGATGTCTTCGTCGAAATCGTCGCTCATTCCGCCCGCTTTTAGCATGTTCTCGCGGGTGCGCGAGGCGGCTCGCTCACCGCGTCGGGGGGCCATAGCCAGGGCCCATCAGCGCGCGAAAGCGCCACCAACCCTCGGCCGCATCGAACGGCTCGGCCGGTTTGCGCGCGATGGCCTCCACCCGCTCGGCCCGCGCACGCGCCTTGCCCGCCAGCATGGGAACGCCCTCACACACGGCCGCCATATCCGCGACCGCGCCGCTGCATTGCAGGACAAGATCGCAGCCGGCGGCGAAGCTTCTTTCCGCCCGCGCGCGCAACGGCCCCTCGAGCGCCTTCATATCGAGATCGTCGCTCGCCAACAGGCCGTCGAAGCCGATTTCACCGCGAATAACGTCCCGAATGACCTTCGCCGAATGAGTGGCCGGCGCTTCTGAATCGATCGCGTCGAACACGATGTGCGCCGTCATCGCCATCTCGGCGTCGGCGAGGGCCCGAAACGGCATGAGGTCCGCGCCCAATTCGTTGAGCCCATCGTTGACGCGCGGGAGGCGCAGATGGCTGTCAGCCGTCGCGCGCCCATGACCAGGGGCGTGCTTCACGCAGCCGGCGACGCCGCCGGCGTTCAGCCCGTCCAGCACGGCGCGGCCAAGCGCGGCGATCGTTTCGGGCGAACGCGCCAACGCGCGATCCCCGATGATTGGATCGGCGCCGGACACGGGAACATCGAGCACGGGCGCGAAATCGCCATTAACGCCGAGTGATTTGAGTTCGTGCGCGATCAAGCGATAGCCCAAGCGGGCGGAGGCGAGCCCAAGCACGGGATCATCATGGTGCACGGCGCCATAGGCCGCCGCTGCGGGCCACAGCGGCCAATCCGGGGGGCGCATGCGCGCCACGCGCCCGCCTTCCTGATCGACAAAGACAAGCACGTCGGCGCCGATCGCGGCGCGCAGATCATTGGTCAAAGCTAGGACTTGCGCGCGCGTTTCGCACGCTTCGCGAAAGAGAATAAGCGCCCATGGCCGCGCCTCGGGTAGGAACGCACGCAGATCGCCATCAAGGCGCGGCGTGCGCACACCGAGCGCGCACGCGCGCAAATTCATCTGGCCACCGCCATGCATTCCGTTCCCGCCGCGCGCACCCGATCGCAAAACGCGGCGGCGGCGGCGCGATCGGGAAAATAGCCGGCGCGAACCCGAAAATATACGCCGCGCGCCCCCAGATCAGCGCGTTGAACATCCATGCGCGCCTCGGAGAACAGCGCGGGTGTGCGCGCCGCGACACGCGCCCACGCCGCCGGCGCCGCGGCCTCCGACCGCAGCGCGGCAACCTGAGCCACATAAGGCCCGTTCGCGGACACGCTCACCGCGCGCGCGGGCGCGGTGGCGCCTTGGCTGGCGCCAGGCGCCAGCGGCTCTTCCGGCGGCGCGCGCGCCACGATCGGCGCGGCGGGCGCTTCGCCCTCGATCAGATCGTTGAGAGCGGCGCGCTCCTCGGCGGCGGATTGCGTCTCTCGCCCGGGCGGCGGCTGAATCTTGTAATCGCCTGGCGCTTCGATGCGCGGCGTTTCCCCGCCTCCATAGGAATTCCACACGAAGCCCGAAAACGCCGCCAGCACCACGAACATCACGGCGAACATGAAGCCCTGCCGGCGCGGACCGGCGTCCGGCTCATCGCGGTGGGCCATGCGCGTATAACCGGCGGGCGGCGCATAGGCGCGGCGGTCATATCGACTCATTGAACCATTAACCTTTGGAATCGTGTTCCTCGCGAGTTTATCATCGTCGCGCCGCGCATGCGTTAAGGGCGCACCGCGCCGAAGAGGCGCGCATGTTCATCCAGCGCGTACTCATCGGTCATGCCGGCGATGTAGTCGCACACGCGCCGCGCGGCGCGCTGCGCATCGTCGCCCGGCGCGCGCCAGGCCGGGGGCAGCGTTTCCGGCTCGGCGATGAAGAGATCGAACATCTCGGTGAGCACGCGCTTGGCATGGCTGCGGCTGCGATTGACGCGCCAGTGACGGTACATCCGCTCCATCAAGAATTTGCGCAGCAGCGCCTCATCGGCTCGCATCGCATCGGAAAAGCCCACGAGCCCGCGCCCAAGCGCACGCACGTCCGCCACATTTTTGGGCGCGGCTTCGCGTACGCGGCGGCTGGTTTCAGTCACGAGATCGTCCACCCATTCGCCGATCAGACGGCGCACCATTTCCGCGATCAGGCGATCGTGCGGCAGGCCGGGATAGTCGCGCAACACGCCATCGGCCGCGCGCGCAACGCGCGGCGCGCCCTCGCGCAGTTCGTCCAGCGTGAAGAGGCCGGCGCGCAGGCCGTCATCGATGTCGTGATTGTTGTAGGCGATGTCGTCCGCGTGCGCGGCCACTTGCGCCTCCGCGCTGGGCCAAGTGTGCAGCTCAAGATCGTGCGTGGCCACGTATTCGGTGAGGGCCGCGGGCAATTGGCTGCCGCGCCCGTCATCGACGAGCGGGCCATTGTGTTTGACGACGCCCTCCAGCGTCTCCCACGTAAGATTGAGCCCATCAAAGCGCGGATAGCGCCGTTCGAGCTTGGTGAGGATGCGCAGTGTCTGCGCATTATGATCAAAACCGCCGAAATCGCGCATGCAGGCGTCGAGCACATCTTCGCCCGTATGGCCGAACGGCGTGTGGCCGAGATCGTGCGCCAACGCGCAAACCTCCGCGAGGTCCACGTCCAGCCCAAGCCGGCGCGCGGCCGCGCGCGCGATCTGGGCCACCTCAAGGGAATGCGTGAGGCGGGTGCGGTAATGATCGCCCTCATGGGCGATGAACACCTGGGTCTTGCCCTTCAAGCGTCGGAACGCGCTTGAATGGATGACGCGGTCCCGGTCCCGCTCGAAGGGGGAGCGGTGGGCGCTCTCCGGCTCGCCATGGAGGCGCCCGCGCGTGCACGCCGGATCGGCCGCGTAAAGCGCGCGCGCGACTTCCCAAGGGGGGCGTGGATTCATCGCCGCCGCCTGTGAAGATCGCAGGGTGCTGTCCTTATTTCGGCCATCGGCTCTTATATGGAGACCAGTAGTTGACGGAATCACCCATGGCAGCCCTCACCCTCACCCGTGCCGCCGCCCAGCGGATCAAGACCATCGTTGCGAGCGAACCGCCCGAGGCCGGGCTGCGCGTGGCGGTCGAAGGCGGCGGCTGCTCGGGCTTCCAATACGAAATCGCCGTGGCCCCCGGCCCGAACGCCGAGGATTCCGTCATTGAGCGGGATGGCGCGCGCCTCTTCGTGGACCCCACGTCCGCGCCGTTCCTGGAGGGCAGCGAGGTCGATTGGGTCGAGGAGCTGATCGGCGCCTCGTTCAAGGTCAAAAACCCAAATGCGCGCACAAGCTGCGGCTGCGGCGTGAGTTTTTCGATTTAGCCGATGTTCCAGCAACCGCCGCCTAGCGTTGAAATGGGCCGCCAGGCCCTGCGCGCCGGCCGCTACGAGACGGCCCGCCGCGCCTTCGAGGCTGCGGCCGATCGCGGCGAGGCGGCCGGCTTTTATGAAATGGGCCTGCTCTACTGGTATGGCCAGGGCGTTGTGAAATCCTTGGAGAAGGCGGTCGCGCTGTTCACCCTGGCGGCCGAGCGCGGCGACGCGGACGCCCAACACGCGGTCGCCCTCGCCCTTTTGCCCAGCGACCGGCCGGCGGCGGAGCGTTGGCTGGTCAAGGCGTCCGAGGCCGGCCACGCGCCGGCCATGACGCGCCTGGCCGAGCTTTTTCTCGAGCGGGATCGCGGGGCTGCGCGCGCGCTGCTGGCCCGCGCGGCGGAGGCCGGCTACCCACCGGCCATGATCGCCTATGGCCATTCCCTCGCCCGTGAGCCCGAGCGGGACACGGACCCCGCCGAGGGCCTCGCCTGGCTTTATGCGGCCGTTTCTGTGACGGGCGACGCCGATGTGGAGCGCGACGCCCGCGCGCTCGCCCAAGTCCTGCATGCGCGGGCGATCACGGAAGCGCAAAAGCGCGGCCGCTCGCTCGCGAAGCGCCTCGCGCGGCCCCGTTAGGACATACTCAAAAATCGGCTTTCGCTGACGCGGCGTCCTGTGAGACGCATGGGCCATGATGACCGTCACCGAAGCGCTGAAGCAGCGCACCTCGATCCGAGCCTTCAAGCGCGACCCCGTGCCCGAGACGCTGGTCCGTGACATCCTCGATGTCGCGCGCTGGGCGCCGTCCGGCGGCAATGTGCAACCATGGAAGGTGATCGCCGTCGCTGGCGCGGCGCGCGACGCGGTGTGCGCCGTTGCGAAGACAGCGCTCGCCGCCAACCCCGCCGGCGACGATGCGGGCCGGCCGATCTATCCGGACAATCTGTGGGAGCCGCACCGCTCCTGGCGCTACAAGGTGGGCGAGGATATGTACGCCTTGCTCGGCATCGGGCGCGAAAACAAGGCGGCGCGGTTCGCGCATCTGGCGCGGAATTTCGACTTCTTCGATGCGCCGGTCGGCCTTTTCTTCGTCATCGATGAGCGCATGGGCCATGGCCAATGGGCGCATTTGGGCATGTTCATGCAATCCATCGCGCTGGCCGCCATCGAGCGTGGCGTATCCAGCTGCATGCAAGAAGCGTGGGCGCGCGCGCGGCCCGCGCTTAAGGCGCACTTTGCGCTGGCCGAGACCGAGCTGGTCTATTGCGCGATGGCCCTTGGATATGCGGACGAGGCCGCGCCGGTGAACAAACTGCGCAGCGAACGCGCGGCGGTCGATGAATTCGCGCGGTTTGACGGATTTTAGTTCGCGCCCGCGAAACGCGTCAGCATGAGGAGCGCCGCGGCGACGGCGACGGCCACGATCGGCCAGAGCAGCAGGCGCGTCAGCGCACGCTCACGCGGGCCCGCCAGCCACGCGTACCAGCCGCGCAGGATGCTGATGATGCAGACGACGGGCGTGAGCGACGTGACGAGTACGAACGCCCAGCTCACGAAGGCGCTCCATGAGGAAAACTGAACCTCAAGCAGCGCCGGCAGACGCAGGATATAAGTCGGCGCAAGATAAAGCGGCGCAAGACACGCGAGCGTGCCCAGCAGCATGAAGATGAAGCGCCAATTCATTCCTCACCCCGACCGAAATCGAAGCGGCCATCTTCCGCGAAATCAACAACAGCGAAGATGATTCCAAGTAGAATGAGCCACGCAATCGGCGCCAATATGATTGGAACCGTATCCATTTGGCCTTGGCTGTAATGCGTCCACGCAAAATAAACGCCCGCGCTGGCGGCCAACGGGAAGGTCCAGGATAGGAACACCGCGATCACCAACAGCGCGCGCGAGCGCCATTCGGCCCGCTCCTCACGCTTCAGCAGGCGCGCGCCCTGCCCCAGGCACGCGGCCGCGACGCAGGCGTTGAACAACGTAAAGGCGATCAGCAGCGCAAGCATCCTTGCTGCGCCTAGCACGAATGCGCGCACAGGTCTTGCCGGAACACGCGATTGTGGACGGCCGCCTGTCGCTTATGCCCATCGCCCCACTCCAAGCCCGGCGCCTGCGCAATTCATCTTGACCGGGGCCGCCCATCGGCGATGTAGCGGGCATGGCCATCTCCATCGCCTCCTGGAACGTGAATTCGATCCTCGCGCGCCTCCCCACCGCGCTCGCTGTGCTGAAGACGATCGACGCGGATGTCGTCTGTCTGCAGGAGCTGAAGTGCGAGGACGACCGCTTTCCGCGCCTGGAGATCGAAGCGCTCGGCTACAATGTCGAGACACACGGCCAGAAGACATACAATGGCGTGGCTATTCTCTCGAAGCACCGCATCGAGGAAATCGCGCCGGGGCTTCCAGAAAACGAAGGCGTGGGCGAAGGAGACGATCACGCCCGCTATCTGGAAGCCGTGATCGCCGCGCCCGCGGGGCCAATTCGCGTCGCCGCGCTCTATGCGCCCAACGGCAATCCTGTCGATAGCCCGAAATTTCCTTATAAGCTCGCCTGGATGGACCGCCTCGTCGCGCATGCGCGGCGGCTGCTCACACTCGAAGAACCACTCGTGCTCGCCGGCGACTACAACATCATCCCGCGTGACGAGGATGTTGACGATCCCGCCGCCTGGCGCGGCGACGCGCTCTTCCGCGCCGAAAGCGTCGGCAAGTATCGCACGCTCTTGAATCTAGGCCTCGTCGACGCCTTCATGCAGACCGACGGACGCGCCCGGCAATTCACATTCTGGGACTATCAGGGCGGCGCCTGGCGGCGTGATCATGGCATCCGCATCGATCACCTGCTCGTCTCGCCGCAAGCGGCGGATCGACTGCAAAGCGTCGCCATTCATCGCGAAGCGCGCACGCTCGATAAGCCCAGCGATCACGTTCCCATTATCGGATCGTTCGCGCTTTAGTTCCGCCGCGTTTGCGCCGTCACCACGGCGTCGATCACGCGCATGACGCTGCCTAAATCGTCCACCAGCGCATGCGCGCGCGCTTCATCCGCAAGCGGCTTGAACATGCTGCCGGGCTCGAAGCGGTTGCCGCCTTCGATGGCGATCAGGAGATCGCCCTGCTCAAAGGCGCAACGGATTTTCTTGCCGCGAAAGGCCGTTTCGAGCGCCAGCAGCCGCTCCATGAACACCGGGTGGAGCAGGTAGCGCGCCTCAACCTGGTCCGTGCCGAACACTTCGAACGCCTTCTCGAACTTGGGATCCTCCAGGCCGATGCGCTGCAGATTGCGCCCGCCGAGCAGCCCGTTGAAAATCCCGGCATCGCGCCGCACCACGGTGACGCCGAGAAAATCGCGTGGAAACTTCAAGCGCACGATCTGGCCACGAAACACCGTTGACCAATGCGTGCGGCCCTTATTGTCACGGTGGCGCCGCTCAAGATGCGCCTCATAGAGATCGAAATTCGCGCCGGCATGCGCGCCCGCGAACCAATCCTCGAACTTCTTGCGGTCATGGCCCGGCAGCAGGCTCAGCGCCATGCAGCGATCGAAGGCCGGGCCGGCTGGAACCATAAGCGTGTATGTGACGCCGATCGAGTCCGCGATGGCGGTGAGCGAGGCCGTTTTCACCTTGCGACGCACTTTCTCCACGTCCGAATTCGCCCACACAAATACGCCGAACGCGCCGAACACGCCGGCTGCAATGCCCCAGCCTGCCTGCTGCGCCATGATAAGCAAGGCGATGGCGATCGCGGCTACAATCGGCAGGCCGATCCACAAGCGCTGCCGAAACGTAGAGACCGCGGCGACGCGTTCGCCCTCGTGCGCCTCGAAGCAAGGCAAGATGCGGCTGGCGTAGAGGCTTTGAAAGCCCGCCTCATCGAGTGCTGCGAGATTTGTGGATTCCGCCGCCGGCGGCGCGCCTTGCACTTGTTCGCTCACGAGGGCCCCCTTTGATCAGATGTCCGCGTAGACATGGCGTTCGCCGTCCATGCCTGGATGGGTGACGGCGCCGAGATGGGCCGGCCCCACCATCTGCGCGTATTTCCACAATGCGCCGGAACCATAGCTCGTAACGCGTGGTTTGAAATTCTTGGCGCGCTCGGCCAGCACCGCTTCGCCGACCTCAAGATCGATGCGGCCCTCGCGCGCATCGATGGAGATGATGTCGCCGTCCTTCACGAATGCGATCGGCCCGCCGACTTGCGCTTCGGGCCCCACATGGCCGATGCAGAAACCGCGCGTGGCGCCGGAAAAGCGCCCATCTGTCACCAGCGCCACCTTGTCGCCCATGCCCTGGCCATAGAGCGCCGCGGTGGTGGAGAGCATCTCGCGCATACCGGGCCCGCCGCGCGGCCCCTCATAACGGATGACGAGCACTTCACCTTCCTTGTACTGACGGTTCGCCACCGCCGCGAAGCACGCCTCCTCGCCCTCGAACACGCGCGCCGGCCCGCGAAAAGCAAGATTGCTCATGCCCGCGACTTTTACGATCGCGCCCTTGGGCGCGAGGGTGCCCCACAAGCCCACGACGCCGCCATCGGCGGACAGTGGATTCGTATGCGGACGGATCACATCTTGATCCGCGCGCCAGACGACGTCCGCCAGGTTTTCGCGCATTGTCTTGCCGGTGACGGTCATCACGTCGCCATCGATGAGGCCGGCGTCCAGCAAAGTGCGCAGCAGCATCGGCATGCCGCCGGCCGCGCCCATATCCTTGGCGACGAAGCGCCCGCCGGGCTTCAAATCCGCGAGCCACGGCGCCTTGCGGAACGCCTTGGCCACGTCCGCGAGCGTGAAGCGGATGCCGCATTCATGCGCCATGGCCGGCAAGTGCAGCGCCGCGTTGGTGGAGCCGCCCGTGGCGGCGACGACGATCGCCGCGTTCTCGAATGCGGCGCGCGTGCAGATGTCGCGCGGGCGGATGTTTCGTTCGATCAGATCGACGACCGCGCGCCCACTTGCCTCGGCATAAGCGTCACGCCCCTCCGCCGGCGCTGGCAAGGCCGAGGATAGTGGCAAGGCGAGCCCAATCGCTTCGGACACGCACGCCATGGTGTTGGCGGTGAACTGACCCCCGCACGCGCCATCGCCGGGGCAGGCCGCGCGTTCAAGCTTCGCGAGCTTATCGGCATCCATGTCATTGCGGCCGGCCGCGTGCGCGCCCACGGCCTCAAACACGTCGAGCACAGTGACGTCGCGCCCTTCGAAGCGGCCCGGCAGGATGGAGCCGCCATATAGAAAGACGCTGGGCGCGTTGAGGCGCAGCATCGCCATCATCATGCCCGGCAGGCTCTTGTCGCAACCCGCGACGCCGACCAGCGCGTCGTAGCAATGGCCGCGCATGGTGAGTTCGATGGAATCCGCGATCACTTCACGCGACACCAGAGATGAGCGCATGCCCTCATGCCCCATGGCGATCCCGTCCGTCACCGTGATGGTGCAGAATTCGCGCGGCGTGGCGCCCGCCGCCTTGACGCCGCGCGCGGCCGCGTGCGCCTGGCGCATCAGCGCCGTGTTGCAGGGCGCGGCCTCGTTCCAGCAGGACGCGACCCCGACAAAGGGCTGCTCGATCTCCTTCGTGCCGAGGCCCATGGCATAATAATAAGACCTATGCGGCGCACGCTCCGGCCCCAGCGTCGTATGCCGGGACGGCAATTTTGATTTATCCCACTTCCGGTTTGTCATGCGCGATGCGTCCTATAGAGACGTGATAAGCCGCGCCGTGAGACGCAGGCAACCTTTTGGGGAGGCTTCATGCCCGGAGAAGCGCCGATCTGGTCCTACGCAAATATCTGGGAGCCGATCGCGCGCGCCCAGGGCGAGCATCCCGCGTTCATTCAGGGCGCGCGCCGCCTTTCCTGGGGTGAATTCGATGCGCACGCCGACGCGCTCGCCGCCCATCTCTTGCGCGCGGGCCTTGGCCGGCAAGCCAAAATCGCCGCATATCTGACCAATTGCCCGGAATATCTCGTCGCCTATTACGCCGCGTTCAAGGCCGGGCTCGCGCCATTCAATGTGAACTACCGCTATGGCGTGGAGGAGCTGCTTTATCTCTTCGACAACGCCGACGCAGAAGCCGTGCTGTTTCATGCCGGCTACGCCGACAAGATCGAGGCGCTGCGCGCGCGCCTGCCAAGCGTCAAATGCTGGATCACCGTGGCGGAGCCCGGGTTTGAAGCGCCGGACTGGGCCGAACGCTATGAGGCGATTGTCGCGGAAGCGCCGCCGCACCGGCCCGTCAGCGCGCCCTGGGGGCGCTCAAGCGACGATCTCCTCATCCTCTACACTGGCGGCACGACAGGCATGCCAAAGGGCGTCATGTGGCGCCAGGAAGATCAGATCGGCGTCACAGGCTTTGGCGGCAGCCCGCTTTTAGGCGTGCCCGAGCTAACTGCACCGGAACAGGCGGCTGCGCAGATTGACCTCGTCCCGAGGCCCCTCGCGCTGCCGGCCTGCCCGCTCATGCACGGCACCGGCCAGTTCGCCGCGTTTGGCACGCTGCTGCGCGCCGGGACGGTCGTGCTGCTCCCGTCGCGCCATTTCGATGCGGAGCTGCTCTGGGATGAAGTCGCGCGTCATGGCGTGACGCGCCTCGCCATTGTCGGCCAGCCGTTCGCGGCGCCGATGCTCGAAGCGTTGGAGCGCCATCCCGGGCGCTGGGATTTGTCCAGCGTGCGGCTCATCGGTTCGTCCGGCGCGATGTGGAACATCGAAAACAAGCGCGGCCTTCTCAAGCACATGCCGCAAGCGCTGCTGATGGATTCGTTCGCCTCGTCCGAAGCGATCGGCATGGGCGTTTCGGCCTCCACCGCCGGCGGCGAAAGTGAAACCGCGCGCTTCATGGTTGGGCCCAACTGCGCCGTCTTCACCGAGGATGGGCGGCGCGTCACGCCGGGCTCAGGCGAGCGCGGCATGGCGGCCGTCTCCGGCCATTTGCCGCTCGGCTATTACAAGGATGAGGAAAAAACCCTGCGCACGTTTCCAATTCTCGAAGGCAAGCGTTGGTCCATGCCCGGCGATTGGGCGACGGTGAACGCGGACGGCACGCTCAACCTCCTCGGGCGCGGCAGCCAGTGCATAAACACGGGCGGCGAAAAAGTGTTTCCCGAGGAAGTGGAGGAGACATTGAAGCTCCATCCCGCGGTGCGTGACGCCGCCGCCATCGGTGCGCCGGATCCACGCTTTGGCGAGCGTGTGTGCGCCGTCATTGAATTGCAGCCCGGCGCGGTTTCCCCCTCGCTCGCTGATATTTCAGCGCATGTGCGCGAACATCTGGCCGATTACAAAACACCGCGCGCGCTGGTCATCTTTGATACGCTCGGCCGCGCGCCCAACGGCAAGCTGGACTATAAGGCCGTGAAGGACCGCGCGCTTAAGGAAATAGGCGCTTAGAGCATTTTCAGCCTCGGCCCGCATATCGTCATTCCGGGGCGTCGCGGAACGCGACGAACCCGGAACCCAGGAGATGCTGGAACACTCCGCAACCGCCCCTGGGTTCCGGATCGCGCTGCGCGCGTCCGGAATGACAAATTAATCGGCGCGTAATTCCGCCAGGCCGCGCGCGACGTCGATCACGGGCGCATAGCCCAAATCGCGCTTCGCCTTTTCTCCGTTCAACACGCAATGGCGGCTCATCACCATCGCCGCGTGGCGCGTCAGCGGCGGCGCGCCCGCGAGGTTGAATGTGCGCCACGCGAACTCACTTAATGCGCCAACGAGGTCCGCGAGCCATGCGGGCAGCGATTTATCCGGCAAGGAAAGGCCCTTCGACGCCGCCATACCGGAAATCATCTCCTTCATCGTGCACTCGCCATCATCGAGAATAAAATAGGCATGCCCACCGCCGCCCTTTGTCAGCGCAAGTTCAATAGCGTGAACCAGATTGTCGATGTGCGTCGTCGAAGTGCGGGCGCGGCCATGATCGATCCAGGTCCATTGGCCCGACCGCGCCATGGTTTCGATGACCGGCAGAAGCGTCGTATCGCCCGGGCCCCAAATGAAACGCGGGCGCAGGATGAGTGTTTCAAAGCCTGGCTCGTTCGCCGCGCGCACCAAGGTTTCCGCCTCGGCCTTGGTGGCGCAATAGGGATAGGGGGAGGTCGGCGCCAGCGGGTAAGTTTCATCCGCGTCCAGAATATGCTGACCGCGCACGATCGCCGCCTCTGTGCCGATATGGATGAAGCGCTTGGCGCCGGCCGTGCGCGCCGCTTCGAGCACATTGCGCGTGCCGATGACATTACCTTTGAACCACGCATCGCGCGGCCCCCAGGCTTCGACAAACGCCGCGCAATGGAGAACGACCGCCGCATCGCCGATATGAGCCGCGTTGATAGATTCGAGATCGCAGCGCACCGGCTCGGCGCCCAGTGCGCGGATCGCGGCGTCGGATTTTTCGGAACGGGACATGGCCCGGACCTTATGGCCCGCCGCCGCCAGCTTGCGCGTGGACGCCCCACCCACAAATCCAGACGCGCCGGTGATGAATATGTTCATGCTCACCCCGCAGCGCGGATGCGCGCAAGCGCGGCCGCGAGCTTTGTTTTCGAGGCCGCGGCCTCATCCCGCCGCGCGCGGATTTCCTCAACCACTTCGTCGGGCGCCTTCTTGAGGAATTCCGCATTTCCGAGTTTCGACTCGTTCTTCCCGATTTCAACGTCGAGCTTGGCGATGTCTTTTTTCAAGCGCTCCGACTCCGCCTTGAAGTCCACCACGCCTTCAAGCGGCAGCGCTACGGTCGCGCCATCCAGCACGAACGTAACCGCGCCGGCCGGCGCATCATCCGCCGTTGTCGAATATTCAAGCCGCGCCAGGCGATCGATCAAATCCTGATAACGCTCAAGGCGCGTGCTCGCCGCGCTGTCGGCGCCGATGAGAAGCATCGGGATGCGAGCGGCCGGCGGCACGTTGAGTTCCGCGCGTGTCGACCGCGTTTCGGTGATCAGGCGGAGGATCCAGTCGATCTCCGCCTCCGCCGCCTCATCGCGCAGGCTCACTGCAAGTTCGGGCCAGCGTTCCTCGACGAGAAGGCCCGCGCGCTTGGCGCCGAAATCGCCCAGGCGCGCCCACAATTCCTCGGTGATGAATGGCATGAAGGGATGCAGCAGCACCAGCGCGCGATCGAGCGCCCAGGCGGCGGTGCGGCGCGTCTCCTCCTTCGCCGCCTCATCCTCGCCCGCGAGCAAGGGCTTGATAAGCTCCAGATACCAATCGCAGAACACGTTCCAGACGAAGCGATAGAGCGCGCCCGCCGCTTCATTGAAGCGATAGGCTTCCAATTCGCGCGTCACGGCCTCGGCCGCGCGCACGGTTTCACTGACGATCCAGCGATTGACAGTTTCCTTGGGGCTGGCGGGATCGAAATCGGCCCACAGCGCGCATTCATTCATTTGGCAGAAACGCGCCGCGTTCCAGATTTTGGTGCCGAAATTGCGATAGCCGGCGATGCGCTGTTCATCGAGCTTCACATCCCGCCCCTGCGCGGCCATGGCGGCGAGCGTGAAGCGCAGCGCGTCCGCGCCGTATTTATCCATGAGCGCCAGCGGATCGGCGGCGTTGCCCTTGGATTTGGACATTTTCGCGCCGCTGGCGTCGCGCACCAGGGCGTGGATGTAGACGGTCTTGAACGGAACCTCCTTCATGAAATGGAGGCCCATCATCATCATGCGCGCGACCCAGAAGAAGATGATGTCGAACGCGGTGACGAGCACGGTGGTGGGATAGAAGCGCGCGAGTTCAGGTGTTTTGTCCGGCCAGCCAAGTGTTGAGAACGGCCACAGCGCGGAGGAGAACCAGGTATCGAGAACATCAGGGTCGCGCTGAGGATCTACATGCGTGAGCTTTCCATTTGCGAAAGCCACGGCATAGAGACCCTTATGGGTTACTTCGCCCGACTTTTCTCCGGCCGCAACGGTGAAGCTCACGGTCAAGTCATAGCCATAAAGAGCTTTTATTTCTCGCGCTGCCTCCTCTTCGGATTCTGCAACGATGGTCACCACACGAACTGGCGAGCCATCCCTCTTTAGGAGGAGTCCCAAATCGTCCGGATGAGGAACGTACCACGCCGGAATGCGATGGCCCCACCAAAGTTGGCGCGAGACACACCAGGGCTCGATGTTGCGCATCCATTCGTAGTAGGTCTTCTCCCATTGTTTGGGCACGAACACCGTCTCGCCCTGCTCGACCGCCGCAATGGCGCGCTTGGCGAGTTCGCCCGCGTTCACATACCATTGATCGGTCAGCATCGGTTCGATCACGACGCCTGAGCGATCGCCGAACGGCTGCATGATCTTCTTATCTTCAACACGCTCAAGAAGGCCTAGCGCGTCAATATCCTCCACAATCGCCTTGCGCGCCGAGAAGCGATCCATGCCGCGATATTTCGCGGGCACGTGCGGCGCATCGGCCATGCGGCCTTTCGTATCCATCAACACAAAGAGCGGAATATCGTGTGCGCGCGCGACCTTGTAATCGTTGAAATCGTGCGCGCCGGTGATCTTGACAGCGCCGGAGCCGAAATCCGGATCGGGATATTCGTCGGTGATGATCGGAATGTAGCGATCGGCGAGCGGCAGGAGCACGCGCTTGCCGACGATGGGCGCATAGCGCGCATCGCTCGGATGCACGGCCACCGCGCCATCGCCCAGCATGGTTTCGGGCCGCGTGGTGGCGATGGCGATGTAATCGCGCGTCTCCCATTCGATGGGCTCGCCCGCCGCGTCATGCGCGATCGGAAACTCGTATGTCTCGCCATTCTCCAGCGGATATTTAAAGTGCCAGAAATGGCCGGAGACCTCCTTATTCTCAACTTCGAGATCGGAGATCGCCGTCTCGAAATGCGGGTCCCAATTCACCAGGCGCTTGTCCCTGTAGATCAAGCCTTCCTTGTGAAGCTGCACGAACACTTTGCGCACGGCGGCGGAAAGGCCTTCGTCCAGCGTGAAGCGTTCGCGGCTCCAATCGCACGAAGCGCCAAGCCGGCGAAGCTGATTGAGGATCTGGCCGCCGGATTGCGCCTTCCACTCCCAAACGCGCTTGAGGAATTCCTCGCGCCCCAGCGTGCGGCGATCCATGTTGGCGCCGCTCTTGGTGAGCTCACGCTCCACCACCATTTGCGTGGCGATGCCGGCGTGATCTAGCCCCGGCTGCCACAGCACGGCCTTGCCGCGCAGCCGCTCGAACCGCGCGAGAATATCTTGCAGCGTGTTGTTGAGCGCGTGGCCGATATGCAGCGAGCCCGTCACGTTCGGCGGCGGGATCACCATGCAGAAGGGCGCGCCATCCTTGCGCGGCGCGAAGGCGCCCGATTTCTCCCACGCTTCGCTCCAGCGCGGCTCGACGGTCTTCGGTTCGAAAGTC
Source organism: uncultured Alphaproteobacteria bacterium (assembly GCA_902826335.1). GTDB lineage: Bacteria > Pseudomonadota > Alphaproteobacteria > Caulobacterales > Aquidulcibacteraceae > CADEEL01. The sequence goes on from CADEEL010000028.1 coordinate 39,899, forward strand.
GGTTCGATCATGGCCTGAAATGGAAAAGCCGCCGGCGCGCGGCGGCGAAGTCATATAGCAGGCCGGCCGGGCTGCGCCATGGCTGGTCAGACTTGGCAAGAAACGCGGCGCGCGCTCAACGCGCCAGACGCGCGATCCGCTCCAGCTCCGCCTCGACCTTTGCTTCGACGATGGCCGGCAGATGCGCATCGAGCCATTCGCGCAACAGCGGCTGCAACATCTCCCGCACCATGCCTTCCAGCGTCTGGCCCTGGGTTTCCGCGATACGCAGCGCGCCCGCGAGCCGCCCGAGCGCGCCTGACGTGGCGCTGGCGGCCACCTGGGAGACCAAAACCTCGCGCGGAACGGGCGGCGCCACCGGCGCACGTGCAACCGACGCGTCAGCCTCAACCGTCAGTGCGGGCGGCGGTTCTTCTGGCTCAGCGTCAAACACAAGGAGATCGTCCACGTCGCCGCCCGGTGGATCCGCCCGCTCAACCAGATCGAGCACTTCGCCCTTGGCGGGCGCGGCCTCTTCCTCCGAGATGATCCGGCGAATGGAGGCGAGAATCTCCTCCATCGACGGTTCGGGCTGCGTGTTCGGCTGCGACATCGAAACCCCCTCGGACGGACCCCCGCGCCCGATTCTCGTTTGTGCGATTCTCTCATAGGGAGATTCGCGGCGTTGAGGCCAAGGCGTCCGCGTCAATCCTGGGCGCGGGCGCGATAATGCGACGTTAAATAGCGGCTAGAACGTGAACGCCGGCGGCCGCGCGAGGCCCGGCAGGAGCGGCGGGGCCGCGTCAAACACAATTCTGTGGGACACCACCCCATCCGCCTTGGTGTAGAGGCGCGCCGCGCCGGCGGGCCCCATGCGCACGATGACGGCGAGCCGCCCCCCTGGCGCGAGCTGGCTCAGCCACGCCTCGGGCACGACCTCGACCGAGCCGTTCACCAGGATGACGTCATAGGGCGCCGCGTCAGGCCAGCCCTGCGCGGCCGCCGTGGCCACCGGCGTGACCGTTGTCGCGCCGGCCGCTTCGAGCGCGCCGCGCATCGCCGGCAGGAGGCTGGAGTCGGGTTCGAGCGACACCACGGGGCCCGCCAGGCGGGCAAGCAGCGCCGCGCCATAACCCGTCGCGCCGCCGATTTCGAGGCACCTGTCGCCTGGTGCAGGGGCGAGCGCCTGGATCAGCTTGGCGAGGTCCCGTGGGCGCAGAAGAAACCGCCCGGGCGCGACCTCCAGCTCACGATCGGCGTAGGCCAGGTCCTTCAAGGCCGGCGGAACGAAGGCCTCGCGCGGCGCGGCTCGCATGGCGGCGATAAGCGGGGCGTGCGTCACATCCACGGTGCGCACCTGGCAGTCGACCATGGCGGCGCGGGCTTGGGCGTAATCCATGCGCCGGCTGATAAGCGCTTCGCGGGATGGGGACAAGCTGGAGGCCACGTCCGGAATCGAACCGGAGTACACGGATTTGCAGTCCGCTGCGTAGCCTCTCCGCCACGTGGCCGTCCAAACTGCGAGGCGCGCTCATATCAACATAAGCGCCCGCCGCCAACTCGGTGTCCGGGCTCAGCACATTTGAGACGGTTTGGTCTCTTTGGCTTGGAGGGTG
>CADEEL010000029.1 GCA_902826335.1 uncultured Alphaproteobacteria bacterium
ATCGGTTAGGACGTCAGGTTTTCAACCTGAAAAGAGGGGTTCGACTCCCCTAGGGCCTGCCACGTCACGCACTATTTCTGAATGCGCGCGGCCACCTGCTTGCGAAACGCCGCGCCATAAGGCGGGCGCATCATGGCCAGGATCTCGCTCTTGATCTGCGTGTAGATCGCCTTTTTGTGGGAAAATTCCATAAAGCCGTCGCGGCCATGATAGGCGCCCATGCCGGCCGGTCCGATGCCGCCGAAAGGCAAATCCTCCATCGAGACGTGGAAGACGACATCGTTGACCGTAACGCCGCCTGACGTCGTGCCGGTCACAACGCGCTCGTGCTCGGTGGCGTCCTCACCAAAATAATAGAGGCCGAGCGGGCGTGGGCGGGCGTTCACGTAATCGACGGCCTCGGACACGTCCTTGTAAGTCCGTATTGGCATAACCGGACCGAAAATTTCCTCCTGCATGATCTTCATATCATCGGTCGGATCGAGCACCAAAGTCGGCGGAATGCGCCGGTGCTCCTGCTGTGAAAAATCCTCGTTCGCGGGATTGATTTCAACGACCTTTGCGCCCTTGGCGCGCGCGTCCTCGACGAGGCCCTTGATGCGATCAAAGTGACGCTGATTGATGATCGCCGTGTAGTCCGGATTGTCCTTGATCGTCGGATACATTTTCGTCGCCGCCGCGCGCGCGGCGCTGACGAAGGCGTCCCGGCTTTCATTGGGTACGATCGCATAGTCAGGCGCGAGGCAGATTTGACCGGCGTTCATTGTCTTGCCGGCCATGACACGCGCCGCCGCCTTGCCGAGATCAGCCGAGCGGCCGACGATCACCGGACTCTTGCCGCCCAGCTCCAAGGTCAGCGGCGTCAAATTCTCCGCCGCCGCCCGCATAACATGGTAGGCGATCGACGTGCCGCCCGTGAACACCAAGTGATCGAACGGCAGGCCGGCGAAGGCGCCACCGACTTCCGGGCCGCCTGTGATAACCGCCACTTCCTCTTCGTCGAACACGAGATCGAGGAGCCGCGCCATGAGCGCGCTGCACGCGGGCGTGAATTCAGAGGGCTTGATCATGGCGCGATTGCCCGCCGCGATGACGCCAGCCAGCGGCGCGAAGGTCAGATTGATCGGAAAATTCCACGGGCTGATGATCCCGATGACGCCCTTTGGCTGCAGACGCACTTCCGCCTTGGCGCCGAAGAGGCCGAGCGCCGGTGGATCGACCTTGCGCTTTTGCGGGCGCATCCAGGCCTCGAGATTATCGCGCGCATGCTTCAGCGGACCGATGGAGCCGGCTATGTCGGTCAAGGCGCTCATTTCGCGCGAGCGCGCGCCGAAATCCGCGTTCAGGGCCTCGACGATTTCGTCCTGGTGATCGACCAGCACGGCGATGCAGCGGTTGAGCCAGTCTCGCCGTTGAGCGGCGCTTCCGGCGCCGCACCGGAGATGGGCCGCCTTTTGAGCCTCCAGTATCGCGCGCATGCGCTCGATCTGCGCTGCGCCGCTTGGATTGGTCGTTCCGTCCATGGCTCGCTCTCCACCCGAAAAATCTGACGCCGCCGTCATTTCAACTGTAGCGCGCGCGCCGTTCGTCGCAAAGAGGCGCCCGTTAACCCTTGAGCTACCCCCGCCCCTTACCCTCTTTGCAGACGATTCATAGCGGGTGGGCGGCCATTGACATCGATTGAACAATCCCTCGTCGGGCCGGCGGGGCTCGCGCTCGCGCACGAGACCGTCGATCTCATGGGCCGCCATGGCGTTCCCGTCACCGGAGAAAACTACGAAGTCTGGATTTCCTACCGGCTTTCCCTGAACGAGAAGCTGCGGGACGCGGTGGAATCCCGCATCGCGGCGCAATTGCCTTTCGGCGAAGACGTGTGCGGCGAATTGTATGAGCGCTTCATCGCCAACAATCGCGTGTCCGCCGAGGTCGTCAAAGCCAGCGAACGCATCGCCCGTGATCTTGGCGCCGTCGTCACCGCCATGCAGGCTTCCGCCGCAAAGAGCGATGAATACGGCAAAACCCTGGAAACCGCGGCCATCAAGCTCGAACGCGGCTTGGATTCGGAGCGTCTCAAGGACATCATCTCAAGTCTTGCGGCCGCAACGCTCGACATGGCGGCGCACAATCGCGGCCTCACCGATCAGCTCCAACAATCAACCCGGGAGGTTGAAGGCCTGCGCGCCAGCCTAGCGTCCGTACGCGCCGACTCCTTGACCGACGCGCTGACAGGCCTCGCCAATCGCCGCATGTTCGATGAGGCGCTGGTGATGCGCATGGGCGAAGCGCGGGCGCACCGGACGGAGCTGTGCCTGTTGCTCGTCGATATTGACCATTTCAAGCGCTTCAACGATTCCTGGGGGCATCAGACCGGCGATCAGATTCTGCGCTTTCTCGCCAGCGCCATGTGTCAGCACGCCCTGCCAGATCACCTCGTCGCGCGCTTTGGCGGCGAGGAGTTCGTCGTCATCATGCCGCGAACGGGCCTGGCCACAGCGCGCTCGATCGCCGAAGCCCTGCGCGTCGCCATTCAGTCCAAGCGCTTGCGGCGGCGCGCCTCTAACGAGGATTTGGGGCAGGTCACCATTTCCATTGGCGTGGCGCGCCTCCAGCCCGGCGAAACGGCTGAATCCCTCATAGAGCGAGCGGATTCGTGCCTCTATGCATCCAAGCGCGGCGGCCGCAACCGCGTCACCACGGACGGGTCGGCCGAACTTTACGTGGCGTGACGAGTGGCGCGCACGCGCGCCTGCGCCTAGGCTTCCAGCGGCAACTGGGAGAGCGTCAATGTCCGCCGCGCCGAAACTAGAGAGTTCCAAGGTCAAGTACGCACTGGAAAGCGGCGTGGCCACGCTCACATTGAGCGATCCGGCCACAATGAACGCCATTGGCCTCGACATGGCGAATGAGCTGCGCATGGCGCTCGCGCGCGCCGCCAGCGAAGCGCGCGCAATCCTGCTCACGGGCGAGGGCCGCGCCTTTTGCTCGGGCGCTAATCTTTCAGCGTCACGGGCGCCCGACGCCGCGCAGAGTGGACCGGATCCACGCGATGCTGGAGCAGCATTAGAGAGCACCTATAACCCGCTCGTCACGGCGGTGCGCGATCTGCCGATTCCCATTGTCACCGCGGTCAACGGCGCCGCGGCCGGCGTCGGGTGCAGCCTCGCGCTCCTCGGTGATCTCATTGTCGCGGGTGAGAGCGCCTATTTCCTGCAAGCCTTCCGCCGCATAGGCCTCGTGCCGGATGGCGGCTCCTCCTACCTCCTCCCGCGCATGATTGGCCGGGCGCGCGCCATGGAGATGATGCTGCTCGGCGAAAAAGTGCCGGCGCGCACGGCGCTGGATTGGGGCCTGATCAACCGGTGCGTGCCCGATAACGAGCTCTTAAGCGTCGCCCGTGCGCTGGCCGCGCAATTGGCCGACGGCCCCGCCTCGCTCGGGCGCATCCGGCGCCAAACCTGGGAAGGTCTTGACGCGCATTGGCGTGATCAGCTGGCGCGCGAGCGGGACAATCAACGCGCCGCCGGCCAGACCGCCGATTTCATCGAGGGCGTCAGCGCCTTTCTGCAGAAGCGGCCAGCGAAATTCACCGGCGCTTAAGCATGAATTGGCGCGCGCGCGTCACCTAGCGCTAACCGCGCCCTGCTATTGTGCGCACATGCAAGAGCTTATCTGGCTCGTTGATGTGGTGCGCGCCTGGTTCGAGGGCGGCATGGAGGCCGTGCGCCAGGAGCCGGGCTTCTGGGCGCTGCTCATCGGCGCGACGCTCCTCATTCCACCAACGATTATCTTCATGGGGCTGACCGGAGATGAGTTCCACACGACGCCGCTTGGTCGTTGGTTTGGGGTTGAGCCGCCCGACGAAGGCTGGCCACCGCCCATGAGCATCGATGTGGATGGCGACGGCCAGCTCGATGCATAAGCGCCCTCGGCGCTAAGGCAATTCTAACTCGTCCGTGTTAGGATCAAATCCATGGAAGCGTTCGCCTTTATCGATGTGATCTCGGCTTGGCTCGACGGCGGCTGGAAGGCTGTGCAAGAGGCCGAAGGGCTTCCGCGCGTGGTCATCGCCGTGATGCTGTTCTTCCTCACATCCTTCTTCCTGCTGGTATTCGGCGGGCAGTGGCGCGACACGCCGATCGGCCGCTGGTTTCATCTCGCGCCGCGCGCGGAGCGCCGCGCGAGTTGGGCTGAACGCGCGCACGAGCGCGTGCGCAACGCTTAAGACTTAGATTTCTTTTTTCGCGCCGGCGCCTTCGCGCGCGCGACCGCCAACGCCTTTCGTCCCCAGGCGCAGGCTTCGTCTGGATCGTCCAGCGCCGCCTCGGGCATGCGCAAATAGCCCATGTCGACGGCCTCGCCCGCGCGCGGCCCTGTTCGCGGCGTCCAAATGAAGGGCGCCGAGCCCGCCGCAATGAGGTCCACGCGGAGCGCCTCATCCGCCTTCAAGTAGAGCACGTCCTCCGCGATCAGGCCCAACATCACACCATCCGCGTAAACACCCGCGCCGCCGAACATCCGGCGCACACTGACCGGGCCCATGCCGCCCAGCAATTCAACGACGAAGGCAGCGAACCCGCTCACACCTCAACCACGGCCGGCATGATTGTCACGCTCTCCCCACAACCGCAGGCGTCCGTCTGGTTGGGGTTTCGGAAAACGAACTTTGCCGAGAGACGAGACGTCTCATGATCGAGCTCGCTGCCAAGGAGAAAGAGGACTGAATCGGCGGCGATAAGAATGCGCACGTCCTTATCCTCAACGATCTCGTCATGTGGGCCAGGCGCGTCGGCGTAGGCCATCACATATTCCATGCCCGCGCAGCCGCCATTCTTCACACCGAGGCGCAGAAAGGGCTTATCGCCATCGGCCATGATTACCTTGACGCGCGCGGCGGCGGCGTCAGAGAGCGTTACAATTTTGGGTCTTGGTCTTGCCATCTCTTACAACATATTCAGTTCAAGCTTCGCCTCATCGCTCATCCGCGCTGGGGACCAGGGTGGATCGAACACCACATTCGCCTTTGCGCTGACCACGCCCTTGACGCGCAGCGCCGCCTCCTCGACCCAGACCGGCATTTCGCCGGCCACCGGGCAGCCAGGCGCGGTCAATGTCATCTCAACATCGACATGCCGACCGTCATTGATGTCGACCTTATAGATGAGGCCGAGCTCGTAGATATCAACCGGGATTTCCGGGTCATAGACCTGCTTGAACTCCGCGATGAGGTCGTCGGTGATCCGATCGAGCTCCGGCTGCGGAATTTTTGAGGTCGTTGTCACCGTTCCGTCCATGCCCTGTCTCACGTCAACATTGTCCGCGCTCTTTGGAGCGCGGCGAGAAAAATTTCCACTTCATATAAGGTGTTATAGGCCGCGAAGCTCGCCCGCGCCGTCGCTGTGACGCCGAGACGGCGCATCAGCGGCTGTGCGCAATGGTGGCCCGCGCGTATGGCGACGCCCTGCTGATCGAGCAATTGCGCGATGTCGTGCGGATGCGCGCCCGCGACGACGAACGACACGATCGCCGCCTTATCCGGCGCTCCTCCATGCAGACGCACCCAGTCAATCGCGCGCAGCCCGGTCATTGCGGCGTCACGCAGTTCATCCTCGTGCGTGCGCAGGGCGGCGCGATCTTTCGCCATAAGCCAATCCAAAGCCGCGCCGAGCCCGATCGCCTCAACAATGGGCGGCGTGCCGGCTTCGAAGCGATGCGGGGGAGCGTTGTAAGTCACACGCCCCTGCTCAACGATGTCGATCATCTCGCCGCCGCCCTCGAATGGGCGAAGCGCATCAAGGCGTTCGGCCTTCCCGTACAGCACACCGATCCCTGTCGGCCCGTAGAGTTTGTGCCCAGTGAACGCGTAATAATCGACGTCCAACGCGGCGACATCGACCTCGCCATGGACCACCGCCTGACAACCGTCGAGCAGAACGGGGGCGCCCTGAGCGTGGGCAAGATCGATCGCACGCCGCGCGACGCCGACGCCCATAACGTTTGAACAGTGCGTCAACGCCACCATCCGCGTGCGCGGCCCTAGCGCCTGCTCCAGCGCATCCAGATCGATGCGTCCATCCTCGTCGACACCGACCCAGCGCAGCACCGCGCCCTTGCGTTCGCGTAGAAAATGCCAGGGTACGATGTTGGAATGGTGCTCCATCTCCGAGAGGACGATCTCGTCACCCGGAGAGATCTCTATCCCCGCCGCGACAATGTTGATCGCCTGCGTACCGCCCTTGGTGAAGACGATGTTCTCCGGCGCGGGTGCATTGATAAAGCGTGCAGCCGTCTTGCGCGCCGCTTCAAACGCCTGTGTGGTTTCGTTGGCGAGCGCATGGATGCCGCGATGCACGTTCGCATAGGAATGCTCCATCGCCCGCGTCATGGCATCGATGACTGCTCTTGGCTTATGCGCCGAGGCGGCGTTATCGAGATAGACGAGCGGGCGCCCGTTGACTTCGCGTTCAAGGATCGGGAATTCCCTCCGCAGCGCCCCGACATCGAAGAGCCTTCTAAAAAGCGGCGCGTTCATGACTTTAGCCACGTATCGATGCGGCCAAGCAGCATCATGTAGAGGTCATCCGGCAAGTTTTCAGGCAGCGCTTCGTGCAAAAACGCCTCAATCAGCATGGCCCGCGCGCGCGCTTCGGGCACGCCACGCGAGCGCAGATAGAAAAGCTGGTCCACATCCAAGGCGCCGATGGCGTTGCCGTGCGCGCATTGCACATCATCTGCATAGATTTCCAACTCAGGCTTTGCGTCGATCTCCGCACCGTCCTCGAGCATGAGCGCCTTGTGGTGTTGACGCGCATCGGTCCTACCAGCGCCCCGGGCGACCACGATCTTGCCTTGAAACACGCCGCGCCCGCCCCGGCGCGCCACGCCTCTTACCAATTGGCGTGTATTTGCGTTCGGCGCGGCGTGGGTGACGACTGAGGTCAAGTCCGCATGGCGGCCATCACCGACCATGTAAATTCCATTCAGCTCCAACTCCGCGCCTTCGCCAACGATCTCGACATGCGTTTCAATGCGCGCGAGGCGCGCGCCTTCGGCGATAACAAACTGGCGAAACCGTGCGCCTGCTGCGAGCTTGACGCGGGCGAGCGAGAGGGCGACGCCGCCCCCGGATTGCGTCACGATGCGCGTGAGCGCCCCGCCTTCGCCGACCACAATTTCCCGGGCACGCGCATCAAACTCGGCGCCGTCGAACTGCTCCAAAAGCGTTTCCTCGGCGCCAGCCGAGACGTTGCTTCGATCCAGCGTCCGCGCGAGACGCGCAATGATGTGTGCGTCCCCGCGCACTGGCGCCGGCGCGTCCGTGAGCGCGGCGCGCAGGTCTGAGTATTTCCAGGCCTCGTCGCGACGGTTTGGCAGTGCGTTGGTCACGCCGCCTCCAGATACTTATCGTAGCCTTCGCGCTCCAGCTCGAGCGCGAGTTCTGGCCCCCCGCTTTTTACGATGCGGCCATTGGCCATCACATGAACGCGATCGGGTTTGATGTAATCGAGCAGGCGCTGATAATGGGTGATCACCAGCATGGCGCGGTCTGGCGCGCGCAATGCATTGACCGCTTCGGCCACGACTTTCAGCGCATCAATGTCGAGCCCGGAATCCGTCTCATCGAGAATTGCAAACTTCGGCGCGAGCACCGACAATTGCAGCGCCTCAAGCCGCTTCTTCTCTCCGCCCGAATAGCCGACATTCAAGCCGCGCTTCAGCATGTCCGGAGATAGTTTAAGCTCATCGGCCTTCGCGCGCGCCAGCTTTAAAAAGTCCGGCGAAGACATCTCTGGCTCGCCGCGCGCCGCCCGCTGTGCGTTCAGCGCCGTACGTAGAAAGCTCAGCGCCGGCACGCCAGGAACTTCCACCGGATACTGAAAGGAGAGGAACAGACCAGCGGCGGCGCGTTCTTCCGGCTTCAGGCCAAGCAAGTCGGCGCCAGCGAGCGTCGCGCCGCCCGCCGTCGCCTCGTAGCCGCCGCGCCCCGCGAGCGCGTAGGCCAACGTCGACTTGCCTGAGCCGTTCGGGCCCATGACCGCGTGCACTTCGCCGGCGGGCACGCCGAGCGAGAGCCCCTTGATGATTTCCGCCCCGGCGACGGTGACGTGAAGACCTTTAACGTCGAGCATGCTCGCTCCGATACTCCGCAACCGTTTTGGATTGATCGCCACGGCGCGCAACGGCGATCATGAGCGCGCCGGCGCCGAACGCCGTGAGCGCCACGAACACCACGACGCCCCAAGGAAATTGGCCGGCCTGCGCTGAGAGCGCGAACCCAACCGCGCCAGCCATCATGCACACGATGAACAAGGCGAACATCGCCCAGCCCTTGGCATGGACAGGCGCCACGGACGTGCGCGGATCGCCAAGTGGGAAGCGGCGTGCGAACCAATATTCGCTCATCCTACGCTCCCCTCGAGGCTTACTTCGAGCAGCTTGCGCGCCTCCACGGCGAACTCCATAGGCAACTTCTGCAACACTTCGCGCGCGAATCCATTGACCAGCAGCGCCACCGCCGCCTCTTCCGGAATTCCGCGCGAGCGCAAATAGAAGAGCTGATCTTCTGACAACCGCGTCGTCGTCGCCTCATGCTCGAACTGACAGCTTGCGTTGCAGGCTTCGATGTACGGCACGGTGTGCGCCGCGCATGCATCGCCGATGAGCAAAGAATCGCATTGCGTGAAGTTGCGCGCGCCCGTGGCCTTGGCATGCGCGGAGACGAGGCCCCGATAAGCGTTGGAGGAGCGGCCCGCCGATATGCCCTTGGATATGACGCGCGAGCGGGTGTTCTTCCCCAAATGGATCATTTTCGTGCCGGTATCGGCCTGCTGGCGCCCGTTGGTCACCGCGATGGAGTAGAACTCCCCTTGGCTTTCATCGCCGCGCAGAATGCAGCTTGGGTATTTCCAGGTGATCGCGCTGCCGGTCTCCACCTGCGTCCAGGAAATCTTCGCGCGCGCGCCCCTGCAATCCCCGCGCTTGGTGACAAAATTATAAACGCCGCCCTTGCCTTCGGAATCGCCCGGCCACCAATTTTGAACGGTTGAGTACTTAATTTCCGCGTCGTCCAGCGCGACCAGCTCCACTACCGCCGCATGCAACTGGTTTTCATCGCGCATTGGCGCTGTGCAACCTTCGAGATAGGAAACATAGGCGCCCGTGTCCGCGATGATCAGCGTGCGCTCGAATTGACCGGCGCCCTGGGCGTTCATGCGGAAATAAGTGGAAAGCTCCATCGGGCAGCGCACGCCGGGCGGCACATAAACAAAAGACCCGTCGGAAAAGACCGCGCTGTTCAGCGTCGCGAAGAAATTATCGGTGATGGGCACGACGTCGCCCAGATAGGCCTTCACTAGTTCCGGATGCTCGCGAACCGCCTCGCTCATTGGGCAGAAAATAACACCCGCCTTGGCCAGTTCCGCCTTGAACGTCGTGATCACGGATACGCTGTCAAACACCGCATCGACGGCCACTTTCGGCGCGCCCTCAACCCCCAGAAGCACTTCGGCTTCGCGCAGCGGGATGCCGAGCTTCTTGTAAGTCTCCAGAATTTCCGGCTCGACCTCATCGAGGCTCTTATATTTCGGCGCGTTCTTGGGCGCCGCGTAGTAAGTGGCGTCCTGATAATCGATGGCCGGATAAGAAACATGCGCCCAGGTAGGCTCTTCGAGAGTCAGCCAGCGGCGAAACGCTTCCAGGCGCCAGGCCAGCATCCAATCCGGCTCGTCCTTGCGCGCGGAAATGAACCGCACCGTATCTTCAGTGAGGCCGCGCGGCGCGGTATCCTGCGCAATATCGGTTATGAAGCCCGCGCTGTATTTTTCAGCTTCGAGCTTGCGCGCTGCCTCGATCGTATCGCGCTGAACGCTCATGGCGTGAGCTCCGGCGTTCGCGCCATGATGCGCTCCAACGCCGCGAGAAGCGCATCTACATCCGCGCGCGTCGAATTCCAGCCAAAACTCGCGCGCACGGCGTTTGTGCACCAATGGTGTGGCGCGCCCATGGCTTCGAGCACGCGGCTTGAACGCACTTTGCCGGACGAGCACGCCGCACCCGCGCTGACGCAAACACCCGCCAGATCGAAGGCGATCACGGCGGTTTCAGCTTTCATGTGCGGCAGCACAAACAAGGACGTATTGGGCAAGCGCGGCGCAGTCGCGCCAACGAGTTCAATCGCCGGCCATCGGGCGCGCAATGCGCGCTCGAAAGCATCGCGAAATTCCGAGACGACGACAGGCGCCCGCACCGCGACGCCAAATCCTGCAATCGCTGGAACATTTTCCGTGCCGGGGCGGCGCCCACGCTCTTGCCCTCCGCCGCCCTGCGCGGAGCGAAACGGCGCTCCCGGCGCCAGGATGAGTGCGCCCGCGCCTGGCGGGCCGCCGATCTTGTGGCTGGACACGACAACATACGCCGCATCAAGCGCAACAACATCGACGGGAATTTTTCCAAACGCTTGCGCCGCATCGACAAGCAGCAGCCCGCCTGCTTCGCGCACGCGGCGCGCAACCTCTCCGATCGGCTGCACGATTCCAGTTTCGTTGTTGGCGAGCATCACCGCCACCAGCGCCGGCTTGGCCGCGTCCGCGAGCATGCGCTCCAGCGCCGCCAAATCGACAATGCCTGCCCCAGTCACCGGGATCGCCTGCGCGCCCGGCCAAGCGCGCGGCGCGTGGTCCGCCACGGCGTCATGCTCGATCGCGCTATAAAGAAAGCTCCGCGCCTCGCCGCGCGCGGCTTCGATGGCGAGATGCAACGCCTCCGTCGCGCCAGACGCAAAGGCGATATTTTCCGGGTGCGCGTTCACGGCGCCCGCAAGATGTTCGCGCGCGTCTTCCATCAGCGCGCGCGCCGCACGACCTGCGCGGTGCACAGAAGACGGATTGCCCCCCAACGACAGCGCGCGCCGCAAGGCCTCAAGAGCCTCGGGGCGCACGGGTGAGCCCGCATTATGATCGCAATAGGCAGTCATGGCCCGCGCCATCACTCCGCCGCGACGGCGCGCGCGCCGATGCGCCGCTCGATCACGTCTTCCAGCGACACCGAGACAAGGAAGCCATGGATATGACGGCCCAGCTCCTCCCACAGATCGTGCGCGACGCAGCGCCCTTGGCCGCCCATGCAGCCTTTGGTCGAGCCATCCGCGCAGCGCGTGGCCTTGATCGGCTCGTTAACGGCCGCGATGATCTCCGCGATGGCCACATCGCCGGCGTGGCGCGCGAGGCGGTACCCGCCCCCCGGCCCGCGCATGCCCTGCACAAGCCCGGCGCGCCGCAGTTGGGCGAACAATTGCTCCAGGTAGGAAAGAGAAATCTGCTGACGATCGGCGATATCTTGCAGCGGCACGGCGCGCGCGCCGCCATGGAGGGCCAAATCCGCCATCGCCATCACCGCGTAGCGGCCCTTGGAGGTCAATCGCATGCCTAGCTTCCCGCTCGCTTCGCCCCAAAACCGTGCTAGAAGCCGCGCCCTTCGCGCGGGGGTGACGATACGCCCTAGCTAGGAAGCCTGAGTAAATTAGTCAAGAATTCGCGCCCGCACACAAGCGCGACGGAGGGCCGATGGCTGAAGTGATTTTTCCGGGGCCGGCCGGCCGGGTCGAAGCGCGCTACCAGCCGCCCGCGCGCGAGGGCGGCCCGATCGCGCTTATCCTGCACGGCCACCCCAAGGCAGGCGGCTCGATGCAGGAGCCGACCAGCATCATGATGTTCCGCCTGTTCGCGGAGTTCGACTTCGGCGTGCTCCGCTTCAATTTTCGCGGCATCGGGCGCAGCCAGGGCGTCTTCGACAACGGCATGGGCGAACTCTCGGACGCGGCCCAGGCGCTCGACTACATCCAAGGGCTCAATCCCAACGCCGAGCAATGCTGGGTGTCCGGCTTTTCCTTCGGCGCGTGGATCGGGCTGCAATTGCTGATGCGGCGCCCCGAGATCGACGGCTTTCTCGCCGTCTCGCCGCCCGCCAACCATTATGACCTTTCATTCCTGGCGCCGTGCCCGTCCTCCGGCCTCGTGCTTTATGGAACGCGCGACACCGTCACCAATCCGCAGGACATGGAGCGCGCCGTCTCCCGCATCCGCACGCAAAAGAACATCAAGGTCGACGCCGTCGCCATCGAGGGCGCCGACCATTTCTTTCGCGACACGCAAGGCAAGACCGATCAGCCCTTGGCGGAACTCGAAGCGCGCGCACGCTCTTACTTGGAGCGGCGTCTAAGCCGTGACGTAGAACCGCAAGCGAAACCCTCGGGCCGGCCAAGCCGCAGAAAATAGCCGCGCCAATATCATCCAGGACCGACAGCCGTGACCTCCGATCCCGCGCGCTTCAACGCCAAGTCAGACTTCTTGCGCGCCATGATCGCGCGCGGTCATGTCCACCAGGCGACAGACCTTGAAGCGCTGGACGCGGCCGCTCACGCTAGGGTCACCGCTTATATCGGCTATGACCTGACAGCGCCGAGCCTTCATGTCGGCAATCTCGCCACGATCATGATGCTGCGCCGGCTGCAGCAGGCGGGGGGCCGCCCCATCGTGCTCATGGGCGGCGGCACGACCCGCGTCGGCGACCCATCGGGCAAGGATGAGACGCGAAAAATTCTCAGCGTCGATACGATCGCCGGCAATAAGGAATCGCAGCGGATCGCTTTCGCGCATTTCCTCGAATTTGGCGATGGGCCGAACGATGCGTTGCTGCTCGACAATTCAGACTGGCTCTTGCCTCTGAATTACATCGATTTCCTGCGCGATGTCGGCCCACACTTTTCGATCAACCGCATGCTGACGATGGATTCCGTGCGCCTGCGCCTTGAGCGTGAGCAGCCGCTCTCCTTCATAGAATTCAACTATATGATCCTGCAGGCCTATGATTTTGTGGAGCTCCACCGGCGCCACGGGTGCCGCCTGCAAATGGGCGGGTCGGACCAATGGGGCAACATTGTCAACGGTGTCGATCTTGCGCGGCGCATGGACGGCGCCGACCTCTTCGGCTTGACGACGCCGCTTGTGACGACCGCCTCGGGCGCCAAGATGGGCAAGACGGTCGCAGGCGCTGTGTGGCTCAATCCAGACATGCTGGCGCCTTACGATTATTGGCAATTCTGGCGAAACACCGAGGACGCCGATGTCGGGCGGTTTCTGCGTCTATTCACCGACCTGCCGCTCGACGAGATCGCGCGGCTCGATGCGCTTCAGGGCGCCGAAATCAACGACGCAAAGAAAGTGCTCGCCACGGAAACGACAGCGCTGCTCCACGGCCGTGAGGCTGCGCTGAAAGCAGAGGACGCCGCACGCGCCACATTTGAAGACGGGGCGGTATCGGAAAACCTTCCGACCTTTCCAGTGACGGACGCGGAATTGGCCGATGGGTTGCGCGTCGCGGCGGCCTTTGTACGCGCGGGACTTACCGCCTCAAACGGCGAAGCCAAGCGCGCGATCGCCAGTTCCGCGATCCGCGTCAACGACACGACGATCACCGATGAAAACGCGGCGCTTAGCGGCGGCGATCTGCGCGACGGCGTCATCAAACTCTCGCTCGGCAAGAAAAAGCACGCCCTGCTTCGCCTCAGCTAAACGCCAAACGAATGAAGGGCTACGCGGCGGAGCCTTAGTTCGGCGCTGGCTGCGCTGCTGGCGCGGGCGCGGCGGCCGGCGCGCGATTGCGCGGGCCGGTTGGCTCAAAAATCCGCCGCAGGATGCCTGGCGTCAGCGCCGAGAGCGGATTGGCGCGCACCGACGCGTTGGCGATCGGCCCCTCCATCTCATAAGTCATACCGAACAGGCCTTCACCTTCGCGCGACCGGAATAGATCGCCGATCAGCGGCACATTGCCGAGCATGGAGTTGAGCCCGTAAGACGGCACGATCACGCCATCTAGATCGAGACGATCGCGCCGCGTGTCGTAGGCGCCAACCGCCGTTAGGCCGAGCGATGGGCCCGACGCGCGAGATTCGCCGATGGCGATTTGGCCGGACGTCATCACGATCGGCGCTTCGAGCGATGAAAACGTGATGCCATCGCCGCCAAGCATTTCGGCAAGGCCACGCAGCGAAACCACGGATGACAAGAGCCGCGTCATGGCCGGCACACGCACAGCGGTGAAATCACGCATGCGAACCGTAAATTGCGCGCGCATCGGCGAGGCGGTCCACACGCCATCGGCGCTCGCGGTTCCGCCGCGCACATTTTCCGATCCCGTCAGCGCGCGGGCTGCAAAGCCCGCGTCCGCCGCGCGCATGGAAATGCGGCCCTGCGGATTATCGGGGCGCGGCCCGAGACCAAGCGTAAAATCGCCGCCCTGCGGATCGGCGCCCTGTGCCGAGAGCATCACGAGCGCGTCATTTGTCACGGCAAACTCGACCCGTGCATTGGCGAGATTGGCGCCGGCGCGCATAGCCAGACGCTCCACGCGTACACGCCCGCGCAGCGGCGTCGGCGCCACGGCAGGCGCTGTTTGTTGTGGCGTGGGCTGCGCGGCGCGACGTAGCGTGTCAGGGTCTTCATTCATCCATGGCGTTGCATCCAATTGCGCGCCGGAAATATCATAGACAAGGGCGCCATCGTTTGCGCGCTCGACACTGAAGCGCGCATCGGTGCGCTCTCCAATAACGACCCGCGGAAAGGTCACGCGCATGAGGCGCTCATCGCGTCCAATCCGCACCTCGCCCTGCGACGCGGAAAATCCCGGGCCGCGTAAATCGATGGCTGACAGCGTGAGGCCGCCATCGTCGCCCCGCGCCACGTTGAACCGCGCCGTCGCCGGCTGACCAGCGCGCTTAGTCCATAGCTCTCGTGGCAACGAGACGGCGGCGTTGCGAAAATCAAGCGTGACATTCGCGCTATCGACCTCATAGCCCCGCCCCGCACCGCGTAGCGTGACCGCGACGCGGCCCTGCGCGACTTCATCGACAGGATAGCCAAGCCGGCCAAGATCCGCAGCGTCGAAATCACCTGATATCTGGTAACGTGACGGCGTGGCCGCGCCGCGCGTCAGCGTTTCCACCCATTGCACATTGGTGTTCGACGTGCCGGCGCGCACAGGGCCAGACACGGTGATCGCGCGCTGGTCCCCGCGCACGGTGAGGCGCCCATCAGCGAAATTCAGCCGCCCATCGCGCTCCACGCCCCCGACGCCTTCAAATGCGCCCGACACCGTAAAGCGAAGGTCTTCGAACGGCACTTCTGATAGCATCGGACGTTGCAGCGCGAGTTCAATCTGGCCTCGCCCGATCACGCTTTCCGGACGAACCGGCAAGCGCCCCTGAAGGCCGATCGGCTCCTGCGTCAACAGCGTGACGACGCTGCGCGCATCGCCTTGCGCGCGTGCGCGGATGTTTGAGATGGCGCCGCGCGGATGCAGGCGCGGCAACTCCACGATCCCGCCGCTGACCGCGAGATTTTCAATCCGCGCCGTATCCATCCATAGATCGAAGCGATTGCCTTGCAGCACCGCGCGCCCACGCCCGGCTGTCAGCGGGCTCATCGTGTCGATGTAACGGAATTGCGCGTCCGTGAAGTTGAAGGTGATGTTGATCGCCTCATTGCGCAGCACGCCGGCGGCCAGATCGTCGGGCCTGACATCCGTGCGAATGACGACATCGCTGAGTCGCCCGCCGATCACCGCGTCGCCGACATAATCGCGCGCGCCATCCGCCACGGGCAGCGGCCACAGCCGCACGACATCGCGCGCCTCGAGCGGGCCGGTGAAACCACCTTGGAACGACAAACCGGGATGCGTTTCACCATTGGCGGCGGCCGCCCAATAGATGCGGCCAACCAAATTGAGACGCGACGCGCCGATCGCGGCGTTGATGCGTTGAAACTCAACAGCGTTGGCGGCGCGGTTGTATCGGCCCGCGATATCGAGATTGCGGATTTCGGCGGCCTCGGGAAAAACGCCAGGCACTTCCAGGCGAATGGACGGGAGATTGGCGGTGAATGTCGCGTCTTGTGGGCGATCGCCGCGCAAAATCGAGGAAGCGTTCGCCACATGAATGGCGCCTTGGATGCGTGTGCGTGCGCCGGCGACGGAAATCTGATCGATCGTCAGCCGGTCGCGGCGCAAATCATAGGCGGCGTGTATGCGCCCGCCCTCGATGGCGAACCGCCCCTCTCGCATTTGCACGCTGCCGCGTCCAAGCGAAATATCGCCGTCCAGCTGCGTGACTCCCGCGCGTCGATCGAGACCAACCCGAACGGAGGCGTTCATCGGCGCGTTCAGCCCCGCGAATATGCCCAGCACGGCCGGTGAAAGCACCGCACGCGGGCGCGCGCCCGTTGTGGAAAACTCAATGCGCGCGGCGCGGAAGCGCGTGTCCGTGGAAATGCGCAATGCCGCCGGCGCCGGTCCGCGCGGGCCTTCAAGGCGTGCACGCGCATACAAGGACAGCGCCTGACCGCGCCGCGCCATGTTGAAATCGGCGCCCCGCGCGGTCCAACGCCCACCGCCCGCCTCGTCGACGATTGTTAGATTCGCATCGGAAATACTGATCGCGTGCATCGCGCCGCCAGGCCCAACGGGGCGAAGCGCACGGGAAAATCCGTCGAGTATGCGTATGACGCGCGCCTGCAGCGTTTCGTTGGGCGGAGGCGGCGGCAAGATGATGTCCGGCTGCGCGCCAGCCGGGCCAAACGCGATGTTCACGGCGCCGTCACGCGCGCGCACCACCGAAATTTCACCGCCGGCGAAGTCGGCGCGCGTCAATCGGATTTGTCCGAGCAAAAGATGCCAGGGCGAAATGCCGATGGACACTTCATCCGTACGCGACACTTCACGCCCGCGCGCGTCCAGAAACGCCACATCGGCGGCCAGCAATTGCAAGCCCCGCCGCGCCGTCCAACTGAGCTCAACGCGGTCGATGTCCACGGGGCGCCCGTCGCGCGCGGCCGATAATTGCGATTCCACCTGCGCCCGCAGCACGGGAACCTCCGCGGGCCCTTGGCTCAGCCACCACCAGGTCATGCATAAAAGGCTCAGGACCAGCGCCACGAGCGACGCAACCACTTCGAGGGCGACAAACCCTGAGCGGCGCACCGCCTTGTGGTGCCGAAGCGCCGCCAGGCGCGCCCAGCGGGACCGGCGCGGCGCCTCACACGCCGGCGCCCCTTCCAGGGCGTCCGCGTCCGTGGCATCGCTCCGTCCGGCGAGACCCGGCGCGACGCCGAACCGCCGCCGAGCGGGAGGATCGGACTCTATGGGCGCAGCGCTCAAACCGGGCGATCCAGCCCCCGCATTCGACCTGCCGACGGCCGGGGGCGGGCGCGTCAGCCTCAAGAAGCTCAAGGGTAAGCCCTTCGTCCTTTACTTCTATCCGAAGGACGACACATCGGGTTGTACCCAAGAAGCGCTAAACTTCACTGAAAATGCGGCCGAATTTTTGGCCGCCGGCGTCGCCGTCATCGGCGTGTCGCGCGATAGCCCCCTCTCACACGATAAATTCGCGGCCAAATATGGGCTGAAAGTGCTGCTCGCCTCGGATGAGGAGCTCACAGCGGCGCAACTTTACGGCGTATGGGTCGAGAAGAGCATGTACGGGCGCAAATATATGGGAATCGAGCGCGCCACCTTTTTGGTGAATAGCGCCGGCCGCATCGCCCATACATGGCGAAAAGTTAAGGTTAAGGGGCACGTGGAGGAAGTTCTCGCGCAGGTAAAGGCGCTGTGAGGCCGGCCGTTACTCTTCCATTGGGCAGGCGAAACGCTTTGGCCCTGCCTCGGACCCACTCACGAAGTCCATGCTGAAATTCCTGTAAAACGCGGTAAGGCCCTGTTGCAATGCGCGGCCATTTCGGTTGAAGTGCCTTCGGCGAGACTATGCCGATTGGTTGTCAGCGGGCGGTGACGGACATGAGCCAGTTCGGGCTGCGAGCACGGGCGTTTTTCGATCGGGCGTTCCCCGAGCGCCAATTTTATCATCGGGCGGGCGGGCAAGTCCGCTACGTCTCCCTCACCCCATCCAAGCAGGCCTTGCTGGCGCTTGGGGCGGTGGGTTTGGCCGGGTGGTGCATCTACGCCACTGCGGACACCATTGTTGATAATCTTCAGGCGAACACTTCGAATTCCGAGGTCGCCCGGCTTGAGGCGCGCTATCAGCGCTGGCTCTCCGAGGCGCGTGCGCAATCAGCCGCCGCCCAGGCGCAGCTTCAGGAACGCACGGCTCAGTTTGAGCAAGTCACCAACGAATATCAACGCCGCCACGAAGTGCTTCGCGGCCTGCTTGAAATGGCCGGCGGCTCGAACCTGACGGCTGGCGCGCGCACCATTGAGCGTGATGGCGCGCGGCTGCTGATGCGGGCCTCGATCGATGAGTCCGAGCCGCGCGTCTCTCGCGCGCTGCTGACCAGCGAACAAGCGACGGTGCAGACCATCGGCTTCCGCGGGCAGGTCGACTCGCTTGAGAACGAGCAGACCGCGACTTTAGCGGGCCTTGAGGACACGGTCGCCGAGCGCAGCGAACAAGTGCGCGGCGTTCTGCGCCTCACGGGCGTCAGCGTCTCGCGGCTGGTCGGCCCCGAGGCCGACACGGAAATGGGCGGGCCGCTCGTTTCGCAGGAATTGATCGATTATCTCCGTCAGAGCGGCCTGAATTCGCAGTTCGCGCACCGGGTCAGCCAGGTCGCGGCGCGGGTTGCGGAATCGCGCCGTCTGCAAGCGATCGCGGATTCCACGCCCTTGGCGCAACCGCTCGCCGTGGATTATCGGGAAACGTCCGGCTATGGCCCGCGCGTCGATCCGTTCACCGGCCGCCCCGCGTTTCATGGTGGGCTCGACATGGCGGCGTTTGAACGCGCGCCCGTCGTCGCCACATCGCCGGGAACTGTAACCTATGCTGGCGTTCGCTCCGGATATGGGTATGTCGTTGAAATCGATCATGGCCACGGCTTCCGCACACGCTATGGTCACTTGCGCGACATCCAAGTCAGCCGCGGCGAGCGCGTGGCGATTGGGCAGCGTGTCGGCTCGATGGGCTCAACCGGGCGCAGCACCGGAACCCATCTGCATTATGAGGTATGGTTCAGGGGTCGCGCCGTCGACCCGATTAATTTCCTAAGGGCTGGTCGACATGTTTACGAACAGGGGTAATCGTCCGGATTCACCACCAGCCGCTCCCGAGCCTGGCAGCCCACGCCGGACTCCCCCTTCCCGAGTAATGACATCCATCATCGCCAACGGCGTCCGCATTGTCGGGTCCGTCGAGGCGGAGGGTGCGGAAGTCCAGGTGGACGGCGAGATCGAAGGCAATGTGCGCGGCGGTGCGCTGACCATCGGCGACACCGGCATGGTCAAGGGCGATATCGTGTCCGAAAGCGTGCTTGTGAACGGCCGGGTCGAGGGCTCGGTCCGCGCGCGCAAGGTCCAACTCGCACGCAACGCCCATGTTTTGGGCGACATCGTTCATCAGAGCTTGTCCGTTGAGATGGGCGCGGTGTTCGAAGGCCAGTGCCGTTATCTGCAGGACCCGCTCCGCCAGGATGGCGCGCCGGCGCAGCTGTCTTCACCAAGTGTTGACAGGTCTGCGTCACACTCCACCCCATCGCAGTTTGGAGGAGGATCTGGTTCCGTCTTTGGGGAGCCGGCGTCCAATCATACGCAGGACCGCATGGTCGCGGGCGTGATTGTGACCGGGGCTTCCAGCTAGGTTTGAATTGGTTTGGGTTTGAAATGTCACTGGGCCGGCGCTTGGACGCCGGCCCTTTTTCTTTGCCCCCGCTCTATTTGATATCGGCCCCTAATCAATATCCGCGATTTCGTTCGCCTCCCCGCCGACGCGGGCGGCGAGCGAAGCGGCCATGAAGGCGTCCAGATCGCCGTCAAGCACGCCGCCCGTGTCCGAGGTTTCAACACCGGTGCGCAGGTCCTTGACCATCTGATAAGGCTGCAGAACGTAGGAGCGGATTTGCCGGCCCCAGCCAATTTCCGTCTTTTGATCCTCCAGCGCTTGCGCGGCCGCCTCCCGCTTCTGCAATTCGCGCTCATAGAGCCGCGCGCGCAGCATGTCCCACGCCGTGGCGCGGTTCTTGTGCTGGGATCGCTCCGATTGGCAGGCGACCACGATGCCTGACGGCATGTGCGTCAGCCGTACGGCCGAATCGGTTTTGTTGATGTGCTGGCCGCCGGCGCCGGAGGCGCGATACGTGTCCACGCGCACATCCTTGTCGTTGACTTCGATCTCAATCGACTGATCGATGACGGGATAGACCCAGGCGCTGGCGAAGCTCGTATGGCGCCGCGCATTGGAATCGAATGGCGAGATGCGAACGAGCCGATGCACGCCGGCTTCCGTCTTCAGCCAGCCATAGGCATTAGGCCCCTTGATCAGAAGCGTTGCGGACTTGATCCCCGCCGTATCACCGTCCTGATGCTCCAATTCCTCGACCTGATAGCCGTGCGCATTGGCCCAGCGCGCATACATGCGCACAAGCATTGACGCCCAATCCTGGCTTTCCGTGCCGCCGGCGCCAGAATTGATTTCGATATAGCAATCATTGCCGTCAGCTTCGCCAGAGAGCAGCGCCTCCAGCTCCGCCTGCCCTGCCCGCTTCTGCAGCGCCTGCATGGTGGCATGCGCCTCATCTAGCAGGGCGGCCTCGCCTTCGGCCTCGGCCATTTCAGCGAGTTCCATTGTGTCGGCGTGCTCGCGTTCGATGGTGCGCACCGCCTCGATCGAAGCTGAGAGCTTGGTGCGTTCGCGCATCAGGCGCTGAGCTTTCTCCGTATCGTTCCAGAAGGCCGGGTTCTCAACGAGCGCGTTCAGCTCATCGAGACGGACAAGCGCGCGATCCCAGTCAAAGACGCCTCCGCAACAGGGCGGCGCTGGAGGTTATCTGTTCGGCGAGGGCGGCGATATCGGCGCGCATAACAATTCCTGGATTCGAAGCGTGGCTCGCCACATAGGGCGCGCCGCTGCCCTGCGCAAATGCAGGCCCTAATAAAGGCCGCTCAGCGGATCATCTTGCCGCTCGGGCCGCTGGGGCTGGCCCTGTTGCGGCGCGCGCTGGCCGGGCGGCGCGGAGGCGCCCTCAAACAGCCTGGGATCGATCGGCTCGGTGCCCCCAAATATGAAAGGCGAGGAGACGACTTCCGCGCTCGGCTCCGTATTCGGGCGGAACGCTTCAAGGATCGACACGGTGGTCGAGGGGCCGGGCAGCAGGCCCGTCATGGCGTCGATCCGGACCAGGCGCACGCCGGCGGGAATGCGGAACGGCGTCGCCGGCTGATTGCGCAGCGCCTGCTCCATGAACTCACGGAAGATCGGCGCCGCCAGCGAACCGCCGGTCGAGCCGTCGCCCATGCTGCGGTTGTCATCGCGCCCGATCCAGATGCCGACCGCGAGGTCAGGCGAAAAGCCGACGAACCAAGCGTCGCGGTAGTCGTTGGTGGTGCCGGTCTTGCCCGCGAGCGGGCGGTTGAGCGTGCCGACGACCGCGCCCGTGCCGCGCTGAACAACGCCCTCCGCCATCGAGACGATCTGATACGCGGTGACGGGATCGAGCACGCGCGCGCGCGTATCGGGCAGTTCGGGCGCCGCCTGGCGGCGCCACGGCGCATTGCAATTGGGGCACGGGCGCTGATCCGCATGGAAAATCGTAAGTCCTTCGCGATCCTGCACGCGATCGATGAATATCGGCCGCACGCGCCGTCCCCCATTCACAAACATGGAATAGGCCGTGGTCATGCGCAGGACGGAGGTTTCCCCTGCGCCGAGGGCCAACGAAAACACCGGCTGCACGTTGGTTCCATAGACGCCGAGGCGCTGGCCATACTGCACGACGCGCTCAATGCCCATTTCATAGGCGACACGCGCCGTCATGGCGTTGCGCGATTGTTCGAGGCCGCGGCGCAATGTCGTCGGGCCATAATATTCCCGCGTGTAATTCTCTGGAGACCAGATTGAGCCGTCGCCCGCCGAAATGTTAAGCGGCCCGTCCTCGATAAGCGTTGCGGGCGTGACGCCGAAATCGAGCGCGGCGGCGTAGACGATCGGCTTGAACGCCGAACCCGGCTGGCGCATCGCCTGCGTGGCGCGGTTATAGCCAAGGCGCCCGATGTCATAGCCACCGATCATCGCCAGCACACGGCCCGTGTGTGGGTCCATGGCGACTAGCGCGCCCTGAATGTCAGGCACTTGCCGCAGACTATAGCGATTGTTCGAACCGGGATTGACGTAAATGATCGAGCCCGCGCGCAAGGCGCGTTCGCGCGCGCGGCGCGCGCCGTTCGCGGCCCAGGTCGCGTCATCGTTGGGCAAACGGCCGGTCGCGCCTGTTTCCGTCGTAAAGCGCACGCCATCGCGCGTGCTGGTCACCAGTGCGCGCTGCCAGCCGGTCATCGCGGGCGGCGCGGCGGCGGCGCGCAATTGCACGCGCACATCTCCGGCCGCATCGCCCTGGGCGACAGGCCCGCGCCAAGCGTGGCGGCGATCATATTGCTCAAGCCCACGCCGCAGCGCGCGCGCGGCGATCAATTGCAGGCGCGTATCCAAGGATGTGCGGATGGAAAGGCCGTTGCCAAGCAGATCGCGTTCGCCGAACTGCTCAACGCCCTGGCGGCGCACTTCCTCCACGAAGTGAGAGGCGGCGACGAAGCTGTCGCCCGATAGGCGATCACGCACCTGCAGCGGCTCTGCGCGCGCCGCATCGGCTTCCGCGCGTGTGATGTACCCATCCTCGACCATACGGTTCAGAACGTAATTGCGCCGATTGAGCGCGCGCCGATGCCCGTCGGGATCGCGTAGATTGTAGCGGCCCGGCCCCTTCGGAAGCACGGCGAGAAACGCCATTTCGCCAAGCGTGAGCTCCGAAAGCGGCTTATCGAAATAGTTGAGCGCCGCGGCGGCGACGCCATAGGCGCGCTGGCCGAGATAAATTTCATTGAGATAGAGTTCGAGAATGCGGTCCTTATCCAACGCCTGCTCGATGCGGACGGCGAGGAACCCTTCGCGGATTTTTCGATAAAGGCTACGCTCACGGCCCGTGAGCATGTTGCCGGCGACCTGCTGGGTGATGGTGGACGCGCCTTCCAGGCGCCGGCCGCGCAGCACATTAAAGACATTCGACACCATCGCGCGAGCGACGCCGCGCGCATCGACGCCGGTGTGTTGATAGAAGTGCTGGTCCTCCGCCGCGATGAAGGCCTGCTGGAGTCGTTCCGGGATCGATTCGATCGGCACGAACACGCGATGCTCGTTGGCGAATTCCGCGACCAGGGCACCGTCACCGGCGTGTACGCGAGTCGTTATAGGTGGCTCGTAATCGCGCAGGGCCTGGAAGTCAGGCAGCGTCTGCAGCGCCGCGACGAGGAAGCCGCCGACGCCCAGCACGCCGATACCCAGCGCGATGGCCGCGCCCAACAGCAATCTGCGAAACATGCCGCCCTCAAAAGCGCCTAGCGAACCAGCGGGGTCGCGAGATTTTAAGGCCTGATTATGACCGCGATCGCCGCGCGAACGCCAGCCGAATGATCAGCGCGACGCCATTTGCAGCGCCGAGGCGAAATAGGAATCCACCGCGTCCGCCAGCGCGCCGGTGAACCGCGTCTGGGCAGCCGGGTCCGTCAAGCGGGCGGCGTCTCCAGCATGGGTAAGAAAGCCCATTTCGACGAGAACGGCCGGCACGTCTGGCGCGAGGAGCACGTAAAATCCAGCGTTGCGGGGACGCCGATACCGGATCGGGGCGCCAGATTCCTCAAGCCGACGGATCAGCCCCCGGGCGAAATCGGAAGAGCGGTTCGTGGTTTCCCGCTGGGTGAGGTCGAACAGGATTTGGCGCACGCCCCCCTCGCGCGGGGCCTCATCGCCGACATCGACCTGCCAATCCTGCCGGTCCGCCAGCACCCTAGAGCGGTTCGCGCCGCGCTCCGAGAGCATGTAAACCGCCGCGCCATGGGCGTCCGTACCCGGCGCTGAATCCGCGTGAAGAGAGATAAAGAGATCGGCGTTGCGGGCGCGCGCGAACGCCACACGCGCATCGAGCGCGAGGAACTCGTCCCCCTCACGGGTGAGGGCGACTGTATAGCCGCGGGCGCCAAGCGCGTCGCGCAGGCGCAGAGCGGCGGCCAGCGTAACATCCTCCTCGCGCACCGCCCCGACCCCGATGGCGCCTGGATCGCGCCCGCCATGGCCGGCGTCGATCACCACCGTGGGTCGGCGCACGGGCGGGCCAAGGCGCATGCGTTCATCCGCCGGCGGCGCGGCGACCAGGGGCGTCACTTGGGTGGCCGCCGCCACGCCGGACAGAATGATCGTGAGCCGCCGGCCAGCCAATTCCGTACGCCGCCCCGCGATGGCCGCCTGCCCGGCAAGGTCGAACACGATGCGCGCCGCGCCTTCCGCCCGGTTCGCATAGCGATAACGGAGGGCCAGCCCGCCCCCGGGCGCTTCGCCTGCCCGCGCCCAGTGAGCGCCGGGCACATCGACCACAAGCCGATCCGGACCGGACAGCAGAAAGCTCCGCACGCCCCGCACAGGCCGATCGGTTTCAACCACAAGACGGGTGCGCCCGACCCCATCCGCTTGGGCGGAGACCTGAACAATGCGCACCGGGTCGTCCGCCCCCGCGATCGAGGACGGCACACAGGCCAACGCAAGCGCGGCGCCGGCGGCGGCGGCCCAGGACGGAGGCTTTAACAGGGGGATAAAGGACCACACGGACCGCATTACTATCGTAATTCTTTTTCAATGCAGTTTATAGACTTGGTTTACTCCCATTATCTCTATTTCAATACTTGTTTCATTTTGGCGCCGCACACCGATGGACGCTTGACCGATTTGAGTTGACTGGCGCGGGTACGAGTCCATGCTTTCAGTTTGTTCACATCGCGCAGGGAGCGCCCAATGGACCTTCAGACAATTCTCATCTGGTGCCTTATCGGGGCGATCGCTGGCTGGCTCGCCGGGCAGCTCGTGCGCGGGTTTGGGTTTGGCTTGATCGGCAACATCGTGATCGGCATTATTGGCGCGGCCGTGGGCGGCTGGCTTTTCGGGCGCTTCGCAATCCTCCCCGTCGGCGGCATCCCTGGCGCAATTTTGTCCGCGACCATCGGTGCGGTCATCGTTCTCTTCCTAGTTCGACTGATAAAACGGGCTTGATCGGCATTTCGGCCGCGACGACCGCGAGAACCCTTTCTTTCCGGGCCGACTTGTTGCATGCTTGATAATATCGGTGATCGCGCCGAGGCGCGCTTTACGAGCCGCCAGCGGGTGCGGTTCACCGCTTGTTCTTGAACTGCGAGCGGTCTGCCGGCGCGCCCTGCGCGTCACGCAACCACGGAGGCGCGCTCGGCCCTCGCCGCTCCGCAACTGGAACGATAATCATCCCGCCGCGGCGGCGCCTCGCGCCAAGCGGTTCACCGGAGAACGGTATGCGCGCTCCATTCCTTCCCGCACTTCCGGCCCCAGCGGCCAAGGCGGGCCGGATCGCGCGTCGCCCGATCCTCAAACCCAGCGGCGACCCCGTCGGCCCGCCCGCCCCGATCGAACTGATCGCGGGCGCGCATCAGGCCAGGCGGCGACGCGCCCACGGAGCCACTCATGGCCAAGAAAATGCTGATCGACGCCGCCCACCCGGAAGAAACCCGCGTGGTGGTGCTGGACGGACAACGCGTTGACGACTTTGACTTCGAAACGCAATCGAAGAAACAGCTTCGCGGAAATATCTATCTCGCCAAGGTGACGCGCGTCGAGCCGTCGCTGCAGGCCGCGTTCGTCGAATATGGCGGCAACCGCCACGGCTTTCTCGCCTTCACGGAAATCCATCCAGACTATTACCGCATCCCGACCGCGGACCGCGAAGCGCTGAAGGCTGAATTCGACGCCGCCGCTCAGCGCCCGGATGGAGACGGCGCCGACGGTCAAGGCGAGGATTTGGATGACGAAGTCGTCGAGGAACGCCGCCGGCAAATCCTCACGCGCCGCTATCGCATTCAGGAAGTCATCCAGCGCCGGCAGATCATGCTGGTCCAGGTCGTCAAGGAAGAACGCGGCAACAAGGGCGCGGCGCTCACTACCTATCTTTCCCTTGCGGGCCGCTATTGCGTGCTCATGCCGAACACCGGACGCGGCGGCGGCATTTCGCGCAAGATCACCAATGGCGCCGATCGCAAGCGCCTCAAGAAGGTGGCCGGCGAACTCGAAGTTCCGCAAGGCATGGGCCTCATCATCCGCACAGCGGGCGCCAAGCGCACCAAGACCGAGATCAAGCGCGACTACGAATATCTCACCCGCGCCTGGGAAACGATCCGCGATCAGACATTAAAATCTGTCGCTCCAGCGCTCATTTACGAAGAATCCTCGCTGGTGAAGCGCGCCATTCGCGATCTTTATGACAAGGACGTGGATGAAATTCACGTCGAGGGCGAAGGCGCCTACAAGGAGGCGAAGGACTTCGTCCGCATGCTGATGCCAAGCCACGCCAAGCGTGTGCATATCTGGCGTGAGCCGACGCCTATTTTCACGCGTCATGGCGTCGAAAGGCAGCTCGACAGCATCTATTCGCCCGTCGTTCAACTGCGCAGCGGCGGCTATATCGTCATCAACCAGACCGAGGCGTTGGTGGCGATTGACGTCAATTCCGGTCGCGCCACGCGCGAGCGCAACATCGAGCAAACGGCGCTCAAGACAAATATGGAAGCCGCCGACGAGGCGGCGCGCCAGATGCGCCTGCGCGATCTCGCCGGCCTCATCGTGATCGATTTCATCGACATGGAGGAAAACAAGAATGATCGCACCGTTGAAAAGCGAATGAAGGATAGCCTCCGTTTCGATCGCGCCCGCGTGCAAATGGGCAAGATCAGCGGCTTCGGCCTGCTTGAGTTGTCGCGCCAACGGCGGCGCACCGGCGTGCTCGAAGGCTCATCCCACATCTGCGCGCAGTGCGCCGGAACGGGTCGCGTGCGTTCAACCGAATCGGCGGCGCTGGCGCTGCTGCGCGGCATCGACGAGGCAAGCGTGCGTCATCGCGGCGAGGCGCTTGAGGTGCGCGCACCTGGCGAGGTCGCGCTCTACTTGCTCAATGAAAAACGCGAGACCATCGCCGCCATAGAGATCAACCGCACCGTTCGCATTCGCGTCGTCGCATCCCCAACCCTACTGCCGCCGGAATTCGAAATCGTCTCCACCGGCTTGCGCGTACCTGCGCTCGAAACAGTCGAGGATGAGCGCAGGCCCGCGCCGCCCATGCAGGAGGACGTCATCGAGGACGATGCGGCCGACGAGGACGAAGAAATTATCGCCAACCGGCCGCCGCAAGAAGCAGGCGCCACCGTGGACAGCGACGGCCGGCGTCGTCGACGGCGCGGGCGGCGCGGCGGCAAGCAACGCCGCGAACCAGGCGCGACGCCCGAAATGGCGGAGCAAGCCGCGGACTTAGGCGAGAGCAGCGAAGCGCCGCTCTCCGACGAGCCGGACGTCGGCGTTGAGGAAGCGCCCCTGCTTACCCGCGATCCGGCCAAGCGCCGGCGCCGCCGGCGCGGACGCGGCCGCCGAAATGGTGAGCCGCGCGGTGAAGGTGAAATGCAATCGACAGCAGACCTCGCCGAGGCGCTTAACGGCGATGCGAACGATGGTGAAGATGACGATGCGTTCATGGAAGGCGAAGATGCGCCCCCGCCAGAACCTGTCCTTGTAGCGGCCGCCAGCCGCATGCCTGTTCTGGAAGCCATCGAACATGCGGGCGAAGTCGCCCACGCGCCGTTCGAGCCGCCCACGCTGATCTCGATGCCCATCGATGTTCCAGAAGAACCCGTTGAGGCGCCGGCGCCGGTTGAGGCCTATGAGCCGGATCAGGAGCGCCGTGCGCGATTTTTCTCCCGTCTCAACCGATGGGGAAAGAAGGAATAGAGCCATGTTCGCGCCGCATTGGGCGGCTTTACAACGCGCGCAGAAGTGTGGAGCGGGATGACAATGACCACCGCAACAGCACGGTTCGTAGCCGCCGTCGCAGCGGCGGCGCTTGTCCTGTCGAGCGTACACCCGGCCCTGGCCCAACAGGCGTCTCAGCCCTCAATCGTCCGCGATGCGGAGATCGAAGATACGTTGCGTGTCATGGCGCGGCCCGCGATCGTCGCGGCTGGGCTCGATCCCGCGGAAATCGAGCTGCATTTGGTGGGCGATTCCACGATCAACGCCTTCGTCACCAACGGCCAGAACATCTTCGTGCACACTGGGCTCATTCTCGAAGCTGAGAACGCCAACGAAGTGATCGGTGTGCTCGCGCACGAAACCGGCCACATCTCCGGCGGGCACGTGCCGCGCACGGCGCAGGCCATCCGCTACGCGATGCGTCCGGCCCTGATCGCTTTGGGGCTGGGCATTCTGGCGATCGCGGCGGGCGCGCCGCAAGCCGGCGCCGCGATCATATCGGGCGCGCCGCAATTCGCGCAGGCGAACTTCGTTCGTCACACGCAAGTGCAGGAATCCGCAGCCGACCAGGCCGGCGCAGGCTTTCTGGAAGCCAGCGGCCAGACCGGGCGCGGCCTGATCGACTTCTTCAATCGCGAGCTGCGGCCAATGGAATTCGCGGTGCGCCGCGTACCCGCCTACATGGTCACACACCCGTTCAGCTCGGACCGCGTCGAGGCACTGCGTCAGCGCGTCGAGGGCGGCGAACATTACGACACTACGGAAAACCCTGAGATCGCCAGCCGCTTCGCGATGATGCAGGCGAAACTCGTCGGCTTCATTCAGCCGCTGGCGCGCACGCTCCAGCTTTATCCGGCTACGGATCGCTCGCAGCCGGCGCGCTATGCCCGCGCGATCGCTTATTGCGGCTGCGGCGTCGCCTCGCGCATTCCAGATCTCACCCGCGCGCTCGCCGAAATCAACAGCCTGATCGTGGACGACCCGAACAACCCTTATTATGAGGAACTCGCGGGCCAGATCTATTTCGAAAACGGCCGCGCGGCGGACTCCATCGCCCACCATCGCCGCGCCCTGCAACTCGCGCCGAGCGAGCCGCTTCTTCAGGTCAATCTCGCCCGATCTCTGATCGCGGCCAATGGGCGCGCAGGCGCGGACGAAGCTATTCCAATCTTGCAACGCGCCCTGCAGACGGAACCAGAAAACGCCTTCGCCTGGCGCGAACTCGCTTCGGCCTATGATATCCGGCGCGAAGACGGCCTCGCGCGCCTGGCATCGGCCGAGCAAGCCTACGCCATCGGCGATTTACCGCGCGCGCGCATCTTCGCCGAGCGCGCCCGCCGCTCACTGACGCAAGGCACGACGAGCTGGCAGCGCGCCAGCGATATCGTCGCGTCAGTCACCAACGAATTGCCGGAAGGCGAACCGCCGCAGCCGCGCAATCCGCGCGGATGATACTTTCAGGACGACATCGATGAAGACGTTCTTCGCCGCGGCGGCAGCGCTTATGATGGCTGCGACAGTTGCAAGCTGCGGCGCGACGGCGCCCGATCAACCCGGCGCCGCGTCATCACCCGCGCCCGCGGCGTCCCAGCCAATCGGCGTCGCCAGCTTTAACGCCGCGCAACAGACCGACATTCGCGCCGTCGTGCGCGATTATTTGCTGCGCGACCCGGCGGTACTTGAAGACGCGCTCGAGGCGCTCGCGGCGCAGAAGACGGCCGAGCGACGCACGGCGATGGAAACGGACACGCGCTCGTTCGCGTTCGGCCCACGCGATGCGCCAATCACTATCGTGGAGTTTTTCGATTATCGCTGCCCCTATTGTCACGCGGCGCTGGAATGGATCAACGGTGTGATGGCGCGCCGGCGCGACGTGCGCATCATTTTTCGCGAGTATCCAATCCTAACGCGCCAATCCGAAGAAGCGGCGCGCGCGGCGATGGCCGCGATCCGTCAGAACAGATATTTGCCGTTTCACCGCGCCCTGATGGGCTTTCCGGGCGATTTGACCAGCGCGCAGATCGACACGCTCGCGCGGCAAAGCGGCGTCGATGTCGCGCGGATGCGACGCGATATGGCTGATCCCGCTATTGATCGGTATTTGCGCGAGACGCTTGAGTTGGCGAACGAAGCGCAAGTGAACGGCACGCCGTCCTTCTTCATCAATGGCCGCTACGTGTCCGGCTGGCCTGGCCCCGAAGATCTTGACCGCATCGTCAATGAAGCCGCCGCGGCGGCGCAACGAGATGGCGGCCGCGCTAGATAAGCCCCGCTAGCGGGCTAGAGGGATCGGCGTAGCGCTTCTTGGCCATGCGCCCGGCGAGATAGGAATCGCGCCCCGCGAGCACGGCATGCTTCATTGCGCGCGCCATGCGGATCGGGTCCTTCGCTTCGGCGATCGCCGTGTTCATCAGCACGCCATCGACGCCCAGTTCCATCGCCACAGTCGCGTCGCTCGCGGTTCCGACGCCAGCATCGACAATCACGGGCACGCGCGCCTGCTCAACGATAAGGCGGATGTTCACGGGATTCTGAACGCCGAGGCCCGAGCCAATGAGCGAGCCAAGCGGCATGATCGCCGCGCACCCGGCCTCCTCCAGTTTGCGCGCGTAGACTGGATCGTCGCTGCAATAGACCATCACCTGGAAGCCGTCCGCGATCAGTTCCTTGGCGGCCTTCAACGTCTCTTCCATGTCAGGATAGAGCGTCTTCTGGTCCGCCAGCACTTCGAGCTTGACGAGCGACCAGCCGCCCGCCTCGCGCGCCAGGCGCAGCGTGCGCACAGCCTCATCGGCGGTGTAACAACCTGCCGTGTTCGGCAGATAGGTGTACTTCTTGGGATCGATGAAATCGATGAGGCGCGGCTGGTTTGGATCCGATAGATTTACGCGCCGCACCGCGACGGTGACGATTTCCGCCCCGCTCGCCTCCAAGGCGGCGGCGTTCTCCGCGTACGTCTTATATTTTCCGGTGCCGATGATGAGGCGGGAGGAATAGGCGCGGCCGGCGATGACAAGCGGCGCGTCCGCGAGATTGACCGCGCCATCCATCACCCGCCCCCAACGAATTGCACAATCTCCAGCCGATCGCCTTCCGCGAGCGACGTCCGCTCATAGGTGGAGCGCGGCACGATGGCGCGGTTACGCTCGACCGCCACTTTGCGTGGATCGATCCCCAATTGAGCGAGCAACGCCGTAAGGCTCGCGTCCCGCGCGGCCTCATAAACTTCGCCATTGACCCAGAGCTTCATCGGCCGTCCTATCCCCGCGCCTTAACGCCCCCAGCGCCGTCCCGCAACGGCCTCACGCCGAAGCCCCCGCCGCCAATGTCGACAATTTCCAACGAATCCAAGCCGATTTTTGTCCTTAACGGCCCCAACCTCAATCTCCTGGGAACACGCGAGCCGGAGATATATGGCGCCGGCACGTTGGAGGACATCCGCACCGCCTGCGGCGCGCGGGCCGGCGCCCGAGCCATCGTCTTCCGACAGACGAATCATGAAGGCGAACTCATCGATTGGCTGCATGAGGCAGGCGCCGCCGCCGCCTTCGTGATACTAAATCCAGGCGCCTACACCCACACATCCGTGGCCCTGCATGACGCAGTGAAAGCCCTCACCGTACCCGTGATCGAAGTGCACCTGAGCAATCCCGCCGCGCGCGAACCCTTCCGCCACATCTCCTATGTGGCGCCGGTCGCGAAGGGCGTGATCGCCGGCTTTGGCGCGCATAGTTACATGCTGGCGATTGACGCGGCGCTGCACGCGCTCGCCAGCCCGTCCCAATGAGCGGAGAGACTCCGAAGATGAGCGATAAGAAACCCGTCGCGGCGATTGATCCGCAAATCGTGCGGGAGCTGGCGGCGATCCTGCGCGACAGCGGCCTCACGGAAATCGAGGTCGAACATGGCGAGTTGCGTCTGCGTTTGGCCAGCGCGCATCCGCCCATGCAAGCGCCCGTCTATCACGCGCCGGCGCCGATTGCGCAGCTTCCCGCGCCCGCGCCCGCCGCGCCGCCGCCGGCCGCCGCCGCACCAGACGATCGCGCTCATCCGGGCGTGGTGCCTTCGCCGATGGTCGGCACGGCCTATCTCGCGCCAGAGCCTGACGCGCCCCACTTCATAAAGGTCGGCGATGCGGTGAACGAAGGCCAGACGCTCATGGTCGTGGAGGCGATGAAAACCTTCAATCCGATCCCGGCCCCGCGCGCGGGGCGCGTCGCGAAAATCTGCGTGACTGACAAGCAGCCGGTTGAGTTCGGCCAACCGCTCGTCATCCTCGAATAGGCGCCAGATGTTCGAGAAAGTCCTCATCGCCAATCGAGGTGAAATCGCCCTGCGCGTCCATCGCGCCTGCAAGGAAATGGGCATCGCGACCGTCGCCGTTCATTCGACGGCGGACGCCAACGCCATGCATGTGCGCCTGGCGGATGAAAGCGTCTGCATCGGCCCGCCACAGGCGTCAAAATCCTATCTGAACATCCAAGCCATCATTTCCGCCGCCGACATTACGAACGCCGATGCGATCCATCCGGGCTACGGATTCCTCTCCGAGAACGCCAAGTTCGCGGAGATCGTCCTGCAGCACAATATGACGTTCATCGGCCCAAAGCCCGAACACATCAGGCTGATGGGCGATAAGATCGCCGCCAAGAAAGCAGTGATGGAGGCCGGCATCCCCGTCGTGCCAGGTTCGGACGGCGGCGTGACCAGCGATGCGGAGGCCAAGAAAGTCGCCAAGGCGATCGGCTATCCGCTGCTCGTGAAAGCGGCCGCAGGCGGGGGCGGGCGCGGCATGAAAGTCGCGCGCGGCGCTGACCAATTGAGTGAAGCCCTTTCCACCGCCCGGGCCGAGGCGCGCGCCGCGTTTGGCGACGACGCGGTCTATCTCGAAAAATATCTTGAGCGCCCCAGGCACATCGAGATTCAAATCGTGGCGGATTCAAAGGGTCATGTCGCGCATCTGGGTGAACGCGACTGTTCGCTTCAGCGCCGCCACCAGAAAATTCTGGAGGAAGCGCCCTCGCCCGCGCTGAACGCGGAAAAGCGCGCCGAGATTGGCGATATCACCGCCAAGGCCATCAAGAAGCTCGGCTATCTCGGCGTCGGCACGGTCGAGTATCTCTATGAGGACGGTGAATTCTACTTCATTGAAATGAACACGCGCCTTCAGGTTGAGCATCCCGTCACCGAGATGATCACCGGGCTCGATCTCGTGCGCGAACAGATCCGCATCGCCGATGGCGCGTCGCTTTCATTCAAGCAGTCGGAAGTAAAATTCCTCGGCCACGCCATCGAATGCCGCATCAACGCCGAGAACGCGGAGACCTTCGCGCCCTCGCCCGGCACAATCTCAAACTACCATCCGCCAGGAGGCCTGGGCGTTCGCCTGGATAGCGGCATCTATGCCGGCTACCAGATTCCGCCCTATTACGATTCCCTGATCGGCAAGCTCATCGTGCATGGCCGCGACCGCAACGAATGCATGATGCGCCTGCGCCGCGCGCTCGACGAGATGGTGGTCACGGGCATCGACACGACGCTGCCGCTGTTTCGCCGCCTGCTGCTGGAGGCTGACATTGTCGATGGGGACTATCACATCCACTGGCTTGAAGATTATTTGAGCCGCGAAGCCGGTTAGCGCGGAGCCGTGCGGCGTGCCCATCAGCCCGGACGACATCCTGGATTGTTATCGGCGCGGCGTCTTCCCGATGGCGGATTCGCGCGATGATGACCGCCTCTATGTCTGCGATCCGGAAGAACGCGCCATCTATCCGCTCGGCGCCTTTCATGTGCCGCGCAGGCTGGCGCGCACGGTCCGCGCCGAGGTGTTCGCGATCCGCGTCGACACCGCATTCGCCGATGTGATCGCCGCGTGTGCGGCGCCGCGCGTGGCGAGCGCTGATACCTGGATCAATTCGGAAATTCGCGCTCTTTACGGCGCACTCCACATGCGAGGCGAGGCTCATAGCGTCGAAGCCTGGCGCGGCGGCGCGCTCGTCGGCGGGCTTTACGGCGTCGCGCTGGGCGCAGCGTTTTTTGGCGAGAGCATGTTTTCGACGGAGCGGGACGCCAGCAAAGTCGCGCTCGTGCATCTCGTCGCGCGCCTGTGCGTGGGCGGCTTTCGCCTGCTTGACGCGCAATTCATGACGCCGCACCTCGCCCGGTTTGGCGCTGTGTCCATCTCACGCGAGACGTTTCACACTTTGTTGGGTGATGCGCTCGCGCACGACGGAGATTTTTTTCGTCTACCCGCCGACATCAGCGGCGCTCAGGCTCTGCAGTCAATCGCCCAGACATCATAAACCGGGTGCTCGACTGCGGAGATGCCCGGGCTCGAAGCGAACAGCCAGCCAGAAAAAACCTCGCGGCGCGGGCGCGTTTCGCCCCGGCGCGCGGCGGGATGATCGTAGATTTGCACGTAGATCGTTACTTCCGGCGTTTCCTCCGCCGGCCGGCGTGAGCAGGAGCGCGCGATGATTTCCAGAGAGCCGAAGCGCACTGCGCGCCCGATCGGCGCGTTAAAATCCCGCGCATGGCCCGTGATCTTGTCGAGGCCGCGCAGCACGGCTGTTTGCGCCAGGGCAGGCGCGCTCAGCAGCACAAGCGCGGCCAGCGCGCCAAACAGCATTCGCATCATGGAGCGGTCTCCTCCGCGCCCTCGGGCTCCGTGCGATTACCGCCCAAAGATGACGCGGCGGAGGCCAAAAGCGTCAACAAATCGACCGCGCCCTGCGTATTGATGATTTCTCCGTTGGCCGCGAGCGGCTCGCCTCCGCCCGGCTCGATCGCCACATAGGCGCCGCCAAGGAGGCCGTCCGATTGAATTCGCGCGGTGGAATCATCGGAAATCTGCACGCCCTCGGCGACCGAGAAGGTGAGCTGAGCCAGATAAGTCTGCGGATCGAGGCGCACATCGCGAACGACACCGACTTTCACGCCGGACACGCGCACATCCGCGCCGACATCGATGCCATCCACGCGTTGAAACCGCGCCGTGAGATTGTAGCCCCCGCCGCCGCTCTCGCCCTGCCGCGCCTGCGCGGAGGCGAACACAAAGAACGCGATGGCGACGGCGGCCACCAGCGCGCCCAGGATGGTCTCAGCGGTCTGTTCTCTCATGGATCGGGCGTCCAGGCTTCATAATCACCGGTGGCGGGCGCGCGCTCGCCGCTCCGCGCCAAGCTTCCGGGTGGGCGATAGGCGTAAGCCGTTCCGGTCAAGTTGGGGCGGTGCGGCTGCTCCCAGCGACGGCGCGGCAGGGGCGCGGCAGTCGGCGGCTCGTCGAGCGTGTGGTGGAGCCAGCCATGCCAATCTGGCGGCACGCGAGACGCTTCGGCCAAGCCGTCATAGACGACGTAGCGGCGCTTGCGGCCTTCGAGGCTGGGCCGGCGCTCCTCGAAATAGCGATTGCCCTGCTCATCGTCACCGATCAGCCGGGCGCGGCGCCCAATATCGAAGAGCGCGCCGATCGTCGCGCCATTCCACCAGGTGAAGATTCGTGTGAGCACGTTGCGCGGCCGCTCCTCGTTCGCGACTCTTATGGCGGAGCGCCGAACGCGCGTCCAGCGCCATGCGCGGCCCATATCTTGGGATAACTGGCGCAAAGTACCTACTAGATGTTGATCCGAAATGAGTCGCGGCGTAGCGCTGTGGCGCAGAGGAGAGCGACATGGGCGAGCCGGTGGAGTGGAGCGAGCGGCTGATCGATCTGGGCGAAGACGGCTCGGCGCTTCGCGTCGAGGCGCCGGAGGCCTGGAGCGACGCCGCGGTCGCGCGCGCGCTCGAGCGCGGCGCGGCGGTTGCGGGCGCGGATGAATCGCTAAGCCTGCGGTTGGGATTTGAGTCTGTCGCGCGCCGCCTCGCCGATCCCGATGACGCGTCGCTAATCGTCGAATTGCTGGCGCGCCGCCGCGTCGCCTTTGACATCGCCACCGCCGCCGGGGGCCTCAGCGCCAGCCTGATCGCCTGGCCCGCCGCTGGCGCGAACGAGCTGACAGCCCTTGCAACGGCCCAGCGTGTGCTGGCCGCCGGCGCGGATCTGGGCGTACTTGGCGCGCCAAGCCCGGCGGCCCTTGACGCCCTCGACGCCGCCGCGCGGCTTGCCGCGAGTGGCCAAGGGGGGCGGCCATCCGTACTCGTGGCCGGCGCGGACGGCGCCCTTGCCGACAGCGAAGTGAACCAGTCGCGCGCGGCGGCCGCTATGGAGGCTGGCGCACGGCTGCTTGACGCCGCCTTGACCGATCTCGCAATCGAGGCCGTGCGCGGCGGGCTCGATGCGCAGGCCGCGCCGGTGGCGCGCAAGGCGCACGCGGCTCGGCTCGCAGGGGCGCCGGATGACGACCTCCGCGCGGCGCTGAACGGCGCGGCGGCGCGCGGCGCCTATGCTTCGGCGGTTGAGGACGCGCCGCTCAAACGGCGCTTGCGTCTCGCCGCCGCTGGCGGCGCGCTGCGCACCGGCGGCGCGTTCACCATGGATGCGGGCGGCGCGGTGGCGGGCGTCCGCGATTGCGGCGCCGTTGGCGCGACGCTCTCCTTATCGGCGTTCTTGGCCGATGGCGTTTTTGACGTCGACGCGCTGGAGCGCGCCGTGCGGGCGCTCGTACGCACGCTCGATTCCGCGCTCGACAGCGCCATCGCGCCCGATCCCGCTATCGCCGAAGGCGTCAGCGCGCGCCGCCCAGTGGCGCTGCGCACCGTGGGGCTCGCCGATGTGCTGATGCGCTGCGGCCTCGCCTATGAGTCGGCGGACGGGCGCGCCGCCGCATGCGCGCTCTTGGCGCTCGTATCCGGCGCCGCGCTCAGCGAAAGCGCAGCCCTGGCCGACATGCACGGCGCTCCCTCAGGCTGGAGCGCTGAGAAACGCACACTCGACGCCGCGATAAAACGCGCGCGCGCGGCGGTCACATCGTTGCAAGCGATGAAAGATCATTCACCCCTGGCGGCGCTCGCGACGCGCGCTCAAGACATCTGGCGCACTCTGAAGCCGAAAGCGCTGCGCAACCTTTCACTCATCGCCCTCGGCGATCACGCAGCCGACGCCGCCAATCTCGGCGCGCACGGGGCAGGCGCCGTGCCCGTCGCAGACGCATGCGGCTTCGGCGCGCGCGCGGATGGCAGCTTCGGGCGCCTGATGACGCCTCTGGCCGTCGATGGGTTGCGCGCACGCGGCTTCTCCAACGAAGCGATCAGCGCAATCGCCTGCCATGTCGAAGGCCGGCGAACGCTCGAAGGCGCGCCCGGCGTCAATCTCGAACTGCTGCGCCAGCGCGGCCTCACCGATCCCGCGCTCGCGGCGATCGAGGAAGCGGCCGCCGATGCAATGAGCCTGCGCGCCGCCGTGCATCCGATCATCATCGGCGCGGATGTGTGTGAGCGCGTGCTCGGCTTGCCGGCGGATGTCGCCGCGGGCCGGCGCGGCGATCTCTTGAAAACAATCGGGTTCAGCGAAGCGGATATCGCCGCCGCTGAAGCCTATTGCATGGGCGCGGGCGCCATCGCCGGCGCACCGGGCGTAAGCGACGATGTCGCGGCCGTGTTTGCTCGCGCCAGCGATATCCCATCAGAAGCACGCATGGCGATGATCGAGACGCTCGCGCCGTTCGTGTTTGGCCCGCTCTCCGCAACGCTCCCGCTCGCGCAAGCCGATGATCGCGAAGCGCTCGCGGCGCGCGCGGTGGAAGCTGGCGTTGCGCTCATGCATTTCATCGCGGCGCCGGCGGCGCCCCTGGTGCTGCCGCCGCTCGATGACGCCGAGCCGATCGCCGCGCCGACGAGCGCGCCCCTTCTTGAACGCGCCGGCGAGCGTGGCGCGGATCGCCGCCGCCTGCCGGATCGGCGCAAGGGCTATATCCAGAAATCGAGCGTCGGCGGGCATAAAGTCTATCTGCACACTGGCGAGTATGACGATGGCGCGCTGGGCGAAATTTTCATCGACATGCACAAGGAAGGTGCGGCCTTCCGATCACTGATGAACAATTTCGCCGTGGCGATCTCCATCGGCCTGCAATATGGCGTGCCGTTGGAAGAATTCGTCGACGCTTTCGTGTTCACGCGCTTCGAACCGGCGGGCGAAGTGCGCGGCAACGATTCCATCCGCCACGCCACGTCGATCCTCGATTATCTTTTCCGTGAGCTCGCTGTCTCATACCTCAATCGGCGCGACCTCGCTCAGATCGATCCCTATGAGGCGCGCACGGACGGGCTTAACCGCCAGGCCATCGAGGCCGAAGAGGCCGCGCGACTCATTTCACGTGGGTTTTCGCGCGGCCAGGCGCCGGCGAACCTCGTCATGCTGAAACCACGCGGCAAGCCGGGCGAGCGCGCGCCACGCGCCGCAGCTTATCAGGCGGAGGCGTGCCCATCCTGCAACTCGTTCACGCTCATCGCGGCGGGCGATGCGCAGCACTGCGAAACATGCAATTGGACGAGCGTGGAGGCGAAGGAAAGGTAGGCGGCGCCTACGCCTTCGCTGGTGCCTGCACACGAATGTGTAATTCCGAGAGCTGTTTGGCCGTCACTTCGCCCGGCGCGTTCATCATCAAATCCTGCGCCTGCTGATTGAACGGGAAGACGATCACTTCACGGATGTTCTCGACGCCCGCCAGAAGCATGACGATGCGATCGACGCCCGGCGCCGAGCCCCCGTGCGGAGGCGCGCCATAGCGGAAGGCGTTGAGCATGCCGCCGAATTTCTCCTCCACCAC